>CAZQMB010000003.1:56980-98865 GCA_964594365.1 uncultured Conexibacteraceae bacterium
GGCACGGGGCCGAGGCGCAGAGATCGCTCGTCGGCGGAATCGGCGATGAGGTCTCCGCCGCTCCGCCTGGCGACGCCTTCGGCGTCGTGTTGATCACCTCCGATGAGGGCCTGTCCACCCCTGAGGTCTACGCAGAGGCTGATCGAATCGGTTCGGCACGCACGGGCCCGGAGCTCGCCGGAGTCGCCGAGTCACTGCGCTTCGGTTCCTCCGGCCTCCCGCTGGTGCCCGTCGAGGCGATGGTCAACGACCTCCAGACAGCGGCAACCTCCCTCCGACCGGAGATCGAGGCGAGCCTCTCCGCCCTGCGTGAGGCAGGGGCGGTGCATGCGATGGTCACCGGTTCCGGACCGACCGTGTTCGGGTCGTTCGCCACCAAGGAAGATGCCGTGGGGGCCGCCGAGAGGCTGGTCGAGGAGGGCCGGTCCGGGGTGATCGCCGCAGGTCCGTTCGATCCATCGACCGCCCCAGAGGTCGACTCGTGAAGCTGCCCGGATCATCGGATCGAAGGAGTCGGCCGGACCCGAACGAGGCACGCTCGAGCCGGATCCGCTGGGTGATCCGGCTCGCGGTGGTCGGCCTGGTCGTTGCGTACTTCGTCTTCCGGGACGACCTCCCGTCGTTCGATCCGAAATACGTGATCGAGGAGATCGCAAGTCGAATCGGCGCCTGGTCGTATCTGCTCGTCGGCGGTCTGGCATTCCTCGAGACCGGGGCTTTCGTCGGGCTGATCGCTCCCGGGGAGTTCACCGTGATCCTCGGTGGCGCGGTTGCCGGTCAGGGTGAGGCATCTGTCTGGCTGATGATCGCCATCACCTGGTTCGCCGCCTTCGCCGGCGATTCGGTCAGCTTCTATCTCGGTGCGCGTCTGGGCCGTGATTTCCTGGTCCGGAACGGCCCGAAGTTCAGGATCACCGAGGAGAGGCTGACGCAGGTCGAGGACTACTTCTCCAAACACGGAGGGAAGACGATCCTGATCGGGCGATTCATCGGGCTGGTCAGGGCTCTCGCTCCGTTCATCGCCGGCACCAGCAAGATGCCGTACGGGGCGTTCGCTCCCTATTCGATCCTCGGCACCGGAATCTGGGCGACGATCCTCGTCCTGATCGGGTACTTCGCTTCCCAGAGTCTCGATACGGCGGCGTCGATCGTCGGCCGCACCCTGATCGGATTCGGGATCCTGGTCGGAATCGCGGTCGGCGTGACGCTGGCGTTCCGGTGGCTCAGCAAGCCCGAGAATCGGAGCAAGGCGGTGCGGGAGATGGAGAGCCGGCCGGTGCTGAGGCCGGTGGTCACCCTCGCCCGCCGATTCAAGCCCCAGCTCCTCTTCATCAGAGACCGGCTGACCCCGGGCGACGGAGTGGGTCTGGAGCTAACCACCCTCCTCGCGACGGTATCGGTCGCCCTGTTCGTGCTGGTCGCCTACTGGACGATCGTCGCCGCCGATCCAGGTCCGACCCCTGGCGACACCACCGCCTATGACATCTCGACGGGCATCGAGACGAGCTGGCTGACCGCGATCGCCGAGGCCCTCACCGTCCTCGGCTCGCTCGAGGTGACTCTCGCGATCGCGCTCCTCGCGGGCGTGGGTCTGTTCGTGATGGGGCGCAGGATCGAGTTGGCCGTGCTCGTGATCGGCATTGCGGTCAGCTTCCTGCTGGTACCCGAGATCAAGGACTGGGTACAGCGCCCGCGCCCGCCCGATCCGCTGATCGATGCGAAGGGCTGGTCGTTTCCGAGCGGACACGCGACCCATTCCGTTATCTACACCTGGCTCGCGGTCACGATCGCCTTCAGGCTCGTACCCAAATACAGTCATCGCACTGTTGTGATCGTGGCCGGCCTCGTGCTCACGGCGCTGGTCGGATTGACCCGGGTCTACCTCAGGGTCCACTGGATGAGCGATGTGAGCTCGGGGTGGGCGCTCTGCGTGGCTGCGCTGACGATTGCCGGAGCCTTCGCGCTAGTCGCCTCTCATATCCGCGACAATGGAGGAGCAGATGGAAACCGCAACGACACTCCCTGAAGTCCTGCCGGCCGCGATCGCGCCTGAATTCCTCCTGTTCGGCATCGCAGGTCTGGTCTCGCTGGTCGCCTTCGGATTCCTGATCCTTGCCCCGGCGCTCGGTGCCTACGGCCGGCCCTGGGAGAAGGCCGCCGCAGGCTTCCTCAGCCTGTTCGTGCTGGCGGCTCTGGTGATGATCGGTATCGCGGTGGGTGCGGTCGTCGTCTACTACTGGAACGACATCAGCGGTGCGCTCGGCCTCTAGGTAGCCGATGCCTGACGATCCGGTCAAGTCCGAGTCCCTACGAGCGGGAGTGGCCGACGATCTCGCGACCCTCTCCGAGGGGATAGAGGCCGGCGAGGGCCTGCCGACCCTGATCCGCGCCGCCGCCCGGGCCCTGGGCGGAAGCGTTGCGCTGATCGATCGGTCGAGTGCAGTGCTCGCGGTGGCAGCTGCCTCTCCCGCCGAGGAGACCAAGTTGCTCGCTGGCGGCAATGAGGCGATCTCGGTGGCGCTCGAAGTCGCCGGGGAGCAGGTGGGGGAGTTGCGGATCCGGCGCGATGAAGGAGCAGAGGCGAGCGGCATGAGCGAAGCGACCGAGCGGCTGGTGTTCAATCTGCTGGCGCTGGAGTTGGAGCGCTCGCGCTCCGGAGACTGGGCGAGCGAGGAAGCCGCCGGGGACTTCGTGAGGGCACTGCTCGTTCGCGACATCACCGATCGTCGCGACATCACCGCTCGTGCCGCAGATCTCGGAGCGGATCTGAATTCCGGTGGAGGGGTGGTGATGGGAAGGGTCCACCCCAAAGCGGCTCAGAGCGAGGATTGGCGGTCCCGAGCGCTCACTCTCGCGGTCCGCGGAGTCAAGGCAGTGAGTCCCGGCGCCCTGGTCGCCTCGTCCGAGCCTGCAACCGGCGGGGTGGAGCGGCGCGATGCGGAACTGATCGCCGTGGTGCCGACCGAGGATGAGGGACTGCTGGCTCGGGCCGCTCGCTCTCTGCTTGCGGAGCTCGAGGTGGAACTGGGCGGCTTCACGATTACCGTCGGCCGGAGTCGACTGGCAGCGGACCCGACGGATCTGCACCGGGCCGGTCAGGAGGCCCGCCTCGCTCTGAACGTGGGCGAGGCCGAGGGCTCCGGGAACCTCGCCTTCGAGGAGACCGGTTCGTACCGCCTCCTGCTGCCCGCGATGAGCGAGGCTCCGGGGGAACTCCAGGGTTTCTACTCGGAGACGGTCGAGCCCCTCGCTGCCTACGACGAGCAGTACGAGACGGAGTTGCTGGCAACGCTGGAGGCGTACCTCGAAAACGACGGCAACGTTGCCCGTACCGCGGAGCGCATGTTCACCCACCGACACACGATCCGGTACCGGTTGGAGCGGGCGCGCGAACTCTGCGGGCACGATGCCACCTCCACCGAGGGACGGGAGAAACTCGGTCTCGGCCTGAAGGCGATGCGGGTACTCGGTATCGCCGGACCTGGTGGTCCGGCGAGAGAGCCCGGCACCGAGGCCGGAAGCGTTTCGCGTAAGGCTCCGGAGCCCGACTGACTGGCCGGTACTCCGATTCCCGGCGAGGGAGCCTCGGTCTGACGGTGCCACCTTGGCTGAGAGTAGGCTTGTGGACCTGTGAACAAGCCACGCCATAGTTCCCGCTTTCCTCAGGCGCGGGTATTGCGGAACAGCGAGGCTTTGCTCGACTCAGCTGTTGCCTTGGTTGCGCAGGAAGGTTGGGGAGGTTTGAGCTTCCGTTCGGTGACGCGTCGCGCAGGGCTGTCGCCCCAGGCGCTCCGCAGCAGATATACGGATCTCTCTTCACTCTCGTCCAGTCTCTGGCAGGAGCGTCTCTCACCGGCGCTCGAAGACGTCATCTCGAGGTTGGTAGACGTCGCTGATGACCCAGCAGGGACGCTCGCAATGGAGGAGTTCCAGGAGATTGCGCGCCTCATGATGAATCCTGACGATTCGCTGAAGGCCGCCGCTGATCTGCTGCTGGTTTCGCAATTCCATCCGGATCTGCAGGACTCGGTCGAGCACTCGCTCGGCCGAAGTGTCGCGAGGTGGTGTCGTCCGCGCGCGGGGAAGCTGACGGCAGCGTCCGCAGCTCGAAGGGCGTATCTGGTGATTTCAGGTCTCGGGCTGCTGCTCGGCTCGTATCACCCGGGTTCTTCTCGCCTCGACTTGAGCGATGCGCTCGCTCCTCTACTGGAGGCTCTGCAGGAGGATCGCGAACCACAGCCTTTGCCTGATGTACCTGCAGATCAGTTCAGTGCCTCTCTCGAGTTCGATTCAGGCGATCCGCTGGGTGACGCAATCCTCACTTCGACGCTGGAAGAGGTGGCAGACCGGGGCTACGATCGCACCACTACCGCCCGTATTGCTGCAAACGCCGGATGTACGGAAGGCGCGATCTTTGCTCGTTACTCGAGCAAGCTCGAGCTGTTCAACGATGCAAACAGGCGTCAGATCGAAGCCGGATACCAACTCAACGAGGAGTATCTGAGGAATCTCGGTGACGAATACGGAGCGGGAGTGGCCGAGGCCGTGTATATGCGTGAGGTTCATCTGCCGAAGAACCGATACCTGAGGGCGCTGCATCTCGAGAGCCTCCGGGTTACCTGGCATGAGCCGGAGGTCCTGAAGGCGAATGCTCGCGAGGTAGTCGCCGCCTACGCGAAGTTTCATCCTCTACGTACCCCTGCCCAGAGACATCTCGACTACTCGGTCAGTCTCGGATCGAGCGCGCTGCCGTTGCTCGACTCCCGCTGCTGGTCTCTTCCCTACGACGTGGTGTTGATTCCCTTCATGGATCTGCTTCCGTGAACGTCTGGACCGACTGGCTACGAGGCAGACACCTAGACTGAGGTCTCGGTCCGGGGTGGTGTAGCGATAGCACTCCAGGTTTTGGTCCTGGCAGCGGAGGTTTGAATCCTCCCCCCGGAGCTTCTTTCCGCCAGCAACCGGCTGGGACCACGCACGATGCCTGTCGCCGTCGCAGTCGCCACCGCCTAGGATCAATCTCGTGAGTTCTCTGACCGCCCTGATCATGGCTGCAGGTGCGGGAACGCGCATGCGCTCCTCTCTGCCCAAGGTCGCCCATCCCGTCTGCGGGAGGCCGATGATCGCATGGTCGGTCGCTGCCGCACGTGAGGCCGGCGCGGATCGCATCTGCGCGATCGTCTCGCCCGACCGGGATCTCTCCGGCGTCCTGCCCGACGGAGTGGAGACTGTGATCCAGCCGACAGCCGATGGCACCGGCGGTGCGCTGAGGGCAGCTCTGCCCGTCATCGCAGACAGCGAGTCGGTGCTGGTCCTCTCCGGCGATCAGCCGTTGGTATCGGCTGAGGAGATCGAGATGCTCCGTGACGAGTCGAATGCCAGCGGTGCGGAGGCCGTGCTCCTGACGGCCGAGCTCGAAGACCCGGGCGCCTACGGGAGGGTGATCCGGTCCCTCGACGGTTCGGTCGAGAAGATCGTCGAGGCCAAGGAGCCTGGCGACGCAACGCCGGAGGAGTTGGCGGTCAGGGAGGTAAACGCAGGCACGTACCTCTTCCGGGCCGAAGCGCTGGCCGACGCACTCGGGCATATATCGAACGACAACTCCCAAGGCGAGTACTACCTGCCCGATGTCCTGCCGGCGATGCGCGAGGCAGGCAAGACGATCGCGGCTTGCGTGACCGATGCGGTCGCAGTCGGAGTGAACGACAAGATCGAGTTGGCGGCGGTGGAGGCCGAGGCCCGCAAGGCACTGCTCGAGGGGCACATGCGCGCAGGGGTCACCGTGGTCGACCCGGCTTCTACCTGGATCGACGCCGATGTGGAGATCGCCGAGGACGTGCGAATCGAGCCCGGATGTTCGATCAAGGGCGCGACGGCGATAGAGGCCGGCGCACTGATCGGCCCACACAGCACCCTGATCGACTCCAAGGTCGGCGGGAGGTCAGAGGTACGCAATTCCCACCTCGATTCCTGCACTATCGGCGAGGGGGTACTGGTCGGCCCGTTCGCCCACATCCGCCCGGGAACCGAGTTGGCAGACGGATCGAAGGCGGGCAGCTTCGTCGAGATCAAGAACTCCCAGATAGGTCGAGGAGCAAAGGTCCCCCACCTCTCGTACGTGGGCGACGCAGAGGTCGGAGAGGAATCCAACCTCGGAGCATCGACGACCACGGCCAACTACGACGGCAAGGAGAAGCATCGAACCAAGATCGGCCGCAAAGTGCGGACCGGAGTTGATACGACGCTGGTCGCACCGGTAGAGGTCGGCGATGAGGCATACACTGGCGCCGGTTCGGTGATTACCGAGGACGTGCCTCCGGGCGCTCTCGGGATAGGAAGGCCGGAGCAGCACAACGTCGAGGGCTACAGCGATCGGAAGCGTGAGGCGACCGATCGCGAGGAGGGGAACGAGGAGTGAGCCAGATCGAAGAAGAGCCGCGCAGCGGATCAGCGATACCCCAGGACTACACCAAGAGGCTGATGGTCTTCGGCGGCCGCGCTTCGATGGATCTCGCAGCCAAGATCTCAGGCAAGCTCGATGTCGAACTCGGCGAGGTGACGCTCAAGACCTTCTCCGACGGCGAGGTCTATTGCCGCTATGAGGAGTCGATCCGCGGAGCGGACGTCTTCCTGGTCCAGTCCACCGCCGCGAACGAAGCCGAGGGGATGACCCCGAACGACTCGCTCGTCGAGCTGCTGGCGATGATCGACGCAGCGCAGGGCGCATCTGCTCACAGGATCATCGCCGTGATGCCCTGGTACGGATACGCCCGCCAGGACAAGAAGTCGAAGCCGCGTGAGCCGATCACCGCCCGGGTGGTGGCGAAGTGCCTCGAGGGAGTCGGTGCCGATCGGGTCCTCACCATGGACCTCCACGCAGGTCAGGTTCAGGGTTTCTTCCACGTCCCACTCGACCATATGACCGCGATGCCCATGCTCGAGCAGTGGCTGATCGATCAGGCCTTCGAGGAGCCACCGGTGATCGTCTCGCCGGATGCCGGTCGGGTCAAGACCGCACGGAACTTCGCTCGCAAGGTCGGCTGCACTTGGGCGGTGATGGAGAAGGAGCGTCCGGCCCAGCAGGTCGCCGAGATCGGTTACGTGGTCGGAGACGTCCGTGGCAAGACCGCGGTGCTGGTGGACGACATGATCGACACGGCTGGCACGCTCTGTGCCGCTGCCCAGACCGTCCTCGACGAAGGAGCCGCCAGAGTCATCGCCTGCGCAACCCACGGCGTCTTCTCCGGCGCAGCTTACGAGCGCTTGCCCTACGAGAACAGCAAGATCGAGCAGATCGTGGTCACCGACACCGTTCCGCTGCGTCCCGGTGCGCCTGACAACATCACAGTCCTGACCGCCGCTCAGACCCTCGCCGATTCGATCAGGCGGATCTTCACCGACGATTCGGTTTCGGAGATCTTCGCGGGCGAGAACCAGCTCTTCTAGCGCTGACCGACGATCAGCCAGAGTTTCTCCGGCCGCTTGAGCACCAGCGTCAGGGGACTCGGCCCGAGGCCCTGTCGGGAGATCTCCAGTTTCGCCAGCCCCCGTCGCTTCTTGGCTAGGACCTTCACCACCTGGATCTCCTCCACCGGCTGCGCCCACTGGACCCTCTGAGACGCAACGCATCCATCGAGTCCACCCAGGCGCTGGCGATAGGAGGGTCCGAAGAGTTCGCAGGCGGCTGGGAAGTCCCGCTCGACGACCGTATCCGCGTAAGCCTCGGCGGTCCGACGAGCACGCTCGTCTTCGGTCTGGCCGCATGCCGTGAGCAGTCCTGCCGAGACGGCGGCCAGAGCCACAGCGGCTGTGAGTGGGCGTCGAACTCTCATCGCAGGGAAGTCTGCACACCTGGCGGGCTCCGTGCTGCCCGATCCGGGCCGCAGTGCTCGGCAGGAGAGCCCTCCCGCCTGCGCAAACCAGCCGTCCTGCTTTAACTTCACGCCATGGCCGGAGAGGAGTGGCTGAGGATTGGGCACAAAGGCGCCGATGCGATCGAGGCCGGAAACACGCTCGAGAGTTTCGATGCGGCGGTAGAGCTCGGGGTCGACATGATCGAGCTCGACGTGTTGCGCCTCAGAGAGGGCAAGTTGGTGGTGGCACACGACCCCGAGGATGCGATGCAGCGCCGTCCACTCGACCTGCTCGAGGCGCTCGATGCATTCCTCGAGCCTCCGCTCGATCAGGTCTCGATCAACTTCGATCTGAAGAAGGCCGGGAGGGAGGCCGAGTTCGCGGGAGCGATAGCGGGTCACGGTCTGATCGAGCGCTCTTCGGTCTCGAGCATGGAGATGGAGAGCCTGGTCAAATTGCGATCGCTGGAGCCTGACCTGCGCCTTGGCTGGACCTATCCCAAGTCGACCAAGGACTGGACCACCCTGCCCTGGGCCGGCGCCGCCGTCTCCGCCGGACTGGCCGCGTTGCGTCGCGGCTCGCATCGGATAGTCCCGGATCGGGCAGTGGAGATGGATGTCGATTCGGTCTGGGTGTACGACCCCGTGATCACGCCACGGCTGATCGATTCACTGGGAGAGTTCGGCATCGAGGTGATCGCCTGGACGGTCGACGATCCCGATCGGATGCAGGAACTGATCGAGATGGGCGTTGCGGGAATCTGCAGTAACGATCCGCGACTCTTCCCGCCGCGGAAGGATGGCGGCGGAGGATCCAAGGCGAAATCGAATCAGGGGAAGTCTTCCGGGAACTCGTCCGGCAAGAACTCAGGCAAGTCGCCGGTGAAGTCTTCAGGGAAATCATCCGGCAAGAACTCGGGCAAGTCCGGCTCGGCGAAGAAGTCCTGACTCAGTTCCCGGGCGAGGCGATCCCCGGTACCCGCTGCACTCCCTTGTCCTCGAAGTAGTCCCACTCTGCTCGCCCGAGGACGGTCGTCGGCTCGTCGCCGTAGATCCACTCCCTCGAGATCCGGTGCCAGTTCGCCTTCGCGCCGAGCTGGGCGAGCACGGCCATCAGACCGCTCTCCATTCGCCTGCCGAGCAGCTCGTCTGCCGGGAGGGTCTCCTTGCGGAGCATTCCGAAGTACTCGTTGCGGGGGTCGGAGGTGACCTCGATCATCTTCATCACCCGCTCGGCAGAGATCTCGATCTCTGCGTCTTCCATGTACCAGCCGCCCACGTGCTTGGCGTGCTCGAGCAGCCTCCTGGCATCGATGTCGCCAGGGTTCTTGATGAAGCCGAGATCCGTCAACGCTCTCAGCAGGCCATCGGGATCGTCCCTGAACGCCGCATCCACCACCGCCTGTTCCATCTGGATCTGGCCCGGCGTGACCTTCTTGGTCATCCCGAAGTCGAGGAAGGCGACCCTTCCGTCCGGCATCAGGAGGTAGTTCCCCGGGTGAGTGTCGGCGTTGAAGTGCTGCAGGTGGTAGATCGACCCGAAGGAGAATCGGAAGATGATCTCGCCGAAGATGTTCCTCTCCTCCTGAGGGAGCTCCTTGATCGTGTCGAAACCGTGTCCCTCGACGAAGTCGGTGACCAGCACCCTGCGACGAGAGAGCGAGGTATGGACCTTCGGCACGAGGATGAACGGGTGGTCTTCGTATGCCCGTGCGAATGCCCGCTGGTTCTGAGCTTCGAACTCGTAGTCGAGTTCCTCGAGAGTGCGCTCCTTCAGCTCTTCCGCGATCTCCTTGGCGTCGAGGCCGGGGGCGATCGCCTTGGCCAGCCGGACCAGCATCCCGGCGTTCGCCATATCCGATTCCAGCGCGTCGGCCACGCCCGGATACTGGATCTTGACCGCGACCTCGGTGCCGTCGTGCAGGCGAGCGCGGTGGACCTGCCCGATCGAGGCGGCGGCGAACGCCTCGTGTTCGATGTGTTCGAAGACCTTCTCCGGGTCCCGATCGTCGTATTCCTCTTCCAGCACGACTTTGACCTTGTCCCATGGCATCGCGGGGGCCTTCGAGCGAAGCTTCGAGAGCTGTTCCTGGTAGGTCTCGCGGAACTCCGGTGGGAGGAAGTCCGCATCGATGAACGAGGCAAGTTGCCCCATCTTCATCGCGGCGCCCTTCATCTCGCCCAGAACCGAGACCATCTTCATTGCGGCCTCGAGATGCCGCGTCTCGAGTTTCTCCTGGGCCTTCTCGGGGGAGCGGGCGAGGTTGGCTGCTTTGGTGCCGGCGTAGCGAGCCCCCTGGGCCCCGACCGTGGCGCTCACCTTGGCGGTGCGTCCTATCCGACCGGCGGGTATCTCTCCGGCCTCATCGGGGCTACGATCAGACTCGAGTGGTGAATCCGGGTCGGGCCGAGCGACGCCCGAGGAGACTTCCTCCGCGGAGTCGTCCTCTGGTCGATTTCCTGTTTTTTCGTCGCCTCGGCTCATTTACGGTCTGCATCTCCTATTCTGCCGACCCGAGGCCTTCGGCCGCAGTTCGAACTCACGACTTAACAACTTATGGCTCAAACCCGGACCACACTCAAGGCAAATCCACGCACCGCTCAAGGATCGCGTGGCACCCGACGCCTCCGCAAGGAGGGGATGGTCCCCGGAGTCGTCTACGGACACGGCGGCGAGGCGAAGCTCTTCTCGGTGGTCGATCGCGAACTGCGGGTCGTCCTGAGCGAGGGCCATGCCCTGTTCGATCTCGAGATCGAAGGCCAGGAGGCCGTACCCGTCGTGGTCAAGGAGCAGCAGTACCACCCGGTCAAGGGCGATGTGATCCATATGGACTTCCTCGAGGTGAACCTGGACGAGAAGATCGAGGCCGAGGTCTCGCTCGAACTCGAGGGAACGGAGCAGGCACCGGGTGTCCGCGAGGGTGGAGTGCTCGAGCACGTTCTGCGAGAGGTCACGGTCGAGGCACTTCCGACCGAGATCCCGGAGGTCCTGGTGGTGGATGTGTCGGGGATGGAGATCAACGACAACGTCACCCTCGAGGCGGTCGTCGCTCCAGAGGGAGTTACGATCGTCGCCGACGAGCCGGGAGAGGTGACCGTCGCAACCCTGAGTCCTCCCCGGGTGGAAGAGGAGCCCGAGCCGTCAGCCGAGGAAGAGACCGAGCTCATCGGTGAGGAGGGTGAGGCCGCGGAGGGCGAGGAAGCCGCCGGAGGCGAGGGTGGCGAAGAATCCGGAGGCGGGGAATCAGAGGATTCCGGCTCCGGCGACGAGGAAGGCTAGGACCTGGCTCTGTTCGGCCGGACTCGCCGCGACTCGAAGTCGGGCGGAGGACGAGTCGATTGCCTGGTGGTCGGTCTCGGTAACCCCGGAGCCAAGTACGCCGGGACCCGGCACAACATCGGCTTCGATGTCATCGCGGAGCTGTCACGCAGGTGGGATATGCCCAGAGCGAAGTCGCGCTTCTCGGGCCACCTCACCGAGGGACCGATCGGCCCGGGCGGTCCACGGATCGCCTTGCTCTGTCCAGAGACCTTCATGAACCGCGCTGGCGACAGCGTCGGGCCTGCTCGAGGATCGCTCAAAGTCCCACTCGACCGGGTGATCGTCTGTCACGATGAAATCGACCTTCCATTCGGAGACGTGCGAGCCCGGATGGGCGGGGGGTTGGCCGGCCACAACGGACTCAAGAGCCTGTCTCAGGGGCTCGGCTCCCCCGACTTCAGACGGGTCAGGGTCGGGGTGGGAAGACCCGAGAGCAGCGATCCCGAGGTCGTTTCGGCATATGTCCTCGGGAGGTTCAGGGAGCCAGCCCCGCAAGTCCGGTCGCTGGTCGAGGACGCTGCGACAGTCACGGAGCAGCTCATCGGCGAACTGATGGAGAAAGAGGAGGAGTAGAGGATGTCAGTGAACACCGATCTGGTCAGCCTCTCGGAAGCCGAAGGCGGTGTTCGGATCATCCGTCTGGAGCGAGACGAGGCCCGCAATGCCCTGAACAGCGAGATGTTGGAGGCGATTCTCGAATACCTCGGGACCGTGGCGGCCGATCCGGAGGCGAGGGCGCTGGTGATCTCGTCCAACGATCACCTCGGCCTCTCCGCGGGAGCCGACGTCAAGGAGGATCTCGACGAGGCGGGAAGCATCCGCCGTATGCAGTTGTTCGCAGACGTCTATGACGCAGTCGTCTCCTTCCCCAAGCCAACGCTGGCCGCCTGTCACGGGTCTGTCGTCGGAGGCGGAGCGGAGATCGCGATCGCTTGCGACCTCAGGGTTGCCGGCGGGAATCTGAGGATGAAGTTCCCGGGGGCGGAGCTGGGAGTACCGGTAGGTCCGGCACGTCTGGTCACCCTGTGTGGTCTCTCGACCGCCAAGTACCTGCTGCTGACATCCCGCAATGTGGGGGCCGAAGAGGCGTTCAGACTCGGACTGGTACACCGTGTCGCTCCGGCGGCTCGAACTGAAGAGGCGACCGTGGAGCTGGCCACCGAGGTCGCCGCCCACCCTCCGGAGGCGGTTGCTCGCCTGAAGAGCATGCTCCACGAGTGGGACGGGGTGGAGGAGCGTTCGGCAACAGAGGGCGCAGGTCAGGTCGAGTGGCAGAGGACCGGCCCGGGGCTGCCCCACAGCCCTTCCGACTAGCCTCGTGGGGATGAGTGGTTCCCCTACAGATACTCCGGATGCCCTGGAGGCCGAGAGCCCCAGCGGATCCCTGCGGCCCCTGCTGGAAGTCGCGTTCGATGAGGCCAGGATCTCGGCGATCGCCCGTGAGCTGCGCGAAGGGCGTGACGGCGGTACCCCGGTCGAGGTCGCGGTCTCCTCGCCGGCTCGACCCTTCCTGATCGCAGCCCTCTCCGAAGCCGCCAGCGCGGTCGATCCGACCCTGATCGTGACCGCCGACGACCGCTCTGCCCGTCAGACCGCTGAGTCGCTCGGTTCCTTCCTCGATGCATCCAGGATCCATCTCTACCCCTCGCGCGGAGTGGGTTTCAGATCCCACCTCGCGCCGCCACCCCATCTCGCCGGTCTGCGCGTCGCGGCGCTCTCGTCGATGACGAGCGACGAGGGATGGGAACCCGGGATGGCACCGATCGTGGTCGCCAGCGCCGTCGCCCTGGCCGAGTCGGTACCCGAGGCTGCCCTTCGCCCGAAACCCGTCGATATCTCGGTGGGATCGGAGGCCGATCTCGAGCTGCTCTCGGTCGAATTGACCGACGCCGGCTACAAGAGGGTCGACCAGGTCACCGAGCGCGGAGAGTTCGCGATTCGCGGCGGGATCTGCGACGTGTTCGGAGCAACCGATTCCCGTGCGGCCCGGATCGAGTTGTTCGGGGACGAGGTGGAGGAGATCCGCTGGTTCTCCACCTTCACCCAGCGCTCTCTCGGCGAGACCGATTCGATCGAGCTGGCACCAGCCTCCGAGTTGGTGAGCGAGCATCGGGCTGTTCACCTCCCCGGAGAGGGAGATGATCCAGCGGCTCCGGTCGAGCTGGCCGAGATCATCCCGCTGGACCGCTTCGTCTCACCGTTGGATCTGGTCCCCGGGTCCGCGCGCCTCGTCGTGGTCTCGGAGGAGGAGATCTGGCGGTCCCTCCGGGATCTCTCGGAGGATGTCGAGGCTGCTCTCGGCAAGGAGGGCGCTGCCGGGCTCTACGTGGAGATCGAGGATGAGGTGTCGAGCCGGGCGTCCCTGACCCTGGGCCCTCCCGGCGAGGACCCGGACTGGGCGGTGCGGGCTCAACGCGCCGACTTCGCCTCACGCACCCCGGCGGAGGCGGAGGCGGAGCTCGAGAAGCTGGCTCGCTCCGGTTACCGCGTGGTCGTCACCTTTCCGGGCAAGGGAGAGGCCGAGCGGACCAGATATGCCTTTGCGAGACTCGACCCGCCGCTGCTCGGCGACAGCGATCCGCCTGCGTCGGGAGAGGTGACGTTCGCGGTTGCCTCCCTGTCCGAGGGGTTCATCAGCCCCGATCTGAAGCTCTGCGTGGCTCCGTGGTCGAGCCTGGTCGCCCGTCGTTCGCCCGATGGAGAGGGGCAGGGAAGTGGGGCGGCGAGGCTCGCCAATGCGATCGAGCTTCGCGTCGGAGACTTCGTGGTCCATTCGGATCATGGCATCGCCAGATTCGCCGGGTTCGAGACGAAGACCGTCGCCGGGGTGACTCGCGACTACCTCGAGCTCGAATACGAGGGAGAGGATCGTGTCTTCTCGCCGACCGATCAACTGGCCCGGATCAGCCGGTACGTCGGCGCCGAGGGCGCCGAGCCGAAGCTCAGCGCCTTGGGGGGCAAGCGATGGCAGAACCTCAAATCCAAGGCTCGACACGCTGCGCAGCAGATGGCCGGAGAGCTCCTCAATCTCTATGCCGAGCGCCGGGCTCGCCCTGGGCACGCCTTCCCCCCCGACGGTGAGTGGCAGCTCGCCTTCGAACGGGCTTTTCCGTTCCGTGAGACGGCAGATCAGCTCGAGGCGATCGAGGCCGTGAAGGCGGACATGGAGACCAAGAGGCCGATGGACCGTCTGATCTGCGGTGATGTCGGGTACGGGAAGACCGAGGTTGCTCTCAGAGCCGCATTCAAGGCGGCTGCCGACGGCAAACAGGTGCTGATGCTGGTCCCCACCACGATCTTGGCTCAGCAGCACTACGCGACGTTCTCGGAGCGTCTGCTCGATCACCCGTTCAGGGTCGAGGCGGTCTCGCGCCTGCGCTCTGCTGCCGAGATCGGTGGGGTGATCGCGGACTTCTCGGAGGGCAAGGTCGACATCCTTATCGGTACGCATCGCCTGCTTTCGAAGGACGTCAGGGCGAAGGACCTCGGCCTGGTGATCGTCGACGAGGAGCAGCGATTCGGTGTCAAGCAGAAGGAGCTCCTCCAGCGGATGAAGCTTCGGGTCGATGTGCTCTCGATGTCCGCCACTCCGATCCCCCGTACCTTGCAGATGTCACTCGCGGGAATGCGGGATATCTCGGTGATCGAGACACCTCCCGAGGGCAGGAGGCCAGTCAGGACCTATGTGGGTCCGGACGATGAGGATCTGGTCAGGAGGGCGCTCGAGCGTGAGGTCGAGCGCGGCGGTCAGGCCTTCTTCCTCCACAACCGGATCGACAGTCTGCACGAGACTGCAGAGCGACTTCGAATGCTCTGTCCGAACGCGAAGTTCGTCGAGGCGCACGGCCAGATGGCGGACGCGGAGTTGGAGAAGGCGATGCTCGCCTTCGTCAAGGGGGAGGCCGACTGCCTGGTGACGACGACGATCATCGAGTCGGGTCTCGATATTCCCAACGCGAACACGCTGATCGTCGACCGGGCAGATCGACTGGGCCTCTCGCAGGCCTACCAGATCAGGGGCCGCGTGGGACGCAGCAGGGAACGTGCTTTCGCCTACATGCTCTATCCGAGCACCGAGGCCTTGACCGCAGATGCGGCTGCGAGGCTGGCGACTCTCGCAGACAACACCGAGCTCGGCTCTGGATTCAGGGTTGCGATGAGGGACCTCGAGATCCGCGGCGCGGGGAATCTACTGGGAACCGAGCAGTCGGGACACGTGGCGGCGGTCGGGTTCGAGCTCTACTGCCAGATGATCGAAGAGGCCACCGAGGAGATGAAGGCCAGTCTCGAAAGAGGTGACGAGGACGTGGAGGGCGAGTCCCGACCGCCGATCCGGATGGAGATCGAGGCAGATGCCTACGTCCCCGCGAACTACGTTCCGTTCGAGGCCGCCAAGATCGATCTGCACCGGAGGATCGCTGCGGCGCGTGAGCCGGGTGAGATCAGGGCGCTGCGCTCGGAGATCGAGGATCGTTTCGGTGCGCCGCCGCAGCCGGTCGAGAACCTGCTCGCTCTCGGTTTGGCTCGACTGCGGCTCGATCGAGCAGGGGTATCGGTGGCCGAGGTGAAGGCAGGCAAGCTCCGGATCGAGCCGTTGGAGATCTCCAGCGACGAAGCTGCAGAGCTACGTACCCAGGTCGACGGCGCCCTCTACGACTGGAAGGCTCGCAGGCTCGAGGTTGCGGTCCCCGAGGGGGTGCCCGATGCCGCTCTGACGGCCGTGGGAGCCGTAGCCGAGTATCTGGAGGCCAGCGGTACCACCGTCGCGGAGTAGGGCGTATATCCTCCCCGTGATGTCCAAGGCAAGCTCACTGTCCGGGCGCACCGCGCTGATCGTCGGCGGGTCGGTGCTGCTCGTCGCGCTGGTCCTCTGGGCGGCCTTGACTGAGCCGTCGGCCAAGGGCAGTCCGTCCGGTGACGTGGTTGCCGTGGTCAACGGCCAGGATGTCACCAGAGCCGAGATCGACCGAGCGATCGCTCAGGCGTCGAAGCGTCAGGGTCTCGACGAGCCCCCTGCACCGAACTCTCCGCAGTACGACTCGCTACGCGATCAAGCGATGAACGACTTGTTCGATCTCTACTGGATCGAGGGCGAGGCTGAGGATCTGGGAGTGACGGTCTCGGAACGTGAGGTAACCGACCGACTCGATCAGGTCAAAGAGCAACAGTTCAAGGGAGACCCTTCGAGGTACGAGAAGTTCCTCGAGAACTCCGGCTACTCGGATGAGGACATTCGGCGCAGGGTCGCCCTCCAGTTACTGGCCCAGAAGATCCAGGCGAAGGTCAACGAGGACGCCGGTCAGGCCAGCGAGGCAGACGCCTTCAAGTACTACGAGGCGAACATCGCCAGCTTCGAGCAGCCAGCGAGCCGCGACATCAGGGTGATCTTCAACAAGGACCGCGCCAAGGTCGCTGCAGCGGTGACCGCGCTCGAGTCAGACGACTCCCCCGAGAACTGGGACAAGGTCGCGGCCGAGTACTCGACCGACCCGAGCAAGGATTCCGGGGGCGTGCGCGCCGGCGTCACCGAGGGGA
Organism: uncultured Conexibacteraceae bacterium; assembly: GCA_964594365.1. Classification (GTDB taxonomy): domain Bacteria; phylum Actinomycetota; class Thermoleophilia; order Solirubrobacterales; family 70-9; genus CAIUSP01. Next base: position 73,691 of record CAZQMB010000003.1, read on the forward strand.
CCTTCCCCGAGCCGCTGAATTTCAGGATCTTCAATGCCGACACTGGAGAGCTGGAAGGGCCGGTAGCCGCCACCGGTGGCTTCTATGCCTTCCAGGTCGACAAGGTGACCGAGAAGAGCGCACAGCCGTTCGACGAGGTCTCCCAGCAGATCCGTCAGCAGCTGACGGCGCAGATCCAGCAGGAGGCCTTCGCCTCTTTCCTCGGCGACTATCGGGACAAGTGGACTCAGATCACCGTATGCGCAGAGGACTTCCTGATCGACCGCTGCCGGAACTTCGAGCTCGTCCCGGCCGAGTGCACCGAGCAACAGTTGGCGACCACCGGGTGCCCGCCCGTGGTGATCAGCAGCTCACCTGCTGCGCCGGGGAGCATCCTCCCGTTCGTCACCACCCAGGGAAAGCCGCAGCGCCCGCACGGACCCGGTGAGGATCAGTCTGCCGCACCAGCTCCATCCTTCCCCGGTGGCTGAATCCCGAGCGGCTGATCTGACGGAACGCTCTGTCGTGAGCGAAGAGACCCTTCGGGCGATCGAGCGTCTGGACGAGATCACGAGGACGCTGCGAGAGGAGTGTCCTTGGGATCGTTCGCAAGACGCCCGCTCGATCGTTCCACACACGGTCGAGGAGGCATACGAGTTGGCAGACGCCGCTCGTCGCGATGCCACCGACGAGATACACGATGAACTGGGAGACGTCCTGTTCCAGGTCCTCTTCCTCGCTCTGCTCTTGGAAGAGCGCGGGCTCGGCGATCTGGGTTCGGTCGCAGACGGTTGTTCGGAGAAGTTGATACGTCGCCATCCCCATGTCTATGGCGACGGAGGCAGCGACCCGGTCAGCGCGGGCGAGGTCGTCGCGCAGTGGGAGGAGATCAAGCAGGAGGTCGAGCGAAGCGGGGAGGAGGATCCGTTCGCTTCGATTCCCGAGACCCTGCCCTCCCTCACATACGCTCGCAAGATCCTGCGCAGGACCGATCCCGACCTCGGCTCCGAGGGCGTCGAGGATTCCGAGCGCGATGCCGCCGAGGAGCGAATCGGACTCGCGCTGCTCGATCTGGTCAGGGAGGCGAGGAAGGCCGGGGTGGATCCCGAGTTGGCGCTTCGTGCCGAGTGCGACAAGCTGCGAGCCGACGCTACGGGTTCGGCCGGGGCCTGAAAGACTCAGGAATCGATGCCCGAGATCGCTGAGGTGACAGGCAGGCAGATCGTGGACTCCCGCGGCAACCCAACCGTGGAGGCCGAGGTCGTGCTCGAATCAGGTGCCCGGGGGTGGGCTGCAGTCCCCTCCGGTGCTTCCACCGGAGAGTTCGAAGCGGTGGAGTTGCGAGACGGCGGCGAAGCCTGGGCAGGGAAGGGCGTGACCAAGGCGGTCCAGAACATCGACGACGAGATCGAGCGGGCGTTGGTCGGCCTCGACCCGAGAGATCAGTCCGCAGTCGACCAGGCGATGATCGATCTCGACGGCACTCCGAACAAGGGTCGTCTCGGCGCGAACGCGATCCTAGGCGTCTCCCTCGCCGTGGCCGATGCTGCCGCGGCTGAGGCTGGGGTGGAGCTCTACGAGCACCTCTCGACCCTCTACCGGGCTATCGGAGGAGATTCAGAGGCACCGAGGGTCCTGCCGGTGCCGATGATGAATGTGCTGAACGGTGGGGCGCACGCCGACAATTCGGTGGATCTGCAGGAGTTCATGATCGCTCCGGTCGGAGCGACCAGCTTCAGCGAGTGCCTGCGGATGGGTGCCGAGGTCTTCCATTCCCTGAAGAAGACACTCGCCGACCGCGGTCTCGCCACTTCGGTCGGCGACGAAGGGGGGTTCGCCCCCGACCTTCCGTCCAACGAGGCGGCGCTCGAGGTACTCGTATCCGGGATTACGGCTGCCGGCTACCGTCCCGGCGAGGACGTCGTGATCTGTCTCGACCCCGCAACGAGCGAACTGCTCGAGGACGGTTCCTATGAGCTGGCGCACGAAGGTCGGAGCCTAGATGCCGCAGAGATGGTGGCGTTCTGGGAGGACCTGGTGGCGAGATACCCGATCGTCTCGATCGAGGACGGAATGGGAGAGGAAGACTGGGATGGCTGGCGTCTGCTTACAGAGTCGCTCGGCGAGAGCTGTCAGTTGGTGGGTGACGACCTCTTCGTAACCAACCCGGAGCGACTCGAGCGGGGAATCTCGGAGGGGATCGCCAACTCGATCCTGGTCAAGGTGAACCAGATCGGCACCCTGAGCGAGACGCTCGAGGCGATCAGGATCGCAACCGAAGCCGGCTATACCTCCGTCATCTCACATCGATCCGGAGAGACCGAAGACACCAAGATCGCGGATCTCGCCGTCGCTACCGGAGCAGGCCAGATCAAGACCGGTGCTCCCTCGCGCTCCGATCGGGTTGCCAAGTACAACCGGCTCCTCCGGATCGAGGAGAAGATCGGTGATTCCGCTGTGTTCCCCGGTCGCTCGGTCTACCGCGGCACCGGTTCCTGACACCGCAGCAGGCGGATCTCGGGCAGGGATAGGCCGGGATTACGTCGAATACGTGTCAGATGTCTTCCCGAAATCACACTCTCGGCGCTTCTCGCGGTGTCACTCGCCAGCGACGGAAGGTCGGACCCAGGATCGGCCCGTCCCGTATCCGCTGGGACAGGATCGGGCGCCTCGCGCTGGTCATAGTCCTGTTCGGTGTGATGGTCAGCTATCTCAATCCCGCGATCAATCTCTTCAACGCCTGGCAGGATTCGCGGACCTCGAAGGAGCGACTCGCCGATCTGAAGGTGGAGAACCAGCAGCTCCGGCAGCAGTTGGACGACGCCGCCAATCCGGCGGTGATCGAGCGGGAGGCTCGCCGTCTCGGTATGGCCAGGTACGGAGAACAGGCCTACGTGGTCCGCGGTCGCTGACCCCACGCACGGCCGCGCCCGATCGCCTACATCTAGCTACCTAGAATCACCGGACCAGGCGAGTCTGATCCGGGAAGGGTCAGAGGGCCGTTACCACGGCTTTGTCCCACACTCGCCGCCCCTTGAACCGTGACCTTCTGGCAATACGCACTCGGGATGGCAGGCTTGGCCGCGACCCTCGCCGCATTCGGCTGGATCGCCTGGACGATTCGGACCACGCTCTTTCCCGGTTGGACCGGGGCACCGGCTCGATTGGTCGAGGTCGTCTTGGCGGTCGCAGGCATCACTCTGATCTGCCAGATCCTCGGCATGATCGGTCTGTTCGGTGGAGTCGAGATCCTGATCTCCTCTCTCCTCCTGGCGGGACTGACTCGCATCTCGATCGGTCGATTCGGGTCCTCGTTGACCCTCCACCGTGACCGCACCGAGATCGATTCCGGTCCCGGACTCGGACTCGCGGCCTGGTCTCTCGTCGTCGTAGCCTTGGTCTTCCTGCTCGCCCACTGGTGGACCGGTATCCAGGCCTCCTGGGGAGAGGGTATGTACTCGGCCGACACGATCTGGTACCACGGCCCGATGTCGGCCCGGATCGCTGCCGAGGGAACGGCCTGGCCGCTTCACTTCACCGACATCGAGTACCTGAACTGGTTCTACCCGGGTAACTCCGAACTCCAACACGCGCTGGGGATCACGTTCCTCGGCAATGATCTCCTGTCTCCGTTGATCAACCTCGCCTGGCTCGCCGTTGCCCTCCTCTCGGCATGGTGTGTCGGGAGACGGTTCGGGGTTGCGCCTCTGACCCTGGTCGCAGCAGCGATCGTGCTCGATACCGGCAACATGATTCCTCGTGAGGCCGGGACCATGGCCAACGACGTCGCTCCGGTCGCGCTTCTGCTGGCCTCGGGAGCGATCCTGGTCAACGCCTCGAGCCAGAGGTCCTTTCCCTCTCCGGTTGCGCTCCTGGTGATCGGTGTCGCGTCAGGCCTCGCTCTCGGAACCAAGCTGACAGCCCTGGGGGCGTTCGCAGCGCTGTTCATCGTCCTTGCCTCGATCGCTCCAGCAGGACGGCGCTGGAGGGCCCTGGGATTCCTCCTCATAGGTACCTTCGCCACAGCTGGCATCTGGCCGATCCGAAACCTCGCGCTATCCGGTAACCCGGTTCCCTGGCTCCAGTCGCTCGGCCCTTTCGATCTCCCCGGGCCCGGACGAGGTCTGGAGGGACGTGATCCGTACAGCGTCGCCCACTACATCTTCGTCAACCCCGACGGTGGGGTCTGGGGCACCTACATCCTGGATGGCCTGCACAACGTGCTCGGGCCTGTCTGGATCCCGATCCTGCTGGGCTCGGCACTCGGGGCGCTGATCGCCCTCGTCAGACCCCGTATCGGCACGGTTCGTGCCCTCGGGGCGGCTGCGGCGGTTGGAGCGGTCACCTACGTATTCACGCCGCTGACTGCGGCGGGTCCAGAGGGAGATCCCTTCTCGTTCACGGCCAACCTCCGGTACCTGGTACCGGCTCTGACCCTGGGCCTCTGCCTGCTTCCGCTGGAGCCACGTCTTACCCCACAGCGTGCCAAGACCCCTCTGCTTGCCGGTGGCCTGTTCGCCCTGATACTGACCGGCTTGTTCTCGGATTCCGCGGCGAGTTGGGGCGAGGTCTTCTCCTCGGTCCCGTGGGCTCTACTCGCGGGGCTCCTGCTGGTCGGGTCGGTGACAGTGGTCTGGCGCGTCGGCGTCGGCCGGGGGGTCACGGCCGCGCTGGTGGCCCTGGTCGCGACGGTTCTGATCGGCAGTGGCGCACTCTGGGCGGTTTCTGCCGACTACCTGGACAACCGGTACTCACGGGACTTCTTCTCCTTCCAGCCGGACGGGGTCGCAGCGTGGGCGAAGCCCCTGGAGGACCAGCGGATCGCGGTGGTCGGCTCGAGCGGGGCATTCACTCAATACACGCTCTACGGCGACGATCTCAGCAACCATGTCCAGTACCTTGGCCGCAGAGCGCCCGGGGGAGATTTCAGGGCGATCACCGACTGCGCCGGTTTGCTGGAAGCGCTCGACCAAGGGAACTACGACTACCTGGTGACCACTCCGACACTAGACCTGAATCGCCCGACCGTCCTCACCCCTTCACCTGAGAGGGTCTGGGTACTGGGCAATGCAGGGCTGCGGGAAGTCCGGCAGAACGGGCTCTCGAGCGTATTCGAGGTAACGGGAGATCTCTTCGAGTCGGGGTGTCGGCCCGGATGAGCGTCTGGCATTGGATCACCGGCGTGATCGGGATGTCCGTGATCGTTCTCTCGCTGGGCTACGCCGCGGTGGTACTCCGACGTTGGGCGCTCCCGGGGTGGGGTGGTTCCCCGGCACGATTGGCCGAGTTGGTCTTGGGTCTCGCAGTCCTGTTCGCAATCGCCCAGATCCTCGGAGTGATCGGGCTGCTCCAGGCGCCACTGCTGGTTGCTGCGTCGGCGATCGTGGGTATGGGGGCGGTCCAGCTGGGTCGAACGATCGAACCTTCATCCGCGATCTCTCCGCCCGGGCCGTCACGAAGCAAGGGAGAGGTGCTCATAGCAGCAGCCTTCGCTTTCGCGGTCGTCGTCCAGTGGGCTGGGCCGGTCCTCACCTCTCTGGATCGGGGTATGTACGGAGGAGACACACTCTGGTACCACCTTCCGTTCTCCGCCCATATGGTGCAGACGGGTTCGACGGTTTCGCTCCTCTACGTCGACACCCTCTACTCGAACTGGTTCTATCCACAGAATTCGGAGCTGCTCCACGCGCTGGGGATACTCCTCGTCGGTGATGACTACCTCTCTCCTCTGATCAACCTCGGCTGGTTGCTGATCGCACTCCTCGCTGGTTGGTGCCTCGGTCGCCCTTGGGGCGTCGCCGCGCCCTCCAGCGCCGCGGTGGCCGTGCTGATGTCCACCGAGTTGATGTTCTCCCGTCAGCCGGGTAATGCCAACAACGACGTGATCGTGGTGGCTCTGCTGCTCGCTGCGGCAGCGATCCTGGCCAACACCTGGTGGCAGCGGGCCGGAGTGGAGCCGAGACTCGGAGAGAGAGATCCGGCTCTGGCCTCGTTCGCTCCGGGGGCGGTTGTCACGGCGGGTCTGGCCATCGGCCTCTCGGTCGGCACCAAGCTCAATCTCGCGGCCATCGCCGTGGCGCTCACGCTGGGGGTGATCCTCCTCAGTGGCAAGGGGGAGCGGTTGCGGACCGGGGGGATCTGGATCGCGAGCTCGGTTCTCATCGGAGTCTCCTGGTTCATCCGCAATGCGGTCGAGGCTGGGAACCCTCTGCCGTGGTTCGGGGTCGGCCCACTCGAGAAGGTGGGAAGCTTCGAGGGACGGGATCCCTACTCGATTGCCCACTACCTGACCGACTTCGATGTCTGGGGGACCTGGTTCGCTCCCGGTCTCGCGGAGCGCCTCGGCTACCTCTGGCCGCTCGTCCTGCTCCTGTCGGCTGCCGGCATGGCGCTGACGATCTTCTCCCGGAGCAGGATCCTCCGGATGTTCGGGGCGGTTGCCCTCGCGGGCTTCATCGCCTACTTCCTCACTCCGCTCGGTGCAGCAGGGCCCGAGGGAGCGCCCACCGCCTTCCGTCTCAACATCAGATACGCGGCTCCCGCCTTCGCGCTCGCCCTCTGCCTGGTCGCGGTGCCTCCGGGGTTCGTGGCCCGCCACCGGGACAGATGGCGGATCGGCATCCTGATCGCCTGGACTCTCGTGATGGTGATCGGGAACCTCTACTTCGCCGAACTCGATTACAGCCGGATCGTAGGTTCACTCTTCGTCGGCTTCGTATTCGTGGCCCTGCCTCTGGCCTTCTATTACGGATGGATGAGGAGTCTGGATCCAAGACTTCTGATCGCGGCCGGCGTCGCCGTCATATCCATCCTCGTTGTGATGGGGGCGGTGGACCGCCGCGAGTACCAGGAGTACCGCTACTCGTCCAGCTCTCCCGCATATCCGGTTGATTCCTACCCCGCCGACGAACTCAAAGAGGGTATCGGCGCGGTCAACGACTGGGCACGGGGGGTCACCGGTGAGAGGATCGGGCTCGGCGGCACCCTCGCGCAGTTCTTCCAGTACGGGATCTGGGGTCCGGACGCCTCCAATCAGGTCGAGGCGATCGGTGACCGCGATGCCGACGGCACCTTCGCTGCCCCGGCCGGCTGTCCCGAGTGGGTCGCAGCCGTCAACTCGGGCGGTTACCGCTACCTCGTCATCTCGCCCCCGTCGGCCGATCGCGACTCTTCGCAGATCGAGGTTCCCGTGGAAGTCGCCTGGCTGCAGCGGGCGCCGAACGCCGAGAGGATCGTCTCCGAGCGCAACACTGGCGTATGGCGGATCGAGGGCAAACTCTCTCCCGACATCTGCAGTCCGTGAGGATGTGAGCGTGGACTACCCGGTCGAGAGCGCGATCTACCAATGGGAAGAAGGGGACCGACGTGTTTCGGATCTCTCCCGCGACCCGGAGCTCTCCGTGGTCCTCGACCGTGCCGTGGAGGCAGTCAGGGACGAGCTGAGGCGCCGGATCGGCCCGAGTTTCACCGCAGCGGATCTCGCTGAGCTCTATTCACGTGGCACGGACTGGTGTCTGGCAGCGGCCCGCCGCACCGATCCGGAGCGAGCGTCGGCTCTGGATCCTCAGGCGGTCACCGACGGGGCCTTCTGGCGACACCTTCGATCGGCCTCTGACTGGGCGGGAGGAAGGGTGGTCCCGGCGGGTGAGGACGAGGAGGAAGTCGGTTAGTCGCGGGAAGAGGGCTCTAGGACGATCCGGCCCTGCTCGACGGTCACGCGCAGGGCGCGCTTGCCCTTCCAGTTCTCGGTGAAGACCGCCTCGTCGGCGATCGCGGGATCCAGCCAGAGGCCGTAGCCCTCCTTACCCTGCTCGAAGGTCGCATCGAAGGTCTTGCCGCCGCGCTTGCCCCGGCGTCGCCCGCCTCGCTTGCCCCGGCGTCGCCCGTTGCCCTGTCGTTCATCGCCACGCCCGGACCGTCGCGATGATCCCTGCCGCTGCCCGGAGTCGCGACGGGCTGGAGGGGTTGATTCGGCCGAGGTCGAGTCTTCCTCTTCCTCGTCCTCCTCGGGGAGGTCCTCGATCTCGTCGAGTTCTGCCTCGATCTCTGCCTCGATCTCGTCGCGGATGTCCACCTCGGCCGGCGAGTCTCCGATCGACTCGGCGTCGAGCCCGTTCTGTTTGCGGAACTCCTGAAGCTGCGAGGTGGATACCTCGAGCTGGTGGGCGATCCAGGCGTCGGTACGACCTTGTCGTACCCATGCACGGATCTGGTTCAACTGCGGTTTGAGGGATCGTCCGGCCATCGGCGGGGGACTCTAGCAATGAGGGGCGGTCCGACCCCTTGCGACCCTCGAGGTTTTCGGTCTCATCCCATCAACCAGGCGAGGGTTTCGAACATGATCACCACGACGACGACCACGGTCAGGGTGAGGGCCACCAGCAGGACTCCGAATCGGACCTTGCCCTTGGATTCGACCTTCCGGATCTTCCTCGCGCGCTTTCGGTTGGCCGCACGCTCACGCAACTGATCTCGACGCTTACGGTCGAGTTCCATCTCCTGCTCGAGCGCCGCCTCGATCTGGGCTGCGCTCCTTCTCATCCTCATCTGGGCCATTTCCGAGACCTATGTTAGGGGTCGCTCAAACCGACAGACCGGAAAGCCGTCCGCTCGGGTCATCTCACCTGCAGGCGCCCCAGAGTCCCCGGCCGGATCTGCCTGCACGCCTCGCAATCTCCTCGAATCGGTAACGGAAGGCACCGTTCGGCGAGTAGTAGATCGCGCGAGCAAGCCCCCTCTTGAGGAGTTCCGCGTTGACGAATCTCCCTCCGACGTAGACGTAGGCAAGCAGTCGGCCGTAGTAGTCCCTGCGCTCCTGATCGAACCGCAGCCTCGCCCTCCTGCCTTCCACCAGAGCCTCGTTGAATGCGCTCGCCTTCGGCCCGAAGCACCCGACCGGTTCCCCCGGTGCGACCGTCTCCGGGGTGTCCACCCCGATGTAGCGCACGTCCTCGGTCCTGCCGTTCGGCATGGTCACCTCGATGGTGTCGCCGTCCACCACCCTCGAGACGTAGACGGGGGTGCCGGTGGGCTGCCGTCGCGCGGGTCGTTTCTGCTTCGGCAACGTCTCGTTGTCGGGCTTGGGTTCCGTGGTTTTCGGCTTGGAGGGTTTCTGCTTGGCGGGTCTCTCCGCGACCCGCTTGCCTCGATCGCGGGTGGATTCCTCCTCACCGCCCATGATCAGACCGATCAGGAGCAGGATGCCCATGCCGACCGCGGTCAGGCCCTTCTTCGTGCTCGGTATCCGGAAGCGCATCTTCTCTTAAGTCAGATGCCGACCCGTTTAGCTGACAGCCCTTCCGACTCGGACCTGGATCCGCCGGTCAGGGAGTGCGCTGCACGCTCGACAGAAGCGTGCCCTTGATCTCCTCGACGATCTTGATCGCGTCCTTCCAGGGGCGTTGCCATACGTTGCGTCCGAAGATGACCCCTGACCCTCCGGCCTCCATGATCAGCCGAGTCTGGTTGAGCACCGTCTCGTCATCGACCTTGGAGCCTCCCGAGAGCACTACCAGGGAGCGCCCGGCGGACTCTACGCACTGTCTGATCATCTCCGCCTGATCGACGTCCATCTCGTTGTAAGGGGCCGGTGCATCCTTGTCGGAATCCGAGGGCTTGGGCATGTTGAGCTTGACCACGTCTGCTCCCATCTCCATCGCGAGCCTCGCGGCGTAGTCGATTGCGTAGAAGCTCCCCGCGCCACCCTTGCCGTCGATCGCGCTCCCTCGCGGGTACGACCAGATGACCAGAGGCATTCCGTAACGCTCGCAGTCTTCCCTGACGCTCTGCAGCTGGCGGAGATCCTCGTCCTGACGAGGGGAGCCCACGTACATCGTGTAACCGATCGCGTCCGCGCCCAGTCGAACCGCGTCCTCTACCGAAGCGTTGGTGGTCGAGAGGGCCTCGTCGGATGACGGGACATCGGTCTTCCCGTTGACCTTCAGGATCAACGGCACGCGCCCGGCGTAGTCCGGGTAGTACTTCGAGGCCATGCCGATCTGGCAGGCGATCGCCGAGTAGCCGGCCTCGGCTGCCAGCTTGAACTGGTACTCGGGGTCTTTCGAGTCGGGGTTCGGGAAGAAATCACGAGGCCCGTGCTCGATCCCTTGATCGATCGGCAACAGCATCAGGGTCCCGTCGCCGGGGCCGAATTCGTAGAGCAGGCGGTGCAGGCGGGCGCGCTTTCCGGGAGGGAGGACCTCCAGAAGTGACTTCTGCTTGGCGATGGACTTGGCTTGCATGCTTGCTGGTCTCCTCCTGTCGTGGTTGGCCCGGGTGTCTCTGACCCGATGCGCGATGGTTTTCAGTATTGCCGAATCTCCGCAGCCCTGTCTTCAGGTCGATTCTGCGCCTGAGTACAGACCGGTTTCGGTGGCTGCAGGCACGACTACATCCGTTCAGTAGGTTTTTCGTAGTATAATGCGTGAGAAGCACCGCAAATACTATGAAAAACAAAGCAAAAGGCGGGTATTCAGCGATGGAGCAGGCCCTGAACCTGCTCGGGAAACGTTGGTCACTGCAGCTGATCTGGGAGCTCAGGCGCGATCGACTGTCCTTCAGCGACCTGTCGCGTCGATTGGAGATCAGCCCTTCGGTCCTCACCACGAGACTCGCCGAGTTGGTGGAGGCCGGGATCTGCGAGGTCGAAGAGGGCGGCAGGGGATACAGCCTCACTGGGCGTGGGCGCGAACTGGCCCGGGTCCTCTACGAGGTCAACCGGTGGGCGAACGCTACTTCGAGTGAACCCTCCGCGTCTATGCTCAATTCGTGAGCGCGCCCGATTCGAACCTCGTATGCGGCAAGTGCGGCGCCGAGGTCAGCGCGTTCGTAACCGAGTGTCCTTACTGCGGTGCCCGGCTCCGCCAACGTGCTCCGGAGCTCGAGCGCCGGGGCGACGAGATAGCACCCAAGGACCAGCTGCAGAGCGAGCCTCCGAAGGTGACTCGCCTCAGGCCTCGACCGAAGATCACGCTTCCTCGGATCGAGTTCGGGCGACCCTGGGCCTCGATCCTCACCGTGGTGGCTTCGGTGGTCCTCCTGCTGGTTGCCGAGGCCGGCGATATCGGCCCGGTCAATCTGGGCGGGATCGCTGGCCCGATTGCGGGTTCAGAGTGGTGGCGATACATCGTTGCTCCCTTCGTCTATGACGACGTCGGATATCTGTTCGTCTGTGCTTGCGGGATCCTGATCTTCGGGATCTCGGTCGAGTCGCGTGTCGGTACTCCTGTCACGGCCCTGGTCATCCTCGCCTGCGGTTCTCTCGGCCTCTTGCTGGGGATCTGGGTCGGGGACTCTCTGGGCGCTGGCGATGTCGCCGTGGCTTGGGGAGGCAATGCGGTGGCTCTCGGGCTCCTCAGCGCCTGGGCGGTCATCCGGGCGGCGGAATTCCGCCGCGAGTCTGGAGGCGAGGTGGATCTGATCGGCGCAGCGGTCTGCGCCGCGGTGTTGGTCCTGCTCTCGGTCGTGATCGAGCCGGCGAGCATCCTGGTCGGGCTGTCGGGCGCCCTCACCGGAGCGATCCTCGGCGTGTTGCTGAGCGCCAGCTTCGACCGGTCCGGATCCGGCCGGACCTGATCGGGTCTATCTTGGCCCCGTGAGCAGTGAGTACACAGAGGAGCAGGTGGTAGCAGCCGTCGATTCGCTCTCCGGTGCTGAATCCGTGCAGGAGGCGGAGAGGGTGATCTCGCAGGCTGCCCCCCAGATCCAGCGGATCCTCGGCGAGGCGCTCGCTGCAGGTGGCTGGTTCGACGAATCGCACGACTCGGAGGTGCTTCGGGTCGCCACGCTGCCCGATCAGGATGAGCGACTGACCGCTGTCCGCACGTTGCTTGCAGAAGAGGCGAGAATCGCAACCATGATCGGAGCGGCGATCGGCTGGTCGCTCGCACGGGAACTGGAAAAGACGAACTCCGGAGGAGGAGAAAAGTGAGACTCGATTACATCGGCCATTCGACGGTGATGCTGAACGAAGGTGACACGAAGGTGCTGATCGACCCGTTCCTCGCACCGAACAACCCGGTCGCCAAGGTCAGCGCAGACGAGGTAGACCCCACGCACGTCCTGCTCACCCACGCCCACCTCGATCACTACGCCGATGCAGTGGCGGTTGGCAAGCGAACGGGGGCATCTTTCCTGGCGATCGCCGAACTGTCGAATGTGTTGGCCGAGGAGGGCATCGAGGACTGTGCAGATCCCAACTTGGGGGGAACGGTCGAGTACGACTGGGGCTGGGTCAAGATGGTCCAGGCCTTCCACACGAGCACGGTTCCCGGCAGCAGCGATCGGCCCTTCAGTCCCACGCCAGGAACGGTGATCGGAGCCGCCGCTGGCTTGGTCGTGAACCTGGGAGGCAAGACCGTTTATCACCTCGGCGATACCTGTCTGTTCGGTGATCTCAAGCTGATCGCCGAGCGCACGCCGCCGGACGTCGCGTTGATTCCGATCGGAGGCCACTACACGATGGACCGTCACGATGCCGTGGTCGCCGCTGAGCTGCTCGGGGCGGGAACCGTGGTCCCAGTCCACTACAACACGTTCCCTCCGATCGAAACCGACGCAGAGGCATTCAAGAAGGACGTCGAGTCCGCGACCTCATCGAAGGTCGAGGTCCTCGCACCCGGTGAATCCCTCGAGATCTAGGAGACCGGGGCGGACTCGATTACCGGATCGGGCGATTCGGTCGTTTCATCAGCCGGCAGCGGCGGCAGAGGCAGTTCCGGTTCCGGCGTCACTGGATCTGGAGTGGTGGCACCGGGAACGAAGTCACCCGTGTCGCTGAACCCGCCGGTGGATGAGGTCTCACCGTCGGCAACGGCGTTCGTCTCGCCAGTGGTGGAGGCGGGGTCGCCAGTGATGGCAGGCTCCTCGCTCTCGACGACCGGAGATTCGACTGCTGCCGCGGTCTCAGCGGTAGCTATCGCCGGCGCTGCGGGCACCTCGGTCTTCTGCTTCTCGACGACCGGTCCACTCGGCTTGCCTGAATTCCGGTCGCTGTTCACCTCGTGTTCGATACCAACCGCACCTGCCGTGAGCAGAGCAGCGGTTGCGATTCCCGCAGCCGCCTTGCTTCCGACCGCGGCACCGACAGCGCTGATTCCGCCTGCCGCGCCTGAGCCTCCGATCGAAGCCACTCCGGCGCCGCCGATCGACCCGGCGCCGCCGCCACTGCCGATCCCGCTGAACAACGCTGCGATCTTGCCCTTGAGCAGGATCATCGGGGCGATGGGGAGGGCTGCAGCGAGCGCCCTCGAGTCGGAGCGGAGCTGCTTGCGGAAAGAGGTGCAGCTCTCGCAGGACTTGACGTGCTTGCGCACTGGACCGGAGAGACGCTGGATTCCCTCGGCGGCCTCGGCGAGGTCCACGCGGACCTCTTCGCAGCTGAGACTGCGGGACTCGCTGCACTCGGCGAGCCCGATGCGGGCTCGGACCAGGAGGCTCTTCACACCCGGAATGGTGGTGTCCATCGCTTGAGCGATCTCGCTGTAGCTCATTGCATCCATCTCACGCAGCAGTAGGGCAGTGCGCTGCGTCTCGGGCAGTCGGCTGACGTCGGAGATCACGTTGCGGAACTCCTCACGGTGCTCGACGTTCTCGTAGGCCGAGACACCGTTCATGAAGCTGTGGATGTCCATCGAGTCCTGGCCGTCGGCTACGGGCTTGCGCAGATGGTTGAGAGAGCGGTTGCGGGCGATCCGATACAGCCAGGGCTTGACGTTGATCGGACGATCGTCTGCGATCATCGCGTTGTAGGCAGCGACGAACACCTCCTGCAGGACATCCTCTGCATCTTCGGTCGAGCGGAGCATCTGACGGCAGAATCCGAGCAGCCGGCCCTGATACCGGGAGACCAGCGTTTCGAATGCCGACTGATGTCCCTCACGGGTCAGGGCGACGAGGTTCTCGTCGCTCTCGAGCCGCAGAAGGGGAGACGGCCGGGACAGTAGGCCACGCTTACCTGCATATGTGAGTGTTGAGGCTTCCATGACGGGAGTGGACTCTCCTTTCCTGTGCCCTCGGTATGAGAACACGGATCAAGCCTCAAGGTTCCGCATAAACACCTCGTAAAGGTGGCTTAACGATCTCCTTCCGATGCGGAAATCAGGCGCGTAGGTGCCTGGCTGACGCTCAGTGCCCGGAGCGGGACTCGAACCCGCAATGCCCTTTCGGGCCGCGGCTTTTAAGGCCGCTGACTTTGCCAATTTGTCCACCCGGGCAGCCCCGATGCTAGTCGTGCTCGCACGGTGCGTCTGGGCGGGGATTCTGCAATCTCGGTTACGGATTCCAACGTCGCCCGCTCCCTGCGCCACAATCAGCGAACGATGTCCCATCCGCTCAACTGGCTCTATCGCCGACTCGGCTCCTGGTACCCGAAGGTCTTCGTAACCGCAGAGATGCTCGTGGCCTTCCCGGTCGTCCTGGGTGCCTTGGCGCTGTTCAGCTTCTATTACAACCCTGGCCCGGAGAACGGTCCGATCATCCTTGCCTCGGCGCTCGCCTTGACGGCGCTCGCCGTTGTCGCCGTGTTGGCCAGAGTGCTTCGTCGACTCCGCCCCGTCACCCGATACCTGCGCGGCGACCACACTGCCGATTCGACCGCCGCCGCATGGACCGCCGCCGTGGACCTCCCCACCCAGTTGGTCCGGCGCGACTTCTTCGTACCGGTCGCCATCACTCTCCCGCTCGCAATCCTCGCGGTAGTCCTGCTGGGTCTGAGTTGGTACGCGGTCTTCCCGCTGCTGCTCGTCTCGTTGATCGTGGTGGGTTATGCCGCGATCCTCCATTACCTCGCGCTCGAGGTGGCGATGCGTCCGATCCTCTACGACATCAACGAGAGCCTGGCCGAGCCCGTCCGAATCGAGCGGCCGGACATCCCCCTTCGGGTCAAACTGCTCGCGAGCCTCCCATTGATCAACGTGATCACCGGCATGACGGTCGCGGCGCTCACGTCGGAGGGCGGCAGCACCGCCTCGCTCGGTCTGGACGTCCTCATAGCTCTCTTCGTCTCGTTCACCATCAGTCTGGAGTTGACGATCCTCTTGTCTCGATCGATCTTGAGACCGATCGAGGATCTCGAGGCCGCCACGGAGCGGATCCGTCAGGGTCGCTTCGACGAGCACGTCCCGGTCACGACCGCTGACGAGTTCGGAGAGCTCTCCTCGGCCTTCAACCAGATGATCGACGGACTGGCAGAGCGCGAACGCCTGCGCGAGGCATTCGGCACCTACCTGGATGAAGACGTTGCCAACTACATCATCCGCCAGGATTACGACCCCGAAGGAGCCGAGGCGGAGGTCTCACTCCTCTTTTGCGACGTGGAGAACTTCGCTGCCACCGCAGCCTCGGCTTCGGCTCCTCAGATCGTCTCCCGGTTGAACGAACTGTACGAGTGCGTGGTGCCGATCATCTCGAGGCATCGCGGCCACGTCGACCAGTTCATCGGCGATGGCCTGCTTGCTGTGTTCGGCGCACCGGAGAAGCGTGACGATCATGCCGACCGTGCCGTGCAGTGCGCAGTGGAGATCGCGCGCACGGTCAACAGTCGGAAGCCCGGTGGTTTCAGCGTCAAGGTAGGCGTCAACTCCGGAACGGTCGTGGTGGGCTCGATCGGAGGTGCCGGTAGGCTCGCGTTCAGCGTGATCGGCGACGCAGTGAACGTAGCCTCACGTGTGGAAGAGATGACGCGCGAGACCGGTGATCAGGTGCTGATCACCGGAGACACGCGGGTTCTGCTCTCGGAGACGATCGAGGTGGTCCCGCGCGGCGACCGGGAGATCAAGGGGACCGGCCGTTCGATGGAGATATACGCGCCTGTGGTCCCGTACGCGGTCGAAACCGAGCCGGGCGAGGATGTGGGCGATCCGTTGGGCGCTCCGCAGCCCGGTGGGCTCGGCCGCCCGCAGAAGCCCGGCGAGGGTCTGGGGCGACGTTCTCCCGGCGGAGGACTCGGACAGTCGGCTCCTCCGGCCCCCGGTGGATACACGCTCCCCGGCTGAGCGGTAGCCTCGCGAGCGTAATGTCGAGTTCGCCCGAGACCGGAGAGGCCGCTTCTGCCCAAGATGTCACGGCGCCGCACGGCGGCAGGTTGGTCGCTCGCGCCCTCAAGGCCCGGGGTGTGAGCAAGCTCTTCTCGCTCTCAGGTGGCCACCTCTTCTCGATCTACGACGGCTGCAAGGAGGAGGGAATCGAGATCGTCGACTTCCGGCACGAGCAGGCCGCTACCTTCGCCGCGATCGGCTGGGCAAAGGCACTTCGAGAGCCTGGGGTCGCCGCTCTGACCGCGGGCTGTGGCGTGACCAACGGCATGAGCGCGATCGCCTCGGCTCAGGCAGACGGTGTGCCGATCGTGGTCCTCGGGGGGCGGGCGCCCGAGATGCGTTGGGGATCGGGATCGCTCCAGGAGATCGATCACATCCCGTTCGTCGAGCCGTTGGTCAAGTCGGCGGAGACCGTCCGTGACCCGGCCTCCATCCCGGCTGCCACCGCTGGCGCGATCGATATCGCCGCCACCCCTCCTCTCGGTCCGACCTTCGTCGATTACCCGCTGGACGTGGTGTTCATGGAGGCAGAGGCCGAGACACCCGAGCCGCCTCCGGTTGCAGACACGGCCGCAGAGGGAGTGGATCAGGCGGCCGCGTTGCTCGCGGACGCCGAGCGCCCCGCGGTGATGGCGGGCTCGAATCTCTATTGGGGGCACGCAGAGGGTGAGCTCCGCGAACTGGTCGAGGCGCTCGGGATTCCTGTCTTCCTGAACGGGATGGGCAGGGGCTGCCTGCCTCCCGATCACGAACTCTTCTTCAGCCGGTCGCGAAGCGCCGCGCTGAAAGAGGCCGACGTCGCTCTGGTGATCGGAGTCCCGCTCGACTTCAGATTGGGTTTCGGTGGTTCTTTCGGAGAGGCGACCAAGCTGATCCACCTCGATGTGGCGCCGATGGGACTCGAGAAGGCGCGGCAGCCGGATCTGGCGCTGGTCGGTGATATCGCGGCATCCCTGACCGATCTCCGGGAGGCTGCAGGCAAGAGCTTGGGCGCAACGACCGCATGGGTGGACTCACTGCGAGGTATCGAGACGGAGAAGGTCGCGGAGGAGGCAGAGATGTTCGAGGATGAGCGAGCGCCTCTCCATCCCATGCGGATCTACCGCGAGTTGCTCGACTTCCTGGATCGCGACGCAATCGTGGTCGGAGACGGCGGTGACTTCGTCAGCTTCGCCGGCAGGGTGATGGAGACCTGGCAGCCAGGCTGTTGGATGGACCCCGGGCCGTACGGATGCCTCGGTGCCGGACCGGGTCAAGCGATCGGAGCCAAGCTCGCCCACCCTGACAGGCAGGTCTGTCTGTTGATGGGGGATGGAGCATTCGGGTTCTCCGCGATGGAGTTCGACACGATGGCGAGGCACGACCTGCCGGTTGTGGCCGTGATGGGTAACAACGGGATCTGGGGCCTCGAACATCACCCGATGAAGTTCCTCTACGGCTACTCGGTCGCTGCCGAACTAAGGCCTGAGACGCGCTATGACGAGGTGGTCGGAGCGCTCGGTTGTCACGGTGAGCTGGTGCGTTCGCCGGATGAACTCCGCCCCGCCCTCGAGAGGGCTTTCGCCTCGGGTAAGCCGGCCTTGGTGAACGTGCTCTGCGACCCAGAGGTCGCCTATCCACGCCGGGCGAATCTCGCTTAGCGTCTTCTTTCCGTAACGCTTTCGTCCTCCCTCGGTTGCTCAGGGATGATGTACGTGCTGCATCTCGCAGGTTGAATCGTGCCGATGTGGAGACGGACAGGAAACGGACGGAGATGGACGCTGCTGCTGTGCCTGGCGGTAGGCCTCGTGGTGAACGGAGGCCCAGCGGTTGGACACGCCCATGCGGCCACCCAGGAGGTCGGTGCGGTCGTCGCCCTCGGGGACAGCTTCGTCTCGGGTGAGGCCGGCCGCTGGTTCGGCAACGCCAGAGGAGGAGGGGCATCCGCACACGGAACCGATCGGCTCTGCGTGCTGAGGTGGTGGGGCTGCGAATTGCGAGCGGGCGGTGTCTACCGAGATGGACCTACCGCAAACTGCCACCGCTCGGATACGGCTCCGGTGCAAATCCTCTCACGTTCGTTTTCGCGCGGGGTGAACCTCGCGTGCTCCGGAGCCATTGCGCGCGACATCTACCTGCCTTCCGAGAGCGGACCGGCATCCGGGCTGGCGCCACAAGCCGATCGCTTGAGGGCGGTCGCCGTACACCAGCGGGTATCGCTCGTGATCCTCGCCGTAGGCGCCAACGATGTCGGATTCTCGGATCTGGTCGCGGATTGTGCAGAAGCGTGGTTCACATCGAGGCGGGGAGGCTGCCGCCGTGTCGGTGCGATTGCGCTCGCCAGACGTTTGCCGACCTTCAGGGAGCGGGTCGAGATGGCGATTGCCTCGGTGATTTCGGCGATGAAGGATGCCGGATATCGGAGGTCAGGTTGGGAGTTCATCGTTCACGGCTACGGATCCCCGGTTCCCCCAGGTCGGAACTATCGCTACACCGAATCCTCGGTCCGGAGGTTGATGCCCGGAGGATGCCCGTTCACCGATGCTGACTCGGACTGGGCGAACGGCGATCTGATCTCGACCCTGAATCTAAACCTCAGAAGGCTCGCCTTGGCGCATGGCGCCCGCTTTCTCGATCTGACGAGTGCATTCGATGGGCACCGCGTGTGTGAGACCGGTTCCGACCTGGTCTCAGGCTCTGGTCCATCGGGGGAGCGGGCCGAGTGGTTCCGCTTCCTGGTTCCGTGCTGCGGGGGAGAGAAGCGAGAGTCGTTGCATCCGAATGCCTACGGGCAGCGGGCGATCGCGCACTGCCTGTCCATCTTCCTCTCCGACCTGCACGACACCGGCGTCTGCAGCGGTCGTCCGGGCTTCGGACCCAGCGCAGTGCGTGTCACAACGCGATCCGCGCCCTAAGGGGCAAGCGCTTCGATTGCGAGGCCGTGCATCAGATCGGTCTCTGAGACCTCGACTTCCTCGACCCCGAATGCGCGCATGATCTGGATCAGGATCACGGTGCCCGCGACGATGAAGGGCGCGCGATCTGCTCGCAGCCCCGGAACCTCTGCCCGCTCGGCGTGTGACATAGCCGAGAGCCGAGAGAGCGATCGTTGGACGGTCTCGAGGCTGAGAAGCGCCCCATGGATGTCGCCTCGATCGGGGTCGATCTCGCCGCGCTCGATCGCAGCCAGAGCAGCCGGCGTTCCGGCCACCGCAACCGCCCTCGTGATTCCGCTGGGATCAGCTCGATCACTCGCTGCGCGCACCGTGGAGAAGATCTCGTTGGCCAGGTTCTCCAGCTCCTCTGGATCAGGAGGATCCGAAATGAGGTGTCGCTCGGAGTGCCTCAGCACTCCGGCCTGAAGCGAGGTGTGGAACTCAGCCTCTTCGCCGGCTCCGATCACTATCTCGGTAGAGCCGCCACCGATATCCACGACCAGGGTCTGGTCATCGCCGGTGTGTTCGGCGGTGGCGCCGCGGAAGACGAGCTTCGCCTCCTCCTCGCCGCTGAGGATCCGTGCATCAAGGTCGAATCGCTCCCTGATTTCCGCTACGAAGGCGTCTCCATTGTCAGCATCGCGCACCGCGCTGGTTGCGCTCGCGAGCACCTTCCGGGCGTTCATCGTGGCCCAGGTCTCGCTGTATTCGGCAACCACCGCGCAGGTCCGCTCCATCGCCTCCGCCGACAGAGAGCCGGTCAGGTCGACTCCACTGCCGAGCGAGGTGACGGTGCTCTCTCGGCGCAGCTCTACGAGGCCATCCTGACCGCGTCGGGCGACCAGCATGCGGGTCGAGTTCGTGCCCAGATCGACCACAGCGACGGTCTCGTCATCTCGAGGTGGCGTGGCGCGGGGAGGAGGACTCACCGTAGCGATGGTAGTCCGGCCGCTGCCGGGGGGATCTTTCGGCAGTCGGCCTGAGTATCGAGAGCGTGGATCGAGTGGGCTACGCCGGAAGGTCGTGGCGCCCTCCTGTGTTAGATTTCTGATGCCCGCTGGGGAGCGGGTCAGGGAAAACCAGGAGAGAGGGGAATATCGTGCGCATGTGCTCGGGCTTTGCCGGTAGTTCCATACGGAGATTTCGTCTGGCGCTGGCAGGTGCTGGACTGGTTACGATGGCGCTGGCTGCGGCCGTGTCGCTGGATCGCGCGGTTGCGGATCGGGCTCCAGAGGTCAAGCGTGCTCCCGCGATTGCGACCCCCAATGCGAGTCGCTGTGACTGGCTCGATCCGAGCGTCTGTCTTCAGCCCTGGCCGAACAACTTCTTCACCCGTGCGGACAAGAAGACAGCCACGAAGCTAAGGATCAACCTGAACAAGTCATCGATGGCAGTCAATACCGGCGTGACCCCTGGCAGCGGCGGTGACTTCTTCACCGACCCAAATACCCCGATCAACCCGGTCGACTACAACCGCAACGATGGCTTCAGCCCCGGACAGGCGATAGTCGTCCACGTAAAGGGCATGGACAATCAAGCGGCCTTCGATGCCACCGGGATCGTCCCGGTTACCAATATCGCCGACTACTCTCGTGCGAACCAGCCGGTGGTCGTGATCAACGCTCGTACCGGTAAGCGCCACCCGGTCTTCGCGGAGCTCGATCAGATCGCGACCTCCAACGAGGATCGGCACTTGATCATCCGACCGACCCGGAACTTCGACGAGGGAACCCGCTACGTGGTGGCGTTGCGGAACATGAAGAACGCATCTGGAGGTGCGATCACGGCTTCCAACGCCTTCCGTGTCTACCGCGATCGGATCAAGACCAAGAACAAGGTGGTCGAGGCTCGCCGCGGCAAGATGGAGTCGATCATCGGGGTGGCGACCAAGGCCGGGATCTCACGGAAGAGTCTCTATCTGGCCTGGGACTTCACCACCGCCAGTCGCCGATCCCTCAGCGAGCGAGTCCTCGCGATGCGCAACGATGCGTTCTCACGCCTTGGTGACACCACCATGGGCGACGGTGAGATCCAGGGAAGCTCGCCGAGCTTCACGGTCACCAGCACGACGAACTTCACCGCGGAGCAGAACAGCAACATCATCCGGAGGATCGAGGGCAACATCACCAACGTCCCCTGCTACCTGGACAACCCCGACCCGGGGGCATCGGACGAGTGCGCACCGGGCGGCAGGTTCAAGTTCGCCTCAGCTGCCTCGACCATGCCGAACCTGTCGAACCCGACCACGACCACGGTGCCCTTCCGCTGTGACATCCCGAGGGCCGCGGTGGAGGGTGGAACCCTCAACAGCGTCAGGCCCTCGCTGTACGGCCATGGCCTGTTGGGAACGCTCTCGCAGGTGAGTGGAACCGGCATCGCGGATCTCGCGGAAGAGCACCGGTACATGTTCTGTGCGACGCATTGGCAGGGATTCGCCAACGAGGATCTGTCGGTGATCCTCGCCTCGCTCTACGACCTCTCCCTGCTGTCGAAGACGTTCGATCGGATCCAACAGGGGTTCGTCAACGCGATGATGCTCGGGCGAGCGATGTTCCACCCACAGGGCTTCAGCTCGAACGAGGCCTTCCAGCTCAACCCTGCAGATCCGACCGACACCACACCTGCGAACACGCAGCCGGTGATCGACACGGACGAGCTCTTCTACTACGGCATCAGCCAGGGAGCGGTGATGGGTGGATCCCTGGTCGCCGTGTCGCCAGACATCGTCCGAGGTGCTCTAGGGGTAGGCGGGATGAACTACTCCACTCTGCTGCAGCGCAGCGTCGACTTCGACGACTACGCCGCGACGCTCTATCAGAGTTACCCGAACCTGCGGCAGCGACCCCAATGGATGTCGATGCTCCAGATGCTGTGGGATCGGGGTGAGACAAACGGATATGCGAATCACATCACCTCGAACCCGCTCCCGAACACTCCGGCCAAGCCGCTCCTGATGCAGGTCGCATACGGGGACCACCAGGTCTCCAATCTCGCCGCGGAGATCCAGACGCGGACGGTGGGAGGGGTGATCCGGACGCCAGGAGTCTATGCCGGGAGGCATTGGGCCAGCGACCCGTACGCGCTGATGACGCAGTGGAACGGCGACACTCCGCATGCGGGCTCTGCCTTGATCTATTGGGACGGTGGTCCGCTCGGTGTGACCGGTGGAACAGGAGTCGCTCCTCTCGGCAACCTGCCGCCCCGTGAGACCGACGGGTACGGAGATGATCCTCACGGATACCCACGGCGCTCGGTCCAGGCCCGGCAGCAGATTGCTGATTTCCTCGAGCTCGGCACCGTCATTGATCCATGCGGCGCGGCGCCGTGTTACGCGAACGGCTGGGACGGGACGCTGCCATAGGCGGATCGTGAGAGGTCTGGCTTGGCAAACGACCGCCTGCTCGCAGGCGGTCGTTTCGCTCTCGCGCGGAAGTCCCGGCGATGAAACCGTCGGGTCGTACCTCGGTGTACCAACTCTTCTCGCTTCATACGGGGTTCTGAGACGAGTCGGGGCGCCAGGGAGGGGGACGGTTTGATCATCGACGTAGTGCTGCCGGCCGCGCTCGCGGTGATCATGTTCACCCTCGGCCTGGGACTCACCATCGAGGACTTCCGCAGGGTGTTCGTGTTCCCGAGAGGAGTGTCGATCGGGCTGATCAACCTCGTCCTGATCTCGCCTCTCCTCGCGTTCTTGATCGCCGATCTGTTGAGCCTCGACCCTGCGATGGCACTCGGGCTGGTCTTGCTCGGCGCGTCACCCGGCGGGACGCTGGCGAACATGTTCACCCACCTCGCCAAAGGGGAGACGGCGCTGTCGGTCACCATGACCGCGATCTCGAGCGTCTGCTCGGTCATTACCATTCCGCTCTTCCTCACTCTGGCCAACGAGTATTTCGACGCCGGTAAGTCGCTCGAAGACGTGAACATGCCGATCGTCGTGCTGAGGACTTTCCTGATCACGGTCCTGCCCCTCAGCATCGGGATGTTCGTGAGGTCGCGTTCCCCGGAGTGGGTGGACAGGTATCAGCCGACCTTCATGAAGGTCTCGATCGGACTCTTCTTCGGAGTAGTGCTGGCTGCGGTCCTGTCCGAATTGGATCTGATCAGGGAGAACTTCTGGCGGGTAGCTGGCGGCGCACTGCTGTTGAACATCGTCGCGATGACACTCTCATTCACGATCGCGCGTCTTGCCCGGCTCTCGGAGCGGCAGTCGACTGCGATTGCGATGGAACTGGGGATCCACAATGGAACGGTCGCGATCGTGGTGGCCGGGATGATCAACGACGAGCTGATGATTCCCGCTGCCGTCTACGCGATCTTCATGTACTTCACGGGCAGCGCATTCGCCTACGTGATGGCCAAGCGGAATTCGCGGTCCCAGAGCTGATCTAGGGCGCAAGCGGCGGAGCAGGCGGAGCGAAGGGGCAGATCGCTGGCCGCTTCGGATCAGGTCTCTTGGTGGTCATGATGAAGCGTGTGATCGGGTCGTTGACGCATGCTGATTCGATCGCCATCCAGTTGACGTGTTGCCAGCCGTTGAACCGGATTACCGCCGCCCGGGGGAACGAAGCTGCCATCTGCGCCGTCCAGGGTGCAGGCGTTGCACCGTCGCCGGTCGAACCGGAGATGAGGACGTTCTTGATCTCTCGGGCAACCTGCGCGAAACGGGGCGTGCTGGTCAGTGGCACCGGGTCTGGCTTCAGCGAACCGATCCCCGCAGAGTTGGCCACCGTTCCTGCGGTGTTGAATGCGAAGAAGGGGTGGTTTCGCACGTTGCCGAGGAAGATCTCACGGGCGACATCTCCCGGGATGTTTCCGTCGGCGTAGTCGAGGTAGTTGATGATCCGGTTGGTCAGCTGGGCGTTCGCTGTCGGATTGCCCGCTCTGGGGGTGACGATCCAGGGGAAGAGGGGGCGATCCCTTACTTGCTCGTATGCCCGTTGGACTACTCCCCTCGCCCGTTTGGCCGATCTGCTCGTGCCGCGCACCTGATTGATCGCATCGATCAATTCCTGGATATTGGTCCACTGGAACTGAGCAAACAAGTTCTGACCCACGAAGGCCTCGAAGGTCCATTGGTCGAACCTTCCTGCCTCCACGGTTATCGGCCCGTTGGCTCTCAGGTCGTCCCTCGTTGCGAGGATGTCTTCGGCGAAGGCCGGCCTAACCCGTGGCCTCGCCATTACCTCGAGGGCTCGGTCGGTTGCCTGGGGCCTGACGCGGGCGAACTCCCTCCATCCCCTCCGTGGGTCCACGCTGCCGTCGAGGAGGATCGCACGGAGCCTCTGGGGATAGCGAAGTGCGTATACGTAACCGATCCGGGTCCCGTAGCTCGCACCCCAGTAGGTGAGTTTCCTGTCTCCAACGGCCTTCCGCATCATGTTCAGATCGCGGACGACGTCGTTGGTGCCCATGTGTCGGGCGATCCCGAGGTTCTTCGGCAGACACTGGAGTCCGAGCTGTCGTTGCTGGGCCCGAGCCTCCGCGAGATACGAAAGCCATTGGGATCTGGTCGGAATACCGATCTCGGGGATCGTTTCGGTTTCGCCCCCCACTGCCTTGCATCCTTCGATCGAGGGTCGGGATTGACCGACTCCCCGGGGATCCCACGCGACGAAGTCGAAGTGACGCCTGATCGAGGCCGGTAGAACAGAGGCACCGCCACCGAGCACGTATTCCACTCCGGAGCTACCGGGCCCACCAGGGTTGAAGAAGATGGTTCCCTTCCTCTTTCCCGTTGCCCGCACCTTCGCCGCCACGATGGCGACCTTCTTGCCGTTGGGTTTGGAGTAGTCGCGAGGCAGCACGATGACCCCACACCGAAGGCTCGGCGTCTGCTTGTTGCACTTGAACCACTCGAACTCGCCCACGCTGGGCTTTGCGGAGGCGACGGAGGGAACGGAAAGCCAGGTGAGGATGAGGAAGGCAGCGAGCACCGCCGGTGCCACCAGCGATGCACGGAATCCAACTGTCGTCGTCTGCGGCATCCGCACCTTTCGCGCTCTTGGAGTTCGGGGACCCTGCTTCCTCTGCGGTCCTCACCCTAGCGCAGCCGAACCTCACCCAGCCGTTCGGCCTGCTCCAGTGCGAGGGCGAACCAGATACCGCTGCTAGAATCCGGTTTGCGACGCGGGGTGGAGCAGTCTGGTAGCTCGTCGGGCTCATAACCCGAAGGTCGCGGGTTCGAATCCCGCCCCCGCTATTGAAGGCCTCCTCCGAGGTGGCCGATGGAGCAGATGAGGACTTG
>CAZQMB010000004.1:0-6340 GCA_964594365.1 uncultured Conexibacteraceae bacterium
CGGCCCCGATAGCTCAGCTGGATAGAGCGACTCCCTCCTAAGGAGTAGGCCGCAGGTTCGAATCCTGCTCGGGGCGTCAGTCTGGGCGGCAAGCGCCGGAGTTCCGTGGCTATTGGGTGAAAATGACCCACTGAAGTTCGAGCCGAACCGAAGTCACAGATGCCGTCCGGGAAGCAGACCAGGAAACCTCAGAAGAGCAGACCCGAGCCCACGCGGATCGGGGTGATCTCCGAGCATCTGATGCCGAGTGGGAACCTCCCGGGAACGGAGAGATCCGAGACGATCTGGACCGGCTCTGAAGGACCACCACCCGGCAGCTGGGCAAACCGCCGCGCCATCGTGATCGGGGTCCTGTCGTGGATCCTCGTCACGGCTCTGACCGTCTGGCTACATCTGGTGGACTTCGACGACTTCGTCAGCTCATTCCCATACGTGCTCGGCGCCAAACTGCTGGTATTCGCCTGGGTCCTGTTCGGGGTCACCATCCTGAGACCAATCTTCCTCCGGAGATCGCGCAATGCACCGTCGAGAGAAGCCAAGAGCCGACGATGAAAGAGGCGCTGCTGGAGTTCTCCCAGAGTCCGGTCTACCTGATCTGGATGATCTTCCTGGGTGCGTTTCCCATCGTCACGGCGATGCTCTCGATCGACTCCTCTCGCCGCTTCACGTTGGACCGCGAATCCGCCTCCGACCCGGACGGACCGCTGCCCGACGAAGCTGATCTCAGGGAGGCTCGCCAGGTGTTCAAGACCTTGTCGGTCGTTATCCCTGCGCGAGACGAGGAGGTACTTCTGGCAGGCACGATCGAATCCGTCCTGACGCTCGACTGGCCCCGGATCGAGCTGATCGTGGTCGATGACGGCTCTGTCGACGAAACCTCGGAAATCGCCAAGTCCTTCATCGGACGTCCGGAGAAACGGCGTGGCGAGACCTACGGCAAAGCCCGCTCGAGGAAGACGGTGGAGATCAGGGTGATCAGGCAAGCCAAGTCACGAGGGAAGGCGGAGGCCCTCAATCGGGGGGTTTCGAAGGCCCACGGGGATCTGGTGCTCGGCCTCGATGCAGACGGCCGGGTAGACCGGCAGGTGGCGAAATTGATGGCCCCCTACTTCGTCCGCTACCCGCGCGTTGCAGCGGTGACAGGAAACCCTCGGGTGGTCAATACCGACACGGTCCTGGCGCGCCTCCAGGCGATCGAGTTCGCTTCGACCGTTGCAGTATTGAGACGGGCCCAGGCGAGTTGGGGTCGGATAAACACGGTCTCGGGGATCTGCGTGATGTTCCGGCGAAAGGTTCCGATGGAGCTCGGTCGCTTCGATCCGAAAGCCGCAACAGAAGACATCATGATGAGCTGGAAGGCCCAGTTGGCCGGTTGGGACATCGTCTACGAACCGCGCGCCTTGTTCGGGATGCACGTCCCAACTCACCTGCGGGACCTCTTCCGACAGCGCAGACGCTGGGGGCGGGGGCTCGGGGAGGTGCTGCGGGTCTTCGGCACCACGGTGATACGCAGGGAGAACTACCGGATGTGGCCCGTGGCGCTGGAGGGATTCCTCAGCATCGTCTGGTCTCTGCTGATGGTGGCGGGCGTGGTGTTCTGGGCGGTTGCCGCGTCGTTCGGTATCCCGGACCTCGGCAACAGTCCGCTGCTGAACCACTGGGGGATCATCGTCGTGATCATCGCGATCCTCCAGATCGTCTGGGGAGTGAGGATCGACTCTCCTCTCGATCCGGGGGTCAAGAAAATGCTGTGGGTGGCACCGCTGTATCCGCTCTTCTTCTGGTTGATCGTGGCGCTCTCAGCGGTTACGGGCGCCATTCCCGGGCTGCTGTTCGGGCCTCGCAGACAGGCGGTCTGGCGGCCGGTGAGGTCCGCGCCTCAGTCTTTGTCGGGACGATCTGGATAGAGATCATCGATCGTGAACAAGGGCGTATAGGGAGCCTGCGCCGCGGCCTCTATAGCCTCTCCGCCACCTGCCAGCCTGTCCAGCACGGAGACGACACCGACGATCTCGTGCCCCTCTTCGCGGATTCGCTCGATCGCCTTGACAGTCGATCCGCCCGTCGTGACCACGTCCTCGACCACCAGACACTTGGTGCCGGGATCGAGAATCGGACCCTCGATCCAGCGCTGCAGGCCGTGCTCCTTGCGCTCCTTCCGAACGAAGAAGGCGATCAGATCACCGCCAGCCGGATCGCCGATCGCGGCTGAGGCGAGGGGATCGGCACCCATGGTGAGGCCTCCGACCGCCTCCGCCCCACGATCTGTCGCCTCGGCGGCGATCAAGGCCCCCACCGCCCTGAAGCCCTCCGGGCGGAGGATGGCTCGTTTCACATCCACGTAGTACTCGGCCTCGGCACCACTCGAGAGCGTCACCTTGCCGATCACCAGCGCATGCTCGCGCAACTCAGCAAGCAATACCTCACGTACATGGTCGGGACCGTTCACCCGCCTGATCCTATTCGTCGGACAGAGAGGAACGTCCTCTGGCTAGCGGTAGATGAAGATCTCCATCCCGAGATCGATCCAGTTGTAGATGAAGATCGAGTAGGGAATCGGATTCCTCACACAACCGTGTGATGCGTTGTAGTTCGGCACCGGATCGAAGCCGTGGGTCGCGTAGTTCCCGTCGTAGAACACCGAGTAGTACATGCGCTTCCCGTTGTAACCGGCGTGGCGCAGATAGAACCTGAACCTGCCGGTGAGGGTGGGCGTGCTGTCCGCGCCGCTCGAGATGTGGAAGGTGTGAACCGCCTTCCCCTTGCGGACGAGGGCCATCACCTGCCGCGACAGGTCCACCTCGACGTGTTTACCGGCACCCGGATGCTCGGGTTTGAACTCCCCTTTGCCCTCCAGCAGGAGACGGAAGATCTTTCGTGAGTAAGCGGAGTTCCAACTCATCCCGTTGACCTTCCGGAAGGCCAGCATCGCAAGGCGCGAGCTCCAGTTGAGCCGCCGCGAGACCGCTGCCTGGTGGTAGCCGGCGTTGCGGAGGAGCTTGTTGAAGAACTTGGTCCTCGGACCCGCGCCGAGACGCCCCGGAACTGCCACCTTGAAGTAGACGGGGGAGGAGCGCTCACCGGCCCATTCGGCGAAGACCCGATAGCGACAGCAGGCGCGTGTCTCGAAGGTCCACGCGTATGCGCCGGTCGTGGGATCGGCCTCGACCTTGGTCGCTTCCACCTTGCGCTTTCCCGTGTACGCACGGATCGTCACCTGAGCACCCGGAGTCGGTGTGGGTATCGACCCCTCGACCCGAACCTTGCGCAGCACGCCGACGACTCTGGGGTTGCCCTTAATCGCGATCTCGACCGCATCGCCCGGGCAGGGGACGCCCCTCGTGGACGGACCGGCGGCGGGAGACGAGCAGACAGCGCGGTCAGCCGAGTCGCCGGAGGGGGGCGCCGCAGATGCCAAGCCCGGAAGAAGCATTCCGGTGATCGTCGCGGCCACCGCGAGAAAGACGAATCTCTTACCCCTGCCGTCCCGTTTCATCTCTCGTTCATTCTGCCTCATCAGGCGGCGATTTGCGATTCTCAGGCGAGCAATCGGCGACGCAGAGCCCTGACCGGAATCGGGAAGAGGATCAGCGACACGACGATGAGCCAGCAAGCGTGCAAGGCGATCTGGAGCGCCTCGGGGCCGGTCGCCAGACCCCGGGTGATCTCCACCAGGTGATAGAGCGGGCTGAACCAGGCGACCACCTCTACCCAGTCCGGCAGATCGGTGAACGGGAAGAAGATGCCCGAGAACAGGAACATCGGGGTCACCCCGAGGGTGAAGTAGTAACTGTAGAAATCGATTCGACCCACCAGAGAGGTGAAGGCGTAACCGATCACTGCGAAGCAGAGTCCTCCGATGAAGACGAACGGTGGGATCAGGATTGCCCAGGGAGAGGAGATCAATCCGAACGCCGCGACGACGAGCGCGAAGACCGATCCGTAGACCATCGCGCGGGTCGCTCCCCAGATGATGTCCCCGGCTGCGAGATCCTGGACCTCGACCGGAGTGGCGAGGACCGCGTCGTACAGACGATCCTCGTTCATCCGCATGTAGACGTTGTAGGTGGTCTCGAAGGAGGCCGCCCACAGCGCGGCCGAGGCGATCAATCCAGGTGCCAGGAAGTCACGGTATGGAACGCCGTCGAGGCTCGCGATATACGTACCCAACCCGAAGCCCAGGGCGATTAGGTAGAAGAGCGGGTCGAGGAAGGTCGGCAACAGCGCTCCCTTCCATAGCTTCGAGAAGACCTTGGCGTTCCGTCGCCACACCGCGAATGCGAATCGGGGTTCCGGCAGCATCCGTCTACTCCCGGAGGCTCCGGCCGGTCAACTTGAGGAAGACATCCTCGAGCGTCGCCCGACGTGCAAGCGCCGACTCCAGCGGGAACCTGTCGTGGTCGTGTCGTGAGAGCACGGCCTCGGCGTCGTCGGAGAAAATCAGGATCGTGGCAGGGCCGCGCTCGATGCCGGAAACCGATCGATCAGAAAGCGAGGCAACCAGACCTTCCTCGTCACACTCGGGCAAGGGACGGAGCTCCAGCACCTCTGCTCCCACGGTCTCGGCGATCAACTCGCTCGGGCGGCCGTCGGCGACGATCCTCCCCTCGTCCATGATCACGAGTCGATCACAGAGCCTTTCCGCCTCATCCATGTAGTGGGTCGTGATGACCAGGGTGACGCCGCGCTGCTTCAGCCTCTCGAGCGAATCCCAGACTGCCAGACGTGCCTGCGGGTCGAGGCCCGTCGTCGGCTCGTCCAGAACGATCAAGTCTGGATCGGCGACCAGCGATCGAGCGATGAGCAGACGGCGCTTCATCCCTCCGGAGAGCTGCCTGGGCTTCTCGTCAGCGCGATCCGCGAGAAGAGCGAACACCAACAACTCATGCGCCTTGGCCTTGGCGTCGGATTTATCGATGCCGAAGTAACTCGCCTGTTGCACCAGTCCCTCAGAGAGGGTCAACTCGCCATCGAGGTTGGTCTCCTGCGCGACCACCCCGATCTTGGCCTTGACCCTCCGACGTTCCGTGACGATGTTCCCGCCCAGCACCTCGAGCTCACCTCCGCCAGGGCTGGAGAGTCCGTAGATCATCCGCATCGTCGTGGTCTTGCCGGCACCGTTGGGGCCGAGGAACCCGAAACACGATCCGGTCGGCACGGTGAAGTCGATGCCGTCCACAGCCACTCGGTCGCCGTACGACTTCCGCAGATCGACTGCTCGAACCGCCTCTGGGGATGAGGAAGCCTGACTCATGCAGCGATGATCGCGATCCCGTTGTTCACGACGTGGACCAGGATGCAGGGCCAGATCGATCGTGTGCGCTCATAGATCCATGCGAGCGCAACTCCGAAGATGCTCAGGGGGATCGCCGCCGTGGGGCCGCTGGTCACATGAGGAATCCCGAAAGCGATTCCCGAGATGATCGCGGCGGGCCACAGCGAGAATTTCGTCCTCAAGCCTGCGAACAGCATCCCCCGGAAGAAGACCTCCTCGGCTATCGGCGCTACGACCACGATCATCAGGACTGCGGTCACCGCCACGACCGTGCTGCCGTCGCGGAGACCCAGCTGGCGGGCGATGTCCTCCTGCTCCGGCATCAGCACCAACGCCGCGAAGAGCAGGGCAATCGCGTAATAACCGAGGAGCACCAGCAGGGCAAGGCCGAACTGACGTGGACTCGCGCGGCGGAATCCGAGCAGACTCAGCGCCTCCCGAAGCCCGGACCGCTTCCAGCGCAGGGCGACCAGCAGCGAGAAGACGACCATCGTCAGCGCAAAGAGGAACTGCGCTGCGAGCAGAGCCGGCTTGGACTCGAGGTCTGAATCGAACGGCACGACGAGCAACGGAGCGAACAGACCGCCCGCGATCAGCCCGCCGAACAGCACGAGGACTGCCTCGCCGGCACCCCACGGGACATTCCAGAGCGAACGGGAACCTTCTCGACTCCCTCCCGGTGGACTCTCGAGCCGACCCGATTCCCGCTCGACCGGAGGGTTTGCCGAGTCGACGACCCAGGCCGAGCCGACCGGTCCCGTCCCCGCCCCTTCGCTGTCGCGGGGAGAGATCATCCGCCCTCGAGGTGGTGCTCTATCTCGTCCAGAGAAGAGATGACCTGTACTCCGTCCGGCAACTCGGAATCCGGCAGCGCCGAACCACGATCGAGCAGGAGCGGGCGGATACCTGCGGCGGTGGCGCCGACCACGTCCTCCTCGAGGGTGTCGCCCACGTGAACCACCTCACCCGGCTCGCAATCCGCGAGTTCGAGGGCGAGCAGGAAAGGCTCGACCGCTGGCTTCGGAGAACCGGCGCGGGCGGAGGAGACGACGTCGTCGAGGAGCG
>CAZQMB010000004.1:6440-96419 GCA_964594365.1 uncultured Conexibacteraceae bacterium
TCGATCAGAACTGCTTTCGTCGCGGTCAGTTTCTTTCTCCGTTACCTGTCGGGGGGCATAGCCTTCAGCTGAGTGGATGGATCGAAGACCATGCTAGGGGAGCGATGAACGACACCTTCTGGGACACATACGGAGATCCGATCATCGCGGCGATAGCCGTCATCGGATCTGTCGTGCTGGCGTTCGCCGTGGATCGATTCCTCCTGATGAGGGCCGAGCGGGCCGCAATGAGGATGGACACGACCGTCTTCTCGCGCGAAGCGAGGACGCGACTCCGTTGGGTCAGGCGGGCCGTGTTCGTGCTGATCATCCTGATCGGGCTCGCGATCGCGCTCGAGCAGATGACCTCGGTTCGGAGGATCACCACCGGTCTGCTGGCCTCGACGGCATTCCTCGGACTGATCGTGGGCTTCGCAGGTCAGACCGTGATCGCGAACCTCGTGGCCGGGATGCTCCTGGCGATCACACAGCCAGCCCGTATCGGAGACTTCGTCACGGTCAGCACCGGCGAGAAGGAGACGACGGGGACCGTGGTGGATATCGCGCTGACCTACACGCAGCTCGACACCGGCGATGGAGATCTGGTGGTGGTGCCGAACACTTCACTCGCGACCGGTCGGGTGGTGAATCACTCCGCAGGTGACCGCAAAGCTCCGATAAAGGTCCCCCTCGAACTCCCGCCCGATGTCGATATCGGTGCGGTCCGCGAAGCCCTGAAGGAGATCGACGGATCGACCGTCGCGGTGCGATCGCTGCGAGTCGATATCGCCGAGATCGAGCTTTCAGCCTCCAGCCTCGGTGCGCGTGACCGAAGCAGAGCCGAAGACGAGTTGCTCGAGCGGGCACAGGATCTGCTCAGGGGAGCGGGGCTCCTGCAGCACCAGCCGGGCGTAAACGGCAGCTAAAGCCGCACCGGAAACTGCTTAGCCCGGGGTGGGAGACCGGTAGCCTTACCGGTTCATGAGCGCGCGATCACGCAGGCGGCACCGCCGCACGAGCAGGAAACGGAATCCGGCCCTCGCGACCCTCGTGGTCCTCGGCGCGGGCGGCCTCGGCGTGTTCCTCTTCCTCGGCCTCTACGCGATGGGTATCGCTGCACAAGCACCGGCTGCCGACGACCTCCGCCCCGTCGATCAGGGGGCGAACTCCGTGATCCTCGCCTCGGACGGTTCGCGGCTCGGCTACATCCAGTCGGACGAGGCCAGGACACCGGTGACGGCGGAGGGAATGACCCACTTCCTCCGTGACGCCACGGTTGCGATCGAGGACGAGCGCTTCTACCAGCACGCAGGCGTCGACCTCCAGGGTGTCGCGAGAGCGGCCGTCTCGAACCTCCAGGCCGGCGCCGTACGCGAGGGCGGATCGACGATCACGATGCAGCTGGCGAGGAACCTCTTCATCGATGACCCGGGTCGAAATCTCGAACGGAAGATCAAAGAGGCCAAGATCGCCGAGGAGCTCGAAACTGAGCACTCGAAGCGCTGGATCCTCACCCAGTACCTGAACACGGCCTCGTACGGAACCGTGAACGGCAGAACCGCGGTGGGGGTAGAGGCTGCGGCCGACTTCTACTTCTCGAAGAGCGCAGCCGAACTGACCATTCCCGAGGCGGCGCTGATCGCCGGGCTCCCTCAGGCCCCCTCGCTCTACAACCCGCTGCTCAACCCCCCGGCCGCAATCGAGCGGCGTAACGAGGTCATCGACGAGATGCGCAAGCAGGGCTACATCACCGCGGAGCAAGCCGAGGATTCAATCAACACTCCGATCAAACTGACTCCGGGTAAACGCTACGAGACGGTTCGCGAGCCTTACTTCTTCGACTACGTCGAGCAGCAGCTGATCGACCGTTACGGAGTCAATACGGTCCGCCAGGGTGGTCTGACCATCCGCACGACCATCGATCCGAACCTGCAGGAGGCCGCTCGGTCGGCGATCGACAGCTCCCTCTACTACTCCACAGACCCCTCGGCGGCTGCCGTGACGATCGATCCGGAGACCGGATACATCAAGGCGATGGCTT
Source organism: uncultured Conexibacteraceae bacterium (assembly GCA_964594365.1). Classification (GTDB taxonomy): domain Bacteria; phylum Actinomycetota; class Thermoleophilia; order Solirubrobacterales; family 70-9; genus CAIUSP01. Next base: position 8,461 of record CAZQMB010000004.1, read on the forward strand.
CCAGCGGTCAATACTCGGACCGCCAGTTCAACCTCGCGGCCCAAGGTCACAGGCAACCCGGTTCCGCCTTCAAGACGATGGCGTTGACCACGGCGATCCGAAACGGCATCGATCCCGACTCGACCTATTACAACTCTCAGCCTCTCAACATCGACGACCCGGTCTATGGACCCTGGGAGGTCGCGACCTACAGCGACTCCTACGCCGGCTCGATCTCTCTCCACAACGCCACCCTCGCCTCCGACAACACGGTCTACGCCCAGCTCGCCCTCGACATCGGACCGGAGAACATCGCGCAGACCGCCAAGGACATGGGTATCGAGACCGAGTTGGACGGTTTCCCGGCCGAGACGCTCGGCGGACTCAGGCTCGGTGTCTCCCCGCTCGAGATGGCGAATGCCTACGCCACCCTCGCCGACGGCGGTGTGCGGAACGAGCCGCAGGCGATCATGGCCGTGCGCTTCCCCGGTGGCCGGGTCGACCGGCTCGGTAAACCGCAACGCACGCGAGTCTTCTCCGACGGGGTCGCTTACGAGGTGACGAACATCCTCAAGGACAATGTGGATGCCGGTACCGGAGTCGCTGCGAACGCGGCAGGGTGCAGCGACATCGCTGGCAAGACCGGAACCACGGACGACTACGGCGATGCCTGGTTCGTGGGCTATACGCCGAACTACTCCACAGCCGTCTGGGTCGGGTACCCGGATGCACTCCAGTCGATGACCTCGGTCCACGGAATAGCGGTTGCGGGAGGAACCTTCCCTGCCGAGATCTGGGGCAACTACATGGCGACGGCTCTGGGAGGCAACTGCGAGACATTCCCTGAACCAACCAATCCCGTCGAGTGGGTCGACTTCCAGGGGAGCTACGAGTCCCTGGCAGGTGAGAGCTGCTCCACCGGGACCACCAGTACAGGCACGGGAATCTCCGAGGGCATTTATGAGTGCGAGGAGAAGGAGAAGAAGCCGAAGAAGCCGGACGGAGGGGCCTACGCTCCCGATACGAGCAAGCCGAAGCCCAAGCCGAAGCCGAAGCCCGATCCGGACCCTGATCCCGATCCGGACCCTGATCCCGATCCGGACCCTGATCCCGGTGGTGGCGGCGTCGGACTGTAGGGGCGCAGCCCCGGAATCAGATAGCCGTCACCCTTCACTGGCATGACCCAGAGGGAAAGACTGGTCTCGCTCGCTGTCGCGGTGGTCGTCTTCGTGCTGCCGATGGGACTGATGGCGGGATGGCAGGACCCCCTCCTCGACGGAGGGCTGCACGTTCAGGCCGAAGCGATACTCGACGGCGCACTTCCATACGCCGAGCGGGGTTACGAATACCCACCCCTCTCGATCCCCCTTGTGATCGCGCCCGGTCTGCTCTCCGACAGCGCGGACGGGTACAGAGTGGCATTCGCCTGGGAGATGATCCTTTTCGGCGTCGCGATCCTGATCATGCTCGCTCTGCTGGTCCAGGGCGGACGAAAGGAGGTCTGGGGTTCCCTCGCGGTCTTCGTGGCCGGCGTGGTCTGCTTGTCCGGACTCGGCCCGCTGCCCGACTCCGATATCGACGGCACTGCTCTCGCGCTCGCACGGTTCGACCTCGCCCCGGCTGCCTTCGTCCTCGCTGCCTGCTTCGCCCGAATGGCGAGCCGGTCGGCCACCTGGGGGGCGATGCTCGGCATCGGCACGGCGGCCAAGGCGTTCCCCCTGCTGCTGGTCCCAAGCTTCGCCAAGGGCGAAACCGCGCCATGGCGCGCTGCCGTGGGATTCCTGATCCCCCTGCTGATGGCGGGCGGCTTCGTGTTGATTTCTGGAGACGAGTTCGCATCGGCGATCGGCTACCACACCGGCCGGGGGCTCCAGGTCGAATCGGTGGCGGCGACCATCCCGTTACTGGCCAACCTCACGTTCGGGACCGGAGTGACCAGTGAGACCTCAGCAGGGGCATACAACCTGATCGGGGGAGGCGCGGAAGCGGCGCGGCTCGTGGCGATCCTGGGTTTCATCGCCTCCTGGGTGGGGCTGGTGTACGCAGGGTGGCGCCGGGAGATCGGCATCCTCCCGCTGACCACCGCGATCCTCGCGGTCGCGTTGGTCTTCTCGCCGGTGCTCTCTCCCCAGTTCCTGTTCTGGCTGCTTCCGGTCTCGGCAGCAGCCTTCGGACTTCGTGCCCCCAATCTCATCCTGTTGGTGACGGTGCTCGCAACCGAATTGATGCTCGGCTACTACGACGGTGTGGACACCCTTGGATCGGAGTTCTCGCTGTCTCTGGCCGTGAGGAACCTGCTGTTGATCGTGTACGCGATCAGCGTGCTGGTTGCCGTCTTCCGGAACCGACCCACGGCCTCGTCGGGTCGACCCGTTCAGGTCCGCCCCTGATGAGCACCGGAGAGTTCGAGTTGATCGCGAAGTTCATCGAGCGGCTCCCCGCTCCGGGTCCAGAGGTGCTGGTAGCGAGCGGAGATGATGCGGCGGTGGCGGGTCATGACGGTCCGGTCGTCGTCTCGGTCGATGCGGCAGTGGAAGGGGTCCACTTCGAACGGCCGGCCTTCTCGTCAGAGGCGATCGGCAGGAAGGCGCTGGCCTCGGCGGTCTCCGACCTGGCTGCGATGGCGGCAACGCCGCGCCACGGCTATGTAGTGGTGGGAGTTCCCCCAGGGGAACCGGATTCGAACCTCCTCGAGCTCGCAGACGGAATCAGTTCGGTCGCCACTGCCGAACGGATGGCGATAATCGGTGGAGATCTCGTCAGGTCTCCCGTTCTGATGGTGAGCGTGACCGCGATCGGCGCTGAGGCCGACGGGACCCCTCTGGTCACCAGAGCGGGAGCGCAGCCGGGTGACGCTGTCGTGGTAACCGGTGAGATCGGAGGCGCTGCTGCAGGCTTACGACTCCTCGGGACCGAGACGGGACGCGATTCCGACGGGTCCCTGATCGCACGGCAGCTCTCCCCGACCCCTAGGGTCGTGGCCGGCCAGGCTCTCGCCAGGGCAGGTGCGTCGGCGATGATCGACCTGAGCGACGGACTGGTCGCGGACGCAAACCACCTGGCCCGGGCCTCGGGAGTACGGATCGAGATGGAGGTCGAGTCGGTGCCATTCCAGCCCGGAGCTGTCGAGACCCTCTCGGAGGACCTGCGGGAGGGACGGATATCGGCCGCCGGCGGCGGCGAAGACTACGAGCTGCTCGCATGCCTTCCCGAAAACCGGATTCAGATGGCCCAGGCCGAAATCGAGGGTGGATGTGGACTGACCAGGATCGGCACCGTCGTGGAGGGAGAGCAGGCCGTCTTGCTCGATGATTCCGGTGCTGTCCTTCCCGTCGGTGGCTTCGACCACCTGACGGAACGCTAGGCGTACGGATTCTCCGGGAGGTCCTCCGGCTCACCCTCGACACCGGCCCGGACCGCCGGAAGTGCCGAGATGGCGATACCTGCCGAGAGGGTCGAGAGGATGACGAGCACGGGAAACAGCCCGATCTGACGGTCGGCCACCATGTAGACGAGGCTCCATCCCAGGTCCCATCCCCACCCGAGGCGACCCGCCAGCTCGATCAATGCCGCACCCAGTGGCAAGAGCCCCAGCAGGACGAATGCGACCCGGGAGCGGCGTGATTGCCGCTTCGGAGAGGCAGCGAACACCCATGCGAGCGGGGCGAATGCGAGGCAGAGGGCCAGATAGGGGTTGACGGGCCAGAGCAGCAACACCGAGCAGACGGCCAGCGTCAGCGCGCCGGCCGGCGCGGTGTCCGGATCGGCAGACACGAGGCTCCGCCGCCTCCGTGAGAACAGGAGCCAGGACCCTGCCCAGATCAGGGCCACTAATGAGATCCCGATCCAACCGCCGACACCGGGAGACACCGTTCCAGGAACGAAGGGAAAGGCGAGATCGGGAATCAACCCCACCAACGCGAAGAAGTAGAGGGAGAACAGTGCGATCAGCGGCGGCAACGTCCAGCGGCGGAGGGGATATGCGACCGCGGCCAGAGCCTGCGACGGCCTACTGGCAGCGGCGCTCAGCGAGACCGATGCCACCACCGCTGTCGGGATGAGCAGCGAGAGAGCGAGCAAAGCCAGAGTCCACCCTGGGAGCAGATTGCCGGCAACCCCGATGTATGAGGTCGGGCCATGTTCGAGCTGGCGGTCCTCGGCATCGAGTGCCAACAGCAGCGCCAGCGTGCTGCGGCCGATCCCGGAGAGAGTCTCCTCATCCAGTGGTTCACTGGAGACCGAGGGACGCTCACCGGTCGAGGTGATCCTCACCGCGTCGATCCCCGATCCGACCAGAGGAGCCTGCTCACCGAAACCCGACGGAAACACGAGACGGCCGAGTTCAGACACCGGTCCCTCGTTCCCCGAGGCGATCGCCGTCTCACGGGTCACCAGATCAGCAGCGGTTTGCTGGAGTTGGAACGCGGTGCTGCGAGGAGTGGTGCCCCAAGGGACCACCAGCGGCTGGCGAGGTTCGGCAGCCGCTGGATCACTCAAGACGACGATTGCATCGAGCTTGTCTGCATCCGAGTAGTCGGCGGCGAATCTCTGGGCGCCGAGTGCGCCGATGCTGGCACCGTCGGTGGAGACGAACACGAGGGTCTTCTGATGGGTAGAGCCGCTGAATACCGTTGCCAACTCGACCAGAGCGGCCGTGGCGGCGATGCTGGTCGAGGCGCCCGAGCCGCTCGCGACATCCCGCCCGGCGAGCAGTGCGATCTGACGTTCGGAATTCCCGGGCAACACCGCGATCACATTCCTCAGCTCCTCTCCACCTCCCGAGAAACGCTGCTCGGCCACCTCTACTCCCTGCAATCCCGAGAACCTTGCCTCCACGAGTTCGCCGAGGATGCGATCGGACTCACTCCCGGCTCTCGGTTCGGAGGCTGAGCCCGCCATCTCCTGCGCGAGCTCAGCGGTCAATCCCGTGTCGAATCCGTCAGGCGGCACTGGCGGTTTGAGGCCTCCAGGCGGACTCTCCAGCGCGAACATCGCGATCGCGAGCGCGATGGGAATGGTCACAAAGGCAATTCTCCAAAGGCGAGTATTGATCAAGGCGATCTTCCGAAGTGAGGCCTCTGCCGGTTGCGAACCGGCCTTCTAACCTCTCAAGCATGGCGAGCAGATCGGCGCGCACACCGAAGATCCTCCTGGCGGACGACGAGGAGTCGATTCAGAAGCTCCTCACCTACCCGCTGAAGGAGGAAGGCTACGAGGTGATCAGCGCACTGGATGGTCAGGAGGCACTCGAACGATTCGGGGAAGGCCGCTACGACTTGGTGATCCTGGACGTGATGATGCCCAAGGTCGATGGCGTCGAGGTCTGCCGGAGGATCCGTGCGAGAAGTGAGGTCCCGATCGTGATCCTGACCGCCAAAGGCGATGAAGCCGACAAGATCGAAGGACTCGAGGTTGGCGCCGACGACTACATCACCAAACCGTTCTCGCTCGCCGAGTTCAAGAGCAGGGTCAAGGCCGCGCTGAGGAGGGGAGGCCTCAGGGACAGGGGCACCATCCAGACGGAGATCGAGGCGGGCGACCTGGCCATCGACGTCGAACGGCGAAAGGTGAGGGTGAGAGGCAAGGACGCAACGCTGACCTTCATCGAATTCGAGATCCTCGTCGCCCTGGCCAGCGAGCCCGGAAAGGTGATGAGCAGGAAGGAACTGCTCGAGGACATCTGGGGTGCGTCCGGCTTCAGGAGTCCGCGGACCGTAGACGTACACATGAGGCACCTGCGGGAGAAGCTGGAGAGGAACCCGAAGAAGCCCGAGTACCTGTTCACGGTCCGCGGAGTCGGCTATCGCTTCCGCGACGAAGAAGCCGATTGATGCCGGGCGAGGTCGACTGGCGGAGGTTCGACACGCTCCGCAACCGCTTGGTGCTGTTGATCTTCATCATCACTGCCGCGGCCGTGGGTTCGATCTATCTCTACGTGATCCCGCAGCTCGAATCCTCTCTCACCGCCGAGAAGCTCTCGGCGCTCGAGTCGTCGGCCCAGGAGCAGGCTGGGAGGTTCCCGGAGCCGTCGGTAGATACCTCTACCGACCAGTTCACCCGCATGACCAGGATGATCGCCGGTGACACCGAAACGAGGGCCACGCTGCTCAGGCTCGACTCGAGCGGCGCGGCGACCGTGATCTCGGACTCGCAGAGGCCGTCGGAGATCACCAGCCTCGAAACCGGTTTCCGAGCGCTCGCCGAAGAGGCCGATCAGCTGGACCAGACGGTGGCGGGCGTGACCTCGACCTCCGCCGGACCGCTCGCAACAGCGGCCTCTCCCGTCGCGGAGGCCGGTCAGAGCGCTGTGCTCATCCTCTCGAGTCCTCTCGACGACGTGCAGGCAAACGTCGGCCTGATCAGGCGGCAGATACTGATCGCGGGCGCGATTGCTCTCGTGGCGGCCTCCCTGGTGGGTCTGTGGGCCGCCAGTTCGGTCACCAGGCGGATCGAACGTCTGCAGCGAGCGGCAGAGCGAGCGGCTGAAGGCAAGTTCGGCAAGTCGATCCCGGTGGATTCGAATGACGAACTGGGAAAGCTAGCCAACACTCTCAACCAGATGCAGAGGAGACTCGCACGTCTGGATACAGCGCGCAGCGAATTCATCGCCAATGCGTCACACGAGCTCCGGACTCCGATCTTCTCTCTCAGCGGCTATCTGGAGCTGCTGCAGACGGGGAAACCATCGGCCGCGGAACGGCGAGGCTTCATGGAGGAGATGCGGACCCAGATAGACCGGCTGGAGACGCTGACGGCCAACCTGTTGGACCTGTCGAAGCTCGACGCGGGAGCGATGAAGGTCGAGAGATCCGAGGTCGATCTGTCAAAGGTCGCTCGAGCCATCACCAAGGAGGTCGACGCGATCGCCAAGGCCCATGGGACCGAGATCGAGATCAGGGTGAGCGGTAAGCCCGTGGCCGCAGCGGATTTACTTCGTGTTGAACAAACCGTGCGTATCCTTGTCGACAATGCAATCCGCCACACACCCAGCGGTACCAAGGTGACCATCACCGCCGTACAGGAAGGCAGCAAGACGAAGCTGATCGTCGGCGACGAGGGTCCCGGGATCTCTGCTCGGGATCGCGAGAAGATCTTCGAGCGGTTCTGGACCGGGGATCAAGCCGGGGGTTCGGGACTCGGTCTACCGATTGCCCGAGAGCTGGCAGAACGCATGAAGGGGAGCCTCGAACTCTCAGCGAGGAGAGGTCATACCGGCTTCACCCTCACCCTCCCTGCCGCGAGGCAAACCAGATAGATGACTCGATTCGTACGGATCAGGACGCTTGTCTCGGTGACGGTCGCACTGGTCCTAGTCGCGGCGCTGGTCGGATGCGGATCCGACACGACCGAAGTCCAGAAGGACGGCGATCAGGTCGTGGTCAAGGTGGGCGATGGAGACTTCAACCCGGCTGAGATCTACGCGAACGACGCGCCGGGCGTGGTGACCGTGATCTCCCTGTTCGGTGGCGGGTCGGCCGATGCGGGTCAGGGCTCGGGATTCGTGATCTCCGACGAAGGGGAGATCCTCACCAATGCCCACGTGGTGACCAGCGGCGGCGTGGGCAATGGCGGCGGCGAGATCGAGCCGGCCAGCCAGGTGTTCGTCGAGTTTGCCGACCGCAACCGGGTCGAAGCGGAGATCGTGGGCTTCGATCCCGACGCCGACGTGGCGCTGATCAAGGTGGATCCGGGTGAGATCGATCTGGATCCGCTGCGGCTCTCCGAGCGCAACGCCTTTGCAGTCGGCGAGCCTGTCGCGGCTATCGGCAGCCCCTTCGGAAAGCGTCAGTCCCTCTCGGTCGGGGTCATCTCCGCGAGCGACCGGACCATCGAGTCGCTGAGTGAGTTCTCCATCGACAACGCGATCCAGACCGATGCCTCGATCAACCCCGGTAACTCCGGTGGTCCCCTGCTGGACGCAGCGGGTGACGTGATCGGGATCAATCAACAGATAGAGACCAGTTCAGGTTCCAACTCCGGGGTCGGGTTTGCAATTCCGATCGACATCGTCCGCTTCTCGCTGGAAGGCCTACGAGCTGATGGCGTGGTCGATTACGCGTATCTGGGCGTGTCCACCGAGGCGGTCTGGCCTCAGTTGGCAGAGGAGTTGGATCTGGGCTCGAGCACTGGAGCCTTGGTCAGCGAAGTGGTCCCGGGAGGACCGGCGGCCGAAGCAGGAATTGAGGGCGCGACGGGTGAGAGGACATTCCAGGGATCTCCGGTCGCGACCGGCGGAGACCTGATCGTGGCCGTCGACGGGAAGAAGATCATCGCCGAGAGCGATCTGGCCGAAGTGATCTCGCGACAGCGGCCGGGGTCCACGGTGACTCTGGAGATCATCCGTGACGGCGAGAGGCGTGAGGTTTCGGTGGAGCTCGCTGAGCGCCCCGGCGGTTGAGATCTCCACTCGCAACTTGAGCCGATCCGAGGAGATGAGGGGCCTGGTCCGGGGACTGGCGTCGGAGCTACGGGCAGTGGTCCGGCCACTGCTGGGAGAGCACGCCGGTCGAGCTCACGAAGGGGCCGGGAAGGGTGGGGACATCACCTTCGCGATAGACGAGGTTGCCGAGAAGCGGATGGAGGAGTACCTCGCAGAGCACGCGCCGCGGGTGGCTTTCTACTCCGAGGATCGCGGAATGGTCTCGCCGAGTGGAGGCTCGGCCGAATGGGTCCTGATCGTCGACCCCATCGACGGCACCCGCCCAGCGCTCGCCGGTCTCGAGTCGAGCTGCGTCTCGGTAGCCGCCGCGCCGCTGCACGGCGAGCCGACGATGGGCGATGTGGAGATCGGGTGCGTGCTCGAGATCAAGAGCGGGCAGGAATTCCTCGCAGTCCGCGGCGAGGGCGTCGAGCCCGCTCCGGGACTCTCGGCCAACACCGAGATCGAGCGGATGTTCTGGACCTATGGTCTGCGCGGCAGGCCGGTCAGGCAGGTGATGGAGGTGATGGCTGAATTGGTGGATCGCTCGTCAGTGGGTGGGGCGGGGTTCGACCTGGGCGCCGCGACCTTCGACGTGACCCGAATCGTCACAGGGCAGCTCGACGCCTACATCGAACCCAGTCCGAGGATCGTCGACGAAGTACCCGGCATGCGCGCCGAGTTCGAGCGCGTGGGGGGAGGAGAGGTCCTCAACAACTCCCCCTACGATCTCGCCGCTGCGCTGCTCTGCGCTGAGGAGGCCGGGGTAACCGTCACCGATGCCTGGGGCAAACCGCTGGACGACAGGCCTCTGCTCGGCTCCGGACACGAGTTCCAGCTCTCCTGTGTCGCTGCCTGCACTCCGGAGCTGCACGCGGCCATCTGCAAGGAAATCGACGCCGGGATAGAGCGGTTGCAGCGGGCGCGCCGCGGCGACGAATAGGTTTGCCCGCCTAATGCAGGAAGTAGCCGTCGGACACAAGTCGCTTGCCGATTACACGCACCTCGCTGGGAGGGGGCGAATCGAGGAGATCCAGGAACTCGCGGCAGAGCTGCAGGGAAAACGGGTTCTGCACCTCAGTGCGACCGCGTTCGGTGGCGGGGTGTCGGAGATCCTGTTCACGCTGATACCGCTGATGAACGACGTCGGACTGGATACCCACTGGCGGGTGATCATGGGCAAGGAAGAGTTCTTCAACGCGACCAAACTCCTCCACAACTCACTGCAGGGCGATCCGAACAGCCTCTCCGCTGAACAGTGGGAACTGTTCGACGAGTACCAGCGTCTGAACGGCGAAGCGCTCGAGGACGATTGGGACGTGATCATCGTCCACGACCCGCAGCCGGTCGGGATCCGGAGGATCGCCGCCGAACACTCGGGCAAGTGGATCTGGCGATGTCACATCGATCTCTCGACCCCCAACCCCGAGCCGATCGAACGCCTCGAGCCACTGATCGCCGAGTACGACGCGAGCGTCTGGCATATGGAGAAGTATGTACCGACTCACCTCAAGGATCTGGACGGAATCCGGATAGTCCCTCCGGCCATCGATCCACTCTCCCCGAAGAACATGGCCCTCTCACCAGAGGACGCCTCCTTCGTATGCGACCAGTTCGGCATCGACGTGGAGCGGCCACTGATCTGTCAGGTATCCAGGTTCGACCCCTGGAAGGACCCGATCGGCGTGATCGACGCATACCGCCAGGTTCGTGAGGAGATCCCAGAGGCGCAACTCGCTCTGGTCGGATCCATGGCGAGCGACGACCCGGAGGGTTGGGAGTTCTTCCAGAGCACCTACGAACACGCCGATTCGGACCCCGACATAAAGATCCTCAACAACCTGAACAACGTGGGAGCGATCGAGGTGAATGCTTTCCAGTCCCAGGCCGACCTGATCCTCCAGAAATCGATCAGGGAAGGATTCGGGCTGACCGTCAGTGAGGGTCTCTGGAAGTCCCGTCCGGTCATCGCCGGCAACGTGGGTGGAATCCCGCTGCAGATCGTCGATGGTGAGAGCGGCTTCCTGGTCGACTCGCCCGAACAGTGTGCGGAGAGATCAGTGGAGATCCTGAAAGACCCGGAGCTCGGCAGGCGGTTGGGTAAGGCCGGCAAGGAACGCACCCGCGAACGTTTCCTGACGCCGAGGCTTCTGGCCGACTGGCTGCGGATCTTCCACGATCTGGACATCTGACCGTAAGCGGATGGCCGAGCAGGTAGTGCTGGGGACCGACGCGGCTACTCTGGAAGTGAGATGAATCCGCCACGCCCCCTGACCATCGTCTCGAACCGGGGTCCCGCCGAATTCGACCGTGACGAGCAGACCGGCGAGCGCATCGTGCGGAAGGGCGGTGGCGGACTGGTCACAGCCCTCAGCGGCTTGGTCTCGCACCGAAAGGCGCTCTGGGTCGCATCTGCGATGACCGCGGAGGATGTCCAGGTGGCCAGAGAGTCGGGTGGACCAACCGAGATCGAACTCGAGGGGATCGATTACGAGGTCCTGATGGTCGAGAGTGATCCCGCGGCCTACGAAGGCTTCTACAACATCATCGCCAACCCGATCCTGTGGTTCGTCCAGCACTACCTGTGGGACCTCTCGAACGTGCCGGACATTCGCCGCAGTGAGCAGGTGGCATGGCGCGACGGATACCTGGCCGTGAACGCGGACATCGCTCAAGCGGTGATAGAGGCAATCACCGGCCAGGAGGAACCGTTGGTGATGTTCCACGACTACCACCTCTACACCTGCCCGGGTCTGGTCAAGGCAGCCCGACCGGATGCTGTCTGTCAGCACTTCGTCCACATCCCCTGGTCGCAGCCCGACTCATGGCGGATCTTGCCCGGCACCTGGAGGGAACGGATCTTCGAAGGGCTGCTGGCCAACGACATAATCGGCTTCCACACACTCGCCTACTGCCGGAACTTCCTCCACTGTTGCGATGACCTGATGGGGCTGGAGGTCGACTACGAGCGCAACGCCGTGATCCACGGAGGCAGAGAAACCTGGGTGCGGGAGTACCCGCTCTCGATCGACGTGGAGCGGATGCACAGGGCAGCGGCCTCTCCCGAGGTGGAGCGGTACGAGAAGGAGCTGACCCGGCGCCGAAGGGACAATCTGATCATCCGGGTCGATCGGGCGGACCTCTCGAAGAACATCCTCCGCGGTTTCACCGCGTTCGACGTCTTCCTCGAGCAGCACCCGGAGTTCCGCGAGAAGGTGACATTCATCGCCCATCTCCAACCTTCCCGAGAGGATGTGCCCGAATACGCTGAATACCTGGAGAAGATCGAGGCGCTCGTCGCCGTGGTCAACCATCGCCACGGCACCACCGACTGGATGCCCATCGACCTGCGGATCTACGAGAACTTCCCCGAAGCGGTCGCGCGCTTCAAGCAGTTCGACCTGCTGATCGTGAATTCCCTGTTCGACGGGATGAACCTCGTCGCGAAGGAGGCGCCTGCGGTGAACGAGCGTGACGGCGTACTGATGCTCTCCGAGAACACCGGTGCGCACGAGGAGCTCGGATCCTGCGCTCTCTCCGTCAACCCGTTCGATATCCAGGAGCAGGCGGACACCATCTTCCGGGCCCTGACCATGGATCCAGAGGAGCGAGCTGATCGGGCGGCAAGATTGAAGGCGATCGTGGCCGCACGAAATCCAGGGGAATGGGTGGACGAGCAACTGGCAGACATCTCAGCCAAGCTGGCCGCCGACGCAGCACCCCCGGATCAACGCTCGAACCCGAACTGACCCGGCGGATCGGGCCTTGACGGCCGCGGTGCGCTCGTCGCAGGTGACCAGTAGCTCGGGACCGGAGTGGGTTCATCGGGGGAAGCGGGCGGCCTGCGGGGAGTCTGGTGCCGACGCGCAGGTTTCGGCCTTTTCGGACGGGATCGCCGCCTCGAACCTGGGCGATCGGTGAGGTCGGAGGAACCCGGTTCCACGAGATCTTCCTCCGGCAGCCGAGGTGCTTCGTTCTCCAACCCGACCAGCCCGACCCGCTCGGGCAGGGGCGCAGGTTCCGCAGGAGCGAGCAGCCGGGAGACGAGTACGACGAGTGCTACGGAGGCAACGACCAGGCCCATGGCCCTGAGGGCACGGCGATGATTCACCCTGAGTCCACGCAGGCGCGGAATCGACATGGCTATCCCGAAACCTGGCCGTATCGGCTCATGCGATCGATGAGCTTCGTGCGGCTCCCCTTCTCCCCCGCTATAGTCGGCCGCCGCGTCCGGATCAACCGCCGATGCGGCCAAAGACGAAATGACACGAAACTACGAACTCGTACTGATGCTCGATGCCGAGGCCACGGATGAGGCCCGCGAAGCCATCGTGGGAGATGTCAAGACCCGGATCGAAGGCGGCGGTGACCTGGACCTCGCCGACAATTGGGGCATCCGCAAGATGGCCTACGAGATCGATCAGCGAAATGAAGCCGACTACAGGTACTTCCGGTTCAAGGGGGAAAATCCCCTCCTCGAGGACCTCAACCACAACCTGAAGATCTCCGAAGGCGTTCTCCGCCACCGGATCTTCAAGGTCGACCCCGAGTCGCCCACCACCGCTCCGCCCACATCCGATCGGCCCCACTCAGTCGGCTCGGAGCGATCGGACGATGGCGAAGGACGCGGTTCCGCGCGGTCCGGCCGCGACGACTGAGGACACTCTCCCTCCGCCAATCGGCTTCCGGGTGATTCTCGTCTCCGGACTTTGCGGGATTGGTTGCCATCGAAGCGCATTCAGTCGCCGCCTTGCGGCCTAAGATTCTGCGCAAGTAAATACCTAACGCAACAGAGGAGCTGATCGCGTGGCTGCAAGCAACATCAACATAGTCGCAATAACAGGCAACCTGACCAAGGATCCCGAACTTCGATCGACAGGCAGTGGGATGTCGGTCTGCCAGCTCAGGGTCGCCGTCAACAGTCGCCGGAAGGACCAGAACGGCGAGTGGGTCGACAAGCCGAACTACTTCGACGTAACGGTCTTCGGTGCGCAGGGTGAGAACTGTGCCAACTACCTCGCCAAGGGGCGACCCGTCGCAGTAGAGGGAAGGCTCGACTTCAGCGAATGGGAGGCGAAAGACGGTTCGGGCAAGCGGAACAAGGTCGAGATCATCGCCAACTCCGTCCAGTTCCTCGGGTCCCGGTCCGACGGAGCGGGCGGCAACGGAAACGGGTTCGAGGCGACCTCGGACGTACCGGCGGACACCTCCGATTTCGTCCAGGCGGGGGCCGCTGCAAGCGACGAAGACATCCCCTTCTGAGGACGCGAGTCCATTCGAATCTCCGAACGGCCCGCCCACGGCGGGCCGTTTGCATTCCCGGCACCCTGAGAGGAAAGTGAGCCCCTCTGCGTGTACCATCTGCGGCCGCGGCTGAGTTGCCGCTTCCCACACAGATGGCAAGACCTCAGAAACAAGACGACTCACGGCGCAGGCGCGGTCCTGGTGCCGATCGCTTTCGCCCGCGGAAGTACGCCCGACTCAGCGTCGACTACATCGACTACAAGGATCTCACTCTGCTGCGCCGATTCCTCTCGGACCGCGGGAAGACCCGTTCCCGGCGGGTTACCGGACTTTCCCGGAAGCACCAGCAGCAGTTCGCCGTGGCTGTGAAGCGGGCCCGGGAACTGGCTCTGCTTCCCTACGTCGGAGAGCGCTGAGCATGGCGGAGGCGATCCTCCTGCAGGACGTCGAGGGGCTCGGCTCGCGAGGTGACGCGATCGACGTAGCACCCGGCTACCTTCGGAACTATCTCGTACCACGCAAGCTGGCTCAAGGGGCGAGCGCTGGAGCCCTCGAAGAGGCTCGCAGGAAGGTCGAGCAGGCAAGGGCGGCCGAGACCGCCGCTGTCGAGAAGGCCGCAGAGACCGCTGAGTTGCTCTCGAAGACGGTCCTGACCATCAATCATCGGGCTGGTGAGGACGGGAAGCTGTTCGGCTCTGTGACCTCGAAGGAGATCGCCGAGGCAATCGAAGCAGCGCGAGGCGTCAAGATCCAGAAGAAGAAGATCGTCCTCCCGGAACCGATCAGGGAGACCGGAACCTTCATGGTCGAAGTCGAGGTCGCAAAGGGTCACGTCGCCTCGATCAAGACGATCGTCGCCGAAGCACACTGAATCAACCTCCGGTGCCCTCCGACGTGACTCCCGAACCTCCCCGCAGTGTCGAGGCGGTGGATGCCCTCCCTCGTGATCGACTCCCCGAAAGGACGCGCCTGCGCCTGGAAGGAGGGAAGCGGATACGCGATGGAGTTCCTCGTTCCTCTCAGGGTATCTGGGAGGCACCGGACGACCGCCCAGATCCGGTTTCGATCCTCGAGAAGCAGGCAAAGACACGGGTACCTGAACTCGTGCCGATCAGATACGGCCGGATGCTGGAGAGCGCGTTCGCCTTCTTCCGTGGCGGAGCCGCCATCATGGCTTGGGACCTCTCGAGAACGCCGACGAGCGAACTCCGGGTCCAAGCCTGCGGAGATGCGCACCTCGAGAACTTCGGAGCGTTCGCCGCTCCGGATCGCACGATGGTCTTCGACCTGAACGACTTCGACGAGACCCTCCCCGCTCCCTTCGAGTGGGACCTGAAACGTCTCGCCGCGAGCATCGCGATCGCTGCGAGAGACATGGGCTTCAGCCGGGAGGACTCCCGAATGGCGACCCGTGCAGCGGGAACCTACTACCGGGACCTGATCGGGGAGTTCGCCGGCATGCGGTTCATCGAACTCTGGTACTCGCGAATACCGATGAAGAAGATCCTCGAATCCGTCGCCGCTACCGGAGACGAGCGGGCGATCAAGCAGGCCAAGAAGCAGGTCAAGAAGGCCAAGCATCGAACTGCGCTCGGGGCGCTCGCGAAGTTCGCCGTAAAGGACGGCGACGAGTGGAAGATCAAGCCCGAGCCGCCTCTGATCGAGACGGTCCCGATCGAGGCGCTCCCGGGTGGGCCGGACATGTTCAAGCAGGGTCTCCAGGACTACACAGACACGCTGTCGCCTGAGCGGCAACTCGTGATGGAGCGGTATCGATTCGCCGATGTCGCGCGGAAGGTCGTCGGAGTCGGCTCGGTGGGAATGGTCTCGATGATGATCCTGATGGTCGGCGACCGTGATGACGACCCACTGTTCCTCCAGCTTAAGCAGGCGACCGAGTCGGTTCTGGCGCAGTACGCCGGAGCCAGCGTGTATTCGCATCCCGGCGAGCGGGTGGTGCAGGGCCAGCGGATCATGCAGGCTGCAAGCGATTCATTCCTCGGCTGGGTCACCGGCGCGATGGGTCTGGGGCTCGACTACTACGTGCGGCAGCTTCGCGACATGAAGGGTTCGGTGGATCTGACCAAGATGGATCCGCAGGGACTCATCAACTACGCAGGGCTGTGCGGTAGTTGCCTCGCCCACGCTCATGCGAGATCCGGAGACGCTGCGGCCATGACCGGCTACATCGGTACGTGTGACGAAATGGTCGATGCGCTGAGTGACTTCGCCGAGGCGTACGCCGATCAGAACGAGAGGGATTTCGAGGCGCTCGTTGCCGCCGAGAAAGACGGGCGCATCGAAGCCGAGTTCGGCCTCTGAGCGATTCCCGCTCCCAGCCACCCGGTGCGGTGCGGACCTGACTCGATTCGTTACGGATTTTCCCGCCATATGCGGCAACCGGGGCTGATCACGATGCCTGAGTGTGATTTTCTCCATCCGTCTGGGCAATGCAAGGTTGCGACCGCAAACAGCCGGTCCTGACCGGCGGCCTATGCACACTGATCACGAGGCGCTGAAAACCGAGGTTCCCGTGCACCGACGTTCCGGGGAAGAAAGTTGAGGATTGGCGAGAGTTGGCTGGAGACCAGACAGTAGTTCCGCCGCAGAATCTCGAGGCCGAGGAATCGGTGCTCGGAGCGATGATGGTCTCTGAGGCCGCTGTGGAGCCCGTGCTGCTGGAGGTCCGGCTGGCTCCCGAGGACTTCTACCGAGATCGACACAGGGTGATCTACCAGGCGATCCTCTCCCTCAACGAGGAGAACGCCGCAATCGATGCCCTCACCGTCGCCGAGAGGCTCACACAGCAGGGGACCCTCGAGCAGGCCGGCGGGCGGGATGTGATCGCAGGCCTCGCGGCGACCGTCCCTGCAGCCGGAAACGCTGCGCACTACGCCAGGATCGTGAAGGAGAACTCCGTGCTTCGGAGACTCGACCGCGCGGCGAAGGAAATCCAGCAGTCGGTAGTCGATAGGGGCGACACCACCGGGGAGCTGGTCGAACGCGCAGAACGGCTCCTCTTCCAGGTGGCGCACACCGAACAGGCCTCGGACTTCAAGTCGGTGGAGGATGTCCTCCACGACGAGTGGGACAGACTCCAGCACCTGCACGAGAACAGCAACGAGCTGATCGGCACACCGTCCGGCTTTCGTGACCTCGACAGCAAGACCGGTGGATTCCAGGCTGGGAACCTGATCGTGATCGCCGCCCGACCTTCGATGGGCAAGAGCACCTTCGTCTGCAATATCGCCGAGAACGTCGCGCTGAAAGCGAATCTCCCGGTGGCGCTCTTCTCGCTCGAGATGTCGGAGACGGAGCTCGCACAGAGGTTCCTCGCCTCTCAGGCCCGGATCAGCTCTGACAAGCTCAGGAGGGGGGCCGTTTCGGAATCCGATTGGCCGAAGGTGATGAGCGCAAACAACAGCCTCGCCAACGCCCCGTTGTGGATCGACGACTCCGCCGACCTCAGCCTGCTCGAACTGCGGGCCAAGGCCCGCCGGCTCCATGCGGAGATGAAGCGCCAGAACGGTGAGAGGGGGCTCGGTTTGATCATCGTCGACTACATCCAGCTGCTCAGAGCCGATGACACTCACGCAAACCGGGTCGAACAGGTGGCTCAGTTCAGCCGTGGACTGAAGCTCCTCTCCCGCGAACTCGAAGTGCCGGTGATCGCGGTCTCGCAGCTGTCGAGGGCACCCGAGCAGCGGCCCGACAAGCGGCCCATCCTGTCCGATCTGCGCGAATCAGGATCGATCGAGCAGGACGCCGACATAGTCGGATTCCTCTATCGCGACGAGTACTACACGAAGGAGAACTCCGAGGAGCCAGGGATCGGCGATCTGATCCTCGCCAAGCACAGGAACGGTCCGGTCGGAGTAGTGAAGCTGGCCTTCATCTCCAGATACCCCAAGTTCGCCGATCGGGCGATCAGGGATGTACCGGTGGAACAAACCGCTACCGACGACCCGCCTGTGACCGACCTTGCAGAAGGTGGATGAGGTGCGAGTGGCCGGCTCAGGGGCGCTCGCCGATGAACCCTCCATCTGCCCCAAGGGAACGTGTGACGGCTCCGGATGGATCCTGGGGCCGGAGGACATCGCTCGCCCGTGTGGCTGCCGGGAGCGCAAGATCGCCAAGGCGAAGTCTCACGGCGTCTCCTCTGTGATCCCGGCGAGATACCGGGGAGTCTCATTCGATCGACCGCCGGTGACACAGATCAACGACGCGGTGGTCAACCAGGTTCGCGAGTACTGCGATCGACTCGAAGAGAGCCTCGACTCCGGGCGGGGCCTCTGGTTCTTCGGCAACTCGGGCACCGGTAAGACGACCCTCGCGATGCTCGTCTCGAAACTCACGCTCGAGGCTGGTCGAACCGCGGCGATCTACTCGATGCCGCAACTGCTCTCGAGGATCCGGCAGACCTTCGACTCGCTGCCGGGCGAGGAGTCATATCTGGACCTCTTCGGCCAACTCACCTCGGTCGACCTGCTGCACCTCGATGACCTCGGATCGGAGAATCGAACCGAGTGGGTTCTGGAACAGCTCTATGCGTTGATCAACGAGCGGTACGAGGCAGAGAGGGCGCTGGTGGTCACGACCAACCTCACGGCCGAGCAGCTCGAGGAGCAGATCGGTGAACGGGTCGTGTCGCGTCTGGTCGAGATGTGCGGCGACCCGCTTCCTCTGTACGGCGACGACCGTCGTTTGAAGGTCGCTCCACCGCCGTCCGATTCCGCTTCATAATCTGCCCTCGTGCCGGGACTAGTGATAGTCGGAGCCCAGTGGGGCGATGAAGGGAAGGGCAAGGTAACCGATCTCCTCGCGGAGAAGGCCGACATGGTCATCCGCTTCCAGGGAGGCAACAATGCCGGCCACACGATCGTCCGGGACGGTGAGACCTTCAAGTTCCACCTCATCCCCTCGGGGATCCTCTATCCGGGAAAGCCATGCGCGATCGGGAACGGGGTGGTACTCGATCCGGGCGTCCTGATCGGCGAGATCGAAGGCCTGAAGGGGCAGGGAGTAGACGTGAGCGGGCTGAAGATCTCAGCCAACGCCCATCTGATCATGCCGTACCACCTCCTGCTCGATACTGCCGGGGAACTTCGGCTAGGAAAGCTCGAGATAGGCACGACCCGGCGGGGCATCGGCCCTGCCTACGCGGACAAGGCCTCGAGACTGGGGATCAGGGTGCAGGACATGCTCGACCCCAAGATCCTGCGCCAGAAGATCATGGCAGCGCTCGAGCCGAAGCGGCAGATCTTCCAGGAGCTCGAGGTGCAACGGAAACGCATGCGAGACGAGGGAGTGGACACAGCGAGCCTCGACGATCTGGATGCCAGGGTGGACCTGCATGCGATGACCGAGGAGTACCTCACCTACGGACATCAACTCGAGCCGTACATCGCCGACACATCACGACTGTGCTGGGAGACACTCGACAGGGATGCAACCGTCCTGTTCGAGGGCGCCCAGGGGACGATGCTCGATCTCGACCACGGCACGTATCCATTCGTCACCTCATCGAACCCTGTGGCCGGCGCTGCCTGCGTGGGAGCGGGAGTCGGACCGAAGGACATCGACGAGGTCTGGGGAATCGCCAAGGCCTACTCGACGCGGGTGGGTGCAGGTCCGTTCCCGACCGAACTCACAGACGACCTCGGCGAACTTCTCCAACAGCGCGGTGGCGAGGTCGGGACCACGACCGGAAGATCACGTCGCTGCGGTTGGCTCGATCTGGTCGCCCTGCGATACGCCGTCCGGCTGAACGGAATGACCGCTCTCGTCCTGACCAAGCTCGATGTGCTCGCCGGAGTCGGTCCGATCAAGGTCTGCACCCGATACCGGCATCCCGACGGAGCCGTGTTCGACGATTTCCCGTATCACCAGAGCATCATCCACTCAGCTGAGCCCGAGTACGAGGAGGTGCCGGGATTCGACGAGGAGATCGGGGAATGCAGATCCCTGGAGGAGCTTCCGCAAGCTGCCCGAGACTATCTGGATCTGATCGCCGAGCGAACCGGAGTACCCGTTGCCCTGGTCGGGGTGGGTCCAGGCAGGGACCAGATCATCTGGACCAGACCGCCGGCGATCTGAGCGCCTAACGGCCGGTACCGACCAGCTTGACCCGGCGGTACTGGACTCCCTTGCCTGAGGTGACGGTCAGGTACCCGCTCCTCTTCTTCGCGCTCTTGGGGAGGAATCGGATCTTCACGGTGCAGGAAGCCCCCGATTCGATAGTCGACGTGCAGGTTCCCCCTGCCCGTTTGAATCCCCGGCCGCTGACCGCGTACTGAGCCACCGTTGCCGGAAGAGAAGACGTTCCATTCAGGGTCACGGACTTGAATCGTTTCCGACCCACCTTCACCTTGCCGAAACCGAGCGGAGAGGGCGAGCCCGACACGGAGGCAGCGTAATTCCCGATCCAGGTCCGGAAATTGGCCACACGGGTGTAGGTGCCCGCGAACCCCGGCGCTGCGCAACCGTCACCACCGCTGACCAGCCCGATCAACGCGCGTCCCGAGGCGGTCTCTACCTCGAGCGGTCCGCCGCTGTCACCCTGACAGGCATCCTTCCCCTCGTCGTTGCCAGGGGGATTCGGTGTGTTCCCTGCACAGAGGGTCGAGAAGAGGGGTACGCCCGGGTACGCCGTCTCACAGTCGGAATCGGAGACCACCGGCACCTCCACTTCGCGCAGATCGTCCGAGTAGTACTGGGGCGGACAAGGAGGTTCGGGTGAACCTCCGCCGCACTCAGCCGGCTGTGCGACCGTGCCACCCCAACCCGCCACGTAGGAAGGATCGCCCGGCTCCCAGAACGAGGCCTGCGAGGGCTTGATCACCGCGCGAACCGGCTGAGTCGACGGCTCCGACAGTTCCAGGAGGGCGAGATCGTTGGCGGCGGTCGAGTCGACGTAGTTGGGGTTGAGCACGATCCGCCGGAGCGAGATCCGCTCTCCGCCCGGGCCACTCAGTTTGTGCCGGCCGGCCAGCACCTTGAAGTCACTCGCTGGCTGGACTCCGAAGGGATCGCCCTCCACCACACAGTGACCGGCGGTCAGCACCCACCTGTGCGCGATCAGAGTGCCACCACACTCCCAGCCGTACTCAGGGCCGATGGCTGCATAGTAGAGAGCGACCACGGAGGGCCATGAGCCTGCAGGAGCGACCGTACCTCCGATGATCCGGGGGGACACCCGAACGGATTCTTCCGAAGCCCTGGCGCTGCCGACGGCGCCCGAGAGAGCGAGGGAGCACGCAAACGCGAGCGCGGCAGAGACCAGTCCGACGCGTCCGACCAGAGGATGCGATCGCACCCTCAAAGCTGAGTCAGCTTGCTGGATTCCATACCCCTCGTAACACCGCGCAGGTCGAGAATGAGCGGTGCTTTGGATACGACTTTCGAGTAGTCGAGCTCAGGATGCGCTGTGACGATCACCGCCAGATCGCATTGATCGAGAGCCTGATCGAGCGGCGTCGAGGAGAGCGCGAACTCGGTCAGTTCGGGCACGTGAGGATCGTGGTAGCTGATCTCCGCGCCCGCATCACGCGCCAGGCCGATCATCTTCAGGGCAGGGGACTCGCGAGTGTCCCCGATTCCGCCCTTGTAGGCGACCCCCAGCAGGAGGATGCGCGCATCCTTCATCGCCTGTCCCGAATCACTGAGAGCGCGCTCCATTTTCTGGACGCAGAAGTGGGGCTGATCCTGATTGATCTTCCCGGCAAGCTCGATGAACTCGGTGGAGAAGTCGTACTCACGTGCCTTGTAGGAGAGATAGAAGGGGTCGACCGGGAGGCAGTGACCTCCCATTCCCGGGCCGGGATCGAACCGCATGAACCCGAACGGCTTCGTCCCTGCGGCCTCCACCACCTCCCAGACATCTATCCCCATCCGGTCACACAGTTGGGCGAGTTCGTTGACGAGAGCGATGTTGACCGATCTGAAGATGTTCTCCAACAACTTCGCGAGTTCCGCCGCCTCCGGGCCAGAGACCTCCACGACCTGATCGCAGATCGACGAATAGAGCTCGGTGGCCATCTCGGAACACTTCTCGGATATCCCACCCACGATCTTCGGGGTGGTACGGATGGTGTGATCCGTGCGGCCCGGATCGATCCTCTCCGGGGAGAACGCCAGGAAGAAGTCCTCTCCGGCCTTCATACCCGACTCCTCGAGGATCGGCTGCAGACGTTCGCGCGTGGTCCCCGGATACGTGGTCGATTCCAGCACCACCAACTGACCCTCTCTGAGAACTCTGGCGAGTGAGGTCGCGGCGTCGACCAGGTAGGTCAGGTCCGGTTCACGGGTGGATGTGAGCGGGGTCGGAACGCAGATCAGGATCGCGTCACAGGCGGAGAGGTCTTCGGGATCGGAGGTGGGTCGGAAGGAGTCGCCGAGAGCGGCGATCCTCGCGTCGTCGACGTCGTCGATGTAGCTCCTGCGCTCCTGGAGCGATGCGAGCTTGCGGGTATCGGTTTCGAGACCGATCACCTCGCTGCCAGCTTCGGCGAAAGCCACCGCCAGCGGCAAACCCACGTATCCGAGTCCGACTATCCCCACGCGCATAGACGGTTGATTCTAGGCGGGGACAGGTCGGCGCTTGGGAGGGATCCTGCCCAGTCCCCTCCGTCTACCATCAGGTCGATGTCCGAAGGCGTCGAACTGCAAGGGAAGGTCGCACTGGTCACGGGAGCCTCGTCCGGGATCGGGGCTGCGACGGCGCGTCTGCTGGTCGAGAAAGGGGCCGTGGTGGCTGCTGTGGCACGCAGGAAGGAACTTCTGGACCAACTCGGCGGAGTCGAAGCCCATTCCGTCGATCTGTCAGACCCGCTTCAGGCCCAGCAGCTCGCAGCGAACGTGGAGGATGCCCACGGAAGGGTGGACATCCTGATCAACAACGCCGCGGTCAGGGTCGACGGAGCGGTCGATCAGATTTCGGTCGAGGATCTCGACTCCTCGTTCCAACTCAATGCACTGACACCGTTCGTCCTGGCCGGGAGACTGCTGCCAGGGATGAAGGAGAGGGGGGAGGGCGTCATCGCCAACGTCGTCGCTCCCAAGGTCAGCGCCGGCCGCAAGGGAATGGGTGTCTACGCGGCCTCCAAGGCAGCCCTCGAATCCACCACCCAGACCCTGCGGCAGGAGGCGGGGGGATCGAGCGGGGTGGCTGTGTTCGCCTTCGACCCAGGATGGGTCAAGACCGATCTCGCCCCCGACGGGACCGATACGCCCGAGGCGGCAGCGGAACGGCTCGTTGCGCACATCGAGGCAGGAAAAGGAAGCAGGGAGATCCTCTCCTGAATCCCGCCATCTACGGAACTTTCGCCGCCCAGCAGGGTTTCAGGATCACCTCTAGTCCTCCACCAACCGAAGGAGCAGCATGAAGAAGAGACTCTCGATCGTCCTCGCCGCCTCTTGCGTCACGGGCCTGATGTTGGCGCCCGCTTCCCACGCCAGCCCCGCAGTCGATGCCGGCAAACAGGCGAAGGTCTTCGCTGCCAAACAGTGTGCCGCGCAGGCCAAGCAGGCTCCCAAGGTGTTCAGGGCTCGCTACGGGAAGGTCCGCAGGACCGCGCTCGCCGCTTGCGTCCGGACCGGAACCAGGGATCTGGTCACCGAAGTGGGTACCGCAGTGGAAACCTGCGCGAACGAGCTGGTTGCCGACCCGTCAGGTTTCCTGGACGCATACGGCGACAGCAGCGATCCTCTCGGCGTAGTGCAGGCCTTCCCGAACTGCGTCCGATCCAAGCTCGGCAGCGAGATCCAGGCGAGGATCGAGGCCTTCGCCGTCGCGGGCAGGGAATGCCTGCAGGAGGCGAGGAATGACCCCGAAGCGTTCAGGGGGACATACGGTCAGGGAGACGGACCCTTGGCAGCGATCGGTCGATGCATCGATTCGAGATTGGCATCGTGAATCCAGCGCGCCACCTCGGGCGCTGATACGGTTCCGGTGGTGCAGGGAGCAATACATCTGATGCGGGGGCGACTCGCCATAGCCGCAGCGGCTTCGGTGCTGTCCGTCCTCGTGGCTCTGGTGATCGCCGGTGAGTCCAACGCGTCCCGCTCGGCAACCGCTCCGCCCAACTCCGTGTCGCAGGAGGAACTCGCATCGCAGTTCAAGTGCGAGCGACACACGGAGGCCGGGGATCTGACCGGAGAAGCGGCCTTCGTGGGTGACACCCGTACACCGCTGGTGTTCGTGACCGGTACCGGGGCTTCCGGGGATGCTGCCTACGCGATCGGCAAAGATGCCTTCGACCTCGAGGGAAGGACCGTCTGCTGGACCAACTTCCCCGATCAGCCCGCCGACGGCGTCACTCAGGGCTACAACACCACCGGAGACATCCAGATCTCGGTCCAGTACCTGGTCTACGCGATTCGCCAGACATATGCGATGGCTGGCCGCAAGGTCGCCGTGTTCGGCATCAGTCAGGGTGCTCTGCTTCCGAGGATTGCCCTGACCTACTGGAAGGATCTGCGGACCAAGGTCACGGACGTGATCGGAGCTGCCGGGACCCATCACGGGACGAACGTTATCGGGAGCACCTGCACCGCTTCTGCGCCGTGTCCGCCCGCTGGCTGGCAGCAGAAGAAGGGCTCGAAGCTGCTCCGTGCGCTCAACTCACAGCGGGACGAGACACCCGGCAAGAGCGTTGGCTGGACCACTATCCGCTCGCTCAGCGATCAGACCGTCAAGCCGGTGACCAAGAACGCCAAGACCTCTTCCTCAGCGCTGCAAGGGGCCACGAACATCCTGATCCAGGATATCTGCAAAGGCAGGACCGTCTCACACATCGGTACAGCGCTCGACTCGGTCACATTCGCCGCAATCCAGGACGCCATCGACCACCCCGGTCCCGCGAAGATCAAGCGTCTGCCTCGCTCTCAGGCCTTCTGCGCCAACCGGTACGCGCCTCCCTTCGAGAACGCCGAAGGCGACATCCTCGTTGGCCTCGCCAACGGGGTCACTGGCGGTAACCAGACGAGCACCCCTCGGGTCTCAGCCGAACCGGCTGTGGACGCCTGGTTCCGCAAGATCCACCGCTGAGCCTGGATCCGAGCTGCCTTAGAGGCCGTTCAACTCCCTCGCAGCCCCGATCGCGTCGCCGGTGCCGAGGAAATCCACCGCCAGGATGTTCGGCAGCCTGCCGCGCACCGTCCGACATGCCTTGGCTCTCGCTACCAGCGCGGATCGGGTGTTGACCAGTGCGGCATCCTCGATACTCGGTACCGGAGGAAACACGTCGCGGGATATCCAGTGGTTCATCAGGAAGAGATTGCCCACGTCGCCCCCTCGTCTGGCGGCGCAACTCGAGGCCAGCGATTCGGGATCGAGGAGCTCGGAGGGCAGCTCGTAGCTCCAGTCCGTCTCTCGCATCAAACCCGAATACGCGAGGTGGTACCAAGGGACATCACCTACGTCAGTCTGAGCGAACACTACGACGCGGCGCCCTGATCTGATCATCGATCCCAAGGTCGGCCAACGGCCGGTGCCGCCCGTGTAGACGTACCTCGACAAACCACTCGCACGAACAGCGCTCGCGAAGTCGTCCGGAGCAATGTAGTCCTCGTTGATCAACACGACCACCTCGCGCGGATGCCTGCGCAGGAAGTTGGTGAAGTAGCGCAGGCCTGAGGTGAGTTTGGTCGCTCCGAACTGACACAGGACGTGACACAGGTAGGTCGAGGTATCGGGAAATGCCGAGGGATCCTCTACGGAGTCCACACCGTTCGGATTCAGTACGTTCGGTGCGGGTCTGCCGTAGTGGGTGTCGATGAGAAAGGCTCTCGCGCCGCGCTTGAGCTGATCGGGGATCGCGAACGTCTGATGAGGGAGACCAAAGCCTGCCTGCGAGGCTGACATCGAGTTGTGAGTCCCGACGAGCACTACCCGGTCGAGACTGCGTCCACAGAGCTTCGAGGACCCGTTACACGGAAGAGGCTTCTTGGCCTCGGCTACTCCGGTCGGAGTAATCGAACAGAATCCAAGCACGACGAGACACCCGACTATGGCCCCAGTGAGCCATTTTCCCGGTCTATGCAGCACTCGCCCGATCCCCACCATGGGACACAGTCTAGACGCGGAACCTCCCTGTCACGCGATCAACGAACGGGCGCCATAGTAGCCACAGGCTGCGGCAGCGAGGCCGTATCCAGCGGCAACTCCCGCAGAGCCACCGGCGACCACCAAGAAGGGGGTCATCGAGTGGGCCGTGAAGGATTCGAACCTTCGACCTTGAGATTAAGAGTCTCCTGCTCTACCAACTGAGCTAACGGCCCCTGTTCTGGTTTCCCGATGCTCCGGGAATCACACGGTTGGGGATTATAGGTAGCGCTCGGTAACGGCAGGGATCAGGGAGTGCCCAGCGGGGATCCGCCGAAGCCTCCACCACTGAGTGGATTCGAGCCACCGGCGCCAGCGCCGCCTGATTGAGCTTGAGCCTTCGACTCGGTGACCACCTGCTTCTCGAATGCCTTCGCGGACTTCTCCACCTGATCGAACTGTTTGCTCAGTTCCTTCCGATCACCAGCGGGGGCCTTCGCGAGGGCTTGGGAAACGGTGCGCTGGGCTGCTGCGAAGTCACCGGCGTAGAACAGGTAGACAGCGAGGTTGTTCAGATTGCCGACGGTCGGGTTCTGGTCGACCGCGACTTCTTGAGCCTCCGCTGCGTTCTCCACATCGATCCTGGCGTCGGCTGCGCTCGAGGAAGACTGCGCCATCAAGAAGAAACTGTTGGCGAGCTGGAGCGCAAGGCCGGAGTCCGGCCTCTTGGGATTCCCTTTCAGGTAGAGGTCCCATTGGTCCGCAGCGAGGTTGTAGGAAGTGGATGCTTCGGGTGTTGCGGTGGACTGACCGGTCTGAGGGTCGACCTCGAGTTGCTGGTTTCCACGCTGGATGTAGAGACTGACCAGATCGAGCCGGGCAGCCTCGTTGTCGGGGTTGGTCTTCAAGGCGGCCTGTGCCGTCTGGATCTCCTTGGCATAGATCTCGCTGCTGTCCTGCTCGCTGTCGCGCAGTCCCAGCGCATCCAACAGACCGCCAGTGGCGTCCGAGCCGATTCCGAAGAAGAGCAAGCCGCCGCCGAGCAAAATGGCGAGAGTCGAGTAGATGACCTTGATCGCGGCACGTCTGCCTGGACTCTGTAGATCGAAGAGCATCGTCTAAGGCTAGCCGGGGTCGGGCGTCGCTGTCGGGGGGTCATTCGCTTTTTCCGGCTGGGGACTGCCGGCAACACGGGCGAGGAGGATGCTGCCCTCGTAGAGCAGGTAGAGGGGCACCATCGAGATCAGCATCGTGACCGGATCGGTGCCTGGAAGGAGCATTGCGATCACGGCGATCACCAGGACCGCGTACCGGCGATAGCGCGCCAGCATGTCCGGCGTGGTCACGCCCAGACGGGTCAGGGCGAGGATCACGACCGGCACCTGGAACAGGACGCCGAGCGAGAGGAGGGTGAGGCCGAAGAAGGAGTAGTAGTCCTTGGCCCGCACCTCGATCTTGAATTCCGTCGCGTTGAAGCCGAGCAGGAACTTGGTGGCTGCGGGCATCACCGCGAAGTAGGCGAAAGCAACTCCGGCGAGGAACAGCACTGGAATCAGGACGACCATGGGTTTCGCCACGTGGCGCTCGCGTGGAGTGAGCGCGGGGAGTATGAAGGCGTAGGTCTGGTAGAGGATTACCGGGAGGCTGATCACCAGGGCTGCATAGGCGGCGACGGTGATCGTGGTGATGAATGGCTCACCGACGGCGAAGGTGATGGGCTGAAACCCGTCGGGCAGGGGACGGTTGGCAATCTCCAGCACGAGATCGCTCTGCCAGATACAGAGGCCGAGCGCGACGAGGAATACGGCTATGCAGACGATGAGACGAAAGCGGAGTTCGTCCAGATGCTCGACCAGCGTGAACTGGTCGTCCGGTGATGCCGGCTTGATCTTCGGCATCAGGACTTCTTGTCGGAGACGACTTCGCCCTGCACGGGCTCGTCGTCCGGGGCTGGATCCCCCGAGCTCGACGTGCCTGCGAGTTCACGGCTCTCCGGGCTGCCCGGAGAATCCTCACGGTTCTTCCCTGTGACCGAGCTGCGGAACTCCCTGATGCCTCGACCCATCGAGCGGCCGAGTTCAGGCAGACGTTTCGGCCCGAAGATGATCAGGACGATGATCAGGACGATCGCGATTTCGAGCGGTCCGATATTGGGCATGAGTCAATCGTAGCGTGGTCATACGTCCCTGCGTGACAGGACCTCACCCAGAGAGCGGGTGCGGGCGCCTAGCGATCGAAGTTGAGGTGGAACCTGCTGGGCGTGGGCTCGCCCTGGCCCTGATACTTCGAGCCCATCTCACCGCTGCCATATGGATGTTCGACCGGCTGATCCATGCGCATGAACGACATCTGGCCTATCGGCATCCCGTGATAGATGGTTATCGGGAGGTTCGCGAGGTTGGAGAGCTCGAGGGTGATGTTTCCTTCGAAGCCTGGATCGACGAACCCCGCAGTCGAGTGGATGACCAGGCCGAGCCGGCCCAGTGAACTCTTCCCCTCCAGGCGGGACACGAGATCGTCGGGGAGCCTCACCCGCTCGAGTGTCTGTCCGAGAACGAACTCGCCGGGGTGCAGTACGAACGGCTCATCGTCGGAGATCTCGACCTTCTCGGTGAGATCGTCGGTCGGTTTCCGGACGTCTATGTATGGATACCGGGAGTTGTGGAAGACCCGAAAACTCCTGTCCACCCTGACGTCGTAACTCGACGGCTGCACCAACGACTCGTCGTAAGGATCGATGACCAGGCGGCCGGCCTCGATTTCCTGCTTGATCGTCCGATCACTCAGAACCATGGCGCGAGTCTATTCACCGATGAGGTGGAAGGAGGGCACGTAGGCAAGATCGGCTAGGAGTAGCGCTCGACGACGCCGTCGGCGATCATCGAGAACAGTCTGACCTCCTCGGGGTCGAGCCCAGCCGAGCCGAGCGTGGCCTTCGCGGCGTCGATCTCCTCCCGAGCCCTCGCTCGGACCCGGTCGGTTGCGCGGGTCGCGACGATCCGCTGGCAGACCGTGGCGGCTGAATCCTCATCGAGCCCCTCGAGACCGTTTGCGGCGATCTCGGGATCGATCTCCCGCGCCCAGATCAACGGCAATGTCACCGTGCCGTCGAGCAAATCGGTGCCGATCGCCTTGCCGGTCCGCTCGGGAGGACCGACGACATCGAGCACATCGTCGAGCAGCTGGAAGGCGAGGCCGATCCGGGATCCGAACTCGGCAAGCTCGGCGACGCCGGTCTCGGACGTGGACCGCTTCCCGACCCGACACGAGGCCTCGAACAGTCGAGCGGTCTTCAGGGAGCACCGGTGGAAGTAATCGTGCTCGCTGAGACCGAGATCGTATGCACCCTCACGCTGTGCCAGCTCTCCCCGTGCGAGCGAGGTAGAGGCAGCAGCCAGCGTATGGATCGCTTCTTGATCGCCGACCGCCGCAAGCTCGGCGAATGCCCTCGACAAGAGGAAATCGCCGACCGCTGTGGCCCGATCGCGGCCGGATCTCGCGAGGACGGTCGGCTGCCCACGCCGGACGGGGGCTGAATCGAGCACATCGTCATGGACGAGAGTTGCCATGTGGATCAGCTCCACCGCCGTCGCTGCCGCTACAGCCCGATCATCGGCCTGCGGCCCAGCGCAGAGGAGCACCAAGAGGGGTCGGAGCCTCTTGCCGCCCGCCCGCAGCGTGGCTTCGGCGTCCTCACCGACCCTCGACCCGTGTCCCGACGCCAATTCAGCAAGACGCTCCTCGACTCGGCCGAGCGCACGGGGGAGCCAAGGATCGGCAGCGTCCATAGCCGCGGTCACCGGCGCCGGTATTGCGGACTTGCGGCTCAAGAGTCGGAAGCCGGGCCTGAGCGCGTTGCCGAGTGCAGCGCGATTATCCCTCCGGCGACCAGGACCCAGCGGATGTCCTCGAAGCCGGCGGCGTCGAGTTTGCCGGCGAGGGTCCGAGGATCCGGGAAGGTCTTCACCGACTCCGGGAGATACGTGTAGGCATCGGGATCACCAGCGACCCTTCCAAGGGCTGGCACGGCTCGATCGAACCAGAGACCGAAGAAGCTCGCCATCGGCTCGCGAACCGGACGGGTGATCTCGAGGATCACCAACCTCCCTCCCGGACGCAGCACACGAGCCATCTCGGCGATGCCCTTGTCGAGATCGGCCAGGTTCCGAGCTCCGAATCCGATCGTGACCGCGTCGAAGCTCGCATCGGCGAAAGGAAGCTCGAGAGCGTCAGCCCAGGAGAACTCGACCCCCAGTCCGCGCTCGCCGCCCTTCTCACGGGCCTTCTCCAGCATCGGCTCAGAGAAGTCGACCCCGACCACTCGGCCGTCCGGCCCGATCCGCTCACGCAGAGCGAGCGCGATGTCTCCGGTCCCGGTGCAGAGATCCAGCGCATCCGAGCCGGGCTGAACCCTGCTCAGCTCGACCGCGCGATCTCGCCACTCGTGGTGGAGTCCGGCGGTCATCGCGGAATTCATCAGGTCGTAGACCCCTGAGATGCGATCGAACATGCCACGGACCTCGTCGGCGAACTCGGCCGAATCGCGCGATGGTCGACCTCCCGATGATGAGGTGGCCTCAGGCGTCACGCTCGAACCTCGCTACCGGCGCTATCGAAGCGACGCCAGATATTCGGTGAGAGCGTCGAGCTTCTTCTTCGGCAAGCCCGCATAAGAAGGCATGATGCCGGGCCCGATGTAGAGGGACCGGGCGATCGTGGCCCGAGGAAGACGCAGTCCGATCTCGGTCAATTCAGGTCCGGGGCCATGGTTCCCGTTCTCCCCGATCTGGTGGCATGCAAGGCAACCTGACTGAGCGGTGACCAACTTGCCTTCCTCGAGAGACGGTGGAACCTTCGCTTCGATCTCGGTCGGCGAACCTGCGTTGGCGCCGAGGAAGGTCAGGTACGCCATCGCGATGATCACGAAGAACCCGCTGATAGCTGCGATCGGTCGCCGGGTCAGGCGCCGCTCGGGGTTGCGGTCGTAGAACGGCAGCAGTAGCAGCAGGACCATGCACAGGGTCGGGATCCCGATCGTCGCGACCGGCGTCAACCATGGCGGCTTCAGAACCTTGAGCAACTCGAAGAGGAAGAAGAAGTACCACTCAGGCCGGGGTACGTAACTGGTGGTGGTCGGATCCGCCTTCGGTCCCTGCTCGGCACCGAGCATCAACGACATCACGACGATGACCAGAGCGACCAGGACGAACATGACGCCATCCTTGGCGATCGCATAGGGGAAGAAGGGCTTCCCCTTCTTCTTCAGCTGCTCGTACTCGCGGAGGTACTCCTCTTTCTCGTGGCGGTTCATCCGACATCCTTACGACGAAGGGACTTCGGCTTGCTCGCGTGGACCCAAGGCGGCGCGGTGGTGCCGAGCTTGACCACCAGGAAGAGGTGCGCGCCGATCAATCCGATGATCAGGCCGGGCACCAACAGCATGTGGATCGCGTAGAAGCGCTGGATCGTGGTGGCGCCGATCTCGGGACCGGCCCTGAGGAAGTCGGCGAGATACGGGCCTACGAAGGGACCGCTCGCCGTGATGTTGTTCGCCACCTCGGTTGCCCAGAAGGAACGCTGGTCGAACGGGAGCAGGTAACCGGTAAGACCCATGACCAAGGTGAGGATGATCAGCACGACCCCGATCACCCAGTTGAGCTCGCGCGGGTACTTGTAGGCGCCGAAGAAGAAGGTTCGGGCCATGTGCATGAAGATCAGGATGATCATCACGGTCGCACCCCACTTGTGCATTCCGCGGACGAACTCACCGAGGAATACCTCGTTGGTCAGGTAGGTGATCGACGCATAGGCCTCGACAGGCGAAGGTGTGTAGTACATCGCGAGGAACACACCGGTGAGCGCCTGGCAGATGAACGCGAACATCGTCGCCGAGCCCAGCGTGTAGAACCAGTTCGTCCCCTTCGGCACCTTGCGCAGCGCCAGGGCTGTGACGATGTTCGAGGCTCCGGTGCGCTCATCGACCCAACCGACTAGGTCGGCGGGAGAGTCCTTCAGCTTGCCCTTGAGATCCTCGGTCGCGGCCGAACCGTTCTTCTCCGCGGGTTGACGCAGATCGACGATCCCGTTCCCATTGCCGTTCCCGTTCCCGTTCCCATTGCCCTCGCCGGGTTTGGCGGGACGACGAAGGGGGGGTGGAATGAGTTTCTCGATGTCGGGCATTGTCGGTTCCTTCCCTAGGGCGCCGGCGGCACCGAGGGCCGCGGCGGATAGATGACGTTCCAGACTCCTCCGGTGAACTCGCCAGGATCGCGGGCGCGAACCGGCTCGAAACTGTTGGTGACGCTGTAGCGGGGGCCGATCTCGACCTCCCCGTCACGCACCCGAGTCTGGAAGCGGTCGAGGGGCCGGACAGGGGGACCACCGATGCGCTCGCCCTGGAACCCGTAGACACCTCCGTGACACGGGCAGATGAAGTTACCGGCAGCTGCGACGAACCTGACCGCACAACCGAGGTGCGCGCAGCGAGTGCTCACCGCCACCACGGAATTCGGATCTTCCTTCAGTTCCTCGTTGCCGAGGCGAACGTAGGCTGTGGTCTTGCCGGACTCACCAGTGCCCTCGACCGCGGTGATCACGGTCGCCGTGTACTCGTCGGCCGAGTACTGATCGATCGAACCGACCGACTGCCAGAAGTCACCCTTCTCCTTGAAGACCGGGGCGAGAGCGAAGCCGATGGTCGGTAGCGCGACGACCGCAATTGCACCGCCAGCGAGAACCTGTCCGCCGACCATCAAGGCGGCGCGGCGGTTCATCGACTCGCCTTCGAAGGTGCCGGCCGGTGCCGCCTTCGGAAGCTTGCGTTTGCCGTTTCCGCTGTTGCCGTTCGTAGCCAATTGATCTCCGGTGATCGGGGGGTCTGGTGAACTCAGCCAGGAGGCTCTGATCTACTTCCCAATCCTACCTGTTCGCGCAACCGGGTCCACGCCTCCTCGACGCCCGTCTCAGCGACGCGATGCTCGGCCCAGACCAAGAGCCGATCTGCGAGCCCTTGCGGATCCTGAGAATCCGGGATTTCCGCTTTCAGAGCGGTGAATTCCGGATTCGCGCCGGATCCGACGGCAACGCCCGTGGCCAACCAGAGCGCTCGATCCAGCTGATCTGACCCGCGATCGGCAGGGTCCCCATCGGCGTGGATTACGGCCTGCAGCGAGATCAGATCCGCCAGGTGAGCCACCGCCTCGGTGTCACCGAGTGTGGACAGACGCTCGAGTCCGAGGGCGTAGAGGAAGTCTCCAGCCAGGAGGGCCAGATCCGGCTCGATATCCGAGACGAAGAGCCTTGGTGTGCCGTAGTGCAGGAGGTAGCCCTCGCGGATCGACTCGATCAGCACTGCGTACTGATCGGGGTCGGTGGATCGGGGGCCCAGGGCGACGAACTCTCCGAATGCCGCGGGGGCGACGACGTCATCCACCGGTCGCAAGGCGGACCGCAGACCATCCTCCGTCGCGACCTCGTCTCTCAGATCCAGGAAGGTACGGGAACCGCCCATCCGCGCTGGCTGCTCCATCTCCACAGAGATCAGCCGTCGGCGAAGGCCGCATCGAAGGCTTCCGCTGCTGCCGCAGCGGTCGTCTCGACGGTCTCCTCGTCGTGAGCGAGCGAAGGGAACCACGCCTCGAACTGTGACGCTGGCGGATAGACACCGCGGTCGATCAGTGCGCGGCAGAAGCGAGCGTACGCGTCCATGTCGCAGGAGTTCGCTCCCTCGAAATCGCTTACCGGCTGATCTGTGAAGAAGGGGGTGACCAGACCGGGAACCGAGACCACCTGCACCGGGTGGTCACCTGCGGCCTCACGAAGAGCATCGGCCAGAGCATCGGTGGTCTGAGAGAGCTTCAGGTAGGCGGCGTCATCGAGCAACTCCATCGTGGCGAGTCCTGCTGCGACCGCGAGTGGGTTGCCGGAGAGGGTTCCCGCCTGATAGACGTCGCCAGCCGGTGCGAGGTGATTCATCATCTCGGAACTCCCTCCGAACGCTGCGGCGGGGAGGCCTCCGCCGATGACCTTGCCGAAAGCCGTCACGTCGGGTTGGACCCCGGTCAACTCCTGCGCGCCTCCCCGAGCTACGCGGAACCCCGAGATCACCTCGTCGAAGACCAGGACGGCTCCGTACTCGTCGGCCAAGTCCCTCAATCGCTGGAGAAAACCCTCCGCAGGAGGGACGAGGCCCATGTTCGCCGGTATCGGTTCGACCAAGAGCGCAGCGACCGGTCTGGCCGACAAGGCCGCCTCGACTGCATCTGCGTCGTTCCATGGGACCACTGTGGTTTGTTCCGCTACGGCAGCGGGGACGCCGGGACTCGACGGCTTGCCGGCCGTGGCCATTCCCGAACCAGCCGACACCAGGAGTCCATCGGTGTGGCCGTGATACGCGCCAGCGAACTTGACCAGCGCATCCCGTCCTGTCGCTGCGCGGGCGAGACGAATAGCCCCCATCGCTGCCTCGGTCCCCGAGGAGGTCATGCGGATCATCTCGACGGAGTCGAAACGCTCCGCGACCTCGCGGGCAAGGACGACCTCACCGGCGGTAGGCGCCCCGTAGGTGGTGCCGCGCTGTGCTGCCGCGCTGACTGCCGCGAGAATCGATGGTTCGGCATGGCCGGCGATCAACGGACCCCATGAGCAGACCCAGTCGACGTATCGGTTGCCATCGACGTCGAACAGATACGGACCCTCTCCCCTCTCGATGAAGACCGGGTCACGACCGATGGACCGCATGGCCCGGACCGGTGAGTTGACCCCACCCGGCAACAGCTCCAGTGCTTCCCCGTACAGCTTCCTGGAACCGTCCCAGTTCAGGAGTTCTCTGCCTCCCACGCGGCGTAGTCCTCCGTGAAGTAGCGAAGCCGGATCTTCTTGAACTCGGTCGAGGAGTAGAGGACGGCCCGATCTTCGCCGTGGAGATCGTGTTGATCGGCGATCGAATCGAGGATCGCGTCGCACTCCTCCTTCGATCGCCCATGAGCCATGGTGAAGACGCTGTACGGCCAGTCCTCATAGGTGGGCCGCTGATAGCAGTGCGAGATCCCGCGGACCGATGCCATCTCGACGCCCACCTCACGGATCCGGTCCTCCGGGACCCGCCAAACACCCATACCGTTTGCGGAGAATCCGGCGCGACGGTGGAAGAGGATCGCGGCCACGCGGCGCAGGATTCCTCGCTCCTGCATCCCGGCGAGGTGGCTCAGATAGGAGTCGACATCCATCCCTGCACGTGAGGCCGGCGCATCGAAGGGCCTGGCGACCGGTTCCATCTGGCCCTGGATCGCGCGGATCACCTCGATATCCGTCTCGTCATAGGCAACTGGCTCCAACTCCCGCGGCATCACAGCCTCTCCTGCGGGAGCCGCGAGGGTCTCGGTGCCCTTCTCCATCTCGAGGTTCATGTTGATCTTGAACAGGGTCAGCGTCGGGAGCTGGCGGATCGACTCCGCGCCGGTCAACTCCTGCAGTACCGAGACGGTCCCGTCCAGACCGAGCTTCGAATCCGGCGGGGTGGCGATCGTGAACCAGAGGTTGAATTCGTGGTCGCGCAGGTAGTTGTGTGACACACCGGGGTGCGAATTGATGATCTTGGCGGCGCGGTGGGGATTCTCTGGATCGACCTTCGCCGCGACCAACATCGACTCGTAACCGAGGGCCCGCGTATCGAAGATGGGGGTCAACTCCCGGATGATCCGTTCGTCGAGCAGACGCTGAGTGCGCTCGAGCACGTCGTCGAGGTCCATACCTGCCTCCGTCGCCACGGCTGCAAAAGGCTCCGGAGTTAGAGGGAAGCTCGACTGCAGGAGGTTCATCAGCTTGCGATCGTGATCGTCCAGAGGCACCGCCGCTCCGTCCTTGCGCTCGCGAACCTTGGGGGTTGCTCCTGATGCCGGTGTATTCATCGTGTGGATGCCTCCTCTGCCAGCCAGAGAGCGGCGGCGGTTGCGTAATAGGTGATGATTGCGTCGGCTCCTGCCCTGCGAATCGCCAGCAGCGATTCGAGTACAGCAGATCGTTCGTCCAGCCAACCGTTCGCCGCTGCAGCCTTGATCATCGAGTATTCGCCAGACACTTGATAGGCCGCCACGGGAGCCCCGGTGGCCTGCTTGACCAGCGAGACGACATCCAGGTACGGCATCGCAGGCTTGACCATCAGGACATCCGCTCCCTCGTCGAGGTCGGCTTCCGCCTCGCGCACCGCTTCGAGTGCATTGGCTGGATCCATCTGATAGCCGCGCCGGTCACCCGATGAGGGGGCACAATCGGCCGCGTCCCGAAACGGTCCGTAGAAGGACGAGGCGTACTTGGCGGAGTAGGAGATGATCGGCAGACTTTGGTGGCCGGACTCGTCGAGCTGGGCACGGATCGCGCCGATGCGGCCGTCCATCATGTCGCTCGGCGCTATCGCGTCTGCGCCGGCGTCGGCATGTGAGATCGCGGTCTTTGCGAGCAGTTCGATCGTGAGGTCGTTGTCCACCTCCTCTCCCTGGAGGACTCCGCAGTGGCCGTGGGAGGTGTACTCGCAAAGGCAGACATCGGTGATCACGGTTACCTCGGGATGCGCCTCCTTCAAGGCTCTGACGGCCATCTGGACCACACCCTCATCGTCGTAAGCCTCGCTGGCGACCTCGTCCTTGGTCGCAGGGATCCCGAACAAGAGCACGGCGCGGACCCCTGCAGAGGCAACGGTCGTCACCTCGGCCACCAGTTCCGAGATCGACAGTCGTTCGACCCCGGGCATGGACTCGACCGGCTCCCGCAGGCCCTCTCCGGAGGTCACGAACATCGGCTGGATCAGATGAGAGGGAGAGAGCTCGGTCTCGGCCACCAGTTCCCGGAGCTGGCCGCTCCTTCGGAGGCGTCGGAATCGGGTTGCTGGAAAAGCCATGGTCGGGATTCTAGGGTGCGCCGTTTTCGGCCGTGAGCGTGCGAGTGCGTCGAGTCGCTCCCTCTAGCCTGAGACCATGCGGCTGCTGTTCATCGGAGATGTCGTCGGGAGTCCCGGGCGGGAGGGTCTGGCCGCAACCATGCCCGCACTGCGTGCAGAACACAAGCCCGATCTCATCGTCGTAAACGGTGAGAACGCCGCTGGAGGCGTGGGCATCACCGAGCAGACCGCGGAGGAGATCTTCGCCACCGGTGCGCAGGTGATCACCCTCGGCAACCATGCCTACCGGCAACGGGAAGCCTTCGGATTCCTCAACGCAGAGGAACGAGTGGTGCGGCCGCTCAACCACTCGCCCGAGTCACCCGGACGAGGCTGGACCATCGTCGAAGCCGGCGGGATGCGGGTCGCGGTGGTCAACCTGAGCGGAGCCGTACAACTGCAAGTAGATCGCAATCCGTTTGCGGCCATCGACGAACTGCTCGAAGAGCTCGACGGCCGCGCTGATGCGGTCTTCGTCGACTTCCACGCCGAGGTGACCAGTGAGAAGGTGGCGATGGGATGGCATCTCGATGGAAGAGTCGCCGCGGTCTGCGGGACCCACACCCATGTCCCGACAGCCGATCCGCGGATTCTCCCCGGCGGAACCGCCCACATCACGGACGTCGGAATGACCGGATCGAGAGATGGGGTGCTCGGGGTGAAACGCGACGGGGCATTGGAGTCGCTCCGTACCGGCTTGCCGGTGCGTTTCGAGACAGCAGCGGAAGACGTCTGGGTCATGGGTTGTCTGATCGAGATCCGGGACGACGGCCTCTCGACTCGGATCGAACAGATCCTCTCGCCAGCCGGCTAGCCGGCCTTCCGAGCCTCGACGAGGCGATTTCTGGCGAGTAGTGCCACGAAGAGAGGCCCGAGGAACCACGGCAAGTAGAGATAGAACCAGTGGTCGAAGGTGATCTCGACCGCGATCAGAACTGCAGCGGCCAATGCCGACAGGACCACTGTGTCCCTGAATCGGGGCCGAATCGCCACCGCGAGTGCGAAGAGGCCGACCGCGGCCATCACGAACAGTTGGAGTGGCTCGAGCACCGGGAACTGACCCCAGATGCTGAAAGGTGAGTCCCGCCCGACCTGGTTGCCGATCGTCCGCTCGAAGATCACCAGAGGTCCCGAGTCGTAGAGGGCATCGGCGAAGATCACGAGCAGCCCCAGTGCGAACCCGACCAGGTAGGTCAACGACTCCCTCATCGAGAGTGGCGCGAGGAAACGCTTCAGGCGAAGGGAGGTCGAGCTGCCTGCGGTCGGTGGATGCGGGACGGAACCGGGGCGAGGCCCGGACATGAACAACGGAACCAACGCCAGCGGAGCGAGCTTGGTCGCGGAGGCGAAGGCGACCAGCACTCCCCGGAGCGGCGCCGAGGTGACGCCGAGCAGGATCGCCACTACCGTCAGGGCTACCAGCGAGTCATTCGTATTCGATTCGAGCGCGAAAGCCGTATACGGACATGCGGCCCAGGCGAAGACGAGGAGCGCGCCGAGTCGAGTACCGCTCGAACCCGAGCCCAATCTGCGGCCGAGCAGGAACAGCGCGGCCATCGTTGCGAGATCGAAGAAGATCGCAGCGGCGTGAGCGGCCGGAAGATCGTCCCATGAGCCGCTCCAGGGAAAGGCCAGTTCGAACGGTACGTACGCGAAGTACGAGAGCGGACCGTACGTGTCTCCATTCGCTATGTCGATCGGGAAGTTCGCGTAGAGCGTCCGCCCGTTCGAGATCAGATCACCCCCGATTACACCGGCGTAACCGACATCGATCACATTCGAATCCGCCATGTTGAACGCGATCCGCACCCCGATCAGGAAGAGCGCGGCGATCGCGAGCACTCCGGCGGGGATCGAGGGTTCGAGGCCGCCACGAGGATCCCGACCGCCGCGACTGGTCGCGAGCCAGATCATCCTCGCCAGCAACCAGACGAGTACCGGGTAGACGAGTGGCACCGAGATGTCTATCCGCCCCAGGTTGAAGAAGTAGTGAGAGAGCCCGAGACCAGCGGTCAGCGCGAGTAGATCCAGATGGGCGACCCGGAACGGTCTGCGCCAATCGAACAGACCGCAGAAGAAGATGAGGCAGAGGGGGATCCACACCCACGGTGCGTTGAGCGTCCGCCCGAAGGCACCGGAATAACCGCGCGCCATGGTCCAGGCGACTTGATCACCAGTCCATTCCTCCCTCACCGTTGCACCTACCGGATCGACGATCACCAGCGCCTCGACTCTCTCGCCGACGAAGAAGCGGACCTCCCAATCGGCTCCGTCCTCTTTACGCGAGGCGCTGACGGAAGCGCGTGGATGTGCCCGCAACGTCTCGCGGCCCACCGAGGAACTCTCTGCCGCGTCGAGTGCCTGGACCTCAGTTGTTTCCGCAGGAGGGTCGCCCTCCTGACGAGGAGGTCCTGCGAGGGAGGCTGGCGGCAGCAGGAATGTCGAGGCGACCAGCGCCAGCGCCAGCGCCAGCGCCAAACGACAGCGCCGGCCGGTCACCGGCCGTCGAAGGTCCAGAGTTTGTTGCCGATGAAGTTGACCGGGGTTGCTACCGCGACGGCGATTGCCTGGGCTCCGATCTCAGGCATGCCGAGCGCGATCAAGCCTTGGAGGATCAGGAGGTTCACGCCGAGCGAGATCACGCTGACGGTCAGGAACCGAGCGGCTTGGAACCCGGCGTGGCCGGCAGATGCCCGGAAGGTCCAGTGCCTGTTCCAGAGGAAGTTGTTGGTGACCGCCACCACGAACGCGATCACTGCGGCCAGCACGTGGTGCAGATCGGCCTTCTCCGTGGCGAGCCAGAAGACCAGCAGGTTGATCACGTAGCCCGACGCGCCGACCACGGCAAAGCGAACCAGCTGAGCCCAGTTCTCGGGCTTCCTGGTGCCACGGCCGATCCGTCGCGCGGTATTGGCAGGGGTCATCAGCCCGTGCCGATCAGACTCGGAGATGGCGAGGCAAGTGGAACCCCGAAGTGGCCCAGGATCACCGGGGCGATATCGCGAAGCGTCCACTGTGGGTACGTGGAGACGTCCGTTGGACCGCAACCCACGAACAGGAGTGGCGAGAGCGAATCCTCACGTGCGAGCGCACCGTGGCTGCCGCCTCCGACGTGTGTGACCCCTCCCCAATCCACGAACTCATAGCCTGACGCTGCGGACACCAGGATGTCGCCAGCGTGTGGCGAGATCAGTGCCGACCAGAGCCGTGAGAGGGCGTCCGGGTACTCGTGACTGTCGAAACTCGTCCCGCTCGATTCCGCCTCGAGCGTCGAGCTGTCGCCCCTGACCGACCACGGGACACCACGGCGATCGGTGACCGGACCACCCGGCGAGAATCTGAGTTCGAGGCCGTTGCGCTCGACCACCGCCTCGTGGGCGTGCTCGGGGAATCCGATGGCGTTCCTCACCACCGGGTCGCCGTTGGAATCCGCCAACCACGCGATCAGGTCGACCCCCTCGGTGTCGAGAATTCGTCCGCGCAAACGCTCATGGGTGCGGGAGTGGGTCGGATCTGCATGGAGGAGATAGACCGCCGCGGCGCGGGAGGTCGGACTCACGGCGATCTCGGCTGATTCGGGGTCCTCGGCGTTGGGTTGGAGCACCGCCCATTCGCCGGAGAGCCTCTCGATCAGCGGGAGAGAGTGATTCACCGGCACCTGTGCATGATCCGAGGTGAGGATTACCGCGTACCTCGCGAGGAAGGAGTCGAGGCCACCCGCCGCGTCGATCAAACGCTGGAAACAGCGATCTGCGCGTGCGATCGACTGGATCTGACCGGACGGGCCCTGGCGGTGCGAATGGAAGTCGTTGTCCGGGAGGCTGAGGAGCAGGAAATCGAATGCGTCCGCAGCGATCAGCTCGGCCGAGGCACACGCTGCATACTCGTCCCGATCGCCCGGGCGGGTCAGAGCCGATCCGCACTCGGTAGGCCGGCTCGCATAGAGGTCGCCGTAGAAGAACTCGTCGGGACCCCAGACGGCATGTCGGAAGCTGATGGCTTCGGCCGCCCGACGGGCCAACCCCTCGAGGGAGAGCTCATGGCGTCGGGAGCCACGGTAGATGAGGAAGGGTGTGGTGGCGGTCCTGACTCCCGAAGCTCCGAGAGACTCGAACAGGGTCGGAGCCTCCCAACTGAGATGATCGAGATTCATGTTGTAGACGAGGTCGTACATCGCTCTGAACAAACCGAAGATGCGGGTGGCCTCGAAGGACGAGCCGTATTCGATGTAGCGCCGCTCCACCCGATGGAACCAGTTCATCCCCATCACCCAGTGGCCACCTGGACCGAGACCAGTGAGGATCTCCGAAGAAGCAACAGGCGTCACCGAGGGGAAGCTCGAGACACAGTCCTCGACCAGTTGTCCGCGTTCCATCAGGGAACCGAACGCCGGTGCAGCACCGGCCGCGACCGCCTCCGAGAGGAGACCGGGATGCATCGCATCCACGACCGTCAGGATCAACTTCGGCGGGGAAGCCACTATCGGAGGATCCGGAGACCCTCGTGCTTCTCGGGCCTCGCTCGTCGTCGGCGGAAGTAGAGCAGGACTACTGCGAGAGCGACGACGATGGCCAGCGGAGGAGCGAGCCAGCAGGCGGCGGCGACCACGAGCGCCGAGATCACACCTGTGGCGATCAAGAACCCCGAGGCACGACCTCTTGACTCCTCACGCGACTGGAGGGACTCGCGCCGCGACGCGCCAGCGAATACATCACCGATCACTCCCGCGGTGAACATCCCGAACAAGCCGATCGGCAGCATCGGCCAGAACGTCACCTCTTCTGACCGCAACCAGAGACCCGCGACGGCAGTAGCGATCGATGCGGCGAACGGAAGGCGCAGGCGGACCGGGAGGACCGCACCGCACAGGACCCCGACGGCGAGTCCGAATCCGAGTGCCTGGCAGATCGAGTTGAAGAGATCCACGGATGGGGCTCAGGCTGACCGGGAGCCCGGTCGGCCTAGTCTTCGCCTCCGGCGAAATCCTCCGGAGACACGTTGTCGAGGAAGTCCTTGAACTTCTCGACCACCTCCTCGGTGTCCTCCACTTCGTGCTCGAACTCGATTGCCGACTCCTCGATCACCTCGTCAGCGGCATAGATGGGAGCGTCTATACGTACCGCGAGCGCGAGGGCGTCGGAGGGGCGGGAATCGATCTCCACCGTCTGCCCGTTGACCAGCAGGTTGATCTGGGCGAAGAAGGTGTTGTCCTTCAACTCCGTGACGGTGACCGATTCGCATTGGGCTCCTACCTGACCGACCAGATCCGCGAAGAGATCGTGGGTCATGGGCCTGGGGGTCTCCTGCCCCTGAAGCTTCATCAGGATCGCAGCGGCCTCGGGATGTCCGATCCAGATCGGCAGGAACTTGTTGCCCTCCTCGGTCTTCAGCAAGACGATCGGCTGCTTGCCGACCATGTCGAAACTGACTCCGTAGATGCTCATTAGCTGCACGGTTTCACCTTGGTTTCGGACTCATTCCCACAGTGGGCGATCCTGGATTCGAACCAGGGACCTCGTCCTTATCAGAGACGCGCTCTAACCAACTGAGCTAATCGCCCTCGCTTCCGTGCTCATCTGACCATCCGGCCACTCGGAGCGCGAGAGCGCGCAGTTTACCGCTAGGCAGGGGGCTGCTGGAGTGGGCCGTAGGTATCGGGTCGCCTCGTCTCCAGGAAGGGGAAGAGTTCGAGCCAGTCACGCCGCTGATCGAGATCCAGGTCGCACACCAACACGGCGGGTTCATCCCGTGGAGCCTTGACCAGGACCCGTCCGTAGGGGTCCGAGATGAACGACGAGCCGTAGAACTCGATCGGCCCCTCACGGCCGATCCTGTTCACCGCGACCATGAAGGTGCCGTTCGCGATGCCATTCGCGGTGATGACCCTCTCCCAGAGCGGTTCGGTGTCGAAATCCGGGTGATCGGGTTCGGAACCGATTGCCGTTGGATAGACCAGCACCTCCGCTCCGGCCAGGGAGTAGGTTCGTGCCAACTCGGGGAACCACTGGTCCCAACAGGTAGGAAAACCGACTTTGGCAGCCTCGAGGGCGATCACCGGGTAGCCGGTGTCGCCCGGCCGGAAATACCGGTCCTCGTAGTAGCCAGCCGTGACCGGAATGTGCAGCTTCCGGGTCCTCGCGATCAATTCCCCATCGGGAGAGAAGCAGACGGCCGTGTTGTATCCGCGTCTGTCCTCCCCTCCTCCGGAGGCTTCGTAGAGGGAAGCATGGACATAAGCACCCGTCTCTCGCGCCATGCGCTCGGCGAAGCGACAAGTGGGACCGTCGGGGATCGCCTCGGCTCGCTCGAGGGCGGAATCCAATTCATCCTCCGTGATGGCGAAATAGGGGGAGAGCGTGAGCTCCTGCAGACAGATGAGCCGTGCTCCCTCATCGGCGGCCAGCCTGATCCCCTGCCCGAGTGCCTCCATGTGTTCCTCGGGATCGGGATTCCAGCGTTGCTGTACCGCGCCAACCCGAAACGGCTTCCGCTCCGGATCCCGAGTCCGCGCCGGAGAAGAGATCGGTGCTCCGACCGAGCTGACCAATCGGAGCTCAGCCACTGTCGGCCTGTCCTCGGACAGCAGGCACCTGCTGAGTGATGCAGTGGATCCCGCCGCCTCCGAGAGCGAGGGTCGTGGAAGGTACGCCTACGACCTCCCGATCAGGAAAGGCGCCGGCGATCACTGCCAACGCATCAGCCTCGCTCGGGTCTCCTCCGTCGGGTGTGGGCACGATGACCCCGCCGTTGACCAGATAGAAGTTCGTGTACGGAATCGCAACGGGTCTCCCCTCGTGCTCGACTCGCGGGAGGAACGGGAGCTCGATCGCCTCGATCGGGTTGCCGCGTGCGTCCGTTGCATCGGCCAGACGTCTCAGGTTCTCGCTCAGCAGTGGATGATCGGGATCATCTGCACCCGGAGCGGTCTGACAGATCACCTTCCCGGGTTCGACGAATGCACAGAGGTTGTCCACGTGTCCGTCGGTGTCGCGGTCCTCTACCAACCCATCCCCGAGCCAGACCACTTCGGTGACCCCCAGCCAATCGCC
Organism: uncultured Conexibacteraceae bacterium; assembly: GCA_964594365.1. Lineage (GTDB taxonomy): Bacteria > Actinomycetota > Thermoleophilia > Solirubrobacterales > 70-9 > CAIUSP01. Next base: position 52,128 of record CAZQMB010000004.1, read on the forward strand.
GAGCGCGGCCTCTATCCCGTGCCTGTCGAGTTCGGGGTTGCGCTTCGGATGCAGGAGACACTGCTCGGTGGTTATCAGGGTTCCGAGACCGTCGACGGTGATCGAGCCGCCCTCGAGCACGATCGGTGCCCTCCGGGAGTCGATCCCGAGCAAATCGCAAAGCGTCCCGGCAACCGCATCATCGGCGTCCCAGGTGGAGAACTTCTCGCCCCAGGCATTGAAACGGAAGTCGACACCCAGGCGAGTGCCTTCCTCACCGGTGACGAAGATGGGACCCGAGTCACGCAACCACGCATCGTCGATCGGGATCTCGACGACCTCGATCTCCTCTGAGCACTTGGCTCGCGCCTCGGCGGCGAACGCCGGATCGGCGACCATCGTGACGGGTTCGAATGCGGCAGTCGCATTGGCAACCGCCGCATAGTTGACGAATGCCTGCTCGAGCAGCCCGAACTCGTCCCAACGGCCGCAGGGCCAGGCCATCAAGGTGCGCTCGTGCCGAGACGATTCAGCCGGCATGGACAAGGCTTCGGCTCTCGGCGTGGTCTGGGAACCCATCGCTCGGAGAGTAATGACTGGGGCGCAATCAGCGGGGATCGGACCCGAGACAGCCGGGTGAAGCAGCGCTCGGCTTGCGCCTAGCGCTTGCGGAGGCGCTTGGCGAGCTTGGCAAGCTCTCCGAGGTCGTCAAAGCGGAGTTCCGCCACGAAGCCGCTGCCGGATCTCTTCACCTTGACCTCATGGCCGATCGCCTCCTCCAGACCCTCGCCGGCCTCACCGAGAGCGGTTCGCTCCTCAGCCGAGATACGGCCCGTCGCGGGCTTCTTTCCGGCTTTGGTATTCCGAGGTTTGGCCTGCCGCTCTGTTTCGCGAACCGACCAGCCTTCCTTTGCGGCCTTACGGCCGAGACGCAGTCGAGCCGTCTGATCCGGAGCCATCAGGAGAGCTCGACCATGACCCTCGCTGAGGCGGCCGTCGGCCAGCAACTCCAGCACCCCGTCCGGCAGGTCGAGCAACCGCACCAGATTGGATATCCCCGCTCTGGACCGGCCCAGTCTCTTGGCCAGATCCTCCTTGGAGATGCCGAGGTCGTCGACGAGGGCAGCGCAGGCCCGTGCCTCGTCAACGGGGTTGAGATCCTCGCGGACCACGTTCTCGATCAGGGCGGACTGGAGTCGCTCATCCTCCGGCGAGGAACGCACCACCACCGGCACTCGGTCAAGTCCGGCCTTCTGTGAAGCCCTCCACCGACGCTCTCCCGCGACCAACTGGAATCTCCCGTCCTCGAGTGGGCGAACGATCAGTGGCTGGAGGAGACCAGCCGTGCCGATCGAATCAGCGAGCGCCTGAAGAGCTTCGGGCTCGAAGACGGTCCTCGGCTGATCGGGGTTCGGTTCGATCGAACCGACGGGTACCTCTCTCAGCTCTGGGCCACCCGCGGTGGCGTCGGGGAGGATCGCAGCCAAACCTCGTCCCATTCCGCGTTTGCGGTCAGCCAAGCGAGGCCACCTCCTCGGCAAGATCTGAGTAGGCCCTCGATCCGGACGATTCCGGCGCGTGCTGCGTTACCGGTTCTCCGTAGCTGGGTGCCTCCGCGACCCGGATGCTTCGTGGGATCACGGTTTTGAACACGCGTGCCGGGAGGTTTTCGCGGAGTTCGCGCTCTACGTCTTGAGAGAGTCGGGTTCGGTCGTCAGCCATCGTGATCAGGATGCCGGCCAACTCGAGAGATGGGTTGAGTTCCCGCTGAACGAGTTTGAGGGTGTCGAGGAACTGGACCAGTCCCTCGAGCGCCAGGTACTCCGCCTGGACCGGCACGATCACCCGATCCGCGGCCACGAGTGCATTCACCGCCACCGGGCCGAGGGAAGGTGGGCAGTCCAGGAACGTGAAACCGAAACGCTCCCTGACCGGGCCGAGGGAGTCGCGAAGTCGGAGTTCGAAGGATTCGATTCTCGGGAGCTCGACACTCGCACCCGCAAGATCCTCGTTGGCGGGAACCAGCCAGAGATTGTCGGGGCCGGCCGGTCTCGCGGCCTCGGCGACCGAAACCTCGCCCGCCAGACAATCGTAGGAAGACGGTTCGAGGTCTCGAGGGTGGCCGAGAGCCACGGTTGCGTTGCACTGCGCGTCGAGATCGACGACGAGGGTCTGTGCGCCGGTTCGTGCGACACAGGCACCCATGTTGACGGTGGTCGTGGTCTTCCCCACCCCACCCTTCTGATTCGCCACCGCGTAGACGGTTCCCATCGCTCAGGCCATCCATTCCGTCGGCACGCCGACTGCGGGAAACCAGTTCGTTCGTGAATCGACCATTCGTGGCAGAACCTCTCTCATCGCTCGATCATTCGGTACCGAACGGACGCTTCGACGCCATACCCGGCCTTCGGGGCAATCCCTCCGGTGTCGGACCATTCTTGCGAAGAAGGTGGATGTGCCTGTCGCGGGAACCTGGATACGGCGAGACGGAGCGGACCTCGACCGTCTCGAGAGCGAGGCGCTCCCCTGCGATCTCTTCGAAGACCCGTTCGGATTCGGAGTCGCGAGCACCCCGCCAGATCAAGAGATGACCTCCCGAACGAAGCAGGGGCGATGCGAGTTCAGCGGTCGTCGCCAATGAGCCGACGGCACGAGCTGTGACGAGATCGAACGCCTCCCTGCCTTCCGGTGCCGAAGAGAACTCCTCGGTTCGCGTTGCCTCCACCTGGACGTTGGTCAAACCCATCTCCGATACTGCACGTTCGATGAAGCGGCACTTCTTCCCGGTTGCCTCGATCAGGACCCACTCGGCCTCCGGCAAACTGGCTGCGAGAGGCAGCCCCGGCAGTCCTGCACCGCTACCGATATCGGCAGCGCATGTCGCAGATCGGGCCTCGGAGAACTCCAGCCCAACGAGAGAATCCGCCAAGTGGACAGTCGGGATCTCGGACTGAGAAGCAACCGAGACGGGAGCATCCGGCTCGCTCAGCAAGCGCTCGAGGTGGGAGAGTGAGCTAGCGGTACCCGCGCTCAACCGGAAACCAGAGGTGCGACGACGAGGAAGCGATTGGGTTCGTCGCCCTCGCTGTAAGTCTCGATCTCGGTTCGATCGCGGAGATGCTCGTGGACGACTCTTCGCTCCGCCGACGACATGGGCTCCAGTTCGACCGGACGGCCGGATGCGACCGCCTCCTCCGCTGCCACATCCCCTTGGCGTCGGAGGGACTCGTTCCTTCGCTCGCGGTAATCAGCAGCATCCACGACCACTCGCTTGCGGGAATCGGGATCCATCACCCGCTGGGCAGCCTGGTGACAGAGGAGTTGAACCGCGTCGATGGTCTGACCGTGTTTACCGATCAGGAGACCGACCTCCTCCCCTCCAATCACGCCGCGTATCTCGTCATCGGTCTCGGTCACCGTCACGGTCTCGTCCAGGCCGAGGGCAGCAGCGACCGCCTGGAGGATGACCTCGACTCGACCTGCCGCATCATCGGGCAACGGGGGTGTGGCGGGTTCAGGCATGCGGAGATCCGAGTCTAGGCGTGAGGGGAGGGTGGGCGCTCACCGGTTCCGACTCTTCTTCTTCGGTGGGGGAGGTGGCGGCTTCGCGGCGCGGATCTCCTCGGGCGTGGGTTGTGGGGGCGGAGGGAAGAAGACCTTGACCACTGCCTGCTGGCCCATGGTCCAGAAGTTGGTCGCGATCCAGTAGACGAGGACACCGGCAGGGAAGCCGATCACGAAGGGGATGAACAACAGCGGCAAGCCCAACGTGATGAACCTCTGTTGTTTGCTCGCGGTGGTGCCGGTCATGATCAGGCCTGCGATTACGGACGTACCTGCGTAGAGAACGAGCAGGATGACCAGATCGATCCCCACGGCCTTCTCCGTCAGATCCGGGATGAACAGGAAGCCCGGGTTGCCGGTGGCGTAGATCTCCTCCTGGAAGGTGTCGCTGCGCAGCAGGTAGAAGAGCGAGAGGAACACGGGGATCTGGAGCAGCAACGGCAGGCATGACGCGAAGGGATTTACGTTGTTCTCCTGGTAGATCCGCATCATCTCGCGCTGCTGACGCTCGCGGTCGTCCTTGTACTTCTCCTGGATCTCCTTGATCTGGGGCTGGAGTGCCGCCAGCGCCCGCATCGAGCGGATCTGCTTCACCGACAGCGGGAGTATCAGCGCACGGGTGAGGAAGGTCAGGCCGATGATCGAGAGGCCCCACGAGAGACCGACCGTGTCGTGGAAGAAGAGCAGGACCGCATTCGCCACCTCGATGAGGGGTGAGAGGATGTCCGCGATGATGTCCGCGACGGGAATCATCTGACCGGCGCTCCTGACGGGTCATGACCGCACGAGTTGCGGGGTCGATCAGCCCGGAAGAGGGTGCGGTCGGCAACGTCATCGATACCTCCGTTGCTGAGCGGATTGCATCGAAGGAGGCGCCAGGAAGCGAGAATCGACCCCTTCAACGGCCCGAGCTCACTCACAGCCTCGACTGCGTAGCGAGAGCAGGTCGGCTCGTACTTGCAGCGGCGTGGAAAGGCGGGGGAGATCCAGCGTTGATAGACGCCGAGCAATAGGAGAAGCGCGCGTTTCACGCTAAACGGTTCCTTCCTGACTGGTGGACGACGGGAGGAGTTCTTCGATCTGGGCACGCACAGCCTGCGAGCCCTCGGAATCAAGCAGGTTACCCAGATCGGGCCTCGCGACGACCACATAGTCCGAGGTGTCCGAAACCCGCTCCTCGAGCGCCCAGAATTCCTCGCGGATCACACGCTTGACGCGGTTGCGACGCACTGCGTTACCCACCTTCTTGCCGACGGATATGCCCAGCCTGGGCGGACCCTCCGCATCCGGACTGCGGGGGAACACGTGCAACACGAGAAAGCGGTTCCCCTTCGACTCGCCGGAGCGATAGACCCGATCGAAGTCCGCGCTGCGAGAAAGTCGACCACGGCGAGACTGATTCCTGCCTGCAGCCAAGGTCAGGCGGAGAGCCGGCGGCGACCCTTCTTGCGTCGCCGCTTGAGTATCGCCCTTCCTCCACGGGAAGAACTCCGCACGCGAAAGCCGTGTGTCTTGGAGCGCTTGCGTTTCTTGGGTTGGTAGGTCCGCTTCATTGAGTTTGGTCACCGCCACTCGATACTGATCTACAGATCGAATTCGACCCGCTCGGGCGAATGCGGAGTATAGGCGCGTAATAGTCAACGGCGGCGGGAGGGCAGTCATCCACATCGCTCCGGGAAGGTTTTTCCCGCTCGGTGCGGGGCAGGAGGAATTCCGAGCCCGGACAGAGCCCCGGTCGTGAATATGATTCCGCGCCCGCGGAGGTCGTGGGAGTGTCCGAAAGCGTCGAGTGAAACCGAAGGGGTCAGAGATTCGAGATTCATCCCAGACGGGACCAGAGATGGAGGAGAGACTCGCTCCCCTCGAGCCTCAGGAGGCATGGTCGATCCTGAAGGCGGATCTGCGGACCATGGCCGGTCGCTCGACTTTCGACCTCTGGTTCTCGCAGCTGGAACCACTCCGGATGAGCAACGACGTCCTCTACCTCACTGGTCCGAATCACGTGATCGCTTGGGTGGACCGCCGTTACGAGGATCTGCTCGCCAGGTCGCTCCGCCAACTCGGGGGCCGGGTGAGCGAGATACGGCTGGTCCAGAGAGAGGGCCAGGTCCCTTCGGCGCCGCAGGGAGCGGGGTTCGCCGACTCGTCCATTCCTCGACAGCGAGATCGACAGACCTTCGACAGGTTCGTGATCGGCCCTGGAAACAGGATCGCGCACGGTGCTGCACTGGCCGTAGCCGAGGCGCCCGGGGAGGCCTACAACCCACTCTTCCTGCATGGGAACCCGGGTCTCGGGAAGAGCCATCTTCTCGGCGCGATTGCCGACTACATCGACCGCAACAACCCCGAGCTCAAGATCCATTCCACCACGGCCGAGAGTTTCACCGCCGAGTTCATCCAGGCGGTTCAGACCCGCGGAATCGAGGAGTTCAAGAACCGCTACCGGAGAGTGGACGTCCTCTTGATCGACGATGTCCAATTCCTCGAAGGAAAGGCACGAACCGCTGACGAGTTCTTCCACACCTTCAACGCCCTCCACCTCGTCGGGTCACAGATAGTCCTCTCGGCAGACCGGATGCCGAGTGAGTTGTCCACACTTGCCGACCGCTTACGGGAGAGATTCGAATGGGGTCTGGTGGTGGACATAGACCAGCCGGACCTCGCCACCAGAAGAGCGTTCCTCGAGACCTTCGCTGCCGCCGAGGAGATCGAACTCCCTCCAGAGACGACCGAGGTCCTCGCCGACTACTCCCTTGCGAGTATCCGGGCAGTCGAGGGTGCCTTGACACGCGTTATGGCCAGAGCGTCGCTGGGAGGCGGGGACCTGACACCGGAGCTGGTGGAGGCTGTCCTCGGAACAGCCGAACTCGAGCGGGAATTCGAAGAGAGGTCGGTCGTCACGGTCGACCAAATCAAATCGCTCGTGTCCGAACGATTCTCGGTGTCTCTCGAGGACCTCGATTCCTCCAAGCGATCGGAAAGGGTATCTAGCGCCCGACAAGTGGCGATGACGCTAACCCGTGAGTTCACCGCCATGTCATTGCCCGCTATCGCCTCAGCCTTCTGCCGGAAGGATCACTCCACCGTCATCCACGGAATAAATCGAATCGATTCCAGGGTCCAGACGGACCGCGAGTTCGCAGACCTCGTGGAAAGATGCCGATCCGAGCTTCGAGCCGGATAGACCGTGACCGAACAGAGTGAAACAATCCACCTTCTCCACAATTCCGCACGCTATCCACATCCCTATTACAACTGAACAGGGAAACTTGAATAGGGACCAGAAATGAAACTCAAGACCACCAAACGCGAACTAGTCGATGCCCTCTCCGTTACCGCGAGGGCGACCTCGACTCGTAGTGCACTCCAGGCACTCTCTGGCGTCTTGCTGGACGCGAGTTCTGACGGGACCGTGGTGAGGGCAACTGACGCGGAGATCTCTCTCGAACTCTCTCTCGCCGCAGAAGTCGAGCTGCCCGGATCGATTCTGGTCCCGGGACGGCTGTTAGCCGACGTTTCCAAGACCCTCCCTGATGGAGATGTGACCCTCGCGACCAGGGAGCCGGAAGGAGACCTCGAGATCAAGGCGGGGTCGTCGAGCTTTCACCTGCGTCTCTTGCAGGCCGAAGATTTCCCCAAGTTCCCGGATTCATCTGGAGACCCTGTATCGCTGGATGCGCAGGCTGTCTCCGAGACCATCGGAAGGGTTGCCGGCGCAGCGTCCACCGATGAGGGTAGGCCTGTTCTCACTGGTGTCTTCATGACCGCTGAAGCCGATTCACTCACAATGGTCGCGACGGATTCCTATCGGCTCGCCGTCAAGACCACGAAGCTCTCGACCGCAGTCTCTTCTCAAATCGAAGCCAACGTACCCGCTCGCGCCTTGCGCGAGCTCTCACGTCTGATCGAAGCCGCTGGCGAAGACGCCGAGCTCCAACTCTGGTTGGGAGAGAATCAAGCGGTATTCGGTTGCGGTGGTACTCGCCTCGCATCTCGGCTGATCGATGGCCAGTTCCCGAACTACAAGCAACTGATACCCGACAAATTCGACCACGAGGTGAACCTGGACCGCGAGGAATTGCTCGATGTGGTGAGGCGGGTATCGCAACTCGCACAGAGAAACGCCGCACTCAAACTCTCCTTCTCCGAGGGCGAGTTGACGATCTCGGCAGAGACGCAGGACCTCGGTGACGCCAAGGAGTCCATGCCAGTGTCATTCCAGGGTGAAGCTCTCGAGGTTGGTTTCAACCCTGATTTCGTGCGTGCAGGGCTCGAGAGCATCCAGGAGGACGAGATCGTCTTCAAGTTGATCTCACCATTGAGGCCGGGCTTGCTCGAACCTTCGGCTGGGGACGACTTCAGCTATCTGGTCATGCCGATCCGACTCAACGACTGAGGCCTTCGGTGATTGCCTCGTTGGAGGCCAGGGGTTACCGCAACCTGGTCGGGGAGTTGTCGCTCCCCATAGATCCCAACTTGACCGTGTTCCATGGGCCGAATGGCGCGGGTAAGACCAATCTGCTGGATGCGCTCCATTTCGGACTCACAGGAGCCTCGATGCGTTCCGGCACGATCAAGAATTCGATCGGCTTCGACGCGGAGAGCGCGCGGGTAGAGGTCGAGTTCTCGGATCGGACCGGCACGATGCACAAGACACTCGCCTCTCTGGATCGCTCAGGTCAGCGGCGGAACCTCTTGGACGGGGCAGCTCCGACCGCATCTGTACCTCTGCCGAGGGTCGCCCTCTTCCATCCGGATCATCTCCAGACCATCAAGGGCCCTCCAGCTCACCGACGGGCATTGGCAGATCAGGTGGCCGGGTCCCTGTCCCCCTCGCAGGCAGATCTCCGGGCACGGTATGGAAGGACCCTTGCTCAACGCAACGCGCAGCTGAGAAGGGTGAGGGCAGGAGAGATCGCGGTTGCCGAACTCGAAGTGTGGGACAGCCGTCTGGCCGCAGATGCGCAGCCTCTGGTCGCTTCACGTCGAGCAGCGATCGATAGCCTTGCTCCGCATTTCCGCGAGGCCGCTACCACTCTCGGACTGATCGAGCCAGACCTTTCCTACAAGACCCGGGCTGGAGGGGATGAAGAGTCGATCCGCTTGCGTCTGGCCGAACTGCGCGCCGAGGACCCAGGACGTGCTTATGTCATGTATGGCCCCCATCTCGATGATCTGCATGTAGAGGCGGAGGGAAGGGCCCTCAAGCAATTCGGGTCTCAGGGTCAGCAACGCGCTGCGGTCCTCGCGTTACTGCTCGGTGAGCGCGCAGCGTTGGCCGGAGCCGGCAGGGAGGCTCCGCTCCTGCTGTTGGATGACGTGATGAGCGAGCTGGATCCCCGTCGCCGCGAGTTGCTGATCGGGGCCGCTGTGTCCGGCGGCCAGGTCGTGGTGACCGCCACAGATCTTTCTCAGGTTCCCTCGGAAGGGCTGGCGCCGAGCAGTACCTCGTATCGGGTCGAGGCTGGCCGCGTGGACAGCGGGTCCGATTCCCCCTCGGTGGCGGAGGCCGCCTGAATCGTGGCCCCGCGCAAGCAGCCGGAGAGAATAGGTGTGCCCCTCGACCGCCTTACCGCCTCCCTCGCTCCCTCCACCCCTCTCGGGTCCGTTCAAACTGTCTGGCGCAACGCGGTGGGTGACCGGATCGCTGACCGTTGTAATCCCGTGAAAGCTCAGGAGGGCGTCCTCACCGTGGTTTGTGAGAGCTCGGCCTGGTCCCAGCAACTCACGATGATGCAGGTCGACCTGTTGGAAAGGCTGAGAGCGGAGATCGGTGATCCCGCCCATGCACCAACCGAACTTCGATTCGTCGTGACGGACGATCAGGCGTGACGCGTCCACGTAGCGGTATACGTTTCATTCGTAATTTGCAGGGAATTCGACTCTATATGGCGAGGTTCCACCAGATGCGACTGGTAGAGTCGTCCTCAAGTTGATCGGTCGCTACCCGTGTATGCCCGTGCTCATGGCGCCGGGCGCCCAGGCCGCGGCCTCCCACCATCCGATCGAGAGGGGCTGAGTGGCCAGCAAACCGCAGCGTGCAACGAAAGGCAAAGCCGCCTCGGCCAAGCCCAAGAAGGGCAAGGGTGATTACGGCGCCTCTGACATCACCGTACTCGAGGGTCTCGAAGCGGTCCGCAAGCGTCCCGGTATGTACATCGGATCGACGGGCTCCCGTGGCCTGCACCACCTCGTCTACGAGGTGGTCGACAACTCGGTCGACGAGGCTATCGCCGGCCATTGCAAGAAGGTCTCCGTCACCATCCATCCGGACAACAGCATCACTGTCGCCGACGACGGCAGAGGAATTCCCGTCGACATGCATCCGAAGGAGAAGAAGGCCGCTGCCGAGGTCGTGTTGACCACCCTCCATGCAGGTGGGAAGTTCGGAGACGGCGGTGGTTACAAGGTCTCGGGCGGTCTTCACGGCGTCGGAGTTTCGGTCGTGAACGCGCTCTCGGAGAAGCTACACCTCGAAGTCCGCCGTGACGGAGCCGTCTGGGAGCAAGACTACGAGCGCGGTACCCCGAAGGCCAAGTTGAAGAAGGGTCGGGCGGTCAAGGGGACCGGCACCACCGTGACCTTCCATCCAGACCCGGAGATCTTCGAGACCGTCGAGTACGACTACGACGTGTTGCTCGAGCGACTGCGTGAGACTGCGTTCCTCACCAGGGGCCTGAGGGTCGAGTTGACCGACGAACGGGGAAGCGGTGAAACCGTCGAGTTCGAATACAAGGGCGGAATAGCCGATTTCGTCAGGCACCTGAATGAGACGAAGGACCCGATCCATCGAAAGATCGTCTACTTCGAGGGTGAGTCCGACGATGGGCAGGTGGAGGTCGCCATGCAGTGGAACTCCTCCTACACGGAGTCCGCTTTCAGCTTCGCCAACAACATCAACACGCATGAGGGGGGCACCCACCTGTCGGGATTCAAGTCGGCCCTGACCCGGACACTGAACAGTCTCGCGAGATCGAACGGCTTGCTGAAGGAGAAGGATGCGAATCTCAGTGGTGAAGACATCCGTGAGGGACTGACGGCGGTCATCTCGGTCAAGTTGGCCGATCCCCAGTTCGAGGGTCAGACCAAGACCAAGCTCGGGAACCCCCCGATCGAAGGGCTCGTCAAGGAGGTCGTGAACAAGGGTCTCGCGGAGTTCCTCGAGGAGAACCCTCCTGATGCGAGGAAGATCGTCACCAAGGCTGTCGAGGCTGCTCGGGCCCGGGATGCCGCCCGCAAGGCTCGCGATCTGACCAGGCGGAAGTCGGCTCTTGAGAACTCCACACTCCCCGGCAAGTTGGCGGATTGCTCGGTCAAGGATCCCGCCGACGCGGAACTGTTCATCGTCGAGGGTGATTCGGCCGGTGGATCGGCCAAGCAGGGCCGCGACCGCAACACTCAGGCGATCCTCCCCTTGCGGGGGAAGATCATCAACGTCGAGAAGAGTCGAATCGACAAGGTGCTCTCGAACAACGAGATCCAGGCGCTGGTCACGGCCATCGGCACGGGCGTCCAGGATGACTTCTCCATCGAGGACGCCAGGTACCACAAGGTGATCCTGATGACCGACGCAGATGTCGACGGAGCGCACATCCGGACTCTCGTGTTGACCTTCCTCTACCGACAGATGCCTCAGTTGATCGACGAGGGTTTCGTCTACATCGCCAAGCCCCCGCTCTACAAGGTCAAGCAGGGTTCGAAGGAGGTCTACATCGAGCGTGAGTCTGAGCTCGAGGAACTGCTCTTGGCCGACAAGCTCGATCAGATCCAGATCATGGATGCAGGGGGAAAGCAGAAGAAACTGGGCATCAAGCGTTGGCAGGAGTTCAACCGCCAGATCAAGGCCTACGACGCCTGGGCCGCAGCTTTGAGGGGCGATTTCGGTTCCGACGTGATCGACTTCTTGGCTGCCTCGCAGGTCCTGAGCGCAGGTGCCAAGACCATGCCTGCCGCCCTCAAGGTGCTGAAAGCGAAGCCGACCAAGGATCAGCCGTTCACCACCAAGGTGGTCAAGTCCTCCGCAAGTGAGATAGTCGCAACCGGTACCGAAGAGCGCAGCGGTTTGACCAGGGAGCACACGCTCACCAAAGGTTTGTTCGAGGCACCCGCGTTCAAGGAGTTGGTCGCTGCGCAGACCGGGCTCGTCAGCCAGATCGGCTCGCCTCCGTTCGTCGCGGCGCTCGAGGATGAGGAGATCGAGGCGGGATCCTTCGAAGAACTCCGGCGCGCCGTCATCGAGCTCGGGCGCAAGGGCGTTCAGCTGCAGCGATTCAAGGGCCTCGGTGAGATGAACGCGGAGCAGCTCCGGGAAACGACGATGGATCCTGGTACCCGGACCCTGCAGCGTGTCCGGATGGATGATGCTGCGGTTGCCGACCGTACCTTCTCGGAGTTGATGGGCGACAACGTCGAACCACGTCGCCTGTTCATCGAAAAACACGCTCGCGACGTCGGGTTCCTCGATGTCTAGATCTCACGCCGGGGCAGGTAGCTGATGGCCGACGAACCCAAGGACGTCAACTCCGAAGCGATCGTGGATCGCATCGAGGAGCGCGATCTCGATCAGGAGATGCGCTCTTCCTACCTCGATTACGCCATGAGCGTGATCGTCGGGCGCGCGCTTCCTGACGTAAAGGACGGCCTCAAACCGGTCCACCGCCGGGTGCTCTACGCCATGCACGATCTGGGCCTTCAGCCGAATCGCGCTTACCGCAAGTGTGCGTTCATCGTCGGAGAGGTCATGGGCAAGTACCACCCCCACGGCGACTCGGCCATCTACGAGACCTTGGTCCGGATGGCTCAGGACTTCTCGCTTCGTTATCCGTTGGTCGACGGTCAGGGCAACTTCGGCTCGATCGACGACGATCCGGCGGCTGCCATGCGTTACACGGAGGCGCGTCTCGATTCCCTCGCCACCGAGATGCTTCGCGACATCGATGCCGACACGGTCGACTTCGGACCGAATTACGACGAGTCGACCCGCGAGCCGCTTCTGCTCCCCGCCCGTTTCCCGAATCTCCTGGTCAACGGCGCTGCGGGCATCGCGGTCGGGATGGCGACGAACATCCCGCCGCACAACCTCCGCGAGGTCGCGGCTGCGGTCGAGGCCTACATCGACGATCCTTCGATCGACCTCAAGGGTCTGATGAAGCACGTGAAAGGTCCGGACTTCCCGGGCGGCGGGACGATCCTCGGTGTCGGCGGTGTTCGCGACGCCTATGCAAGCGGCAAGGGGAGCCTCAAGTTGAGGGCGACCGCTCACATCGAGGAGATGAAGAAGGGTCGCGAGGCGATCGTGGTCACCGAGCTGCCGTTCCAGGTCAAGAAGGGTGGCGACGGCGGTTTGATCACGAAGATCGCCGATCTGGTCAGGGAGAAGAAACTGACGGGAATCGCCGACCTGCGTGACGAGTCGGATCGCAACGGGATGCGACTCGTGATCGAACTCAAGAAGGGCAGCGGACCGTCGACGGTGGTCTTGAACCAGCTCTACAAGCGGACCTCGATGCAGATCTCCTTCGGCATCAACATGGTCGCTCTGGTGGATGGAGTCCCCAAGACCCTGGGTCTGAGGGAACTGATCGAGCACTACGTGGGCCATCAGAAGGAAGTCATCACCCGCCGCAGTCAGTTCGAGCTCGCACGCGCCGAAGCTCGCGCGCACATCCTCGACGGGCTGCTGATCGCTCTCTCGAAGCTGGATCAGGTGATCAAGCTGATCCGCGCGTCGAAGGACCCAGAGACCGCCCGCGAGGGATTGATGTCCAAGTTCGGTCTCAGTCAACCGCAGGCACAGGCGATCCTCGACATGCGATTGCAGCGCTTGACCGCTCTGGAGTCCGACAAGATCAAGGAGGAGCACGACGAGCTGACCAAGCGGATCAAGGAGCTTCGTACGCTTCTCGCCGACGAGAAGAAGGTTCTCGCTCTGGTCAAGTCGGAGCTCGCCGAAGTCGTCGAGCGGTTCGGAGACGATCGTCGCACCAAGATCGGCAAGGCCGAGGGCGACATGGAGATCGAGGATCTGATCGCGGATGAGCAGATGGTCGTCTCCCTCACCTCATCCGGTTACATCAAGCGGATCCCGCTCGCGAGCTACCGCAAGCAGCACAGAGGCGGCCGAGGTGTGCGCGGGATGGATACAAAGGAGGGTGACTACATCGAGCACCTCCGCATCTGTTCCACCCACGACTACCTCCTCTTCTTCACCAACCGGGGCAAGGTCTATCGCCTCCGTGCCCACGAACTTCCCGAGGGCTCCCGCCAGGCAAAGGGCCGTGCGCTGGTCAACCTCATCCCGCTCCGGGACAAGGAGAAGGTGATGGCGATGATCCCGACTCGGGATTTCTCGGAAGGCAAGTTCCTGGTCTTCGCGACGGCCGACGGCATGATCAAGAAGACGGAGTTCATCGACTACAACACCCCGATCCGGGCCGATGGGATCATCGCGATAAAGATCAAGAAGAACGATGCCTTGGTCGATGTCCGGTTGACCAACGGCACCGACGACATCATGTTGATCTCCAAGTCAGGTCACGCCGTCAGGTTCAAGGAGAAACTGGTCAGGGGAATGAGTCGCGACACCTCGGGTGTCAAGGGAATGAACGTCAGCGAGAAGACCAACGCCGTCATCGCGATGGAGGTCGTCCAGCCGAAGTCGCAACTCTTGGTGGTGACCGAGAACGGCTACGGCAAGAGGACCCCGATCGAGGATTACCCGATCAAGGGACGAGGTACCAAGGGCGTCTTGACTGCGAAGTTGACCGCGAAGAAGGGTGGCCTCGCGGGCGCTCTGGTGGTCGACGAGAACCAGGAACTCCTTTTCATCTCGCAGAAGGGGATGGTGCAGCGCACCTCGGCAGGGGAGATCTCCCAGACGGGACGCGCGACCCAAGGTGTCAAGGTGATGAATCTCAAGTCCGGCGACAAGGTCAGCGCAACCGCACTCGTAGCCGAGCCAGACGAGCAAGAGCTCGAGAGGGCTGCGGCGAGTGCCGACCCTCCCACCAAGGGTGGCGCTGCTCAGAAGGCCCCCACGAAGAAACCTGCCGCGAAGAAGACGACCGCCAAGAAATCCTCGGCGGCGAAACCACGGACCAAGAAGCCTCCCGCGAAGAAGAAGAAGTAGTCGGAGGGGAAGTCAGGCGACTTCGGGTAGGTACGGCTCCCAGGTTCGCGGGACCCGTGGGCTGGCGATGCGGATGAAGATGTTCGGAGAAGGCGCCCGCGGTGCCTTCTTGGGTTGCATCCCGGCCTCTCGAGGCAGCCGATCGCCCTTCTGGCGGTTGCACGGAGCGCAGGACGCGACGATGTTCTCCCACTCCGAACCTCCTCCCTTGCTCTTGGGAATGACGTGATCGACGGTCAATTTGAGCCGGGTATCTCCGCAGTACTGACAGGTCCAATCGTCCCGGGCCAACACCGCTCTCCTGGTGATCCTCCTGCGATGGACGTCGCGCGGCACTCGCACGTACGAGACCAACCGGATCACGTCTGGCCGTGCCAACTCCATGGTTTCCGATCGCAACAGGCCCTTGCCCTTCTCCAGGACCTCGGCCTTGCCCTTCAACAGGAGCACCAGAGCCCTTCTGACCGTGCATACGTTCAACGGCTCGTAGGTTGCGTTGAGGACCAGAACCCGCCCTTTGGCAAGCGACGTCTCGCGGCCGGTCGCGTCCCGGCCGATATCTGCGAGGGGAACTGGAGCCGCCATGACCCGAGGAATGATAGGGGAGGCCCGAGCGACCCCCGACAGGTTCAGATGATCGGATAGCTCCCGAGGACCTTCACCGATTCGGCCATTCCCTCGAGTTCGGTTACCGCCTCGGCGATCGCTTCCGTCTCGGTCGAGCCCTCCAGATCGAGGAAGAACATGTACCTGCCGAGATCGCCCCTAATCGGCTGGGACTGGATCCTCGTCAGGTTGATACCTCGCGAGCTGAAGACCGTCAGGGCCCCAGCCAGGGCTCCGGGATGATCCTCCCCCAATTCCGAGAAGACGAGCGAGGTGCCCCATCGGTCGGACTCGACACGATCGGCATCGCCAACGCGAGAGATCAGGCCGAATCTGGTCACGTTCACACTCTCGTCTTCGATCTGATCTTCGAGAACCGAACATTCGTAGATCCGCGCGGCCGAGCGCGAGCCGATCGCAGCCCACGGTGCACCGTGTTCGGCCACCAACCGCACCGCCTCGGCGGTGCTCGCGGCAGCCCTCACCTCCGCCTGCGCGAGTTCCCGCCGCAGGAAAGCGGAACACTGGCCGGTCGCTTGGGGGTGGCTCAACACCACCGTGATCTCCTCCAGGGGCAGTTCGGCCACCGCGACGAGACAGTGCGTAATCGCCATCTCGTGTGTTCCGATGATCTCGAGGCCCTCCGTCCCAACCGCCAAAGCGTCGAGTGTTGCGGTGACGGAGCCTTCGAGTGAGTTCTCGAAGGGAACGACTGCCCGGTCGGCCTCACCCTGCGCGACCGCCGCGAGTGAATCGAAGATCGATGAACGTGGCAACGGCTCGTACTCGGCGACCCCGAGTCGTTCCATGATCTGATCGACTGCCTCCTCGCTGTAGGTACCCCTTGGCCCGAGGTAGGCGACTGTCGGACCGCTGGTCAATTGAAGATGACCTGGTAGTCACCGCTGTTGTTGTCGGTGACTGACTCTCCCGGGACCGGGGATACCAGGACGTTCATGGTGGTCTCGATTCCCGTCTCGGGCGCTTGGCTCAACTCGATGGATACGGTCGCTGTGGCTCCTGCTGCGATCGTGTCGATGGTTCCGCTGCTGGCGACGCCGTCGATGGTCACCGTCACCTCCACTCCCGACTCCTCGGATTCACCTTGGTTCTGGACCTGGACGTCGATCGTTCCGGTCGAGGCAGCAAGTTCGTTGGTCGAATCGGAGGTCAGCGAAACGCCGTTGGCGGAGACCGAGAGAAGGCCGATTCCGTGTGCACCGGTGGTGGTTGCGGTCCCGCTGACCAGTCCGAGCGCCGAGATGACCTTCGCCTCACTCAGCCACTCGAGTCCGGTTGGGGGAGGCGGCATGAACCGCGCCTCCGACACCTGTACATCCTCGATGCCCTCCTCCTCGAGCACTCGCCTGGTCTCCGGTACCGCTCCCTGGAGATAGCTGACATCGCTGGCGTAGAGCGAACTCATCTGATCGGTGATCACCGAGATTGCCTCTGCTCGTTCAGCATCTCCGAGTGCAGCGGTGATCTGGTCGGCGATCTTGGTCAGCGCGTCCCGTCGCAGCCTCAGCGAGACGAGGGCCGCCTGGTTCGCCTCGATCAACTGCCCGGGAGGGCTCAGCTCTTCTGCCCGAGTCAGCAACGATTCCGACGCTCCGCGCAGTAGCTGGACCTGCTGCTGGTACTGGAGATCGGAGGTCTCACCGGGACTCTCCAATTGATCGAAGAACTGCTTTCCGCGCGAACCCGATTCGTTCATGATCGTCGAGACCGCAGTGACGTAGGTGGAGATTCCACGATCGCTTCGCGCTTGGAGGCAGCCTCTGAGCGCAAAGATCCCGAGCACGAGTATGGCGACGAGCACGCCTACCGCCATCAATCGGCGATTCCGGTAGGCGTCCGTGGGAGGCCGTGATCCTGACCGGTTACGCGGAGATCTACGTGAGCCGGGCGTGCGGGGCGCGCGCTCAGGCGGGGACGGTGTTCGCTCTGGCATCGAGTCCAAGAGACCACAGTATGCCCTCTGTGCCCGACACGCCTGAGAGAGTCCTGAGCTTCTCGCAGGAACACGCCTGTAGGCGTGGAAGAGGAAAGACGGAATGGTGGGCGACCTGATACTCGAACGTTTCCTGATCGAGGAGCGCCTCGGTGGCGGGGGATTCGGCACGGTCTATCGAGCCTGGGATGAACGCCTGCGTCGCTCGGTGGCGGTCAAGGTCGTCGAGAGTCCCGGCGAGGCCGATCGGGTCGCCCGTGAGGCTCAGGCCGCCGCGCGTCTCGCCCACCGCAACATCGCGATGCTCTACGAACTCGCAAGCGATGGTGAATATGCCTACCTCGTCGGGGAGCTGATCGAAGGCGACACCGTCAGGACCCTCGCCCGAGGAGGGGAACTCTCCGACCGCGCTGTGGCAGAGATCGGCGCAGCTTCGGCAGCCGGCCTGGTCCACGCCCATCGCGCCGGAGTAGTCCACAGGGACATCAAGCCCGAGAACATCCTCGTCTCCGAGCGGGGTGAGACGAAGCTCGTCGACTTCGGTATCGCGCGAATCGCCGGACAGGAGACCCTCACCGCATCGGGCGCAGTGCTCGGCACTCTGGCCTACATGGCGCCCGAGCAGGCGGACGGCCTTCGGCCCGGGCCTGCAGCCGATGTCTACTCGCTGGCACTGACCTTGTACGAGCTCTGGGCTGGCGAGCATCCGCTGACCGGCGATGGACCGGCTGCGACCGCACGGGCGATAGGCGAGCCCATCCTCTCACTCGGAGAGGTGCGCCCGGACCTCCCACCTGAGCTGATCGAGGGGATCGATTCGGCTCTCGATCCCGATCCGGAGGAGCGACCTCTGGCATCCGATTTCGAACGCCTTCTGGAGCGGGTTGCGGGGTCGCTCTCAGGGGCCCCACTTCCCGCACCTCGTGAGCTCGACGGCTCTCATGCGGAGCGCACGGTCAAAGCGTTCAGGCCTTCCGGACTGGATGGCTTCGCTTCTGCCCGGGTTCTCGGCGCGGCCCTGGTCGCACTTCTCCCCCTCGGCCTGCCGTTCGTCCTCGGCGGTCATCTCCCCGCGATGGTGGCGCTCTCCGGACTCTCGTTCCTCCTGGCCCTCGCACGACCGAGAGCCGCTTTCGCGGTAGCGGTGTGCGGCTCGGCATTCTGGCTCGTGCTCTCGCAGGGAGCGCCCGGGGCCGCGCTCTGTCTGGTGATTTTCAGTCTCCCCATCGTCTTCGCGCCCTACGAGCCGGGTCCCGGGCTCTCCCTCCCCGTCCTCGCACCCACCCTCGGCGCGATCGGACTCGCTGGCGCGTTCCCTGCGCTGGCGGCTCTGCCGAGGCGAGCGGTGGAACGCGCGATGGTCGCTGCTGTCGGTTATCTCTGGCTGGTCGCCATCGAGGCTGTTGCCCGACGTGATCTCTTGCTCTCTGGTACTCCACCCGCGTCGGCAGGGTGGGAGGACTCCCTGACCTCGGGTCTCTCGGAGGTCTTGATCCCCGCACTCGCTCCGATGTGCCTGCTCGGCGCCGCAGTCTGGGCGGTCGCGGCCGTATCGCTCCCCCTGATCGTCCGCGGGCGGTTCCTCGCCCTCGATCTGCTCGGCTTCATCGTCTGGATCGCTGGTCTGATCACGGCCGAGCGACTCCTGGGGCAGGGTGCAGCCTCGCCGTTCGACCTCTCCGTGACCATCGCCGGAGGTATCGCAGCGGCCTTCTACCTGACCCGCCGGGCAGGACAGGATTCAGGCGTGAACAGGCACACCGGAGTCGCGCGGACTTCGCCTGCCGCCGAGGGCACCGCCTAGGATTGAAACCGAAACCTGTCTTGCCTCATCTCAAGCGAAAGGAACCAGGAGAGATCCAATCATGAGCGTCTTGCGGAATCTCGAGGCACGCATCGAGGGCCTGGTCGAGGGCGTCTTCTCCCGTGCTTTCTCCTCGGGCGTCCAACCGGTGGAGATCGCCAGGAAGCTCTCGAAGGAGATGGACGCACACCGCACGGCTTCGGTCTCGACGGTGTACGTACCCAACGAGTTCACGGTGTGGCTCTCGACCGAAGACCACGATCGGCTGAAGGGCTACGAGTCCTCGTTATCCCAGGAACTCGCTGCTCACCTCCTCGAACACGCGAGGCGACACGACTATGACCTGCTCACCCGCCCGGTGGTGGATCTCGACGTCGACGACCGGCTGAGGCTCGGAGAGTTCGGTATCCAGACGCGTCTGGTGCGACCGCCACGGCGGGAAGGATCCAAGCCCACGCAAGGCGAGACCGGACACACGATGATCTACTCGGCTTCCGAGGTCGAGAAAGCGAAGAAGCGCACCACTCGCGATGAGCTCACAGGCACGAAGGCTGTCGTGACCCTCGACGACCGCCGTTTCGTGCTCGCCGGGCCGTCGGCGGTGATCGGCCGGTCGAAGGAAGCAGACTGTGTCATCGACGACCCGAATATCTCGCGGCAGCACGCCGAACTCACCCGCGATGACGACGGAGACTGGTCGATCGCCGATCTCGGTTCCACCAACGGGATCAAACTGAATGGCCGCAGGGTTCCCTCGGCGCGCCTTACTCCCGGGGACGAGGTCACGCTCGGCACGCTGGTCTTCACCTTCGACATCGAGCAGTGAGGCAGACGATCCGAGACTACGGGCAGACCGCACAGTGAGCGACATCGAACCCATAGCGGTAGTCCTCAAGTTCGGCTTCCTCGCGGTGCTCTACCTGTTCCTCTTCTGGGTCACTCGCACGGCACTGAGGGAACTTCGCGGCACCGCCAGTCCCGGTCTGGAGACCGGCTACCACGAGGTAGTCGGTTCGAAGTCCTCCTCACCGGATGCCTGGTTGGTCGTGGTCAAGGCCAAGGGCCTCAAGAGGGGGGAGCGTTACGACCTGTTCGGCGGTCTCTCCATCGGACGCTCAGACGAGGCCGAGATCAGGATCTCCGACAAGTTCGCATCGGGCCTCCACGCGCGCCTCTACAGTCGGGCCGGGTCCTGGATCGTCCAGGATCTCGACTCCACGAACGGGACGCTGCTCAACGGAGACGAGCTGCAGGGTGAGTCAGAAGTCCTCGACGGCGATGTGATCGAGATCGGCGATACCAAGTTCAGAATCGAGCTCGGCTGAGATGCTGCGAGTCGGCGAGAGCGCCTACAAGACCGATACCGGGAAGCAGCGGCGGGCGAACGAGGATTCCTACTTCGCACGGGCCCCTGTGTTCGCGGTGGCCGACGGAATGGGCGGGGCTCAGGCCGGTGAGGTCGCCTCTCGGGTTGCTGCCAGTTCATTCGAATCAGGGTTCCCGACCGGCGATCCCCCCGAGAAGGATCTGGAGAAGCTGTTCGGTAAGGCCAACGACGAGATCCATCTGCTTGCCGGCGAAGATGCGACCAAGGCCGGTATGGGTACCACCCTCACCGCGGCGTTGGTGGGCGGTACCCAGGTCTCCTTCGGCCACGTCGGGGACAGTCGCGCCTACCTGTTGCGCGACGGGACGCTGAGGCAGCTCACCAGCGACCATTCATTGGTCGAAGAGCTCAGACGTCAGGGCCGGATCAGCGAAGAGGAGGCAGCCGAGCACCCCCAGCGTTCCGTCATCACGCGGGCGCTGGGTCCGGAGCCGAACGTGAAGGTCGATACGTTCACCGAGCAGGCTCGCGACGGAGACGTCTTCCTGCTCTGCAGTGACGGACTGACCACCATGCTGTCCGAGTCGAAGATCTCGGAAATCCTGGTCGAATCGAAGACCCTCCGCTCGGCTGTGTCTCGCCTGGTCGACGCTGCCAACAAGGCGGGCGGGAAGGACAACATCACGGCGGTCGCATTCCGTCTCGAGGATGCAGGGGACGACCCCGAGGAGGGTGTGACCCTGATCGCCCGGACGGCTGGACAGGCGGGTCTCACCGCTGACAAGGTTCGTGAAGCAGCCGATCGGATCAAGGGAGATTCACCGATGCCAGCCCCCAGATCGCGTCGGTACGCGGTGCGCGCTGGCGTGATAGCCCTCTGCCTCGGACTCCTGATCCTGCTCGGATTCCTGCTCGGCAGGCAGGTCTATTTCGTAGGCACCGATGACCAGGGCAGGGTCGCGCTCTTCCGGGGCGTTCCTTACGAGTTACCACTCGGACTGGATCTCTACTCGGAGCAGTACTCGATCGGGGTGCAGGCGAGTTCACTGTCGCCCGCACGTCGTGTGGTGATCGTCGACCACCGGCTGCGCTCCAAGGACGATGCGACAGACCTGATCAACGACATCGACGCAAACGAGGGCACCACACCTCCGCCGACCGATCGAGGAAAACGCGGCAAGGACGAGAAGGAGGGGTCGGGCAAGAAGACCCCGGACGGGCAGTCCAAGTGAGCGCACGCAGCCGGGAACTATTCGGGCTGCTGCCCGTGGCGATACTCGTCACTGCGGGGTTCACGGCTGTCTTCATCGTCGAGTCCGCGCAGCTTGGTGGAACGAGCCTCTTCTACGGCGCTTACTTCCTCGCACTCTGCGTTGGCGCGCACTTGATAATCCGTTGGCGCCTACCGGATGCGGATCCCTTCCTCTTTCCTCTGGTGGCGCTGCTGGCCGCTTTCGGATTGGTGATGATCTATCGGATGAACGCCGATCTCGCTCGGGATCAGGCGAACTGGTTCGTCCTCGGCCTGATCGCGTTCTCGGCGACCATCATCTTCCTGCGCGACTACCACGTGCTCGAGCGATACCGCTACGTGATCGCATCAGCCGGGATAGCTCTTCTCCTCCTGCCCCGGGTACCGGGGATCGGCGCGATCACCAACGACGCCTACCTCTCCATCCAGCTCGGGCCGATCACATTCCAGCCGACCGAGATTGCAAAGCTGTGCATAGTCATCTTCCTCGCGAGCTACCTGAGGGAGAAACGCGAGGTCCTGGTGGTTGGCGCGAGGCGGATCCTCGGTGTGACCCTGCCTCCTCTCAAGCATCTCGGACCCCTGTTGGTGGTCTGGGGCATCGCCATGCTGATGCTCATCTTCATCCGAGACCTCGGGAGCTCGCTGATGTTCTTCGGCGTCTTCCTGGCCCTGATCTACGTAGCCACAGCGCGGATCTCGTTCGTGATCATCGGCCTCGGACTGTTCCTCCTCGGCGCCTGGTTCTTCGCCAGTACGGTCGGACACGTCGGAGAGAGGTTCGACATCTGGCTCGATCCCTTCGCCGACGCAAGCGGCGCCGGCTATCAGATCTCACAATCCCTCTTCGCTCAGGCGGATGGAGGCCTCTTCGGCCAAGGCCTCGGTTCGTCGTTACTCGAGTTGCCACAGGTCTCGGCTGACTGCGCCGAACAGTTCCCCTCCTGCGGAGCGATCCTGCCAGCACCGCATACGGACTTCGTCTACTCGGTGATCGTCAACGAGCTCGGTCTGTTCGGAGGAGCAGCGGTGATCCTCATCTACCTGATGATCGCTGCGCGCGGCTTCAAGACCGCCCTGGTGGCAAATGACGGGTTCTCGAAGCTCCTCGCCACCGGCCTGACGGCGGTTTTCGCTCTTCAGGCCTTCGTGATCATCGGCGGGGTAACCAGGGTGATCCCCCTGACCGGGGTGACCCTCCCTCTGATCAGCTACGGCGGGTCGTCGATCATCGCCAACATGATCCTGTTCGCGCTGCTGTTGATGATCTCCGATGATGCTCGGCGACATGCGCGGACGCAGCAGGCTGGTGATCTCGTATGAACGGCCAGATCGTCAAGCTCTTCGCGTTCATCCTGGCCTTGTTCGTCTTGCTGCTCGGATTCACCTCCTACTGGTCGGTCTTCGATGCTCCCGGGCTGAAGGCCAATGCCGAGAACCGCCGCGCCCTGTTGCTCGAACAGCGCATACACCGGGGTGACATCCGCTCGGTGGACGGCCAGGTGATCGCCAGATCCCTGCCTTCGGGCACCGGCAAGAACCGGATCTGGATTCGCGAGTACCCCTACGGAGGTCTGTTCGGGAATCCGATCGGCTACAGCTACACCGAACGCGGGCGGGTAGGAACGGAGCTCGCACACAACGACGAGTTGATCGGTGACAAGTCGGAGTTCCTGTCCATCCTCGACGAGCTTTCGGGACACAAGCAGGAGGGGTCGACCCTCGTCTCCTCTCTCGATGCGAGTGTTCAACAGACGGCTCTCGACGGCCTGGCGGGTCAGGCGGGGGCCGTGGTTGCGATGGTCCCGAAGACCGGGGAGATTCGAGCGATGGTGAGCACTCCCGAATACGACCCGAATCTGATTCCCGACGACTACTCCCAGCTCAACACCGATCCGGCCGCGCCGCTCTTCAACCGGGCGACTCAGTCCGGCTATCCGCCCGGTTCCACCATGAAGGTGGTGACCGCCACAGCGGCACTCGACACCGGAGAGTTCGATCCGGACTCGACCCTGGATGGCAGCAGCCCTCAGACGATCGATGGTGTTCCACTCTCGAACTCTCAGGGAGAGTCCTTCGGTCAGATCGACTTCGCCACAGCTCTGACCTACTCGGTCAATACCGCGATGGCGAGGGTCGGGGAGAGGGTAGGCGCGGGAACCCTGCTCGACTACATGGACCGTTACGGCTTCAACGAGAAGCCCGAGATCGACTACCCGAGCTTCCAGTTGGCGACCTCTGGCGTCTACGACGGTAGTTCGCTCCTGACCGCCGCCGATGCAATCGATGTCGGCCGGGTGGCGATCGGCCAGGAGCGCCTGCTGGTGACCCCGCTCCAGATGGCGGAGGTCGCGGCCACGGTCGCGAATCGCGGAGAGCGGATGTGCCCCAGACTGTGGTCCAAGGTGATCGATGTAGACCAGAGAGTCGACGAACTCGACCCGGAGACCTGCGCCAAGGTGATGGATCGGCGCACCGCCAGGCAACTGACCGAGATCATGAAGGACGTGGTCTCGGAGGGAACGGGAACCGCCGCGGCGCTCTACGGCGTCGATGTCGCCGGCAAGACGGGAACTGCCGAGGTATCGGGAAGACCGGGTTGCGACGCGCCGAATCAAGCCTGGTTCATCGGCTTCGCCCCTGCAGATCGGCCCGAGATCGCAGTCGCAGTGACGGTCGAGTGCACCAGCGGCTATGGCGGCGATGTCGCAGCTCCGATCGCAGCTCAGGTGATGCAGGAGGCCCTCGATGGCTAGCGCGAGGAAGGGGACCGTCGTAGACGAGCGGTACAAGCTGATCAGGAAGGTCGGCACCGGCGGTATGGCCGATGTCTGGTTGGCCGACGACACCGAACTCGATCGGGAGGTGGCGATCAAGATCCTCCACGACCGGTTCGCCCAGGACTCGGAGTTCGTCGAGCGGTTCCAGCGTGAGGCCCGGTCGGCCGCAGGCCTGCAGCACCCGAACGTGGTCAGCGTGTTCGATCGCGGGGAGTTCCGCGATACCTACTTCATCGCCATGGAGTACGTGGATGGTCCTTCGCTGAAGGATCTGGTCAAGGGCGGGATGAGTGTCCCCGATGCAGTTGCGTTCGTCGAGCAGATTCTCGCCGCCGCGAAATTCGCCCACCGGAAAGGCATCGTCCACCGGGATCTCAAGCCGCAGAACGTGCTGATCGACGAGGAGGGCAGAGCGAAGGTCGCCGATTTCGGCATCGCAGGGGGCGAGGCCTCCGACATCACCCAGGCCGGAACGGTGATGGGCACGGCCGAGTATCTGTCCCCGGAACAGGCCGAAGGTCGTGAGACGACGCGCCGTTCGGACATCTACTCGATCGGTGTGATCCTCTACGAGGCTTTGACCGGCACCGTCCCGTTCAAGGGCGATTCGGCGGTGTCCGTCGCCCTGAAGCAGGTGACGGAGACCCCCAAGCGTCCGAGTGCGATCAACCCCAAGGTCCCCCCTGCGCTCGACGCGGTGGTGATGCGCGCTCTCTCGAAGGATCCCGGGGAACGATTCAAGGATGCAGACGCCTTCAAGATCGCCCTCGACGCAGCGATGAAGAACCCAGACAAGCCACGCCGGCAGGATGCCGCCGCGTTGGCAGCAGCCGAGACCGGTGCCACCCAGATCCGTGACGCCGGAGAGACTACCGAGAGCGAAGACGAAGAGGCGGCCCGAAAGCGCCGGAGGAATCTGATCATCGCCGGTGTGCTCGTCGCGGCGGTCGCGGGGTTGGTTGCATTCCTGCTCACCCGACCGGGGTCGGTCACGGTGCCGAACGTGACCGGCCTCACCTCCGAGGTCGCCGTGGTTCGCCTGGAGGAAGAAGGCCTCGACGCCGAGATCGACCCGGTCCCGAATCTGGCCACCAGGAATACGGTTCTCGAACAGGACCCTCTGCCCGACTCGGTGGTGGATGAGGGAAGCACCGTGACCTTGAGCGTGAGCACTGGCCCCGCCTTGGTCGAGATCCCCGATGTCTCGGGTCTCGGTCCCAAGGAGGCCCGTAGGCGCCTCGAGGACCAGGGGCTGGTGGTCAGCTTGATCAACAAGCCCTCAGATGCCGTTCCGAAGGGACTGGTCACCAGGACGGATCCTGCAGCCGGAACGGAGATCTCGGTCGGTTCGACCGTCAAGCTCGTGGTCTCCTCCGGGACTGCCAAATCCACGGTTCCTGATCTCGTCGGGTCTCAGCTGGATGCCGCCCTTGCCGAGCTGGAATCCGCTGGCCTGACGGCGAACGTCGTGCAGCAGGACGCCTCCGCGCCCGCTGGGGAGGTGGTGGATCAGGCGCCTTCGGCCGGTACGAAGGTCAAGAAGGGAAGTCAGGTGACGATATTCGTCTCTTCCGGAGCGGTGGTGCTGCCCGATGTGATCGGCGAGGACCGTTCGACCGCAGTTAAACAGCTGAAGAGGCTGGGCCTGAAGGTGGTCGTACGGATCGACTCGACCTCGCCCCCCGAGGATTTCGGGCTGGTGATCGACCAGTATCCGTCAGCCGACTCCCGGGTCCAGCGTGGGGACACGGTGACCCTGACCGTGGGCGGAGGATCGTGAGGGTCGCCGTACTGAGCGGCGGGATCTCGGCTGAGCACGATGTCTCCCTGAGCTCGGGCAGATCGGTCAGCGAGGCGTTGAGCGCTGCAGGGCACGAGGTCATCGATGTCCTGATCACGCGTGAGGGCGGATGGATGAGCGACGGCCAACCGATCGAGTTCCGGCCGACCGGTGGACTGCTCGATTGCGAGGTGGCGTTCCCCGTCCTGCACGGTCCCGGGGGCGAGGACGGGAGCGTCCAGGCGGTATTCGAAGTCCTCGACATCGCTTATGTGGGCTCCGGAGTCGAGGCGTCGGCGATCTGTATGGACAAGTTGGCGCTCAAGTCGGTTGCGGCGGCAGCGGGTATCCCGCAGGTTCCCTATCGGGAGGCGACGATCGAAGATCCCAAGCCGGAAGGCGTGGAGGGATTCGACCTCCCCCTGTGGGTCAAGCCGGCTCACGGCGGCTCGAGCCTGGGGATCTCGAGAGTCGAGGACGTTGACGATCTGCCGGCCGCTGTGGAGCTGGCAGCCTCCATGGACTCACGCGTGATCATCGAAGGCAACTCAGCCGGCAAGGAGGTCGAGTGCTCGGTACTCGGCAACAGGGAGTTGATCACCTCCCGCCCCGGCGAACTGCGGGTGAACGCTGATTGGTACGACTATGAGGCCAAATATCAGGAGGGCGGCATGGATCTGGTCGTCCCGGCTGACCTACCGGCTTCTGTGATGTCGAGTGTGGAGCAGCTCGCCGCTGAGATCTTCCGTATCGCCGGTTGCAGAGGCATGGCCCGCTGTGACTTCTTCGTCGAGGGCGACCGGGTCCTGCTCAATGAAGTCAACACGATCCCCGGGTTCACCCCGACCAGCGTCTACGCGAGCCTGCTGGAACAGACCGGGTTGTCCTACTCCGACCTCTGCAACCGGCTGCTGGAGTTGGCCGTCGAGGAAAAACAGGCCCGGGACGAGTTCCGGTCTTAGCCGATCAGGTCGAGGTCGCTCACCTCGACTCGGTAGCCGTCGCCCCCGTCAGAGGCTGGCAGGCGCGTGAACCAGATCAGGTAGTAGGAACTCGGTCCGTTGGAGTCGAGTGCGATCGTCGCCTTCTTCCCCAGACCATCAGCTCGACCGACTGGTGTCCAGCCGCTCAGCGAGTCGGGTGGACCTCCCGCCTCCGGTGCCGAGTAGACGGTGACCGACGCGCCTGCCTCCGAGAGTCTCAGATCCACCTGCTCGACCGATTGTGGGCCCTCCGTCTCGACCCAGAACCCCATCCCGCTCTTGTTGCCGAAGGACTCGACGGAGTAGGTCTCGCTGCTCCATGCACTGCCCGAAGGATCACCGTCGACGATCCTCTCTACCTCTGTGCTGTGTTCGACTCCATCGCCCTCCGGGTCGAAATCACCGATCGCCGCTACCGGCAGACTCGAGGTGCCCCAGCCCCCGAGTTGTCCTCCTCCCCACACGAGTGCTCCGATGATCAGCAGAACTCCGCCCAGCCCGACTGCCGCCTTCCACCCGGATCTGGAGCCTCTGCCCGAGGCGGTCAACGGCTTCCGCGCGGGTGGCACGGTCTTGAGCACGGTCGTGGCCTGATCCGAGCGTCGGAGCGCCGGCGCCCGTGCGGTGCTCTCGTCGAGGGAGATCTCCAGGTCGGCGATCATCTCGGCGATCGACTCGTAGCGCCTGTCAGGATCCTTCTCGGTGGCCCGATCGACCACTGCTGCCACCGTGGCAGGAACCCCTGGTCGTTCCACTGCGACGTCGGGGATCCGCTCACTGACGTGTTTCATCGCCACCGCTACCTGACTCTCTGCCTGGAACGGCACCTCGCCGGTGAGCAGTTCGTAGAGGACGATTCCCAGGGCATAGATGTCGGATCGCTCGTCAGCCGGCTCACCGCTCGCCTGTTCAGGTGACACGTAATCGGTGGTCCCGACTACCTCACCTGTGTCGGTCACCCCGTCGTCTTCGAGGGACCTCGCGATCCCGAAATCCGTGACTCGCGCCCGCCCTTCCCTGTCGATCAGCACGTTCTGCGGCTTCACGTCCCTGTGGACCAGCAGGTTCTCGTGGGCGGCCTGCAGACCACGTGCGATCTCGATCGAGTAGGCGACCGCCTGATCCACGGGGAGCGGCCCTCTGGCGAGGATCAGTTCCTTCAGCGTCTGCCCTTCGACGTATTCGAACACGATGAACGGTCTGCCGTTCTGCTCCCCCGCGTCGATCACGGGCACGAGATTGGGATTGCTCAGTCGAGCGGCCGACTTGGCTTCCTTGCGGAACCTCAGGAGCTGGTGATCGGTCCCCGCGATCTCACGGTGCAAGAGCTTGATCGCCACTGGCCTATCCAACGTGAGATCCACCGCGAGGTAGACGGTGCTCATACCCCCGCTGCCCAGTTTCGACTGGATGCGATAGCGGTCTACCAGGACCGCGCCGATGATCTGTTTGGACTCTGGCTCGAGCATGCTCCGGTGTTCTGTGGATGGACCTTCCTGCCGGAACGCAGGTTATCCGGCAAGACCCGTGCGTCTGGTCGCGTCCGGCCCCCGTCCGCGCTCGGTCAACCCGCGCGGATTACGGTGCGCTCGCCTGCGGTGATCGAACCGATCCGTCGCGCACCCGGATGGAACTCTCCGAGGATCGAGACGGCCTCCGGCTCGTCGCCTTCGGGGACCACCACACAGAACCCGCACCCCATGTTGAAGACCTGATGCATCTCCTCATCCGCCACCGAGGCCCGCTCCGCGATCAGCGTGAAGATCTCTGTGGGCTCCAACGGGTCGGAGATCTCGTAGGTCACGTCTGCATCCAGCCTGAGCAGGTTCTCGAGCCCGCCGGAGGTGATGTGGGCGAGCCCCCTCACCTCCACTGCCGACCTGATCAGCGCCATCACCGACTTGACATAGATCGTCGTCGGCTCGAGCAGCGCCTCCCCGAGTGGACGCCCAAGGGTCTCGTCGTCCCATCCGAGATCCTCTAGAGCGCTGCGTGCCAGGGTGTAGCCGTTCGAGTGCAGCCCGCTCGAGGGTAGACCGATGATCGCGTCTCCTGGACGGATACCACTGCCGGTGATCAGGTCGTTCGGAGCGACCACCCCGAAGCAGGCTCCCGCCAGATCGAGTCCGTTCACGATGTCGCCGAGTTGCGCCAGCTCCCCTCCGACGATGTCGATCTCGGCCATCTCGGCTCCTGTGGCCAGCCCCTTCCCTATCTGCTCGGCAACATCGGGATCTGCCTTGTCGACCGCCAGATAATCGACCAGAGCGATCGGCTCCGCTCCGACACAGATCACGTCGTTGACGTTCATCGCGATGCAATCGATCCCGACGGTGTCCCAGCGCCCGAGTTGCTCGGCGATCAGGAGTTTGGTGCCCACACCGTCGGTAGTGATGGCGATCCCGAGATCGTCACCGACTGCAACCACGTTCGCGTAGTGACCGCTCGGTAGCAGGGTCTGACGCCGTGCCGCACCTAGGGCACCGACGAGGCGACTCACCGCCTCATCGGCGGTACCTTGGCTCACACCAGCGCGGCCATACGCGTCCTCGGGGCTCAACTGTCCGTTCCCGGTTTGGCGGTTCCCGACACGGTCCCGATACTGCCGTTCGTCGCGGCGCCGTTTCGGTGCGAGGCGCCGTTGTTCGTCGAACCCGAATCTCCAGCAGGGCGCTTCCGGCGCTCGGATCTCAGTTTGAGCAAGGTCACCGCTGCAAGTCCACTCCGGTAGAGCGCATAGGGCCAGAGCGCTCGGTCACGCTCGACCAGCCCGATCAGTGCCTGAGAGGTGAGGGTCGAGCCGAAGGAGGCAGCGGTTCCAGCGGCGAGCGCCCGACGGTTCGCCCGGGAGATCCCCTTCTTGCGCAACCGGTCTCCCTTCAACAGAGCCGCACCCACGATCACCGGGAGTGCCACGGTCCTCGAGAGGATGTTCGACTGCTCGCGGCTGAACCCGCGCAACCGCGCAGCGGTCAGGGTCGCACCGTTTCGTGACACACCCGGAGCCAGTGCCGCTGCCTGACCGACGCCGAGACACAGTCCATCCACGGCGGTGGCGTCCCCTCTACCTCGCTCCTGAGGGCTCCGGTCCGCAGCGACCATCGCCGCAGAGCCCGCCAGTAGCCCCGCAGCAGTGGCCTCGGGTCCACCCAGCCGCTGTTCGATTTGACGTTCGAAGAAGTACCCGATCAATGCGGGCGGGATGAAGGAGAGGAGGAGGACGGATGCCCGCCTCAGGTCGAATGCCCGCAACTCCGATTCGATCAGGCGCCGTTGCCCTATCAGCAGCGCCAACGCCGTGCCGGCGTGGACGGCCACCTCGAAGCTCTTCCGGATCTCGGGGTCTATCCGGTTCCAGTCCCAGCCAGCCATCCATGGGCCGAGGCTCAGGTGCGCCGAACTCGAGACCGGAAGCAGTTCCGTCGGCCCCTGGATCAGACCCATGGCAACTGCCTGGCGGATCGGGATCTCTCCCTCTCCGCTGACCTGCTGACCGGGCTCGCTCAGGATCCGGTCCCTGCCTTTGCCGCCGCCGTCTCGTCACCGGAGTCCCCATCCCTTCGATTGCGTCTCCAGCGAACGATCAGCCAGACGACTCCACCGATGATCGCCGCCGCGACCACGTAGTCGAAGTAGTGCAGATAGTCCTTCCATTCCCGCCAGTTCTCTCCGGCGAGGGTGCCGAGGTAGCCCAGCGCGAGCACCCACGGGATGCATCCGAGCACCGTGAACAGGGTGAAGCGACCGAACGGCATTCGTGCCACCCCCGCAGGCAGGGAGATGAAGGTCCTGACTATCGGCAGCAGCCTGGTGAAGAAGACAGCCGCCTCTCCGTGGCGCTCGAACCAGCGGTCCGCAGTGGCGAGGTGCTTCTGGTTCACATGGAAGACCTTGTGACGCTCGAGGAGCTCGAGCCTGCCGAAATAACCGACTGCATAGGCGACCCATGATCCGATCAGGTTCCCGATCACCCCTGCAGCGGTGATACCGACCAGAGTCAGGTCGCCGTCGCTCACCTTGAAGCCGGCGAACAGCATGGTGGCCTCGCTCGGGATCGGGATACAGGCGCTCTCGAGGAGCATCAGGACGAATATCCCGGCGTAACCGATCTCGCCGATGACATCGACACAGAAGTTGATCAGTGGATCGAGGATTACGTCGGTCATTGTTTGGTTGCCAGTGAGTCGCGAGCGCTTCGGCGACTCTCCGGCGGTTCACATCCTAGGGACGCGAGCCACGGAGCGGGCGCACGGGAACTTCCTCGCAGCGGTGTCTCGGGCGACTAGACTCGTTTTCCTGCATGGAACGGTTTGACCCTGTCTACAGGCATCGGATCTCCCAAGTCGTCGCCGACGCGATTCTCGTCGCGGCCTCGTTCTACCTGGCGTTCCGCCTGAGGTTCCTCGATACCCAGGGCGGGATACCGGAGCGGTACGTGGAGATGCTCACGCTCTCGATCGGCTTCGTGGTGGTTGGGAAGCTCTGCGTCTTCGCGATCTCGGGGCTCTACGAGAAGTGGTGGCGTTACTTCCGCTTGACCGACTACGCCGTGGTGTTGCGGGCAGTCGCGATCTCCACCGTCATCTTGGTGCTCGGATTCCTCCTGATCGAGCCGTTCCCGTACCCGCTGCCGCGTTCGGTGATCGTCTTCGACTTCCTGCTCACCCTCACTCTGGTCGGCGGGGCACGCCTGTTGGTGAGGATGTTCATCGAACGACCTTCCCGCAAGGCCGGTTCGGATTCCAGGGAGGTCCTCGTGGTGGGAGCTGGCTCGGGAGGTCAGATGGTCGTTCGGGAGCTCCAGTTGAACCCGAACCTCGGCGCCAACGCCGTCGCGTTCCTCGACGACGATCCACGCAAGCGGGGTATGCGTCTCCATGGTGTGAAGGTGCTCGGCACCACGGACGAGATCGGCCAAGTCCTCGACGAGATCGAGCCGGATGAGGTCTCCATCGCCATCCCCTCGGCTCCGGGGGAGCTTCGAGGCCGGGTGGTAGCGGCGTGTCGCGAGCGCGATGTGACCGTCCGGACCCTTCCCACGGTGTTCGAACTGCTGCGTGGAGGGGTGCAGTTGACCAAGCAGCTGCGTGAGGTCCAGGTCGAGGACGTCCTCGGACGCGATCCGGTGGTGATGGAACTCGATCGAGTGGGCGCCTACCTCGAGGGAAAGACCGTGATGATCACCGGGGCCGGAGGATCGATCGGCTCCGAGCTGGCCCGACAGGTTGCGCGGGTCGGCCCGAGGAAGCTCGTATTGCTCGATCACGCCGAGGACAATCTGTTCAAGATCGACCGTGAGATGACCGAGGAGCGGCATTTCGCCCGCACCGAGGCCGTGCTCGCCGATTGTCGGGAACCAGATCGGATGTTGGAGGTGATGCAGCAGCACACGCCGGATGTGGTCTTCCACGCCGCTGCCTACAAGCACGTGCCGCTGATGGAGGCGAATCCGCTGGAAGCCGTCCGCAACAACTCGCTCGGCACGATGGTGACCGCGCAGACCGCAGCGGCTTCCGGATGCGAACGGTTCCTGCTCGTCTCGACCGACAAGGCGGTCGATCCCAGGACCGTGATGGGCGCATCGAAGGCGCTGGCGGAGTGGATCATCGAGGCTGCCGGCAAGAAGCACCCACAGACCAGGTTCATGGCGGTCAGGTTCGGGAACGTCCTCGCTTCGTCAGGCAGCGTGGTCCCGATCTTCCGCAGCCAGATCGAACGGGGAGGACCGGTGACGATCACCGACCCAGAGATGACCCGCTACTTCATGACCATTCCCGAGGCAGTCCAGTTGGTGATCCGCGCGGGCGATCTGGGTGCAGGAACCGGTGAGGTGTTCGTGCTCGACATGGGCGAGCCGGTGAAGATCGTGGATCTGGCACACAACATGATCCGGCTCGCAGGACTCGAGCCGGAGACCGACATCGCCATCGAGGTGATCGGTAAGCGACCTGGAGAGAAGCTCCACGAGGAACTGTTCAATTCCGACGAGCGCTCGCAGCCGACCTCGTCTGAGCGGATCCTGCGCGCGGTCAGGAGGGCACCGGTGGATCCGGAATGGGTTCAAGGCGCAGTCGGCAAGGCCGAAGAGTTGATCAGGGAGGCTGACGAGTCCGCCATCTCCGATTGGCTGATCGAGCTCGCGTCGGAGCGTCGACGGATCAACTCGACGACCCTCGATGCCTGAGCAATTCCGGCTCGGGCCGGACTCCCTGCCGCTGGGCGACTAGAATCCCCCGCCGCGCCCCCTTATGGAAATCCTTCAGCAGATAGGTGCCGTCGCCGGAATTGCAGCCTTCCTCGGGGTAGCGGTACTCGCGCTCCTCTACTTCGTCCAGGGGCGTGACGTTCGGCGCCTGCGTGAGAACGCCGAGTATCTGGTCGAGAACCCCGAGGCGGCGGCGGATGCCTCCCGTGCCGAGGGGTTTCGTCGGGCCGAGCTCGCCCGCCAAGCCACCGAGCGCAAGGAGCGCATGCTCGAGCGCACCGCCGGAGCACGGAGCCGACTTCCCGACGGGCGTGTCTTGGCAGTGATCGCGGTCGGCGCGCTGCTGCTGATCGGCGGGGTCGTCTTCGCCACCACACGTGGGGGCTCCGATTCCGGCCAGAGTGCCGGGGGTGAGGCGGCAAATACCCAGGTGGCTGTCCTGAACAGCACCTCGTCGGCAGGTCTCGCTGCCGACTACGCGAACCGGGTCAAGAAGCTCGGTTACCGCGTGACCCCGGTCGGCAACAGCGACCAGCCTTTCGACTCGAGCATCGTCTACTTCGAGCCTGCCGGTGAGGATGAGGCTGGTGACGTCGCCTCGGCGGTGGGAATCGGCGTGATCCAGCCAATCAGCTCAGAGATCCGACCGCAGGCAGGCGGAGCCTCCGTGGTGGTGGTCCTGGGCTCGGACAAGGCTTCGGGCGTCTGAGTTCGACAGATCGACGCGCGGGTAACCCGATCCCGATCGTCGTGATCGGGTTGCTGGTGGTGAGCACCCTGGCCGCGATCTTCGTCACCCAGCAACTCCGGGCCGAGGGCACCGTGGTCAGTGACGTCGAGACCACGAGAGCGGCGTTCCGCGAGTGCCCCAGAGGCGAGCGAGGGCCGGGTATCCCCATCTCTTTCTACCTCCAGCGCGACGACAGGGTCAGTGCCGAGATCGTCGCTTTCGACCGCCTCGAGACCGTCAGGCGACTCTTCTCCGCTCGGCCCCTCGCTGGACCGGGACGTCATTGCGCTCCCTGGGATGGTCTGGATGAGACTGGAGAGCCCGCTGAGCCTGGCCGGTACCGGCTGAGGATCGGCCTCGCCGACCTGCAGCGCGAGGCGACCGCCGGTGAACCGATACGCCTCGGCAGGAGGCCCGAGCGATGAGCGACTCGCTGGAGCTCGCTCTGCTGATCGTCTCGGGATTGCTCGCCGGAGGCGGTTTGCTGGCAGCAGATCGCAGGCTCCGCTGGGGTTCGATCCTCCTCGCCCTCCTCTTCGCCTTCGTCCTGATCTGCGGACTCGCCTGGGATGGGCCACTGGCGGACCTCCGGGAATCCCCGGTCATCCTTACGGTGCTCGCTCTTGTCGGTCTGGCGCTCCTCGGAGCGCTCGCGTGGCTCTTCCGACGTCACGCGATCGCCCTGCCGCTCTTGGTGGTGGCAGCCCTGCCCTTCCGGATACCGGTCGATCTCGGTGGAGATACCTCCAACCTGCTGATCCCGCTCTATCTGGTGATCGCCGCTGCGGTGATCGCAGCATTCTGGGACTCCGTCATCTCCCGCAAGCCGGGCCCTGCCGGGCTCTCTTCCCGACCTCTCGACCTCGTGTTGGGTGCCGCCGTGATCCTCTACGCGCTCCAGGCGATCTGGTCGGTCGACATTCCATCCGCAGCTCAGGTCGTCGCGTTCTTCCTCGTACCGTTCGCCGCGCTCTACGCGTCGCTGGTCGCGATCGAGTGGCGAAGGGAGGTGGTGATGAAGTGTCTGCTCATCGTCGCCGTCCAGGCCGTCCTCTTCGCCACCATCGCGATCGTCCAGGCCGCGATCGGGGAGATCTTCTGGAACCCGGCGCTGATCGCGTCGAACGACTTCCATCTCTACTTCCGCGCCAATTCCCTGTTCTGGGACCCCAACATCTACGGTCGTTACCTCGCCCTGGCACTGCTCCTCGGTGTTTCCTGTCTGGTCTGGATAGGCGACAGACGGCGCAGCCTCCTCTTCTCCCTCGCTCTCGCCTTCCTCTGGGCGGGTCTGCTGTTCGCGTGGTCCCAGTCGAGTTTCATCTCGCTGGTGGTCGGTCTCCTGGTCCTGGTGGCGCTGAGGTACGACCTCCGTTGGGCCGTGGTCGCAGCACCGCTAGCCGTCCTCGCGATCCTCGCGGCGGTGTTCCTCGGGGCTGATCGCGACGATTCCCGTGGCGCTGCAGCGGCTGCGACCAGCGGCAGGACGAGCCTCGTCTCCGGGGGACTGGCGCTGGCTGTGGATCGCCCTTTCGCTGGTTGGGGGTCGGGTTCCTTCTCTCGCGCCTTCGCCGAACGTGAGGGTCTCGACCCGGACCAGACCTCGGTTTCACACAACGAGGCCATCACCATCGCCGCGGAGCAGGGCGTGTTGGGCCTCACCGCCTACGCGTTGGTCCTGTTGACCGCGCTCTGGACGCTCTTCGGCGGCCTGCGGTCCGTGGCCCCGGGTCTCGGGGGAGCTCCGGCTTCCGGCGGGGCTCGTCTCCTCACTCTCCAGGTCCGGATGGGACTGGCCGCAGGATTCTGTCTGCTCTTCGCTCACACCATGGGCTACGCGGGATTCCTCACCGATCCGCTGACCTGGGCTCTCTTGGCTCTGGCGGCGGCATTCGGGGGTCGTTCGCTCGACCGGGGTTGAGGATCGATGAGCGGCTATCTGAGGAGGCTCGCAACCACCGGCGCCGCGTACACCACCTCGAGCGTACTTTCGAAGCTGATCGCGGTAGCGCTGCTGCCGCTCTACACCCGTTATCTCACCCCTGCTGACTATGGGGCCGCAGAGGTCCTGATCACCACGGTGATCGCCGCCAGCATCATCATCCGGCTCGGCATGACCGAGGCGATGATGCGGTTCTTCTATCGGGAGGACGAGAACCCGAATCGCGTCGTGGCGAGTGGCTTCGTTCTGCTTTTCACTTCGGCAACCGTCTCTCTCGCGGCCGCGTTTCCGTTCGCCGACGAGCTCTCGAATCTGCTGCTCGACCGATCCGATCCCACGCTCGCCAGGATCGCTGTCTTCGGACTCTGGATCTACACGATGTACGACTTCTGTCTCACCCTGTTCAGGCTCGACGAGCGCGCCAAGGCATATCTCGTCGTCACCGTCTCGAATGTCGCGCTGACGATTCCCCTGACCGTGTATCTGGTCGTGTTCCGCGGCGAGGGCGCGCAGGGCCTCCTGCTCGGCCAGTACCTGAGCGGTGGCGCCTTTCTGCTGGCCCTGCTCGCGGTGCAGTCGCGTCGGATATTCGCCCGGCCAGATCTTGGACTGCTGCGGAGGATGCTGCGCTTCGGGTTCCCGACCATGCCGGCGGAGTTGTCCCTCTACTCGCTCAACTTCATCGACCGCCTGATGCTGGTCAGGCTCGCCAGCCTCGCCGACGCAGGTCTGTATTCGCTCTCGGTCAAGTTCGCCCAGGGTGTCACCGTGCTGGTCAAGGGCTTCCAGCTCGCCTGGCCACCTCTCGCCTACAGCATCCGGGATGAAGGCGAGGCGGCCCGCACCTACGCGGTGATCGTCAGCTGGTTCGTGGCAGGTTGCAGTCTGGTCGTGGCCGCCCTCTGGCTCTTCTCACCGTGGATCGTGAGGTTGCTGGCCGCGCCGCGTTTCTTCGCCTCCTACGAGGCGGTAGGTCTGGTCTCTCTCGGGATGATGCTGTTCGCGCTCTACCTGGTCCTGGTGGTCGTACTCGGTCGTACGGGAAGGACCGAGTTCAGCTTCCCTGCGACAGTTGCCGGCACCGCGGCGAACGTGGGACTGAACTTCTTGTTGATCCCTCGTTTCGGAATCGTCGGTGCGGGAGTCGCACTGGTCTGTTCATATGCGATCACCCTGGCGATCATGTTCGTTGTCACACAGCGACTGTTCCCGGTGCCGTATGAGTGGCCTCGTCTACTTCAGGTCCTGGTGCTCGCATCAGGACTCGTGGCGGCCGGGACCATGCTCACGCCAATCGACGGCATCGCTTCCTTCGCGATTCGGCTCGGCCTGCTCGCTGCCTACCCCGCCGTTCTCTTCCTGACCGGGTTCCTCCACGATCACGAGCGCGCTGCCGCAGTCGATCTGCTGAGACCCTCTGCGGTGCTCGAGAGGCTGTCCTCTCTGCGTGCGGTCGAGTCCGATGACCAAGCCCAGACAGGGGGTCGAGGTCCGGCCGTGACCAGTGATGTGATCGAGGCCGAGTCTCGCGACGAGGATGCGATCACCTGAGAACTGAACCGGCGTTGGCGGATCTTGGCCGCCGTTGAGGGGAGAATGGAGACAGATGACCGCCTCAGCGGAGAATCCGATCGCCGTCCAGGTCGTGGATCCACCGGCTTTCACGCCGCCTTACGACCACGCACTGTGTGGGGGATTGGTCGACGCGGGAGTGGAGGTCGAACTGGTAACCAGCCGTTTCCCTCATGGTCCGGTTCCCGAAGCGCGGGGCTACCTGGTCCAGGAGCGCTTCTATCGCGCTGCCGACCGTTTCGGTGGAACCCATCCGCTGATCCGTCGCGGTCTGCGCGCCGTCGAGCACGTCCCGGAGATGCTCTCCTACGCGAGATCGCTGAAGCAGCCAGGTGGCCCTGACATCGTCCACTGGCAATGGCTGCCGCTGCCCGGCATCGACTCCCACCTGCTCGGCTCCCGGCACCCACGTGTATTCACCATGCACTGGCGACTCCCCGATGCGGAGAGTCGGATCGGTCGACAGCTCTCGAACCTGCTGGCCCGCTTCGATGCGGTCGTTTCCCACACCGACCACGGAGCCCGCAGGTTGGCGGAGGATTTCGGGGTGCCAGCGGAGAGCATCGAGGTGATTCCCCACGGCGCTCTCGACTACCTGACCCGCCAGGCGAACGAGGAACCACTCCCGTCCGAACTCGCCGAGGTCGACGCGCCGGTCATCCTCGCCTTCGGGTTGATTCGTCCCTACAAAGGCTGTGACTTGCTGATCGAGGCCATGGACCATGTTCCCGATGCCGAGCTCTGGGTGGTGGGCAAGCCGATGATGGCGATGGACGGACTCAGGGAACTCGCCGACGCGCGGCCTGGCCGAGTCCGCTTCGTGGAGCGTTTCGTTCCCGATCAGGAGATCCCGGCCTTCATGCGACGTGCGGATCTGGTCTGTCTTCCCTATCGCAACATCGAGCAGTCGGGAGTCCTCTATGCGGCCCTCGCCTTCGGTAAGCCTCTGGTGTTGAGCGACGTCGGCGGTTTTCCGGAGATCGCTGCGGATGGGGCAGCGCGGCTGCATCCGGCGGGTGACTCCGAGGCCTTGGGGAGGTTGCTGGCCGAACTCCTGGCCTCTCCGGACGAGCTCCACGCCCTCGCGG
Source organism: uncultured Conexibacteraceae bacterium (assembly GCA_964594365.1). Lineage (GTDB taxonomy): Bacteria > Actinomycetota > Thermoleophilia > Solirubrobacterales > 70-9 > CAIUSP01. The sequence goes on from CAZQMB010000004.1 coordinate 90,822, forward strand.
AAGCCTCGCTCGAACTCGCGGCAGGAAAGTACGCCTGGAGCCGAATCGGTGAGCAGACGGCCGCTCTCTACGGGCGACTCCTCGATACCGGGGGCGGATCCCCCGATAATCGCTGAGATGGCACTGGAGATCCTCTTCTGGCTCTCGATCGGGCTCATCTTCTACGCCCATCTCGGCTACCCGCTCTGTTTGCTGATCCTCGATCGCCTGCGCGGAACCGCCGACGATCGGACCGATCGAAGCCCCTCTTCGACGCTGCCGCGGGTCAGTCTGATCATCGCCGCCTACGACGAAGAGGAGGTGATCGAGGAGAAGGTCGCCAATGCGTTCACGCTCGACTATCCACGGGAGTCCCTCGAGTTGATCGTCGCGTCCGACGGGTCGAAGGACCGAACGGTCGAGCTCGCGAGATCCGCGGGAGCGGATCTGGTGCTCGACCTGCCCCGAGGCGGGAAGGTCGCTGCGTTGAATCAGGCTGTGGCCGCCTCGAGTGGAGAGATTCTCGCCTTCTCCGATGCCAACAGCAGATGGCGCCCGGACGCACTGCGTCGCCTGCTCAAAGGATTTGCCGATCCGCAGGTCGGCTACGTATGCGGTCAGGTTCGCTTTTCGGGCGGTGACGGGGGAAACCAGGAGGGGCTCTACTGGAGGTACGAGATGGCCGTACGCGAGATGGAGTCGAGCCTGGCCGGGATCACTGCGGGTAACGGCGGGATCTACTCCGTGCGTCGGGAGGCCTATCTGGATCTCCATCCCTCCCGAGGGCAGGATCTCTCCTTCCCGTTCGAGTTGACCAAGCGTGGCTGGCGTCCGATCTACGAGCCCTCCGCGATAGCCGAAGAACTGATGGCTCCCACGATCGAGGGAGAGTTCCGTCGGAAGCGGCGAATGATGTGGGGGGTCTGGGATGCGATGTTCGGTTGGGGGATGCTCTCTCCACGCGGCTACAGCCCTCTCTACTACTGGGAGATCCTCTCCCACCGGCTCTGCCGCTACCTCACCCCCTGGTTGCACCTGATCGCGCTGGCCACCAACGTCGCCTTGCTCGGCTCAGGGATCGTCTACTCGATCACCTTCGCCGCTCAGATAGGCCTCATCCTGCTGGGCCTGATCGGCTGGCAAACCGGATTCCGTCCCGGCAAGATCGCCTTCTACTACCTCACCGTCACCTCCTCGATCGCCGCAGGCGCTTGGGACCGGATTCGCGCCGGCAAGGTCCCGATCGGCTGGGAGAAGGTGGAGGGAACCCGATGACGAAAAGCGTCCGCCACGGACTTCCTTCCTCGATCAACTTCCTGATCGCCTCGGTGGCCTTGGTGTTGCTGTCTCCGGTCCTGCTGCTCTGCGTGGTGGCGATCCGTCTTACCGGACGTGGACCCGTCTTCTACCGGCAACCACGTGCCGGTCAGCACGGACGTCCGTTCGTGCTGTGGAAGCTGCGGACGATGGTCCAGGGCTCCGATCCGGTGGGCGTGGGAGAGGCTGTGACCGCAGCGGATCCGCGTGTGACGCGTGTCGGCCGTGTGCTCAGGGCTCTCTCGCTCGACGAGCTACCGAACCTGTTCAACGTCCTCACCGGAGAGATGGCGATCGTCGGACCTCGCCCGACGCTGCCGGCTCAGATCGATCTCTACACACCCCACCAGCGTCACAGACTCGATGTCAGGCCCGGCCTGACGGGATGGGCCCAGGTCAACGGACGAGCCGGGATCCCGTGGGAGGAGCGGATCGAACTCGATGTCTGGTACGTGGAGAATCGGTCGGTCGCTCTCGACCTCAAGATCTGTCTGTTGACCCTCCCGTCGCTGCTGCGCCGTCGTCGCTCGGAACATCTCGCGGTCGATCCCTATGCGGGATCGGCACCTGATTCCCCCCTCCGCAAGGCGGCCGAGCAGGAGAGAGATACCGACCCTTCGAGCCGTCTCTGATGATCTAGGCTCATCGAGGTTCGATCTGATGGCACGAGGAATCTCACTTAGGCCGTTCCGGCCCGACGACGCGGAGGCGGTCCATCGCTGGTTCAACAGCCCTGCCGCAACCGTGAACCTGCTCGAGCACCGCGAGAACTTCACCCTCGAAGATGCGATTGCGTGGGTGGAACGCGCAATGGATGAATCCGGAGAAGATCGGAAGTGGGCGGTCGAACTCGAGGGAATCGACGATCCGGTCGGCTACACGGCCCTCTACGGAGTAGGGCGGGAGACCGCTCCCGAGCTCGGAACCGTGATCGGAGACGACAGAGCCCGCGGGCACGGGGTGGGCAGGGAGGCTGAACGTCTCACCAATCTCAAGGCCTTCGAGGAGTTCGGAGCTCACAAGGTCTACGGCAGGATTCCCGCGACCAACGAAGCCGCCAAGAAGGCCGTCATCTACAACGGCTGGAAGCAGGAGGGAGTACTTCGCAAGCACGTCCGACACGGCGAGGAGTTGGTCGACGTAGAGGTATGGGGTGGCTTCCGCGAGGACATGCCCGATCCGCCGACGGACGGTTGAGGTGGCCGCACTGACGAGCTCCGGTGCGCCTGCTCTGATCGCCGACTCGGGGGAGTCCGCCAGTGAACCCGAGCACTTCTTCCGGAGCCCTGAGTTCTTCAGCGCCGAAGGCGTCACCCATTCGCTGATCCTCTCCGAGGGTGGACCTGTCCTTCCGCTGCTGGTCAGAGAGATCCCTGGCGCCGGGATGCTCGACGCCGTCTCTCCCTACGGCTACCCGGGAGCTGCGAAAGCCGCCGCAGGACCGCTCGACGCGGCGGTTCTCGACTGGGCGCCGAGTGGACTGGTCAGCATCTTCGTCCGGGATGCCATCGGTGTCCCTCCGTCGCTCACCGGCGGCAGTGAACGCTCACGGGTCTGGATCGCCGATCCGGCCAGGGATAGTGGTGTGCGCAAGCGCCTGAGGGAGCAGATCCGTCGCAACCTGCGCCGGGGCTGGGACCTCGAGGTGGTGCACGGGCCCGAGGTCACTCCAACCCAGTTGGCCGGCTTCTCACGTGCGTATGCCGAGACGATGTCACGGACCGCCGCAGCGCCCCGTTACCTGTTCGAGGATGCCTACTTCCAGACGCTCCTCGGCAGTCAGGCATCTTGGCTCGTAGTCGCGAGCAACGATGCAGAGGTCCTGGCCGGTGCGATCGCGGTTCGCAGTGACGGGATCCTGCACTACTTCCTCGGCGGCACGGCGGAAGCGGGGTTGAGCGATTCTCCGATGAAGAACCTCTTCGACTCGATGATCGGGCTATCCAACGAGATCGGGCTTCCTCTGAATCTCGGCGGCGGCGTGATCCCGGATGACTCCCTCGATCGGTTCAAGCGAGGGTTCGCCAACGATGACCTCCCGTTCGTCACCCACGAGCTGATCTGCGACGCCGAGGCCTACGAGCGACTGTCCGAACCAGGCGTCGCTGAGCGGGCCGGGAGCTTCTTCCCCGCTTATCGCTTCGTCGGTTGATCAGCTGACTTCGGCGGCCAGATCACCCTCGGCGTGTTCCCACGGCCTCGAGGCCCTGAGCGAGGCGAGTATCGAGCGCGTCGCGTACGAGCGGTTCAGAGAGTAGAAGTGGATCCCCGGGGCGCCCCGCCGCATCAGGTCGGTGGCCTGTTGAGAGGCGTACGCGACTCCGAGCTCGGCCTCCGCCTCGGTGTCGCCGCCCAGCGCAAGCATCGATTCGCGCAACGGATCCGGGATCGACGCCTTGCACAGCCCGGCCATACGCTCGATCGCCGAGTAGCTGGAGATCGGCATCAGTCCGGGGATTATCGGCACCTCTATGCCTGCCTCCCTCGCCGCGTGTACGAAATCGAAGTAGAGGTCGTTGTCGAAGAAGAGCTGCGTGATCAGGAAGCTCGCGCCACTCTCCACCTTCGTGCGCAGATAGGCCAGATCCTCCTCGAGGTTCGCGGCCTCCGGGTGGACCTCCGGAAAGCAGCTGGCCCCGATCGCAATCTGCGGGTACTGCGCGGAGATCAGCTCAGCGAGCTCCGCAGAGCCGGTGAGTCCGCCTTCGACGGGCTCGAACTCCCCCTCGCCCCGCGGCGGGTCACCTCTCAGGGCCAGCACGTTCTCGATTCCGGCCTCGTCGAGTCGGTCGAGGATCGTCCGTAGGCCCTCGGTCGTTTCACCGACGCAGCTGAGATGAGCCATCGCCTCGAAGCCCAGATCCCGTTTGATCGTGGTTACGGTCTCGAGGGTGCCGTCACGTGTCGCTCCAACCGCTCCATAGGTGACGGAGAAGAAGTCAGGTTGGAGCGCACCGAGTTCATCGACCGTCTCGAGCATCGCCTCGCGAGCTTTCTCGTCTTTCGGCGGGAAGAGCTCGACCGAGAAGGACGGCTCCGGACCTTCCAGTTGTCTGTCGATTCTCATCTCGATGATGGTAGGCGCAAGGCGCCGTCAGCTGCGACGAGTTGCATCCAGCGTCGACGCGGGTGTAGGTGATTTGACCAGCGGGACCGCGTTCCAGTGGGCTATCGCAGGTCTTCCGTGTTCGACCCCAATCACCGAGAGCGAAGCGGTCCCCAAAGTGAGAGCCCTGCCCGACTCCGCTCCGAGTCCGAGCCAACAGCCAGCCAGGGCCCGAAAGCAGTGAGCGTGCCCGAACAGAGCGATCCGCTGCCCGCTCATCCCGCGCAACTCGTCCAGCAGGGGTTCCAGCCGCTGCCCGATACCGGTCGGATCTTCTCCGTTCGGACAGCCATCTCGGAAGAGGAACCACCCGGGCCGGTCGCGCTGGATCTCGGCCGTCGTGAGACCTTCGTAATCGCCGTAGTCCCATTCCCGCAGGCGCTCGTCGATATCGGGCTCGAAGCCTGCCAGTTCGGCCGTCTCGACCGCCCTGCTCGCCGGACTCGAGAGCACCAGATCGAAATCGATCCCCTCGAAGCTCGGCAGCAGTGCACACGCCTGCTCTCTGCCTCGGTCGGTCAGCGGGATGTCGGTCGATCCCGTGTGCCTGCGACTGACCGTCCACTCCGTTTCTCCGTGCCTCGCCAGCCAGATCTCGGGCGGGGGTGTGTCGAGGACCTCGGTCAAGTGGAGCTAGCCGGATTCGAACCGGCGACCTCCTGGGTGCGATCCAGGCGCTCTCCCATCTGAGCTATAGCCCCGTGCGAAAGAGCACGGCTCTCTCGTGATTCGTGCCTGCAGGATAGGCCGTCAGCCAATGCTTGCCATCCAGGGGGAGGCCCGCGGAGTAGAGATGGGCGCTTCCTGTCAGGCTGCAATCGGATACTCCAAACCAGCGGCGCGAGCGCCTACTCTGTGCTGGTAACTCATTGCCCATGGGAATTCTCGACGACGCAATCAAGGATCACCTCGAACTGAAGCGGCGCCACGGCGCCCGCGAGGACGAGGTGCGGAAGCTCGAAGTGGAAGCCTTCGAAGGCGGCGACCGCCCCGAGGCATTCGCCGAGGAGGCGATCTTCGCGGATGCGGGAGAGTCCTCGGCCCGTACTGCAGTCGACAGCGTCTCTGCGCAGGCTGCGGCTCCGGAGTCGGCCCTCGAGAAGCCCCCGACCCCCGAGGCGCCGGTACGGCCCGAAGCCCCCGCTGCCCCTCAGCCGACAGAGCTCTCCGCACCGCCCGAGATGGAGACGGAAGTG
>CAZQMB010000005.1:0-71674 GCA_964594365.1 uncultured Conexibacteraceae bacterium
TGGATGTCTTCTTCTTCGGGGTCATGAATCTTCGGCGACGGCTGGTGGTGGATCGATACCGTAACGACGCATCCCGTCCTCAATCTCGGCGATCACGGTCTCCAGCACCTTCACCCTCGCAAATCGCTTCGAGTTCGCCTCGATCAGGTGCCAGCCAGCCGTCGGCGGACGATCCGTGCGCTCGAGCATCTCCTCGACCGCGGACTCGTAGGCGGGGCGCTTCTCGCGGTTGCGCCAGTCCTCGTCGGTGAGCTTCCATGACTTGAGTGGGTCCCTGTCCCGCCGTTCGAATCTCTTCAGCTGCTCGGCATCGGAGATCTCGAGCCAGAACTTGATCAGGATCATCCCCTCCTCGGCCAGTGATTCCTCGAACGCGTTGATCGCCCCGTAAGCGCGCTCCACTTCCTCATCGCTAGCGAACCCCTCGACCCTCTCGACCAGGACCCTCCCGTACCAGGATCGGTCGAGCACGCTCATCCCACCCCATCCCGGTATGTGGGGCCAGAAACGCCAGAGGAAGTGGTGTCGCCGCTCGTCGTGGGTCGGGGCTGCGAACTGCGAGACCTTCACGTGCCGGGGGTCGAGCGGCTGTACGAGACGCCTGATCGCACCCCCCTTACCGGCCGCGTCCCAGCCTTCGAAGACCACACATACGGGAGGTCCAAGTCCCTGATGGGTAGCGGAGTGCGGATCCGCGAGGGGCCGTTGGCCTCCGAGGGAGAGCCGGAGTTCGCTCAACCGGGACCACGCGACTTCGAGTCGACTCCGTTCCTCATCGGCATCGAGGGCCTTGGAGAGATCGAGTTGGTGGAGTCTGCTCACGGGCCCGGGTTGCTCACTTGGTCCCGGGAGCGTAGATGCCCGGGCCGCGATCGGGCTCATCCTCGCTCAGGACCAGAGCCATGGGCAAGAGCAGCGTCGCGAGCGCGATCATCAGGATCCCGCTGCCGATCAGGATCTTGAGCTTGAACAGATGACCGAGGATCCCGACCACGAAGCCGGCGAGCATCAGGTAGAGATAGGGACTGATCGTCTGAGGGAAGGCGAGGGCGAGGTCAGGTGTCGTGTCCACACACCGATTATCGGTCACGCAGCGCTTCGTGGGGTCACCCGCTCCCGGTGGCCAGGTCGTTGCGGCCTACAATCCGCGCCGATGGGCACGAAGTCCGACAAAGCTGCGCCGTCCTCGGTAGAGGACGAACGCAAACGACTCGCCGATGCCGGCTATCTGGCCGATGAGTCGGCGGCGCTCGTTTCCTTCCTCGCCGAGCGTCTCGACAAGCCCGTGCTGGTCGAAGGTCCGGCCGGGGTCGGCAAGACGGAACTGGCGAAGGCGGTCGCCAGGGCAACGGGAAGGCCGCTGGTGCGGCTTCAGTGTTACGAGGGACTCGACGAAGCCAAGGCCCTCTACGAGTGGAACTACCGCAAGCAGCTCCTCCACATCCAGGCACGAGCGGCCTCGGAGGAAGGCTCCGGTGAGGGTGCCGAAAACGAGATCTTCGGTGAGGGCTTCCTGCTCGAGCGCCCGCTCCTGACCGCCATCGCCTCGAAGGAACCGGTGGTCCTGCTGATCGACGAGATCGACAAGACCGATCAGGAGTTCGAGGCGATGCTGTTGGAGGTGCTCTCTGAGTTCCAGATCTCGATCCCGGAGCTCGGACCGGTCGAAGCCACTACCCAGCCGCTCGTGTTCCTGACCTCCAACGACTCGCGCGAGTTGACCGAAGCGCTGAAGCGGCGCTGTCTCTATCTCTGGATCGACTATCCGAGCCGCGAGCGGGAGCTGGAGATAGTGCGACTCCACGTACCGGATCTCGATCCGAAACTCGCCGGAAAGATGGTCGACGTGATCCAGGAGATCCGCGAGCTCGACCTGAAGAAGCCTCCCTCCCTCTCGGAGTCGATCGACTGGGCGAGGACCCTGCTCCTGATCGGCGCCGACGATATCGACCGAGAGACCCTGGAGCAGTCGCTCAGCATCATCGTCAAGCACCGGACCGACATCGACTTGATCGCGGAACGGGTGGCGGTGAAGTTGTCCGGACCCGAGACGAACGGCCAGACGGGCTGAGGGCATGGCCTCGAGCCTCGCACCGGGGCTGCTGAGCTTCTTCGAAGATCTCCGAACCGAGGGAGTGGCGATCGGCACCGCGGAGATCCTCGACTCGTTCAGCGCGATCGAGCAGATCGACTGGACCGACAAGGAAGACTTCAGGGAGGCACTGGCGGCCACCGTCGCCAAGTCCCAAGAAGACCGACGAGTGTTCGACCTCGTATTCGACCGGTACTTCTTCCGGGCAGCCGAGCAGGGAGCGCTCGAGATGGACTTGGGCGAGGGCGAACAGAACCGGCACCAAGGGTCGAACCGGATCGACCTCGACCAGCTGCGGGACGCGATCCGAGAGGCGATAGTCGAAGGACGCGACGGCGAGATGAGCGACCTCGCACAACTCGCCATCGCGGCGTTCGGGCCGCAGGGGGAGCGCTCGGGAGTCATCGGAGTGGATGTCCAGCGGATCCGGCGGGAGCTGGAGCTCAACACCGGAGGAACCGACCCGGCGCGGCTCGACCCCGATGCGGTTCGGAAGTTCGAGAAGCACCTGCGCAGGGAGTTGGAGCGCGGGTCGATCGAGCGCGCCGGAAAACTACCTCCCGCGAAACCTCTGGCGGAACTCGACCGGTCTCTGCCCGGCAGTCCGACCCAGGATCTGGCTGCCGTGCACAAGGCCGTAATCCAGCTGAAACGACGAATCGCGACCCTTGGGCACGAACAGAGAGGCAGACGCCGGAGTCAGACCGTCGATGTGCGGAGGACGATGAGAGCGTCGCTCGAGACCGGCGGTGTGCCGCTCAACCTGCGCTACCGGACCCGGCGTCCGCGCCGGCCGGAGATCTTCGTGTGCTGCGATGTGTCCACCTCGGTCAGTTCCTCGAGTGTCTTCTTCCTCTCTGTGCTCCATGCTCTCCACGACTCGTTCCGGAAGCTCAGGAGCTTCGTATTCATCGAGCGGATAAGCGAGATCACCGAGATCTTCGAGCAGGAACGCGACTTTCGGAAGATCTCCGAGAAGATCACCTCCCACGGCGGGGTGGCCGATATCTCCGGCTACACGGACTATGGCCGTGTCTGGCTCGAGTTCGAGGAGATGATCAGGGACGACCTCGGCCCACGCTCGACCGTGATCGTGCTGGGTGACGCGAGAGCCAACGGCAGAGATCCCCACGCGGAGGCGTTCGGCAAGTTGGCTGAGCGGGCGGGTCACACCTACTGGCTCAATCCGGAGCCGAAGCTCTACTGGAACTACGGCGACTCGGTGATGCGCGCATACGAGGACAGGTGCGACGGAGCCTTCGAGTGCTGGACCACCAAACACCTCGAGTCGTTCGTCAACCTGATCGCTGCGGATCCCGCGAGCACCAGACGATAGACTCGCGGGACGAGCCATCAGGGGAGTTCGCGATCTGGCGGACTGAGAGTGCACCCGCGGGTCCTCGATCCGGTCGGTGCTTACCCTCGGAACCTGTGCGGTAACGCGCGCGAAGGAAGATGACCGAAGCCAAACCGAACGAGAAGAACGCCATCACGATCTCTGGGGTGTCCCACGACTACTCCGGTGTGCGCGCCCTCGACGGAGTGGATCTGGCCGTGGAAGCAGGCGAGGTGGTGGGAATCGTCGGTCCCTCCGGCTGCGGCAAGTCGACCCTGCTGAGGATGGTCTGCGGTCTGCTCGAACAGAGTCAGGGGATGGTGCGAGTCGGAGATCACGACGACCTGGAGGGACGTCTCGAGTCATGCGCCTTCATGCCGCAGAGAGACCTCCTCCTCCCCTGGCTCTCGGCGATCGACAATGCCGGCCTGGCTCCGAGGTTTGCGGGCCGCGGCAAGGAGCGCTCGCGCCAACTGGCCTCGGAGACATTCGAGCGCTTCGGACTCGGCGGCTTCGAGGGATCGTTGCCCGGGGAACTCTCCGGTGGAATGCGCCAACGAGTCGCCTTGCTCCGGACCCTCATCGCCGACCGCCCCGTCCTCTGTCTGGATGAGCCCTTCTCCGCGCTGGACGCGATCAGTCGCGCCGATCTGCAGAGTTGGTTCGGCTCGATCCTGAACGAGATCCCGAGGACCTGTCTGTTGGTGACCCACGACGTGGAGGAGTCCCTCTACCTCTGCGACCGCACCCTGGTGCTGAGCTCCCGCCCGGGACAGGTGGTGTGCGAGATCGATTCACCTGCGCCGAGAGCCGAAGATCGTCTGGCTGCAATCTGCAGACCCGACTTCGTAGAAGCGAAACAGCGAGCGCTCGAAGCACTCGGCGCCGAGAGGGCTCTGGCATGAACCGAGCGCCGAGAACCCGCTGGCTCGCTCCGATCTGCGTCGGCCTCGGGTTGCTGGTGATCTGGCAACTCGCGTCGAGTTGGGGGCTGATCGCCGACGCCCTCTCGATCGAACCCTTCCTGGTTCCTGCTCCGACCGAGATAGCCGACTCGCTCTGGCAGGATCGCTCTCTGCTCGGATCGGCGGCGTTGACGACGATCGTCGAGGTGGTCGCGGGGTTCATCATCGCCGTGATCGCCGGTGTGCTGCTGGCGCTGTTGATCCACCGCTCCGAAGCTGCGAGGAGAGCCGTCTATCCGCTGCTGGTCGGGTCACAGACCATTCCGATCATCGCTATCGCGCCGATCCTGGTGGTCTGGTTCGGCTTCGGTCTGGGTCCGAAGCTCGCGATCATCGCGCTGGTCTGCTTCTTCCCGATCACCGTCAACTGCATGGACGGATTGAGGCGCTCCGACCCCGATCAGATCCGACTCGTGCGCTCTCTCGGTGCGAGCAGGGGTCAGGTGTTGACCTGGGTAGAGGTTCCGACGGCCCTGCCGGCGTTCTTCAGCGGAGCAAAGATCGCAGCGGCGGTCTCGGTGATCGGCGCCGTGTTCGCAGAGTGGTCGGGCTCGGATGCGGGACTGGGCTATCTGATCCAGATCTCCTCGGCTCAACTCCTGACCGCCAGGATGTTCGCTGCCATCGTGGTCCTCTCCGCCATCGCGATCCTGCTCTTCTGGGCGGTCGGGGCGATCGAGCGGAGGGTCGTCTTCTGGCAACGGGGGGAGGTCGGAGGATGAGGCGGGTTCGAGTACTGATGGCCCTCTCGCTGTGTATCGCTGCCGGAGCACTGGGGGGCTGCAGCGAGAAGGAGGAGAGGACGAGAGGTGGCCGAGCCGCGCCTCTGAGCGTGATGCTCGACTTCTACGTGAACCCGGACCACGCAGGCCTGGTGGTGGCGGACCGGCGAGGCTACTTCGAGCAGGCGGGGCTGGAGGTGGATCTCCGAGTCCCCTCGGATCCATCGGCTCCTCTCAAACAGGTCGCGGCGGGACGTGCCGATCTCGCCATCTCCTACGAGCCCGAGGTACTGACCGCGCGCTCGGAAGGCCTTCCGGTCAAGGCGATCGCGGCGATCGTGGACGAACCACTCACCTCCCTGATCTGGCTGCCGGCGAGCGGGATCGTCGACCCTGTGGACCTGTCGGGTAAGACGGTTGCAACCGCGGGCATTCCCTACCAGGACGACTATCTGGACACGATCCTCGATGCCGCGGGTGTACCTGCGGCATCGGTCAGCAGGGTGAACGTCGGTTACGGCCTCCTGCCGGCGTTGCTCGGTGGCGAGGCCGACGCGATCCTCGGTGGTTTCCGCAACATCGAGGGCGTGCAGCTGACCGAGCGGGGAGACGACCCGACCGTCCTCCCCGTCGACCGGGTCGGAGTGCCGACCTACGACGAGCTGGTGCTGGTTGCCTCGGACGAGACGATCGAAGAGCGCCCGGATGAGCTGGCCCTCTTCATCTCGGCGCTGGCGAAGGGAACGGAACTCGCGATCGACGATCCGGATCTCGCAACGAGATCGGTTCTCGCTGCCGGCGATGGACTCGATCCTTCCCTCACGGCTGCGGAGGTGGAGGCGACGCTGCCACTCCTCGCAGCCCCCGAGAACGCTCCGTTCGGCTGGATGAACCCGAACGAGTGGGCGAACTTCGCGGCCTGGATGAAGGCGCAGGGACTGATCGACGAGGTCCCGCCAGTGGAGGAGGCGATCACGAGCGAATTCCTGCCTGCCGCAGCTCAGCCGCGCTAGGCGACGGCTCTGAGCGGAGGTCCCTCGACCACAGCCTTCGAGTAACCGGCAAGGACGAATGCGGCTGCCAGACCTCTCCATGGTGCATACGGAGCGAGGAGGCCTTCCACTTCGTCCGCATCGGCCCGACGACCGAGACCGGTGATCCGCCCGACCAGTTTCGCCAGGGTCGGATCGGAAACGGGCAACGCATCGAGATCCCCCCGGCCCCCAGCCGCAACAGACTCCATGGTCGCTCCGTCGACCTCACGGATCAACAGCAGTCGGTCGAGCGTCTCGGGCCGGTCGAGATCGACCCGTCCGGAGACGAGTTCACGGGCTGAGCGGGCCAGCGCTATCGCGCGGGCTTCCGTCAGACCCTTGCTGACCAGTTCCGCAGGTGCCGCATCGGCGATCGTCTCCGAGGAGGGGAAGTCGAAGAGGGGCTCGGAAGAACCTGCCAAGAACACGCGAGGGGCCCAGCGATGGACGATGCGACGCTGGATCCGCGCTGCCTCTGCTGGTTCCAGTCCCTCACCTACGATCGCCCAGGCGAGTGCCTCCCATGGCCAGGGGCGTCTCTGAGGTCGCGCCCAGGGCCTGCGAGAGATCACCGGACCGAGCAGCCTGTCGTCTCGATTCTTCGAGAAGAAGTCGGTCAGGTCTTCGTCCACGCCGAGGGAGAAACGGACTCGACTGACCGCGGTGGCGAGATCGCCAACCGATGCAGACCGCCGTCCACTCGAACGGCCGTCGCCATCTCGATAGTCGACCGTGTCGGGGTCCAGAGCCTCTGCGGTGAGCCTGATCGCACCACCGTCGCCCGCTCGTGCCGGGCAGACCGTGACCAGGACCGGAGCACCATCGACATGGAGGAACCTCCTGACCCGACGGCCGTCGCAGGAAAGGATCCCGTCCGCCGCGGAACGCTCGGGGAGCTGAACCGGTGAGGGCGGATTGGCGAAAGACTCCAGCGGGGCCTCTGCTGCGCGGTGAGAGTCGTTCATGCCGGATCGAGATCCTTCTCGAACAGCCGGTAGCGCTTGACCACGCTCCCCCCCATCCCCTCCATGGCCTTGTTCATCGGTTTGTTGGTCTCGAGGATCCAGCCCTGATCGCCGCCTCCTACGCCCGTGCGCTTCGCCGTCTCGAGATGGCGGATGTAGAAGGCTGCCGCAATCCCCAGGTGCTGATACTCGGGCTTGACCCCGAGGGCGAACACCCTCACCTGATCGATCTTCCGCCTACCGAGCAGGAACTTGAGCCAACCGAAGGGGAGGAGCCGGCCATTCATCTTCTTCAGCACCTGATTGATGTCGGGGAGGGTGAGCGCCGCTCCGAGGATCTCTCCGTCGCGTTCCGCGATCATCGCCCAGTCCTCGCTCAGTACCTGCTTCAGGTTCTTGGCCTGGAAATCGGCCTCGGCGTCGGTAACCGGGACGAAGCCCCAGTTGCGGCCCCAGGCGGCGTTGTAGACCTCCATGAACCGGGCTATCTCTTTGTCGAGCTCGCGGCGGCGCATGTTCCGTACCGTCACACGGTGCTTCTCCATCTCCTCGGCGGCGGCGTGGATCATCGGGGTGAACATCTCCCCCTCGGCGAGTGTCCCGACCTGCAGGTCCCACATCTGGAGGTCCATCGCCTTGTCATACCCGAGAGCCTCGATCCGGCCGCGGTAGTACGGCGGATGCCATGGCTCGAGGATCATCGGGTGGCGGTCGTAGCCGTCGATCAGGAGACCGCACTCGTCGTTGGTGGTGAAGTCCATCGGCCCGATCATCCGCTTGCGCCCCTTCGAGCGAGCCCACTCCTCGGCGGCGCTGAACAGGGCCTGAAAGACCTCGGGATCGTCGACGGCATCGATGAAGCCGAACTGGGCGTCCGAGCCCCCCTGGTACTCGTCCCAGCGATGGTCGATCTGGACGGTTATCCGGCCTACGACCTCGCCATCACGGAGTGCGAGCAGGTACTCGGCCTCCGCATGCTGGAAATAGGGGTTCTTGTCGCGATCGAGGAACTCACGCCTCTCCATCAGCAACGGCGGGACCCAGGGCGTGTCACGGTGGAGGCGGTAAGGGAGCTTGATGAAGCGATCCAGATCCCTTCGGCCGGAAACGTGCACAATCTGCAGTTGCGAGGGGTCCGCCACCCTTGTCAACCTACACTTCCCACGGATGGCAAATACGACTCAAACCCAGACACCGCCCGTAGACGTATTCGAAAAGGTACGGGGACACGAGCGAGCCGAACAGCTCGAAGCCGCGAAGCAGCACGACCTGCTCCCCTACTTCAGGCTGCTCGAGTCGGAGGCAGGGCCGATCGTGGAGATGGAGGGTCGCGAGACCATCATGCTCGGCTCCAACAACTATCTCGGGCTGACCGCGGACCCCAGGGTCAAGCAGGCTGCGCGTGACGCGCTCGAGCAGTACGGAACCGGCGTCACCGGTTCGAGGCTGCTGAACGGAACCACTCCCCAGCATCTCGACCTCGAACGCGAACTGGCCGAGTGGATGCACACGGAGGACGCGATCGTCTTCAGCACCGGCTACCAGTCCAACCTCGGAGCGATCAGCGCGATCCTCGAGCCCGGCGACACGGTGATCTGCGATTCGGCGAACCACGCGTCGATCCTCGATGGCTGCAAGCTCTCGGGCGCGAAGCTCAGGCCCTTCCGACACAACCGGATGGACAAGCTCGAGCGGATGCTCGAGCGGGCGGTCGAGGACGGGGGCGGGGTTCTGGTGGTGGTCGACGGTGTCTTCTCGATGGAGGGCGACGTCTGTGACCTACCTGGAATAGTCGAGTTGTGCAGCCGGTTCGGTGTCCGCCTGATGGTCGACGAGGCGCACGGGGTTGGAGTCCTCGGCCCCCGCGGAGCAGGGGCCTGCGAGATGTTCGGGATGGAAGACAGCGTCGATCTCCGGATGGGGACCTTCTCCAAGAGCCTCGCCTCCTGCGGCGGATTCATCGCCGGATCCGCCGAGGTGATCGAGTACATGCGGATCTCCTCCCGCTCCTTCATCTTCAGCGCCTCGGCCGTCCCGGCCGCCACCGGAGCGGCTCTGGCAGCACTGCGGATAATCAGGGACGAAGGCCCGGCGTTGTTCGAGAAGCTGCTCTCGAACGCCGCGTACCTGCGCAACGGATTCCGCAACCTCGGGCTGCAGGTGGTCGAGCCCGGCACCCTCCCCGACGGCCGCGAGGCCACCACACCGGTCGTACCGGTGGTGGTGGGAGAGGACTGGCAGGCGGTACTCCTGTGGAAGGCCCTGTTCGATGCTGGCGTCTACACCAACGTGGCGATCCACCCGGCGGTTCCTCCTGGCGGAGCGCTGCTGCGTACCAGCCTGATGGCAACCCACGAAACCGAGCATCTCGACCGCGCTCTCGAGACGGTCGAGCGGGTCATCGCCGACTTCCCCGACCTACCCAGGGTCTGAGAATCCGAAAAAGTTGCTCTTAGCGGGCGACTCGTTTCGACCGCCTCCAACTCGGGCCGCTGACGCGATATGTTTCCGCAGCCGCGCGCCTTTTCGGAGAGGAGGCAAGCGGGAAGGGCCAGAGCCCGACCCCGAACCGACGCGACCCGGCCAAGGTCGAATAGGGAAGCGCGAGCCACATTTGAAGCCGACCCCGAGATCCCCGACAGGAGGAAGAGATGACGACCGCTGCGACCGCAACCAAGGCCAAGACAAGCAAGACGGGCAAGACGAAGACGAGAAAGGCCAAGGGGAACGGGAGCAGAGGTAGCAACAACTCCGACTCGCAGCACATGAGGGCACTGGCCAAGGCAAACGAAGTTCGACTTGCGAGAGCGTCGCTGAAGCGTCAGATCGCAGCCGGCGAGTTGACCGTCGCAGAGGTTCTCAACGACTACCCGGCCGAGGCGGAGGGAATGACCGTCTCGGAGTTGCTGGCGAGCCAGCGGCGTTGGGGCAGGACACGTTCACGGAAGCTGCTCTCTCGCCTCGACCTGACCGAGAACAAGCGCATCGGCACCCTGACCGAACGTCAGCTCTCGCTCCTCACCGCAGCCCTGAACGCGCCCAGCGCCTGAGAGTCGCCGGCTAGAGCCTGAAGCGCGCGCCGCCAGACCGGCGCGCGAAGAGGCCGGAGAAGTACCAGGCTCCGAGCCCGAACACGACCGCCGCGAGGACTACTCGCACAGCGGGAGAGATGACCGGGGCCAGCAGGGTCCAACCGAGGGCCAGGGTGATCACCCCTCCCATGCCGGCGAGGATAAGAGTGTGCGATCGATAGCCGGCCAGATGCTCACGCAAGGCGAGCTCGAGTCCTGCCACCGAGGAGAGCACCAAGCCAGCGCCGATCATGATCGGACCGCGGGGTGGCGCGACGAAGAACCCCGCCAGCAGGAGGATCAAGCCGACGAATACGACCACCTCGGTCAAAGGGAACGTCCCCCACGGAGCGGGTGGTCGGTCCTCGCTGCGCGAGCGCGGCACTCTACTCGGGGACATTTGACTCGGCTCCGAACACGAACTTCATCGTAATGCGCACAGGTAACGGCACCTCACCGAGTTACACGACCAGTCTGCGAGCCGACCGAGGCCCGGATCAGCTCCTCGACTCGCGAAGCCAGGCTGGAAGGGGTCTGGTTGCCGAGTGCGACCTCGTAGAGGCGACCACCCGGTTCGACGAAGAGGAGCGTCGGACACCCACCGACCCTCAAGAGGTTGGACAGCGCGCCATCGGGGTCCAATCCGACAGGATGCGTCCAGCTCCGATCGCGGATCAACTCCCGGACCGTGGCGCGGTCATCGCGGACATCGATGGCCAGGAAGTTCGCACGACCGGAGAAGCGACGGTAGGCGGTCTCGAAGACGTCCTGCTGGGCCTCACAATCGCCACCACGGGTAAACCAGAAGGAGACCACGGCCGGTCGCCGGAAGACATCGCACGACTTGATCGCACCCTCGACCGATACCTCACAGGCCGGGGTACGACGAGCGTCGGCGGGACAGGGGCGCTGGCTCGAGGCGCAGTCGGTCTGGTCGACGTTCGCGTCACCGGTCAGGTCTCCACGAGCGTCCGCAACCGCGAAGTCGGGCAACACGACCCCTGCGTCGTCTCCACTGCCGAGCACTCCGCCGTCGTTTCCGGAGACCGAATTGACCACCGCGACCACGATCACCGCGCAGAAGACGACCCCCACGAATACCGACCAGACCGCAGGTGGCTTGATGGCTGAACGCTGGGAATCGCCCTGGTCGTCGGACTCATCCGTCTTGAGATCTCCGGACTTGCTCATACGTGGCTCCCGTCGGACCGAGGGAAAGGGGTTGCTCTCTCGCCTCTCGAGGACCGCTCCGTCAGCGGATCGAACAGGGTGAGCGAGGCCGGTATGACCAAGAGCACCGCAGCCAGAGCCACCAACAGATCGACCACCGTGACCAGGCCGAAGCCGCTCAGGATCGGCGCCACCGAGGGAAGCCCGAGTGCGCCGAGAGGGCCGGCTACGGCGAGGACCGCGAAACCCGCGATCACCGTTGCGCCGGAAGCGAGCGTCGCGAAACCGGCCCTCGAATAGGTGCTCCTCAGGGCCTCCCCCACCGTCAGTCCGGCGCTCCGCTCCTCCCAGAACCGTGAGGCGAGGATGATGCTGAACTCGGTCGAGACCGCGATCACCAACGCCCCCAGAGTGGCCGACATCGGATTGAGGGCGTAGCCGGTCGAGGCGACCGCTAGCGAAGACCATCCTGTTGCGAATACCACCGGCACCAGCACGGCGAGGGTGCGACGGAGCGATCTCCAGAGCAGGAGGAGGATCAGGGCCACCGCTCCGATGCCAGCGGCGGGCAACCACCACCTGCTCCGCTCGAGACTCGCGTTTGCATCGGCGATCAGCACCTGCAGACCAGCGACCTCCACCGTGACGCCGGCGGGAGGGCTCGGGCCACCAGGGGGATCGACCTGTTCCCTGATGTCTTCGATCAACGCCTGTTGCTCGTCGAGGGGTCGCACCTTGACTCCGAAGGAGATCACGGCCTGGTTCCCGACCTCTCCGGTCTCGGGATCACGCGTGACCACGGCTTCCGAGAGGTAGGGCGGGATCGACTCGATCAGGGCCTCGGAACCAGCCCGGTCGAGGGTGCCGCCTGCGGCAGCGAACAGATCGGTCAGTGACGGTGCCGGGCAGAGCGCAGCACGGTCACAACTCGCAGAGGGTCCCGAGAACCCGTGCCGTGCGAGTACCCGCTTCTGGAAGTCGGCCATCCAAGCAATCGTCGCGGGATTCGCCAGATCGTCGCTGGTGACCAAGACGTCGATCTCGCCCGAGATCCCCGTGGTCCTCTCGACCTCACGTAGCTCCTCCAGCTCCGGTGAGTTCGACGGAGCAAGGTCTCGGACATCGGCATCCACCGGCGTCTGCGTGCTGGCGATCAACCCGCAGAGCGCCAGGGCGCCTGCCACGAGCAGCACACGCCCGGGCCGAAGCAGGGAGGTCGCGATGGCGATCTGGGCGGGCTTCCGCAGACGGTTCGATACCCAACGTCTCAGCGGAGTGGTTGCGGGACCTCCTCCTGCCACCGGAGCAGATCCTCTGTCCCTGGACAGCACGGCAAGGCCGCTCCACAGGGCGATTCCGAGCGCAATCGCTATACCCGCCACCAGCAAGAACCCGAACGAGCGAACGAGCGGACTGGCTGAGAGCCCGAAGGACGCGAAGCCGGTCATGGTCGCCAGACAGGCCAGAGCGAGAACTGGTCCGCCGACCCCGGCCGCCTCGACCACGGCTGACGGAGAGTCGAGTCCCTTCTCGCGTGCCTCGCTGAATCGCGCCTGCACCTGGATCGCGTAGTCGACCGACAGCCCGACCAGGACCGGCAACATGGCGATCGCGGAGATGGTCAGCGAACCACCGAACAGGGCGAGCAGGCCGAAGAGGATCCCGGTAGCCGAAAGAGCCACACCCAACGGAAGGAGTCGGAACGGTGGCGGCATGACGAAGGCGAGAGCTATCGCCATCACCAGTACCGACACACCGAGCAGGAGGAGCATCTGGGAGCGGATCGACGAGGTGAGCGCACCGATCAGGACCGGTGCACCGCTGAAGACGTAATCGCCGGTCGAGAGCGCGAAGCGCGGGTTGGCAAGCGCTTCGCGGTAGAGCGCGACCATCCGATCCCGCTCGGCATCGGTCAGGTCGGGGCGCGGTCGAATCGTGATCTGGGCGACATCGGAACGAGGGAAGAGCTGAGCGAACTGTGACTTCGTATTGCCTTGGGAATCGAAGACGACCCTGCCGATGAAAGACGGATCGTCCAGTCGGGGGACTCCTGTGATCCCGTAGCTCAGAGCGAGACGCAATACCGCCTGGTTGAACTGCTTCAGCACCGCATCCGATGCCTCCTGCGCTGCGGAGTCGGCCTCGGTGCTCGACAGGCCTTCCGAGAGCGCCCGCTGGCGGGCACTCTCTGCAGCGCGCCCGGCCTCTGTCCGCGCAGTTGCCACCTGCCTCCGCAGCACACTGGAGATCTGATCGACCGACTGGTAGAGGAAGCTCGCAGGGCCGTAGATCGCGCGGGCAGGGGCCAGTTCCTCGATCCTCTCGCAAACCTCCGGCAGCGGTCTGCCGGGTTGGCGCGGCAGATCCGAACCCAGTCTCGTGCCGCCGGCCAGACAGGTCTCGAGCTCGAACAGAGCCCGAAGATCCTCTCCGGTGAGCAGCTTGGAGAGATCCTCCCTCGCCAGGATCAGTGCCGCATCATCACCGAATGCCTTCCTGAACGACTCGGTCGAACGGTAGGAAGCTGAACCGCTGTCGAGGAGCGTGTCCGTACCTGCATCAGCCCGAAGGCCGAGACCGAACCACCCGCCGACCAGTGCCAGTGAGACGACTGCGGAGATCGCGATCCACGGTCGCCTTGTCGCCGAAGCGGCAACCCGCTCGAAGAACGTTTTCACCCTTTCCCTGTCCAAACCGACCTCCCCTCCGCAGACACCGCGGGACCGCCGGCTCGGGTCAATCCATCGAGAGCGGTCCGCGAACGTCGGCGTTCAGGAACTGAGAGACGAACTTGTTCTTGGAGCCGAACAGGTCGTCGGCCAACCCCGACTCGACGATCCTGCCCTTCCAGAGGACCGCCAGGAAGTCGGCGACACGCCTCGCGGTGCTGAGGTCGTGGCTGATCACCAGGTAGCAACCGCCGTTCTCCGCATGGACCTCACGGATCAATTCGCAGAGGAGCGCCGTCCTGACCGGGTCGAGACCGGAATCAGGCTCGTCGAACATGACGATCGCAGGATCGAGCACGAGGGCGCGGGCGAATCCGGCACGTTTCCTCATCCCCCCCGAGAGCTCGTTCGGCATCTTGTAGTGGGCCTCGGCCAGGCCGACCTCGCGGAGCCTCCGGGTGACGATCTCGTCGATCTCGTCCTCGCTCTTGTCCGTGTGCTGCCGTAGCGGGAAGCAGACGTTGTCGAAGACGTTCATCGAGCCGAAGAGCGCTCCGTCCTGGAACAGGAGACCGAACTTCTTGCGCGTCTCGAACAACTCGTCGTCCGACATGTTCGGAATCGACTCGCCGTGCACCAGCACGTCGCCCGAGTCCGGATAGAGGAGTCCGACGATGTGCTTGATCAGCACGCTCTTGCCGGTTCCCGACGGTCCGAGGACCATCGAGATCATGTCATCGGGAAGGCCGAGGTTGCAGCCGTTCAGGATCCTCGTGCGACCGAACTGCTTCACGAGGTCGATCACCTCGATCGCGTCGGTTCCTCCGTGATCGCGCTTCTTGCCGGTATGCCACTTGTACGGATTGGGATCGTCGGCCTCGACTCCCGGGATCACGTAGTCGCGATTCGCGAAATCCTCCTCGCTCCAGCCCTGAGCAGCCAGAGGATCGGTCTTCCGCTTCGGAGTTGCGCTGGTCTTGGTCGATGGCCTGGTCCGGGGCTTCGTGCCCGCACCCGATTTGCGCTTGGCGGGAGCCCTGCGCGTGGTCGACGAGGCCGATCTCGCGCGAGACTTCGAACTGCGCTTCGCCGTTCCCGTCGTGCGCGAACCCGACTTCCTGGTCTTGCTTGCAGTTGTCTTCTTCTCTGCCATCTCTCTCCTCGCAGCCCTCAGCCGCCTATCGGCGCTCTCGGGTTCGCTCCCCAGATTGCAAGTGTTCCCATCATCCCAATCAGGTGCACTAAGACGATGTTAAGGACCATCGACTTCGCGGTGGCCGTTCCGACGCCCACCGGACCGCCGGATGCCGTGTAGCCGTAGTAGCAGCCCACCAGCACGATCGCGATCGCCATGGTCATCCCCTTGATCAGGCTGAACATCAGGTCGCCCGGGTTCTGGAACATCCAGAAGATCAGGAAGTAGCCGCCGGACGAGACATCCCCGATCTGCTCCACCACCGCGAGCCAACTGGCGAAGAAGGCGATTCCGACGGCCGCCAGATACATGAAGGGGAACACGATCAACGCCGCGAGAAGGCGGGTCGCGGCGAGGAAGGTGATCGGAGGCACTCCCATCACCTCGAGAGCGTCGATCTCGTCGGAGATCCTCATCGCGCCCAACTCGGCGACGATTCCGGTTCCCACCTTGGCCGACAGCATGTAGCCGAACGCGTAAGGCACGACCTCGCGAAGATCGCACCAGGCCGCGAACACGCCGGCGTATGCAGGCGCGCCCACCGAGCGGTTGAAGTAGGCCCCCTCGATTCCGCACTGGAGCCCGAGGATGAAGACGAGCCCCCAGATCACGATCGTCGAACCGAGGATCAGGATCCCCGCTTGCCGGAGCGCTTCGCTGAAGAACTGGAAGACACGCCCCGAGAAGACGAGACCGATCACCCGGCCGCAGAAACCGAAGATCTCTCCGATCGAGTTCAGCCAGCCCCGCGGGACCTCGAGCCAGGGAGAGCCGTTCACTTGATCACCTGGAGATCGGGGTTGGTTGCGAGCAGTGTCTGGGTGAAGACGTAGTTGAAGGCGAAGACGCCCAGGAAGGCGATTACCACCGCCTCGTTGACGGCGCGGCCCACGCCCTCGGCACCGCCGGAAGCGGTCATCCCCTTGTACGAACAGACGATCGCGATGATCGCCCCGAAGAGCGTGGTCTTCAGCACCGAGCCCCAGAGGTCCGTGATCGATGCGTTGTTGAACAGCGTCGCGAAGAATCCACCGAGCGGCTCGTTGTAGAGCAGCTCGGCTCCGAGTCCTCCGACCACTCCGAAGATCAAGGCGTAGATGTCCATCAGACCGGTGATCAGCATCAGCGCGAGGAATCGGGGGACCACGAGGTTCTTGATCGGGTCGACCCCGAGGACCTGGAGGGCGTCGAGTTCCTCACGGATCTTGCGGGCGCCGAGGTCTGCGGTGATCGCGGTGCCTGCCACTCCTGCGACGACGACCGCGGTGACGAAGGGAGCGAACTCACGAACCGAGGCCAGGATGAAGAACCCGCCGAGACGGTCGAGGGCGCCGAACAGGGAGAGGAAGTTCGCAGCCTGGAGACCCGGCGCTCCGAACCCGAAGGCGAGGGTCGAGATCATCATCGGGAACCAGCAGAGCTGCAGAGCGAACATGAACTGCCCGACGAACTCCCCGCCGTAGGGGTACGGGGGTCGGACCGCGGACATCATGGTCCTGCCGGTCAGGATCATCACGTCGCCGACCTGCTCGAAAAGCGACTTGGCGGGCAGGAACGCCTTGTCTACTGCTGTCTTGAGCATTCTCTCCTCTCTTGCCGGTACACCGGTCGGTGCACTCGACTCGAGCACAGAAGGATATTCCATCCCGTCGCCATGACGTGCGGTGCGTGGAGGTCTCGAGCGTGCGTGGTATGTTCAGCCGCGTGAACGGAGCGCGCCAACCAGAGACGACGGCAGTCCGTTCTCGGAGGCTCTGGCTCGGGTTGGCTCTCACGGGGGCACTCACTCTGTCCATTGCCGGATGTGGCTCCAGCGGAGAGCGCCAGGACGCCGACGAACCCAGCGGAGAGTTCCCGGTCGAAGTGCTCGAGGTGAAGTTGCCGGAGAGGCAGAAGCTCGCCGAGACCTCCAACCTCGTGCTCGAGGTCCGCAACTCCGGCTCGGAGACGATCCCCGATCTGGCGGTGACTATCAACACCCGCGCCTCCGACCTGACTGCCGACGAGGCAGGAATCGCCAACGGCTCCTTCTCGATCAGGACCGACCGCGAGGACGTTGCGGTCAAGACACGCCCCGTCTGGATCCTCAATGCCGACTGGCCGAAACTGAACGGCAGCGACACCTCTGCGGGAGCGCAACGGGCCCAGACCAACACCTACGCCTTCGGAGAACTCGCGGCGGGAGAGACGGCCACGATGACCTGGAACCTGAACGCGGTGGAGACCGGCACCTACACGGTCGCGTGGGTGCTCTCGGCTGGACTCGACGGGAAGGCCCAGGCGGTCGACGCGGCAGGAGGGCCGGTACAGGGAGAGATCACGGTCGAGATCAGCGGCAAGCCGGCGAAGCTCCGAGTCGACGCTCAGGGCAACGTAGTACCGGTACCTTAGGCAGCGCGGGGTGTTGAAGAGGCGATGAACGAGATCCAGCCCTGCTGCAGGCCGACACTCCCTCTCCCGATCTTCCTGCTGACCCTTGCGGTGGGAGCCATCATCGGTCTGGTGATCTCCTTCACTGCCGGAGGTCCGGGGCAGGAGGCAGCCCAGGCAGCCGGATCACTTCACCTCAAGCGCATCGGCAACTTCCAGGGACCCGTCTACGTGACCCAGCCGCCACAGGGCGGAAATGTCTACGTGGTCGAGCGCAGAGGGCGGGTGCGGATCGTCCGCAAGGGCAAGACCGTCCAGCGCCCGCTCTTCGACATCTCCGGGCGCGTTGAGACGGGCAATCTGGAGCAGGGATTGCTCTCGATCGCGTTTGCGCCTGACTTCCGCACCTCGAGGCTGCTCTACGCGTATTACACGACCAAGTCCGGCGACCAGCTGGTGGTCGAGATGCGCGCCAACAACCGAGCCACCCGAACGGTCGGGGCTCCGCGTGAGGTGCTCCGGATGAGCGACCCCGGGGTGAGCCACAACGGAGGCCAGCTGCAGTTCGGCCCCGATGGCCTGCTCTACATCGGAACGGGTGACGGCGACGCCCCCGGAGACCCACTCCGCACCGCACAGGATCTCGACAGCCTGCTCGGGAAGATCCTGAGGATCGATCCCCGGCCCTCCGGAGGCGACCCCTACTCCTCCCCAGCCTCGAACCCGTTCGTCGGAACCGCGGGTAGGGATGAGATCTTCGCTTACGGTCTGCGCAACCCCTGGCGTTTCAGTTTCGAGCCAAAACGGGATCTGATCGCGATAGGTGATGTCGGCCAGAACGAATTCGAAGAGGTCAACGTGCTCGCGCGGACGAGCGCGAAAGGCGGGAACTTCGGCTGGTCGGCTTACGAGGCGTTGAGCAGGTTCAACCTCGACCAGACGGCTCCGGATCGGATCGATCCGGTCGTGTCGTACGACCACGACAACGGCTGCTCGGTCACCGGTGGTTACTTCGTCAGCGATCCCGAGCTGCCGGCGCTGCGTAATCGATACCTCTACGCCGACCTCTGCACCACCAGGATCCGAAGCTTCAAGTTCTCAAACGGATCGGTCGACGAGGCCCGTACCGAGGATCTGAGCGCCGGACAGGTGGTCTCCTTCGGGCGGGGCTCGAAGGGTCAGATCTGGATCGCATCGATCACCGGGCCGGTCTACCGGATCAAGCAGGGCTGAACAGTCAGCGGGTGTCTCCCCGATTGGGGAAACTGCCTGCTCACGCAATGACCGAGCGCAGGAAGAAACCCGCATCCGGCAAGGGAAGGCGTCCCGCATCGAGGACGAAGTCCCGGCGAGCCAACTCTGCCGGCAGAACCAGCACGAGCAGGGGCGGCAGGTCGACTGCGCGACGCCGGCCTTCGAGCCGACGCAAGCCGACCGGTTGGCTCGACAGGGCGCGACTCTGGGTAACGGCCACGGCGAAGGATCTGCGAAGCCCGACCCGCAAGCAGCTGGAGTTCGCCGGTCTGATCCTGCTGGTGTTGATCCTGGGAATCACGGGGATCGTGGTTCGGGCCACCCGGGAGGGCGGCACCAAGGTGATGGCTCTCGAGAAGGTCGGGAACTTCGACGAGCCCGTCGGAATCGTCCAGCCCCCCGGGCGCAGTCAACTCGTCGTGGTCGAGAAGGCCGGTGAACTCAGGGTGTTCGACGATGGCGTGACCCTCGCCGAGCCGATGCTCGACATCCGGAAGCTGGTCAAGACCACGGGACGAGGTGGCGAACAGGGGATGCTTTCGGTCGCATTCCCTGCCGACTTCGCCCGGACCGATCGCTACTACGTCTCGTTCACCGATCGTCGGGACGACCTCCGGATCTTCGAATACCGGGTCCGCGACTCCGGGGAGCTGGTCACCGAACCCGGTAGCGGAAGGGAGATCCTGACCGTGCCGCAGCCGACCCCCCAGCACCACTCGGGACACCTCGAGTTCGGCCCGGACGGCTTCCTCTACATCGGCTCAGGCGACGGAAGTCCGTCGGGAGATCCGGCGAACGTCTCCCAGGATCGGCGGAGCCTACTCGGGAAACTGCTGCGGATCGACCCCTCGCGCACGACCGGGCGCAAGGGGAAGGGCAACTGGCGGGCCTACCGATCGCCCAAGAGCAACCCGTACGTGGGGGTTCCAGGAAGAGACGAGATCTACTCGCTCGGGCTGAGGAACCCTTGGTCGTTCACCTTCGATCGCTCCACCGGAGCGCTGGTGGTAGGCGACGTGGGCAACTCGAGATTCGAGGAGGTCAACTACCTCCCGGCTGGGGGAGGTCTCGGAGCGAACTTCGGCTGGGCAGCGTATGAGGGAACCGCCGTGTTCAAGGGAGGCGTGGCGAAATCCCGGACCGTGACACCGGCCGTCGTCTACCCGCACGGCCCTGCCTGCTCGGTCATCGGTGGATATGTGGTGCGCGACCCCAGGCTCTCTCGGATAGCGGGTCCAGAGGTGGTCGGCTCGGTCGTCTTCGGCGATTTCTGCACGGGAAAGGTCTACGCATTCGTGCCGAGATTCGGCCCGGCGAAGAAGGTCCAGGGACTGAGGTTCAGGATCCGTGGACTCGCGGGGTTCGGACAGGATCGAGCCGGAAGGATCTACCTGATCTCGCTCGAAGGCGGGATCTGGAGACTGACCTCGAAGCGGAAGGGCTGAGAACAGCCCCTCCGCGCGCAGTCAGGAGTTCGGTCCGGCACCGGCAGGTGATCCCCTGCGCCCGGCTCGAGAGGCTCAGTCGGGCATCTCCGATTCCTCGTGGGCCTGGAGGACCTCCTCGCCGCTCTCGCCGGTCCTGATCCGGATCGCATCCTCGACCGGCAGGATGAAGATCTTGCCGTCGCCGACCTCTCCGGTCTGGGCGTGAGCGAGGATCGAGTCCACCACCGTCTTGACGTCACCGTCCGAGACCACGCACTCGATCTTCAACTTCGGCCGGACGTTCACCTCGAGCGTGGATCCCCGGTATGTCTCCACCACGCCCTTCTGCCTGCCGGAGCCTTTCACCTCAGTGATGGAGAGAGAGGGGAAGCCCTTGTCTAGCAATTCGGTCCTGATCGGCTCGAATGACTCGTGGCGAATGAACGCTTCGATCTTCTTCATCGTCATGCCGCCTTTCCGGTGATGTTGCTTGCCTTGGATGTAGGCGCATCCGCCACCATCGCGACCGGTGTTCCCGCGACGTGCGGAGAGTGATCGCCCACGGGGTACTCAGGCTGGGGGATGAACGCCTCCGGATATCCGTACATCCCATGCGAGGAGATGTCCAGACCGCTCTCCTCCTCACCCTCGTCGACTCTGAGACCGATCGTACGCTTGATCGCCCAGAAAGCCGCCATCGAGAGGGCGAACACGACCAGGAAGGTCCCGACCACACCGACCGCCTGGACACCGAGCTGACCGAAACCGGCGCTGACCGACTCGTCGCCGAACAGGCCGTACCAGACACCTGCGCTGGCGGTGTCACCTACGAGGCGCGGCGAGGCGAACAGTCCCACCGCGAGGGTTCCCCAGATCCCCGCAAGCCCGTGAGCGGAGAGCGCCCCGACCGGATCGTCGAGCCGCTTCTCGATCTGGAGGACTCCGACCACCACCACGATCCCCGCGATGAAGCCGATGATCGGGGCGGCCCAGTACTCGACGTAACCGCAACCCGCGGTGATGCCGACGAGGCCCGCGATGGCACCGTTACCCGCCATACCGACGTCGACCGTCTTGGTCAGCAGCCAGCAGGTGATCAGCGCACCGAGTACGCCCGCAGCAGCGCCGAGCTGGGTGTTCAGCGCTACCTCGGCGAAGAAGACACCGTCGGTGACCAGGGCGGATCCACCGTTGAATCCGAACCAGCCGATCCAGAGAAGCATCACGCCCAGGCCCACCAGCGGCATCGAGTGCCCCGGGATCGCCCGGGGCGAGCCGTCGGGCCCGTACTTGCCCTTCCGTGATCCGAGCAGGAGCAGGGCAGCGAATGCGGCGGTGGCCCCGGTCAGGTGGACCACGGAGGACCCGGCGAAGTCGAGTACCTCCTTGCCGCCCACGTCATCCAGCAATCCGAAACCGGACCAGACGCTGTGCGCGATCAAGGGATAGATCAGGGCCCCGAAGATGACGGCGAAGATCGCATAGGGCGCGAACTTGATCCGCTCCAGGGTGGTGCCCCAGACGATCGCCAGAGAGACCGCGCAGAAGGCGAGGCCGAAGAGGAAGCTGTTGGCGGCGACACCGTCGTTGGTCACCTCTCCAACCTGCTGGCCGAAGTGGAAGAAGAAGCCTTGATCGCCGAATACCGCACCTCCAGATGCGGAATTCACCGCATAGCCGACCGCCCACCAGCTCAAGGTCACGACCGCGAAATTGACCAGGATCTTCCCGACTCCAGTTCCCGCGTTCTTGCGTCGGGAGAAGCCGATCTCGAGGAACATGAACCCCGCCTGCATGAGGAAGACGAGGATGCAGGAAACGATGATCCAGAGGTTGTCCAACTCGATATCGAGATTCACAACCTGCTTGCCCACCTCAGCCGATGTCATCCACGAGCCTCCTTTTCAGCGTATGCCGTGTCGTTGCCGGATTACCTGATCTCCAGTCGCGGACGGTATTGAGGGGCCGCGCCTGTCGATATGGACGCATGTCGGAAATCCCGTCCTGACGATTGTCCGAAGTGAAACCACGCCTGAACATGCGATCGAGGCGTGAGGGGTGACACACAGTGGCCAGAGAGGACGATATGGTCAGCACGGTGACGGGGCCGACCCGGCCCCCTTCGGCAGCAGCGCCAACGAGAGGAGAGAGAGTGGAGACCTCAACGACCAGCACCGGTGCCTCATCCGGGCAAGCCCATGGAGGAAATGGGACCTCGTCCGCAGCGACACAGATCGAGGTCCACAAACCCACCGACGGAACGCTGATCGGAACCGTCCCGCTCGACGATCGGGAGGCAGTCGAGGCAGCGGTCGCTCGGGTCCGCGCCAATCAGCCGGCCTGGGAAGCCCTCGGGATCAAGGGTCGACGGAAGTACCTGTTCCAGCTACGGGACTGGCTGCTCGATCACGAGGACGAGATCGCCGACCTGATGCAGGCCGAGACCGGCAAGGTGAGAGCCGATGCAAGCAGCGAGACCGTCTACCTCGCCGATCTGATCAATTTCTACGGCAAGAAGGCGAAGAAGTTCATCGGAGAGGAGAAGGTCTCAGCCCCTTCACCCCTGATGAGCGTCAAGAAGCTGAGGGTCCAACACCGCCCTTACGGAGTGGCGGGCGTAATCAGCCCTTGGAACTTCCCGTTGATCCTCTCTCTGGGTGACGCCATCCCCGCCCTGATCGCGGGATGCGCGGTGGTGATCAAGCCTTCCGAACTCACTCCTCTGGCTCTCCAGCGAGTGCTGAAGGCCTGGAAGGAAGAGATCGGTGCTCCGGACGTGCTCGAGGTGGTGAACGGGTTCGGCGAGACCGGTTCGGCTCTGGTGGACGAGGTCGACTTCGTGCAGTTCACCGGTTCGGACAGGACCGGAAAGAAGGTGATGGCTCAAGCGGCAGAGAAGTTGACTCCCGTCTCGCTCGAACTGGGCGGAAACGACGCGATGATCGTGCTCGACTCAGCCAAACTCGACCGCGCGGTCAACGCCGCCGCATGGGGATCGTTCCTGAATACCGGCCAGGTCTGTATGTCGGTGGAGCGAATCTTCGTGGCCGATGCCCTCTACGACGAGTTCGTCGAGAAGCTGGCCAAGGAGGTGAACGAGCTCCGGCAGGGCGAGGACGATACGGAATACGGCGCCGAGGTGGGCGCTATGACCTTCGCCCCGCAGATCGACATCTGCACCGATCACATCGAGGACGCGAGGAAGAAGGGCGCGCGGATCCTCACCGGTGGAGAGGGACGCGAGGACCGGCCGGGACAATGGCTCAGACCGACCGTGATCGCGGACGCCTCACCGGAGATGGAGGTCGTCAAGGAAGAGTCGTTCGGACCGGTCGTGGCAGTGATGAAGGTCCGGGACGCGGACGAGGCAGTCGAGCGAGCCAACTCGAGCAGACACGGGCTGACCGGTTACGTCTTCGGCAAGCGGTCAGAGGCCGAAGCAGTCGCGAGACGCCTCGAGGTCGGAGCTGCCTGCGTCAACGACGTCCTGATCAACTTCCTCAATCCCGCCATTCCGATGGGCGGCTGGAAGGACAGCGGTATCGGCTTCCGGCACGGGGCGTTCGGAATCAAGAAGTTCGTGCGCTCGGAATCGCTGGTCGTCAACCGCTTCGGTCAGGGGCCAGGCAGGGACCCGTTCTTCTTCCCTTACACGCCGGAGCGAAGGGCGCTGGTCAACCGGATGTTCCGGTTCTTCAATGCTCGGGATCTGCGTCGCAAGCTCGGCAGGTAGTCAGCTCTAACCGAGGGCGGGAGAAGCTCAGGAAGCCGCGCGCTCGCGCACCAGCTTTGCTGCCTCGACCATGTTGCGGAGCGCCTCTTCGGTCTCCGGCCAGGCGCGGGTCTTGAGCCCGCAGTCTGGATTGACCCAGACCTGATCGGCGGTGAGGACCTCGGCAGCCGCTTCGAGCAGTTCGGACATCTCCTCGACCGATGGAACCCGCGGAGAGTGGATGTCGTAGACGCCGGGGCCGATCTCCTGTGCATAGCCCTGCTTCTCCCAGTCACCGAGGAGCTCCATGCGAGAACGGGCCGCCTCGATCAGCAACACATCCGCGTCCATCGCCTGGATGTGATCCATGATGTCGCCGAAGTCCGAGTAACACATGTGGGTCTGGATCTGGATCGCGTCCTCGACGCCGGAGGTCGAGATGCGGAAACACTCGACTGCCCAGTCGAGATACTCGGCCCAGTTCTCGCGCCGGAGAGGCAAACCCTCGCGAATCGCCGGTTCGTCGACCTGCACGATTCCTGCTCCGGCCGCGACCAGATCGTGGACCTCGTCCCTGACCGCCAGAGCCAACTGCCTACAGGTGTCGGAGCGAGGCTGATCGTCACGGACGAAAGACCATTGGAGCATCGTCACCGGACCCGTGAGCATGCCCTTGACCGGAAGCTCAGTCAGCGACTGCGCATAGAGGTGCCACTCGACGGTCATGGATGAGGGCCGACTGACATCACCGAAGATGATCGGAGGACGCACGCAACGGGACCCGTAGGACTGGACCCATGCGTTCTGGGTGAACGCGTAGCCCATCATCTGCTCCCCGAAGTACTGGACCATGTCGTTCCTCTCGGGCTCCCCGTGGACTAGGACATCGAGACCGACCTCTTCCTGGAACGAGATGACCTTCTGGATCTCGGACTCCATCCGCTCCTTGTAGGCGGGGAAATCGATCTTGCCCTCCCTCAGTTCGGCGCGGGCGGTCCGGATCTCGGTCGTCTGTGGATACGAGCCGATGGTGGTGGACGGATAGAGAGGCAGGCCGAGTCGCTCGCGCTGAGCCTTCTGGCGTTCCGTGAAGTCGCTGTCGCGACGCGCGTCATCCTCGGTCAAGGCCTCGACCCGGGAGCGAACCTCGGGGTTGCGTGTCCGGTGTGAGTTGCGCCGGCTCTCGAGAGCGCGATCGTTGGCATCCAACTCAGAGGCAATCGCTTCGCGCCCCTCGGCCAGGCCCTTTGCGAGCGTTGCCACCTCGCCCACCTTCTGCACCGCAAAGGACATCCAGGAGCGGAGCTCGTCGTCGAGATCCTCGTCGCCCCCGGTCGGCTCGGCATCGAGATCCATTGGGGAGTGCAGGAGAGAGCAGGAGGTAGAGACCACCAACTGGCCGACCCGACTGGCGAGACCAGCCACGAGGTCGAGGCTGTGCTCGAGGTCGCAGATCCAGACGTTCCGACCGTCGACGATGCCCGCGAACAGCCACTTGTCCTCGAGACCGCCCTGATCCGCGATCAACTCGACGTTGTGGCGTCCCCGATGGAGGTCGAGGCCGATTCCCTCGACCGGAAGGTCGCGCAGGACCCCATAGGCGTCACCGACGTGATCGAAGTAGGTCTTGACGATGATCCGAGGACGCTCGTGGACCTTCGCCAACTCCTCGTAGGCGAGGCGCAGTGCATCGAGTTCCTTCTCGGTCCTGTCCTCGACGAAGCACGGCTCGTCGAGTTGGACCCAGGTCGCGCCCTGCTCGGCCAGCTTCTCGAGGGCCTCTCCGTAGACCTCGACCAACCCTTCGAGCAGATCGAGGGGGTCGAAATCACCCGACACACCGTCGGCAGGCTTCGAGAGGAGGAGCAGGCTGACCGGGCCGATCAGCACGGGGACGGTATCGATGCCGAGCTCGGACATCGCCTCCGCGTGCTCGTCGAACGGTTTGGTCGAGGAGAGCGAGAACTCCGTCGTCGGTCCCAGCTCGGGGACGATGTAGTGGTAGTTGGTGTCGAACCACTTGGTCATCTCCATCGCTGTGACATCGACGCCATCGGCCTGCCTGCCTCGCGCCATCGCGAAGTAATCCTCGAGGCCGATGTCTCCACCCTGCCAGCCATAGCGCTCGGGAATCGCACCGACCAGCGCGATCGTGTCCAGCACCTGGTCGTAGAAGGAGAAATCGTTGGACGGGATCAGATCGATGCCGGCATCGCTCATCCGCTTCCAGTTGGCGATACGGATCTCGCGCGCGACCTGCTGCAGATCAGCCTCACTACTCTCTCCCCGCCAGAAGGACTCGGTGGCGAACTTAAGCTCGCGAGCGGGACCGATACGCGGGAACCCTGAGACGTTGGAAAGTGCCATACGGCGACTGACCTTAGCGAGTGAGCCGCGAAGACCTCATCCCGCTGAAGCCTGATCAGGCACGGGATCACGCCGCCCGGCCCGAGGCTGGAGCCTGACCGGAGCTGCCTGAAGGGCGCGGAGGCGCATGTCAGACCAGCTCACCCCCTCCCTGACCAGCGAGGGGACACCGAGCACCGCGGCGGTGGCAACCTCCACGGCCTGGAGGATGACTCCATAGGCAAGGGCGGTGGCGGGGTCTACCCCGAAGCCCGCACTGAGCACGCTCACCACGGCGAGCTGGAAGACACCGATGTTCGAGGGGGTCACCGGCACGACGGCGGTCACATTGACCGCGAAGAGCACTGCGGCAGCGGCGCCTATCCCGACCGCGCCATCCAGACCGTTGATGCCGAGGGCGGCGAACAGCGCCCAGCAGGCCCCGAGCTGAAGACCCCAAGCGCCGAGC
The DNA here is from genome assembly GCA_964594365.1 of uncultured Conexibacteraceae bacterium. Classification (GTDB taxonomy): domain Bacteria; phylum Actinomycetota; class Thermoleophilia; order Solirubrobacterales; family 70-9; genus CAIUSP01. The sequence goes on from CAZQMB010000005.1 coordinate 26,798, forward strand.
TGGAACGCGGTTGCGCCCAGCCCCTGCTTGGGGTGACGGAACACGCTCAGACCGCTTCGGACCTCGTTCAGGGCGCGGCGCACGGCTCTCGCCAGCCGGGCGATCCTGCCCTCGCCGTTCGGGCGGATCAAGATCGGGGCCACCAGGACCGCGATCAAGAGCAGGACCGGAGCCATGCTGTAGATGAAGATCCGCTCGGTGCTCGACTGGAAGAGATCGCTGGTGCTGACGATCACCACCCCCAGCATCACCAGGGCGAAGAGGTTCATTGCGGTTTGTGACACCAGCGTTCCCACGATCACAGCGAAGGTCTCCCTCATACGGCCCACCCGACGCGAGAGCACCATCGCTCTGGCCGGCTCTCCGAGCCGAGCGGGCAAGGTCGCCGACATGAAGACCCCGATCATCGTGGCCGAGGCAACGTCGCGCCGCCTCACCGGCGATCCGGGCAGGGCCGACCTGACCACGATCAACCAGGATGCGGCTCGCAGGAAGAGCGAGGCGATCATCAATGCGCAAGCGAGAAGCACCCACGAGATATCCGAGCCGATCACGCTGGCTGCCACATCGTGCAGCCCGACCTTCTTCGCTGCGAGCACGGTCAATCCCACCCCGAGTACTCCGACGACACCGAGGGCCGTCTTCCGCAACAGACGTGCCCCGCGGCCGGTATCGGGGATCGGATCCAGCGACGGCATGCGCTTCGGAGGGGAAGGAGTGGAGCCGTCGATCGGGATCAGTCCGGCGCGACGGGCGATCGCCTCCGGCCGACTGACCGGAGGGCGGGCGGGAACGAGAGCCGACTCGTAGACCTCCATGACCTCGTCGGCGATCCTCGGCCATGCGTACCGCTCGGCGCTCTTGCGGGCCGCCCTGCCCATCGACGCGATCCGCTCCGGCTCGTGCCAGAGATCCCTCAATACCTCTGCGAGTCGCTGTGGATCGGCCGGGGGGACGAGCACCCCGTCGAGCCCATCGGTGACCACGTCCGAGTAGCCGGCGATGTTCGACGCGACCACCGGGGTCCCTGCGGCGAAAGCCTCGGTCAGGACCATCCCGAAGCTCTCTCCCGACAGCGATGGGGCACAGAGCAGATCTGCCTCACCGAGGTGTCGCCAGAGTTCCTCATCGGAGACCCGACCGGGAGTATCTATTCGCGACGCGGCCTCCGGATCGGCCAGCAGCCTCTCCACCTCCTCGCGCGTGGCGCCGACCACGGTCAACCTCGCAGGGACCTGCTCGATCAGGGCCGCGAAAGCGGTCAGAAGGACCCCGAGGCCCTTGCGCTCCTCGGCTCGGCCGAGGAAGAGCAGGTTCAATTCGCTCGAAGCCGGGGGGCGATCGAGCGGCAAGGGCGCGGCAGCGAGATCGACACCGTTGGGCACGATCGAGTACTCCCCGCCGAACCAGCGCTTGCCGGTCCAGGCTGCGGCCTCGGATACCGCGATCCTGCGGGTCAGTTGGTTGAACAGGCGCCGTGCACCCAGGCCGTTGGCGATGTAGTTGGGCAACGGTTTGGTCGAGTAGGCATGGAAGGTCCCGACGATCGGGGCGCCTCTGAAGGTGTTTGCGTCCCAAGCGACCAATGGTGCGGCTGGCTCGTGGACGTGCACGACATCGAACTCGCCAGCCTCGAGCTCCCGGCGCAACCTGAGGACGTTGTCGGGGAAGATGCCGAGGTTCGAGACCGCTCCATTGGCTCCGACCGGGATCGTCCTCCCCAGTGGAACGAGGAAATCCGGTTCGTCGACCTCGGCCGGCATCCGGTTCCGGTGCAGCACCCGGGTGATCCGGTCATGAGGGTCCGAAGGCGCGAGGACACGCACGAAGTGATCGCGCGAAGCGAGTTCGCGGGCGAGAGCCTCGACGTGACGATTGACCCCTCCCCTGTAGGTCCAGGAGTACGGCGATACCAATGCGATGCGCACGAACACAGCGTATCGGTCCTGCTGACCGCCGAAGGACACCTTGCGCCCACTAACCTGAGTTGCCATGGCGGTTGGCACCTACGCGAAATTCACCTTCTTCAAGATCGATCCGGCCTGGCGTCGCCTGCCCGAGGAGGACCGGGTGCGGGACAAGGAGGAGTTCCTCGCCGCCTGCGAGGACTTCGCGCAGGACCACTCCCTGCGGGCCTACTCGACCATCGGCACCCGCGGTGACACCGACCTGATGCTGCTCAGCCAGAGCCGGGTGCTGGAAGACATCCACACCTTCCATGTCGTGCTCGGTCAGAGCGGGCTGGCCAAGTGGGCGGATATCCCCTACTCGTACCTAGCGATGACCAAGGTCTCCGAGTACTCGGAGGAGTTGGCGCGTCACGAGATCTGCGTCTCGAACCGCAAGTACCTCTTCGTCTACCCGTTCGAGAAGCAGCGGGAGTGGTACACGCTCCCGCTCGAAGAGCGCAGGAGGATCATGCAGGGCCACATCGATACCGGCCGGAAGTACCCACATATCTCGATCAACACCGCCTACTCGTTCGGACTCGACGATCAGGAGTTCGTGGTCAGCTTCGAAGGCGACGAGCCGGACGAGTTCCTCGAACTGGTGCAGGAACTCAGGGGGACCGAGTCGAGCGCCTACACGCTGCGGGACACACCGATCTTCACCTGCGTGTCGATGTCGGCCGCCAGAGCGGTCGATGCCCTCGACGGAACCGCCGCCACCGCTGTCGCCTCCAGACAGAGCGACTGACCACCCTCTGACTCCCATCGCCTAGGCTGCTGACTCCTCAGATGAACGAGACCCGAACAGGAAGCCCCGACAGCCCGGCCCGGATAGCGATCATCGGTTCAGGACCGGCTGGCTTCTATACGGCCGAACACCTGCTGAAGAGCGAGGACCCCGCCTGTGAGATCGACCTGTTCGATCGTCTCCCTACCCCGTATGGACTCGTGAGGGCCGGGGTGGCTCCCGATCACCCCAAGATCAAGTCGGTGACCAGGGTCTACGAGCGCACCGCCGCCCGAGAGGGCTTCCGTTACTTCGGCGGCGTCGAGATCGGGAAGGACTTGACCGTCGAGGAACTCCGGCAGAGGTATCACGCGATCGTCCTTGCGTACGGATCGTCGACAGACCGCAAACTGGGCATCCCCGGGGAGGATCTGCCCGGGAGCCATGCCGCCACCGAGTTCGTCAACTGGTACAACGCCCACCCGGACTTCGCCGATCGCGAATTCGACCTGTCCGCCAAACGCGCGGTCGTGATCGGCAACGGGAACGTCGCGGCCGACGTCGCCCGGATGCTGGCCCTGACAGGTGAGGAGTTGGCGCAGACCGATACCGCAGACCACGCGATCGAAGCCCTGCCCTCCAGCGGAATCGAGGAGATCGTCGTGCTCGGTCGCAGGGGTCCGGCTCAGGCTGCCTTCACCAACCCGGAGCTGCGTGAGTTGAGCGAGATGCTCGAAGCCGATCTGATCATCGACCCCGGCGAAGCGGAGCTCGATGCCGCCAGCAGGGACTCACTCGACTCCGACGACGGAGACCCAACTCGCCGACGCAACGTCGAGATGATCGAGGAGTTCGCGGGCCGCGAGCCCGAAGGAAAGCCCAAGCGGATCGTCCTCAGGTTCTGCGCATCTCCCATCGAGATCCAGGGAGACGGCAAGGTGGAACGACTGGTGATCGGGAGGAACGAGTTGACCTCCGACGGAGAGCGGATCACGGCGCGAGACACTGGAGAACGCGAGGAGATCGAGTGCGGTCTGATATTCCGCTCGATCGGTTACCGCGGGGTGCCGATGGAAGGAGTGCCTTTCGACGAGGATCGCGGCACCATCTCGAACCTCGAAGGCAGAGTCACCGATCCCGACTCCGGTGAGCAGGTTCCGGGTCTCTACACGGTCGGCTGGATCAAGCGAGGGCCCTCCGGAGTGATCGGCACCAACAAGAAGGACGCGCAAGAGACAGCGGACAATCTGCTCGCCGACCTCGGCGCCGGCAAGCACCTCGAAGCGGAACTCGCGGAAGACCGCGAGGCGACGCCCGCCTTACTGGCCGAGCGCAAGCCGGACGCCGTCGCCTTCGAGGAGTGGGAGAAGATCGACGCAGCCGAGGTCGCCAACGGGGAACCGCAGGGCCGCCCTCGAGTCAAGTTCACCTCGATCCCAGAGATGCTCGAAGCGGCGAAGGGTCCCTGATGGCGGCAGACCTGACAGAACTCCGGTCGATGATCGAAGCCGCCCTCCCCGGGGCGAGCGTCCAGGTCCTGGACGAAGGGGGCGGTGACCACCTGCGAGCCGTCGTGGCCGCGCCACAGTTCGACGGCCTGAGCACCATCGACCAGCACCGCCTCGTCAGGGCCGCCGTTCAGTCGAGGATGGACGACGGGACGATCCACGCGCTCTCGATCACGACCTCACTGCCCGCCGCCGAATGACCGAGGTCGGGCTACCCGTATAGTCAGAACCGTGAACGAGCCCGGCACCACAGACAACGAGCCCACGGTGACCGAGAAGGTCCGTGAGTTGATCGCCGAGAACGAGGTGCTCCTGTTCATGAAGGGAACCCCCGAGGCACCGCAGTGCGGATTCTCGATGCGAGTGGTCGGGATCCTCGACCAGCTCGGTGCCGATTACGCGGCGCTCGATGTACTGCCGGCTCTGGATCCTCTCCGCGAAGCCACCGGTGAGATCGCGGACTGGCGTACCTTCCCGCAGCTTTACGTGAAGGGAAACCTGGTAGGCGGCTGCGACATCGTCGAGGAGATGTACACCTCAGGGGATCTTGCTGGCCTGCTCGGTGTGGAAGCACCGCCGCCAAATCCCGATGCTCCCGCGCCGGGCGCCATGCCGCCGGCATCTTCCGGTCCAATCCAGATAGAGGAGTAGGGGCTCTCGCTAGACGGCTGGAGCGCCCTCGCCGGGCGCTTCCTCGCGTACCTGGAAAGACGAGCCGCAACCACAGGCCGCAACCACGTTCGGGTTGTTGACCTGGAATCCGGCTCCCTGGAGACCGTCGACCCAGTCGACTTCGGATCCGAAGACGAACTGCATGCTGGTCTTGTCGACCACCACAGGAACTCCGTCGAATTCGAATCGGTGATCGTCCTCGTCGGCCTGATCGAAAGCGAGCGCGTACTGGAAGCCCGAGCAACCGCCGCCGCGAACGGCAACGCGGAGGGCACGTCCCTGCTCGCCGTCATCTCCGAGCAGCTCACGGACCTTCTCCACCGCTGCAGGGGTGAGAGTTACGGGATCGATCTTCGTATCAGTACTCATCGCCGATGCATTCTAGACGCCAGCCCGGTCCGGCCGGGAAGCCTTCCATGCGAGATGCTCGAGAATCCGCTTGGAATCGCTGATTACCTCCCCCTCCAGGACGAGCACCGGAACCCTGTTCTGCCCGCTCAATTCGACGATCTCCGGGCGTGAACCGCGAGTCCAGGCAACACGGCGCTGCTCGAAGGAGATCCCCGACTTGCGCAACCTGCGTGCGACCGTCCCACACGGACAGAGGTAATCGCCAGGCACCCGGCATCTGTAGAGCACCGCCGCCGAGGACTTGTGAACCGGATCATCCACGTGGCGATCGTAGGCGACGGAGGGGGTCAGCGCCACTTCGATCCGAAACCCTGATAGAACACATCGGGTGAGCGGAGGAGAGCAGCGCACGGTGCTGGTCGCCGACACGACCGGCTACCTGCCCAGCGAGACCGTCGATCATCTCGGAATCGAGTTGGTCAGCCTCTACGTGACTCTCGACGGCGTCACCGAGAAGGAGACCGAGATGGGCGACTTCTCGGACTTCTACGCGCGCCTCAGGGCGAGCGAGGGCATGCCCACCACCTCGCAGCCCTCCGTAGGCGACTTCATCGATGTCTACGAGCCGATCCTCGCCGAGGGGAAGGAGATCCTTTCGGTGCACATATCGGCAGGCCTCTCCGGCACCCATGAGACCGCGATACAGGCGAAGGAGCAGCTGACGGCCGAGGGCAAAGGGGGCGAGAGGATCGAGGTGTTCGACTCCCGCAGCGCTGCTGGCGGAACAGGGATGGTGCAGTTGGCGGGAGCGGTGGCGGCACGTCAGGGCCAGAGTGCGGCGGAGGCACTTGCCACGGTAACGGCAGCGCGCGAGGAGCTGAAGATCTGGTTCGCCCCCGACACCCTCGAGTACCTGCGGCGCGGCGGAAGGATTGGAGGAGCCCAGGCCCTGATCGGTTCCGCGCTGCAGATCAAGCCGATCCTGACCTTCGAGGAGGAAGTAACACCCGGGGAGAAGGTCCGAACCTCGAAGAAGGTGGTCGAGCGGATGAAGGCCCTATCCGAGGAGCGTCACGCTGCGGGCGCCGACGGCTGGGTGATCCAGCACATCGACGATGCCGAGCGGGCAGACGCATTGGCCGAAGCCTGCCGCGAGATCTACGGATGTGAGCCGGTGATGATCTCCCAGATCGGACCGGTCGTGGGTGCACACGGTGGACCCGGGCTGCTCGGTACCGGGAGCATCCCCACGAAGTACGTCCCCGCGGACGTTATTCGCTGATCCGCTCTGCCTGAGGCCTCTAGCTGCGTCGGCCGAGTGCGATCGCAACCCCGGCGATCGCACCAATCGCGAGAGCGCCGACAGCCAACTCACCCTTGTGCTTCGAGGCCTGCAGCTTCAGGTCCGTAGCCTCGGCCCAGCGCTGCCTCAACGCGCCTACCGAATCCGAGAGCTCCGAACGCTGGATCACGATGTCGTCGCGGATCTGATCCGCATTCCGTGCCCCCGGCGCCGGCATGGGCTTTCTGACCCGCGGATTGATACTCCCCTCGCTCACGACTTGGCCTCACCGCTGGTGGATCTCGACCCCTCGAAATCGGACTTGATCTCCCTGGCCTGCTCGATCGCCATCTCGGGGAGCGGCGGTGCGGAGGTCTGGAAGGACCGCCGCGCGAACAGGCCAGCGCCCACTGCGACCAGGATGAAGATGAATCCCTCGATCAGGAACCCGGCCCAGAAGGAGCTGCCGAAGAACGCGCTGTTCAGGCCCCAAGCGACCGCGTGCATCAGGAGGATCAGCGCGAGGACAGCGAATATCCCGGCCGCCACTCCGACCACCGAGCCGCGAACCAGTCGGTTGAACTTCTCGGAGACCTCCGTCTTGGCGAGTTCGATCTCCTCCCTGAACAGGACCGTCGCCCGATCGGTCACCTCGAATGCGAGCTCGCCGATCGTCATGTCCTCCAGACCCCTCGCACCAGCGGCACCGGAACCGGTTCGGGATCCGGACCCCGGAGACGCGGAACTCGACGCTGGGCCCGAGGGAGGACCCTGACTACCCGCTCCCTGGGTTCCGGTCCCAGTCGAGGGTGTCTCCGGCGACTTGGGCTGTTCCCCTGGCTGATTCACTCGGGCGGCTCCTCATTGAAGGCGCGCTTCCAGATCGCTGCGGATGCCCTCCGAGCCAACAGTGCAGCGAGAGCGCTGGTGGTCACCGTGAGACCGGTCCAGACGAGTCGTCTGACCATCTCGTTCTCCTGCTCGGTGCCGGGCACGGGGCTCGAGACGCGTTCGCTTGTCGAACTCAGGGACACTCTCACTGAGTAAACCAGCCTGAGACCGAAAACGCGGGAGGGATCCTTCTAATCACCGACTGGCTCTGAGATCGGAGCCAGTCCACGGTAGATCGTGTCGACCACCAGTTCCTTGGCCCGGTCGAACTCCTCCTCGGTGGCCGGGACCAACTCGAAGATCCAACCAGACAGGAACTGCTCCACCGCGCCGAAGAAGAGCAGCGATGCATCGGTCGGCGAGACATCACTTCGCATCTCGCCCTTCCGCTGGGCCTGCTCGACGAACGAAGCGACCTGATCGTAGGCGCGGGTGATCTCAGGAAGGTGTATCCGGCCGAAGGAGTTTGCCGCCCGGGTCACCTCGACGATCACGACCTTCATCACTTCCGGCTGGTAGCGATAGCTGTCGACGATGAACGCGGCGGCAGCCGAGAGCTTCTCGCGCGGGGTCTCGAGCGACTCGTCAGCCTCGGCCATCGCAGCGAGCAGGAGCGACCAACGGTCGCTGAAGAGTTCGTTCAGCATCTGCTCCTTCGAATCGAAGTAGTGGTAGACCAACCCGTGAGCGACACCGGCTTCACCGGCGATATCCGAGACACGGGATGCGTGGAACCCCTTCTCGGCGAAGACCTTGGTCGCGGCCTCGAGGATCGATCGGCGCTTGTCGGCGGCCTTCTCGCTCGCCATCCCTACAGCGCCCCCTCTACCGCGGGGGTCATCTCGGTTAGACCAGGCCACGAGTAACTCTCGGGTCGGCGGGAGTCCATGGCAGGGATCTGGTCACGCACACTCGATAGCGAAGCGAGGTCACAATCGGCGACCGCCACCCCCACCCCATCCTGGACCCGAGTCAATACGGTCCCCCACGCGTCGCACAGGAGCGAGTTGCCGAAGCTGTCGTACTGGGGCTCGGCACGTCCGATCTGGTTGGCTGCAGCGATGAAGGTCTGGTTCTCGATCGCCCGGGCGCGGAGCAAGACCTCCCAGTGAGCGGCGCCGGTGTGCCTCGTGAAGGCAGAGGGAACGGCGATCAGGTTCGCCCCGCGGAGCGAGAGGATCCTGAACAATTCGGGAAAGCGCAGGTCGAAGCAGATCGTCATTCCGAGATCGAAGCCGGTCTCACCCAGCGGTACCTCCACGACTTCCTCTCCGGGCTCCTCCGTCGCGGACTCGCGGTACTCGACCCCGTCGACCTCCACGTCGAAGAGGTGGATCTTGCGATAGACCGCGAGACTGTTTCCATCGGGACCGAAGAGAACCGAGGTGTTCGAGAGCTTCTCCCGGTCCGCACGGCGTTCCGCGAAGCTGCCGGCCAGCAGGAAGATCCCCTTCTCGGCAGCCCAGCTCGCGGCGGAAGACATCGCCGGACCATCGAGCGGCTCGGCTCCGGCGAGGAGGGTCTCGGGCGAACCGAGCAAGGGCCACTTCTCGGGCAGCACAACTAGCTCGGCTCCTTCGCCTGCAGCTCTCGCCACCAGGCCCTCGGCGGCCTCGAGATTGAGATCTCGATCGCTGCCGGAGTTCATCTGCACCACTCCTACCCGCACCCGCCCCAACCTTCCTTCGACTGGACTCGAAATTGACTGATGCGTCAATCTAGCGCCGTTCGAAGCGTGCGGTTGGCAGCCGACGACCGGAACGCGTCTCCTCAGGCGAGGAAGGAGCCCGACTGCTCGGCGTCGGGGTCGTTCAATCCGGCAGCCGATCCGCTGGCGATCAGCTGCTCGATCTCTTCCACGGGGAAGCCCGCCTCGGCGAGAACCTCGGCCGTGTGCTCGCCGAGCGCCGGGGCAGCCGCCGGCGGGCCGGCGGGCGTGCGAGAGAACGGAACCGGAAAGGCGAGCTGACGGACCTTCCCGAGTTCGGGCTGATCGAGCTCGACCACCATTTCCCGTTCGATCGCCTGCTGAGAGTCCAGCGCCTCACCCAGATCGAGTACCGGCTCGATGCAGCAATCGTATTCGTCGTTGAACTCCCGCCACTCATCGCGGGTCCGCGAGGCGAACACCTCGGAGATCTCGCGCCACGCGTCGGATCCTGGGGCCTCGAATTGCTTCTCGATCAAGTCCTGACGATCCACCCCGCCACACCAGGACGCCCAGAACTTCGGCTCGAGGGCTCCGCAGGTAACCCAGCCGTCGGAGGCGCGGTACGGCATGTAACAGACGAAGGCACCTGCGAGTTCCAGTCGGCCGCGCTCGGGAGCAACCCCTTCGGCGAAGTACTTGGCGGCAACCATGACGAGCCAACTGGCCGCCCCGTCGGTCATCGACACATCCACCATCTGCCCCTCGCCCGAGTTGCGCGACTCGTGGACCGCAGCGAGGATCACGAAGGCCGCGGCCATCGCTCCACCGCCGAGATCGGCGATCTGAACCGCAGGCTGGATCGGAGGGCCGTCGACCTCGCCGTTCAGGCCGAGGACCCCGTTCAGGCCGAGATAGTTCATGTCGTGTCCGGCCCGGTCACGATTGGGTCCGCTTTGGCCGTAGCCGGTGATCGGGCAGTAGACGAGCCTCGGGTTTGCCTCTCGCAGTGCCTCGTATCCGATGCCCAAACGGTCCATCACGCCTGGACGGAACGACTCCACCAGCACATCGGCATCTCTGACGAGCCGGAGCAGAGCTTCACGACCGGCGTCGGACTTGAGATCGAGCCTGATCGAGCGCTTGTTCCGGTTCAGCGCGAGGAAGTAGGCAGATCTGGTGCCGAGTCGCTGGAGGTCGTCGTCGCCGTAGTAGGGAGGGGCCCAGCGCACGTAGTCACCGGCCCCCGTGTCCTCGACCTTGATCACATCGGCGCCGAGATCGGCGAGCATCAGCGTGCAGAAGCCACCGGGAAGCAATCGGCTCAGATCGAGCACACGCAGATCCGAGAGGGGCCCGCTGTCGCTCTTGCCAGCCACGGGATCAGGCTCCGGCGGTATCGCGAGCCGGCAGACCCAACATCTCTCGGGCCTCCGTCACGGTGGCCGCGCGGCGGCCGATGTCCTCGGCCATCTCTCGCGCCTTGGCGATCAAGTCACCGTTCGAGGTGGCCATCTCTCCGTCGGGGAGGTAGAGGTTGTCCTCCAGCCCGGCCCTGACGTTCCCGCCCAGAGTGAGGGCCGCGCCGATCAGCTTCCACTGATCGCGGGAGACCCCGATCAGCTGCCAGTTGTTGGGCCCCTCCGCCCCACCGGGTACCTGCTCGGACATGAAGGCGACGTTCCTCGGAGTCGGCCGGATGCCGCCGGTGACCCCCATCACGAGCGAGATCTGCAGCGGGGGCTCGAGCAGTCCCATGTCGAGCAGCGGGTCTAGGTTCGCGACGTGGCCGGCGTCGAAGCACTCGTGCTCGGGCTGGATGCCCGCCCCCTGCATCGCCTCGATCAGTTCGATGATCTCGTCGAAGCTGTTCTCGAACACCGCCTTGAACACGAATCCCTTCCTCCTGCGCGAGTACTTGGCGTAGTTCATCGAGCTCATGTTGAGGGCAGCCACATCGGGCTTGAGCTCCTCCAGGTATGCGATCCGCTTCTCCAGTGGGATTCCGATCGCCCCGGTCGAGTAGTTGATGATCACGTCGTCGACCTCGGACTTGATCGCCTCGGTGATCGCCCTGAAGTCCTCGATCTCGTAGGAAGGCGTTCCCTCCGGAGTTCGAGCGTGGATGTGGATCTGCGAAGCGCCTTCGTCGACCGCCCTCCTGGCCTCCGCCGCGTACTCCTCTGGCGTGTAGGGGATCGCCGGGCACTGATCCCGGTTGGCGATCGCGCCCGAGATCGAGCAGCTGATGATCACCGGGTCTTCGAACCTGCTCATACGGGCATCACACCGTGTCGCTTCCATGGACGCGCAACCCGCTTGTCCTTTGCCATCTCGAGCGCCTTGATCACCGTCGGGCGGGTCTCGCGCGGATCGATGATGTCGTCGATCATCGCATTGCCTGCCGGGATGTAGGGATCGATGATCTTCTGGACGTTCTCCAGCATCTCCGCCCGGGTCTTCTCGGGATCATCGGATGCCTCGATCGCGGAACGACCGATGATGTTGACCGCCCCCTCGGCACCCATGACCGAGATCTCGGCGGTCGGCCAGGCCACGATCATGTCCGGCTCGTAGGCCTTGCCGTTCATCACGTAGTAGCCGGCGCCGTAGGCCTTGCGGACGATCACGGTCACCTTCGGCACCGTGGCCCGAGAGACCGCGTAGAGCATCTTGGCTCCGTGGCGGATGATGCCCGCGTGCTCGACCTTCGAGCCGACCATGAATCCGGGGACATCCTGGAGGAAGAGCAGCGGGATACCGAAGGCGTCGCACAGGTTGACGAAGCGCGCCGCTTTGTCTGCGGAGTCGTTTTCGAGGATGCCGCCCAGGTGTTTGGGCTGGCTGGCGACTATCCCGCAGGGCATACCGCCGAACCGGGCGAGGCAGGTGATGATGGTGCGGGCGAACTTCGGCTTCAGATCGAAGTACTCGCCGTCGTCGACGATCTCCTCGATCAGTTCGTACATGTCGTAGGGGTGGCGCGACGACTCGGGGACGATCTCCAGGAGCTTCTCCGAGGCCCGGTCGACCGGATCCGAGCACTCGGCAACCGGCGGAGACTGCTCGCAGTTGGACGGGAAATACGAGAGGTACCTCTTGATCGCCTCGATGCACTCGGCGTCGTCGGCTACCTCGAGGTCGCCGACCCCGGACTTGCGGCAGTGGACCTTGGCGCCTCCGAGATCCTCCATCGAGATCTCCTCGCCGGTCACCGCCTGTGTCAGATGCGGACCGGCGAGCGCCATCGCTCCCTGACCCGAGACCATCGGGACGAAGTCCGACAGCGCGGGAATGTAGGCGGTGCCGGCGGCACAGGGCCCCATCATCGCGGCGACCATCGGGACCACTCCGGACAGCACGACCTCCTCCTGGAAGAGGTGACCCGAGCCAGCGAAGAGTGACCCCGCCGCCTCCTGGATCCTCGCACCGGCCGAGTCGAGCAGCCAGATCAGCGGCATGCGCTGTTGAAGAGCCATCTCACGCATGCGGGTGACCTTGAGTTCACCGGTCATGCCCATCGAGCCGGCCATCACGGTGAAGTCGTAGGCGGCGATCGCGCAGTCGCGACCGTCGACCTTGCCCCAGCCTGTGATCACGCCGTCGGCCGGTGCCTCCTTGCCATCCATCGAGCGCTGCGAGAAGTGCGGGGTGCCGTGGATTCCGAGCTCGGTGAAGCTGCCTTCGTCGCAGAGCAGATCGAGACGCTCACGGGCGGTCAGCTTGCCGCGCTCGTGCTGGACCGCGATCTTCTCCTCGCCACCTCCGAGGCGCGCTTTCTCGCGGCGCTGCTCGAGATCGTCGACCAGCTCGCGCATCTTCTTCCCGGGCTCGTTCTTCTCCTGATCGCTCATCGTCCCTTCCATTCCGGGTCGCGCTTCTCGAAGAAAGCGGATACCCCCTCGCGGATGTCTTCGGTCGAGAAGGTGAGTGACAGCTGAGAGCGCAGCATCTCGAGCGCGTCCTCGAAAGCCATGTCCTGCTGTCTGTACATCGCGTCGTGGCCGAGCCGCATCAGGACGGGGCTCTTGGATGCGAGGCGCGTTGCCCAGTCGGCGACGGCATCGTCGAACTCGTTCACCGGGACCACCTTGTTGGCCAGGCCGCAGGCGACCGCATCCTCGGCCGAGATCTGCTCACCGAGGAGCATCATCTCGTTGACCTTCTTACGCGGGACGTTGCGGTAGATCAGGGCCATGATCATGTAGGGGAAGGCACCGACGTTGATCTCCGGCGTGCCGAACCGCGCTCCCTCACGGACGATCACCAGATCACAGGACAGCGCAAGCCCCATCCCTCCGGCGAGCACGTGGCCGTTTGCCGCACACAGCGAGGGCTTGCCGAGCTTCGGCATCAGCGAGAAGAACTCGAGGAAGAGATCCGAGGCGAAGTGCTTCTCCACCAGAGGAGTCTCGGCGGCGAACCCTCCGAGGTCAGCTCCTGCGCAGAAGACCTTGTCCCCGGCCCCGGTCAAGACCACTGCGCGAACATCGTCGTCGTCTCGAGCCTGCTTCATCGCATCGACCAGCGCGGCGAGCAGATCACCGTTCAGGGCGTTGCGCTGATCGGGACGGTTCAAGGTGACGGTTGCGACCCCGTCGACGACCTCGTAAAGGAGCTCTTCAGGCATGCGGTGAGGAGGCTAATGGATTCACAGCCGGCGGCCCACGCCCAACCGCCTCGACCTGAGTGACCGATTCCACAGACCGTCCCCGCACTCCGCGTGAGCCAGCCGGTATCTTTCCGAGTCTGGTACCGCAAATCCGGTCGGCAGCCGCTGGATCTTCCCGAGGCGCCGAACCGGCCAACTCAAGCGAAAAGGAGCCAAGAAGTGGCCACCAAGACCAAGGACTCGACCACGACCAACGGCAATGGCAACGGAGCGTCAGCTGTCGTCAAGCCCGACTACGAAGGGGCCAGCCAGAAGCACTTCATCTTCAGCGACGAGCATGAGCAACTTCGTGAATCGATCCGCGCCTTCGTGCAGAAGGAACTCGCTCCCCACGCCGAGGAGTGGGAGGAGACCACCTTCCCGAACTCGGTCTTCGAGCGGATGGGAGAGCTGGGATTCCTCGGACTCGACAAGCCCGAGGAATATGGCGGACAGGGTGGCGACTACTACACCTCCCTGGTCCTCGCCGAGGAGCTGACCCACGCCCATTCGGGCGGTCTGGCGATGGGCGTCGCGGTCCACACCGACATGGCCATGCCCCCGATCCTCGCCTTCGGTACCGAAGAGCAGAAGCAGGAGTGGGCGGTCCCGGCGATCCAGGGCAAGAAGATCCTCTGCCTCGGCATCACCGAGCCCGATGCCGGATCCGACGTCTCGGCGATCAAGACGACCGCCAAGAAGGACGGCGACGAGTACGTGATCAACGGCTCGAAGACCTACATCACGAACGGTCATCGCTCCGACGTGATCGTGCTGGTCACCAAGACCGACACCGAGGCTGGTTACGACGGCTTCACCCTGTTCCTCGTCCCGATGGACACGGAGGGTGTGATCCGCGAGAAGAAGCTCGAGAAGCTCGGGATGCACGCATCCGACACCGCACTGCTCGCCTTCCAGGACGTACGCGTCCCGGAGTCGGCGGTACTGGGCGAGATCGGCAAGGGCTTCTACCACATCATGTGGGAGCTCCAGGGAGAGCGTCTGATCGGCGCCGCCGGCTGTGTCGCCGGAGCCGAGAGGGCATTCGAGAAGACCCTCGAGTTCGCCAAGGAGCGGAAGGCGTTCGGTCGCCCGATCGGCAACTTCCAGGCGATCCGCCACAAGTTCGCCGACATGGCGACCAAGATCGAGTCTGCCCGCCAGCTGACCTACATGACCGCATGGCGGTTCAACAACGGTGAGTATCCGGTTCGGGAGATCTCGATGGCGAAGCTCTACGCGGCCCAGGTCGCCTGCGAGGTCGCCGACGAGTGCCTGCAGATCCACGGAGGCGCCGGATACATGAAGGAGTACGGCATCGAGCGGGTCTGGCGCGACATGCGCCTCAACCGCATCGGAGCCGGTACCGACGAGGTCATGCTCGACGTGATCGGTCGCTCTTACGGCCTCTAGGCCGTCGGTGGAAGTCAAGGGTCTCCCCGAGGCGCCGGCCAACCGGCGCCTCGTCCCACCCTTCACCGAAGAACACTCCGAGCTCCGCGAATCGATCCGCTCGTTCGTCGAGCGGGAGCTGGCGCCCCACGCCGACCAGTGGGAGGAGGAGAGGTGGTTCCCCGACTCGGCGATCGAGAGGATGGGCGAGCTCGGATTCCTCGGACTCGACAAACCCGAGGAGTACGGCGGTCAGGGTGGTGACGCGGTGCACGAGGCCGTCCTTGCCGAGGAGCTGGCCCGGTGCGGCTCCGCCGGACTCGCTGCGGGCATCGGGGCTCATGTCGCCATCGCCACTCCACCGGTCTGGAAGTTCGGCACCGAGGACCAGCGACAGCGCTACGTGGTGCCAGCGATCAAGGGCGAGAAGATCGCGGCGCTCGGCATCACCGAGCCTGATGCCGGCACGGATGTCGCTTCCCTGAGGACCCGCGCCGAGAAGGTCGAGGGCGGCTGGCAGGTGAACGGCGAGAAGACCTACATCACCAACGGGGTGCGGGCCGGGTTCCTGGTAGCCGCGGTTCGGACTGGCGGAGAGTCGCACGACGGCATCTCCTTCCTGATCATCGATACCGACCAGCCCGGGTACCGCTCATCGAAGCTCGAGAAGATGGGCTGGCACGCCTCTGACACGGCCCTGATCTCGCTCGAGGACGTGTTCGTCCCCGAGGAGAACCTGCTCGGGGACGAGGGCGGTGGCTTCAAGTTGATCATGGCCAACTTCCAGTGGGAGAGACTGTTCATGGCGCTCGGTTCGGTCGCGGGGATGGAAAGGTGTTTCGAGCGGACCCTGGAATTCGCATTGGAGCGCGAAGCGTTCGGTCGACCGATCGGCAATTTCCAGTCGATCCGGCACAAGTTCGCCGGGATGGCGACCACGATCGAGGCGGGGCGAGCGATCACCTACCACGCACTCCGACGATTCGTCGCCGGCGAGGACGCAACGCGCGAGGTGACCATCGCGAAGTTGAAGACCCAGCGCGACGCATTCGAGGTCGCCGATACCTGCCTGCAGATCCACGGCGGCGCCGGATACATGGTCGAGTACGGCATCGAGCGGGCCGCCAGAGACGCGCGACTGGGGCCGATCGGCGGCGGAACCGACGAGATCATGCGTGAGATCCTCGGCAAGCTCTCGGGCCTCTAGGACGAGGTCGGCTCTCGGGCTGACCCGATCCGGCGAAATCGTCAAGAATGGCCGCAGCCGAGTCCTCCATAACTTGGAAGTCGACCCGCGGTTGACGCGGGCGTTAAATCAGAGACGAAAGGAAGCCCAAATTGGGACTGCTTGACGGAAAGAGCGCAATCATCACCGGATCAGCGCGAGGAATCGGTCGCGCGACCGCTGAACTCTTCGTTGCCGAGGGAGCGAAGGTCCTGATCAACGACCTCGATGCCGACGTGGCCGAAGAGGCATCGAACGAGATCGACGGGGAAACCGCTGTCTTCGCGGGGGACCTGACCGCAGACGGAGCGGCCGACGACCTGGTCAAGGCGGGTCTGGAAGCCTTCGGCGAGATCGACATCGTGGTCAACAACGCCGGCTACACCTGGGACGGCGTCGTCCACAACATGTCCGATGAGCAGTTCCAGGCCATGCTCGACATCCACACCGTGGTGCCGTTCAGGGTGATCCGTGCGATCGCCCCGTCCTGGCGCGAGGCCGCCAAGAAGGAGAAGGCGGAGGATGTGGAGCGCTTCCGCAAGATCGTGAACATCTCCTCGATCTCGGGAACGATGGGTAACGCGGGACAGGCGAACTACGCGGCAGCCAAGGCGGGCGTCACAGGCCTGACCAAGACAGTCGCCAAGGAGTGGGGCGGGTTCAAGATCAACTGCAACGCCGTCGCCTTCGGCTTCGTCGAGACGCGCCTGACCCAGGCCAAGGAGAAGGGCGAGAAGATGACCGCCGCTGGAGACAGCGGCGAGGAGGTCGAGCTGGGCATCCCCGAGCAGATGCGCGCGATGGCCTCGATGATGATCCCGCTGGGCCGCCCGGCACAGCCCGAGGAGGCAGCCGGACCGGTCTGCTTCCTCTGCTCGGATCTGTCGAACTACGTACACGGTCAGGTGATCAACGTGACCGGTGGCCAGTTCACGGGGATGTACTCCTAGTCGGAGTAGGTCCACCGGCAAGCGTTTCTCGCGGGGCGCCCACGCACGCAGGTGCGGGGCGCCCCGTCTCGTTTCGGCCTACCTCCCCGCCTGATACCTTCCGTTCGAGGCTTTGGAGAGAGTCTCGAATTCCGGGCGCAACTTGCGGCCGGTTGGCGGGTTTTCCAGACAGGGAAGGAAGAGACAGGCGTGAATCCACAGTCCACACCGGTGAATCGAAGCGCACGCGTGATCGCGGCAGCGCTGATCGGGGTCGCGATGGCGACGGGCCTCACGATGCTCTCCCAGCACACCGATCGGGCATCCGGTGCCTCCCAGCGAGACACCGGTGGTGTCCCGCAAGCGACCTGTTTCTGGTTCGGGCCCGCGACGATGGACAACCCTGCGACCAACCTCGCGTATCCGGAGGAGTCCGCCGTCTACTGGGGAGCGCGGTTCCGGCTCCCCGCAGGAGCGACCCTGCTGCTCGACGGCAGGTACCCGCACGCACGATTCATGTCCCTGAACGCATACCTCGACAAGGGCGCGACCGACGACCTGATCGACACGGAGATCAAGCCGAGCAAGGGGAGCGTCAACCCCTTCAAGGTGGGCGCCAACCGCTACTCACCGAAGCGCGCCTACCGGGTTGCGGTTCCCGGTCCGAACACGACCCCGCGCGGCTATGCGAACGTGCTCGACTCTCCAGCCGACGGAACCAAGATCCAGGAACTGATCTACCGGGTCTACATGCCGGACAGCGCCGGCGACCGGTCGGTCGGATCACTGCCGAAGCCGAGCGTGAAGCTGAAGAGCGGCAAGGTCCTCAGGGGGACGAAGGCCTGCAGGGCGATCAACGACTCGCAGCGCTACTTCACGATGCAGACGATGCCCTCCAACGTCTACACGGCCCTCGTCAACGCAGCCGGTACCGATCCTGCCAGCAATCCTGCCCAGGATCCGCTGCGCTGGGAGAAGTACTTCAACCTCCCGCTCGCTCTCTCGATCTTCTCGTACGGAGCGACCGACGAATCCAGCCGGGTCAACGCCAAGGCGCTCGGTGAACAGGGCGCCTACTACGACAACCTCGCGGTCAAGTACACGGTCGCTCCGATCAATCAGGCGTTCGGTGAAGTCCTGATGCTCCAGGGCAAACTGCCGACCACTCCCTCCAGCGGCAAGTCGGTGAAGAAGATGGGCTCGGGTCAGATGCGCTTCTGGTCTGTCTGCTCGAACTCCTCGCCGGTCGAGACGAGGGGCGTCGACTGCATCAACGACGCGCAGTTGAAAGGACTGATCGATGCCCAGCGCGACTACACGATCGTGGTCAGCCGCGCAGCGGATCGACCTTCCGAGGCAGTCGCGGGCTGCAAGGTCGCCTGGCTCGACTGGGGCGATGCACAGGACATCCTCAGTCGCGACTCAGGCACCCTGATACTGCGTAACCTCGCCTCCGACCCGGACTTCGCGCACTCCACCCAGAAGATCACCCTCGCCGACGTGGACGTGACCAAGAACGACAACGGTGGAGTCACAACCGACAACCAGCGTGGCGTGATGGGCGACTACCTGCCCACGGGTACCTACTTTGCAGATGAAACCGCTTTCGACAACAGCTTCGACTGCGCGGGGTAAGCTTCCGCGCAGGGAGAAAGGCGTGCCGCCGGTGCGCCGAAACCAATAGGGAGGATCACAAAAGAGATGACCACCATGGGAAACGAAACTTCTAAGGGCCGGACTGCGCGGCTGGCGGGGGGACTCGCCGCTTCGGCGCTCGCGTTCGGACTGATCGCCGCAGGAGCATCTGCAGCGGTTCCGCAGGGACCGAGCGGAAACGCTTTCTACAACGCACCGGACAAGCTGGTCAGGAAGGCCCCTCACGGGAAGGCACTGCGGGCGCAGGCCGCGCCGCAACAGTTCCAGGACACCTACGGCGGTGCCACCGTGAAGAGGATCCTCTACAAGTCGACCAACGGCAAGAACCGTCCGGTCGAGGTCTCGGGTCTACTGATGGTTCCCGAGGGCCCTGCCCCTGAGGGCGGATGGCCGCTGATCACCTGGGCCCACGGCACCACCGGTCTGGCCGATGAGTGCGCGCCATCCCGCGATACGGCAGAAGAGCTCGGTGGCGGTTACATCGCTTACGCGAACGCCACCATCAACAACTGGCTCGAGGACGGCTACGCAGTAGTCGCCACCGACTACCAGGGCCTCGGCACGCCCGGTCTACACGAGTACCTGATCGGTAACCCGCAGGGCAAGTCGGTGCTCGATGCCGTGCTCGCCGCTCGCCAGATCAACACGGCGATCGGCACCAAGTACGCGATCGCAGGGCACTCCCAGGGCGGTTTTGCAGCACTCTGGGCGACCAGGCTCGCCCGCGGCGGGTACCTGAAGGGCAGGACGCTTGTCGGCACCGTCGCCTATGCACCTGCCTCACAGGTGAGCAGACAGGCTCACCTGATCAACAACTACACCACGCCCAACGGGATCTCCGGACTCGCGATCCAGATCATCAAGGGCGCTTCGACCCAGATGAACAGGACCAAGAACGTCACGAAGATCCTCAACTCGAGGGTGCTCTCGAAGACCGACGCCGGGCTCTCGTCTGGCGGCAAGTCGATCTGGGTGCGGGTGGACACCGAGTGCTCGGGTGCGATCGGAACTGCCGCTGGTGCAGACGCCCCGAACGGGATCGCTGCGGCCGACATCCTCGGATCGTTCGACAATGATGCAAACGGTGACGGAGTGTTCGACAACCCGATCGCGCGGGAACTGGATCGGGTGCTGAAGGCCAACGATCCGCTGTTCAGCAACGTGACGACGCCTGTCTACGTGCCGCACGGCACCGACGACACTACGGTTCAGCCGATGTTCACCAACGACCAGCCGCAGAGCGTGAACTTCTTCGCCGCTGGTCTGGTCTGGCTGCTCAACAACGGTCGCGGTAATACCGACGTCACCTACGAGAGCTTCAATAATCTCGACCACACGTCGATCATCACCGACGCGGGGCCGACGGCAGCCGTCGACGCCAAGCTCGCCGACTGGTTCTTTCCGACTGGGCCCTAGCTTTCGGGCCGGGAAACGAGGAGTTATTCGAAACGGGCCCGCGCAAGCGGGCCCGTTTCTCTTCTCTGGCCCGCGATTCACTGCTTCCCTCTCGCCGGGGACTGCCCCTTGCTCTACGAGAGGGACTCGACCAACTGACGAGCGCTGGCGCTTATCTCGCCGGGATTGCCGCCCTCGCGCACTCCGACCAGCCCGAGGCCATCGGTCTCAGCCGGAGCGAGCGCCAACTCCCCCACCACGGCCAGGCACGGGATGCCTGCCTCGTGACTGCGCCCGGCCACCTCGACTACCAATTTGCCCTCGCGGGTACTGGCATCGAGACGACCCTCACCCGTGATCACACAGCGAGCATCGACGAGGGCCTGGGCGAAGCCGAGGAGGTCCAGGACCTTCGATGCTCCCGGCGCGAGCTCCGCACCGAACCACGCCCACAGACCACCGGCCAGACCGCCGGCTGCACCAGTCATCGCGACCCCACGCGGATCCCTGGGCATCACTTGCGCCAGCTCGGCGAGACGCGTCTCCAACTCGGCCACCTGCTCGTTGCTCGCACCCTTCTGCGGAGCGAAGATCCGCGGCGAGTCCTGCCAGGCGGTGGTGACATCGCACAGGACGGTGATCTTGGGCGGAGCGTCAGCCAACCCGGCATCGCGTAGCGCCTCGACCGCGCCCATTCCACCGTCGGTGGTGGCCGAGCCTCCAGCCGCGAGGAGCACCTCGCGCGCGCCCGCATCCACTGCCGCCGAGATCAATTCACCGGTGCCGCGAGTACTGGCTTGGAGCGGATCGCGCTCCGACTGGTCCGTGAGGGTCAGGCCACTTGCAGCCGCCACCTCGACC
Organism: uncultured Conexibacteraceae bacterium; assembly: GCA_964594365.1. Taxonomy (GTDB): domain Bacteria; phylum Actinomycetota; class Thermoleophilia; order Solirubrobacterales; family 70-9; genus CAIUSP01. The sequence goes on from CAZQMB010000005.1 coordinate 47,935, forward strand.
ACCGCTCGACCATCAGGCAGCAGGCAGTACTCGGCATCGATCGGCCGCCCGAGTGGATCGCCGACCTCGGCGGTGTGGAACGCGCCCCCCAACGCCTCGCCGAGAACTCGCGTGGTCCCCTCTCCCCCGTCGGCCAGCGGCATCCGTAGTGCCGGTAACCCGGCCTCGGCGACGCCTTCGGCCATGGCCTCAGCCACTTGCTCGGCAGGCATCGTCCCCTTGAACGAGTCAGGAGCGACCAGACAGGCCGCGCCGGAATCGGGCCGACCGGCGCTCACCGCTCCTCTGCGAGCGGCTCTCCACCCTCGTCGGTGGCGGCACCCGGGGGCCAAGAGCCGAACCAGTTGTCGCGGGCACCATCGATCGTGATCACGCTGCCGGAGTGGAAGTCACCGGCCGGAGAGGCGAGGTAGGCCACCATCCAGGCGAACTCGCTCTCGGTGCCCATCCTCCCGAGCGGGATCGTCCCCGCCACCTGATCGACGATCTGCTGCGGGTACTTGGTGCGAAGTGTCTCGGTATCGAACTGGCCCGCGGCGATCGCGACCAGGCGGATCCCGTGGCGCGCCCACTCGACCGAGAGGGTACGCGTCAGGTTCTCGACCCCGGCCCGCGCGGCACCCGAGTGAGCCATGCCCGGCATCCCGTGATGTGGAGAGATCGTCACGCTGACCACCTTGCCCTGCCCCTGCGGAATGAACGCCTTGGTGGCAGCCGCGTGGGTCATCAGCCAGGTGCCCTGCACGTTCAGTTCGGTCACGGTGCGAAATCCCTTCGGGGTGATCGTCTCTGCCGGGCCGAGGAACTGGCCACCGGCGTTGTTCAGCAGCAGGTCGATCCTGGGATGCCCTTCCAAGATGCGGTCGAAGAAGGCATCCACCGCCTCTTCGTCCCGGATGTCGAGGGTTTCGTACGAGAACGCTCCAGAGAGACCGGTCGCAGCCTCGGCCGTGCCCTCGAGCGGCTCCTCGCGGCGTCCACAACCGATCACGGTGGCGCCGAGGCGCATCAGTTCGAGCGATGCCTCGCGTCCCAAGCCGGTCCCCGCGCCGGAGACCACGCAGACCTGCCCTTCGAGTAGCCCGGGTCGAAAGATCGCTGACTCGGTCGAATCGGTCACGGGGCGAGGATATTGACCCGGTGGGATGAGTCGAAGTGCGACAGGCGTTGCGACTAGCCTTCGGACGATGGGAGTCAGCGCTCAGGCGACACCTCTTGCCGGCCCGTTGCCGGGTGGCAGCGAGGGGGCGAGCGTAGTGGTGGAACCGCTCGAGGCCGGAACCGCGACGATGCCCCCGGGCTTCGGCGAGAGGCAGGGGTCCAGGCTCACGGCCGCCAAGCGGGCTGCAGGAATCGGAGTACCGAAGGATCAGTGGGAGACGGTGCCGATCCCGGCGTTCTTGATCAGACACCCCACCGCCGGACTCGTGCTGGTGGACACCGGACTACACCCTTCGGCAGCATCGGACCCGAACCAGAGCCTCGGGAGGTTGATGGGCAGGTACTTCGATCTCGAGCGGGGAATGGACGTGCCGTCGCAGCTTCGCGCGCGGGGAGTCCAGCCTGAGCACGTGCGGGTCGTGGTGATGACCCACCTGCACCTCGACCACGCGTCGGCGATCTCCGAGTTCCCGAACGCGACCTTCGTGGTCAGCTCGGCCGAGTGGGAGGCGGCGACCGAGCCGAGGTTCCCGCAGATCCAGGGGTACGAACCGAGCCAGTACGACTTCGCCTTCGATTACCGGACCATCGACTTCGACCGTTCGGAGATGGTGGTCTCGTACGGACCGCTCGCGCGGACCTTCGACCTGTTCGGTGACGGTTCGATCCGGATCGCCTTCACCCCCGGACATTCGCTCGGACACCAATCGGTCGTCTGCAGGCTGGCCCAACGCGACTTCGTCATAGCGGGCGACGCCGTCTTCAACTGGCGGCAGATGGAGGGACTCGCTGAGCCTTGGCGGGTGCCCGACCGACACTCGTGGGAGAGGAGTCTCTGGGAGATCCAGGAACTACGTCGCGAGTACCCGTACACGGTGGTCGTGCCAGGACACGACGGAGGTTTCTGGAAGCAGCTGGAACCGCGCTACGCCGACTGAGTGTCGAGCCCGGCGTAGAGCGCCTTGACCTGATCGAAGATCGCGTGGGCGACCTCGTCCTGCTGCTCGCGCGTCGAGTCGGCGACGGCCCCGAAGTGCATGGGCTCCCCGTACTCGACGGTGACCCTAGGGAATTTCAGGCGAGTCCAGTTACGCGCTCCGGCTGAGCCATGGATCGCCACCGGGATTACCGGCGCCCCCGAATCGAGCGCGACCTTCCCCACCCCCCGCTTGGGCTCTCCGAGCTCACCCGACCTGGAGCGACCGCCCTCGCAGTAGATCAGCACCAATCCCCCCTTGCCGAGGATCGTCTTCGCAGTGATGAATGCCTCTTGGTCGTCGTATCCGCGGCGGACCGGGAAGACTCCACCGTGGGTGAAGATGAATGAGAGAGGTGGCTTGAACAGCTGTGACTTCGCCATGAACTGGATGTAGCGACGCAGACGCACGCCGGCGAAGAAATGGTCGAGTTGGCTGAAGTGGTTACAGGCGAGTATCACCGAGCCGTCGACCGGCACGTTTTCCATCCCGATCGACCGGAGCCGATAGAAGAGGAGGGTCAGCGGGGTCATCAGGAACCGGACGAATGCGTATGTCGCGCCGTAACCCCGTGCCCTGCGAGCTCGGCGATGGTAGGGCTCGAAGTACTCGGCCGGTCGGGGGTCCTTGTAGACCTGTGGTTTGAGTTTGGCTTCGCTCACTCTGGACTCTCCGAACCAGTATCGCCCGACCAACCCCTGGAACGCTCTACCGCCTCGGCCCAGCGACCGAGCAGTCGCTGACTCTCCCCGGCGGACATCGAGGGCTCGAAGGTTGCCGCCGAACGCCAGAGCGATCCGACCTGCTCGAGATCCCAGAGTCCTGTCTCGATCCCCGCGAGGTAGGCAGCGCCGAGCGCAGTCGTCTCGGCCACCTCCGAGACCACCACGGGCACGCCGAGCAGATCTGCCTGGAACTGCATCAGCCAGCGGTTGGCGACCGCACCTCCATCGGCTTTGAGCGACGGGAGAGCGCTGCCTGCAGCGCTCTCCTGCGCCCGCACTGCCTCGGTGACCTGATAGGCGATTCCCTCCAGAGCCGCACGGGCCAGATGCGCTCTGGTAGTCCCTCTGGTCAGACCCACGATCGTTCCCCTGGCCCGCGGATCCCAGTAGGGCGATCCCAGGCCCGTCAGGGCAGGGACGAAGTAGACGTCGTCGTTGCTGTCGAGTGACGCTGCGAGCGCCTCGGTCTCGGAGGCATCGGCGATCAGTCCGAGTCCGTCACGCAGCCACTGCACCGCGGCTCCGGTGACGAAGACCGACGCCTCGAGCGCGTAGGTGACCTCGTCACCGATACCCCAGGCCACCGTCGAGAGCAGTCCCTCCTCCGGAGCCGGCGGAGCGTCTCCTGCGTTCAACAGCACGAAGCTGCCGGTGCCATAGGTGTTCTTGGCCTCGCCGCGGCGGTGACAGGCCTGTCCGAACAGTGCGGCCTGCTGATCGCCTGCGACACCCGAGACGGGGACCTCTCCCCCGAACTCTCCGGTAGTGCCGTAGCGGTGACTCGACGGGAGCGCCTCGGGCATCGACGCCGGGTCGATCCCGAGCAGGGAGCACAACTCCGGGTCCCAGCGCAGCGCCTCGATGTCGAAGAGCATCGTCCTGGATGCGTTCGAGTAATCGGTCGCGTGTCGACCGGTCAGTCTGAAGATCAGGTACGAGTCGATCGTTCCGAACACGGCCCGTCTGGCCTCTGGAACGTTTCCGAGCAGCCACTCGATCTTCGTCGCGGAGAAGTAGGGGTCGAGGACCAGTCCGGTCTTGGCCCTGACCATCTCCTCCACCCCGGCTTGGGCTCGCAACTCGTCACAGCGTCGGGCGGTCCTGCGGTCTTGCCAGACCAATGCCCTGTGGAGCGGCTCGCCGGTGGCAGGGTCCCAGGCGACCACCGTCTCGCGCTGGTTGGTGATCCCGATCGCCGAGAGATCGGCGCCGGTGATCCCGGCCGCGGTGAGAGCCTCTGCCCCGACCCGCCTGACCGTTTGCCAGATCTCCTCGGCATCGTGCTCGACCCACCCCGGTTGGGGGAAATGCTGCTCGAACTCGCTGTAGGCACGACCTGCCTCGTTCCCCTCCGGGTCGAAGACGATGCAGGTGGTTCCCGTAGTTCCCTGATCTATCGCGAGGATCACGGCACGACAGAGGCTATCCGCCGTGCCCTCGGGTTGCCTCCTGCGGGGTGGATATCCTGCCGGACTGTCGATTGAAGGCGGGTGGAGCGCAGCGACACCCGGGAGAAACCGAGCGATTTCCCGAGGAGGAGCAATGGCTGAGGTCGAGGCACACATAACCGGGACGGTCTGGAAGATCGAGGTGAAGGTCGGCGACGAGGTGTCTGACGGCGACACGGTCGTGATCCTCGAGTCGATGAAGATGGAGATGCCTGTCGAATCGGAAGACGACGGCGTGGTCAAGGAGGTCCGCTGCGAAGAGGGGCAGTCGGTCTCCGAAGGCGACACGCTGATCGTCCTCGAGTAGGTGGCGGTCCGTTGACCGCCGAGGAGCTCGCAGGGGGCAAGCTCCTGATCGACAGTCCGGTGGAGTCGGTGGTGAGACTCACCCTCAACCGGCCCGAGGCACGTAACGCCCTCGATCACGACCTGCTCGACGCGATCACAGGGAAGCTCGGCGAGCTCGCGTCTGACGACCAGGTCAGGTGTCTGATCCTCACCGGCGCCGGTAAGGGCTTCTCGGCCGGGTACGACATCTCGGGAATACCCACCGACAACTTCGAGACCGACGCTGAGGCCCTCGTCGCCCACCCGTTCACCGCGGCGCTGGAGGCGATCGCCGAATACCGGTGGCCGACGATCGCTGCCATCAATGGACATGCTCTCGGAGGCGGGCTCGAGCTCGCACTGACCTGCGACCTGCGCGTCTGCTCGACAGAGGCTCGCTTGGGGATGCCCCCGGCCAAGCTCGGCCTCGTCTACGGGCACACCGGCATCCAGAGGTTCGTCGATGCGATCGGCATCCCCGCGACCAAGGAACTCTTCCTCACCGGCCGCACGGTGGACGCAGAGTGGGCTGAACGCACCGGGCTGATCAACTACCTGGCTCCCGATGGGGAGGTCGCTGAGCTCGCGACCGAGGTGGCTGCGGAGATAGCCGGGAACGCCCCGCTCTCGGTCAGTGGGAACAAACAGGCGATCGAAATGCTGAACTCGTGGCCGAGGCTCACCCCCGAGCAGGTCGAGGAACTGATCGAACTGAGGAAGGCCTCCTTCGCCTCCGAAGACATGCGCGAGGGGGTAACCGCTTTCGCCGAGAAGCGCAAACCCGAGTGGAAGGGCCGCTGAGGCCTGGACCGAATCCGGGCCGCTCGAATTCGGTCCGGTCGCGGGCATAGCCTGCGCACCGTGCCTGACCCGACCGAACGCCCCGAGCCGCTGATCAGCTTCGAGGAGGCACTCGCCCTCGGCGAGTTGACCGACCACGACGAGATCGGCGATCTGGTGGAGCGAGCCTGGGAGGTGAGGGTCGGGAATTTCGGAGACTCGACCGACATGTGTTCGCTGGTCAACGCCAAGTCGGGCGGTTGTGCAGAGGACTGTGGCTTCTGCGCCCAGTCGCGCTACGCGGAGGCCGACACGCCGATGCACGCCATGATGGAGCCCGAACAGATCCTCGAACACGCGAAAGCGGCCGAGGCCGCGGGAGCGCACCGGTTCTGCATGGTCACCCAGGGTCAAGGGTTGTCGCGTCGTGACTTCGAGAAGGTGCTCGAAGGCGCCAGATTGGTCGCCAGCGAGACCAATCTCAAGCGGTGCGCCTCGATCGGGCACATGTCCGCCGATCGCGCAAAGAAGTTGAAGGAGGCGGGTATCCAGCGGGTCCACCACAACGTCGAATCCGCGCGTTCGTACTACCCGGAGGTCTCGACGACGGTCCGCTACGAGGGAAGGCTCCGCACGATCGATGCGGTGCGTGAGGCCGGACTCGAGAGCTGCGTCGGCGGCATCCTCAACCTCGGTGAGTCGCCGCGCCAGCGGGTCGAGATGGCCTTCGAGCTGTCCGAGATCAACCCGACCTCGGTGCCGATCAACCTGCTCAACCCCCGAGCCGGAACCAAGTTCGGCGATCGCGAACTGATGTCACCTTGGGAAGTGGTCAAGTGGGTCGCGATCTTCCGTCTGATCATTCCGGGGGCCCTGTTCAGGCTCTGCGGAGGCAGGGTCGAGAACCTCGGTGATCTGGCGCCGCTGGCAGTGAGGGCCGGTCTCAACGGCGTGATGATGGGGAACTTCCTGACCACCCTCGGGGTCGAACCGGCCGAGGACCGGGAGATGTTCGAGGCCAACGGTCTGAACGTCGCCCGTCAGCCGGACAACGGCTCGAATCCCCGCCCCGACAACCGGTCGGGCTGGCTCGAGGGAGAGACTCCCGAGGTCCGTACGCCGATCTCCGACCTGATCGATGCCCAGCATGAGGCGCCGATGTGGGATCCCTCCACCCAGCTCAGGGTGATCAAGAAGAAGAAGGAAGACGTCCCCGAGTATCCAGAGCGCCCCTCCGATCGTGAGGAAGAGAATGCCGCGGTACCCCAGCCTGCCGGCTGGGGCGACTGAGCCGGACTCCATGCCGGGAGGCATCATGGAGCCGACCCGGAGGCTTGCCGATCTCCGCCGAGCAGGGCTCTTGCGGCGCCTACGCAACGTGTCGACCTCGCAGGGGCCACGAGTGATGCTGGACGGCGAGGTCGTCCTCACCCTCTGTTCGAACAACTACCTCGGCCTGGCTGATCACCCGAAGGTCCGGAGGGCGGCCGCGAAGGCGGCCTCGAGCCAGGGAGCAGGCTCAGGGGCGTCGCGTCTGATCTCCGGCAACATGGACTGCCATCTGGACCTCGAGTCGGAACTCGCGGAGTTCTCGATGGTCGAAGCATCTCTGCTGTTCGGTTCCGGCTACCTGGCCAACACCGGAACGATCGCCGCGGTCGCAGGAATCGCGCCGGGCGGAGTGATCTTCTCCGACGAGTTGAACCACGCGAGCATCATCGACGGCTGCCGGCTCGCCGATGCGGAGACCTTCGTCTATCGGCATGCAGACCTCGATCATCTCTCCTGGGGCCTGCGCAAGGCGGGCGACCGGGCGAGGCTGATCGTCACCGACGGCCTCTTCTCGATGGACGGGAACCTGGCACCGCTGCCCGGAATAGTCGACCTCGCCGAACGCCACGGTGTGCTGACCATGGTGGACGAGGCCCATTCGACCGGCTGCTTCGGCCCGGAGGGTCGCGGGACGGTAGTCGAGTCCGGCATGGCCGGGCGGGTGGACCTCGTGGTCGGAACACTCGGTAAGGCACTCGGTAGCTACGGGGCCTTCGTCGGCTGCTCCAACGAGATGCGTGAGCTGTTGATCAATCAGGCGAGGACCTTCGTCTTCTCGACCGCACCGCCACCGCCCGCTGTCGCCGCTGCCTCGAAGGCGCTCGATCTCGTCCGCTCGAAGCCGGGTCGCCTCGATCGACTGCAGCGCAACGCGGAGCTGCTCCGGGACTCGCTCCGAGGGCTCGGCATCCCCACGGGCAACTCCACGACGCACATAATCCCGGTCACGGTGGGAGACCCTTCGATGGCCGCGGCTCTCAGCGAACGCCTGCTGGCGGACGGGATCTACGCACAGGCGATTCGACCCCCCACGGTTCCCGACGGAACCTCCCGCCTCCGGATGAGCGTGATGTCCGAGCACGAGCCAGCGGATCTGCGAGCTGCCGCCAAGGCGGTTGCGCGATCGGCCGAGGATCTCGGAATCAACTTCAACCAACGGGCCCAACAGCCTGCCGGACTCGAACGAGCGCCACTCACCCGAGCCGCCTGAGGGCGCGAAACCTGTTCAATAGCGGAGATGTCCGATCTCCCTATCCAGATCAGGCCAAGGCTTTGGCGCTGGGAGTGCTCGCACCCTGATTGGGTCGCAGGTGCAGAACCAGACAGCCCGGGGGACTTCCCCGAGATGGTCGGATCGGTCGCTTGCGCTACGGAGGAAGGCCTGCTTCTGATCGATCCGCTGATTACGGGAGATTGCGACCACCTCTGGAAGTGGATCGCAGATGAATCGGCCAAGCTTGGAGGAGTGACCTCGGTCCTGACCACGATCAAATGGCACACCCGCAGCAGCGGGGATGTGATGGACCGCTTCGGCTGCGACGACCACATCCCCACAGGGGTTGTGCCGATCCCGATCGAGGGAGCAGACGAGACGATGCTCTTGCTCGAGGCTCACGGCGCACTCGTACCGGGAGACCGTCTGATCGGCGACGGCAAGGGAGGCCTCGAGGTTTGCCCGCCGAGTTGGGTCGAGGAATCGGTGCCCGGTGGCTTGGCCCCTGGAGTGCTCGAGGAACGTCTCGCTCCCCTTCTCGATCTGCCGGTCGAGAGAGTTCTCGTTTCTCATGGCGAGCCCGTGCTCGTCGATGCGGCGAGCGCACTTGCCCAGGCGATCGGCGGGGCGAACAGTTGAAAGGCGTCTTCGTAACCGGAACCGGAACCGAGGTCGGCAAGACCGTGGTCTCCGCGGTGATCGCGCGGATGGCTGCAGCGGAGGGCCGCTCCGTGAAGGTCTTCAAGCCGGCGCTGAGCGGGCTGGACGAACTGGCGGACCTCCGCGGGCGCGAACCCGGTTGGGACGACGCCAAGCTGCTCGCGGACCACCAACTGCTGAGGCTCGCGAGTGGTTCGTCCCAGACCGACGACGAAATCTCCCCGTACCGCTTCGGTCCGGCGGTCTCTCCTCACCTGGCCGCCGAGATGGCCGACGAATGGATCGAGGTCGAGATGATCGAGAGTCGCGCCACCGAGGCGATGGCGGGGTGCGACACCTTCGTCTGCGAGGGGGTCGGCGGGTTCCTGGTGCCCCTGACTCCCGACTACCTCATCCGTGACTTCGCCGTGTTCCTGAACCTCCCCGTGGTCGTGGTCGCCAATCCGTGGCTGGGAACGATCAGCGACACACTGCTGACCATCGAAGCGATCCGCAACGCGGGGCTGCAGGTGGTCTCGGTGGTGATGACCCCTTGGCCGGATTCCGCCGGAGATCTGGAACGCTCGAATCGCGACACCATCTCCCGCCTCGGAGAGGTTCCGGTCAGGGAGCTTCCGCTGCTCGATCTGCGTCGCCCCGACGAGTGGCCCGGCGTCTGACCGCCTGAGCGACCCCGGACGACGCGGTTCGCAGCGTCCACGCGTATTCCGGCCGAGGCGCAGCCTATTTTTCCCTCCTAATCGTGGCCAGCCACGCGGAGCTAGACCACAACCACCTTTGGCACCCGTTCACCCAGCAACGCGACTGGGAAAGCGAGGACCCGGTAATGATCGCTTCGGGCGAAGGGGCTTGGGTCACCGACGAGGATGGGAACAAGTACCTGGACGGTGTCTCGTCGCTCTGGTGCAATGTCCACGGCCACAAGCACCCCGCGATCGATCAGGCTCTCCATGATCAGGTAGACCGGATCTCGCACTCGACGATGCTCGGACTCTCGCACCGGGGAGCTGCGGAGCTCGCCGGCAAGTTGGTGGAGGTGACCCCGGACGGCCTCGACAGGGTCTTCTACTCGGACTCGGGGTCGACTGCTGTCGAGGTCGCCCTGAAGATGGCCTTCCAGTACTGGCAACTGCGCGGTGGCCAGCATGTCCGACGCGCTTCGTTCATCTGTCTCGAAGATGCCTACCACGGGGACACGGTCGGGTCGGTTTCGGTCGGCGGGATCGATCTCTTCCACTCGACGTATGGGCCGCTGCTGTTCGAATCGCGTCGGGCCAAACCGGGTGATCTCGAAGACATCGCACGCCTTCTCGCGACCTACGAGGAAGAGGTGGCGGCGGTAGTGATCGAGCCTCTCGTCCAGGGTGCTGCGGGGATCAAGGTCCAGCCACCCGGATACCTCCGCCGAGTTCGCGAGCTCTGCGACCGACACGGCGCGCTGTTGATCTGCGACGAGGTGGCGACCGGGTTCGGGCGCACCGGGTCGATGTTCGCCTGTGAACAGGAGGAGGTCACACCGGACCTGCTCTGCCTCGCAAAGGGACTCACGGGGGGTTATCTGCCGCTCGCAGCGACCCTTGCCAGCGAGGAGATCTACGAGACCTTCCTCGCTCCCCACGAGGAGTTCAAGACCTTCTTCCACGGCCACACCTACACCGGCAATCCGCTGGCCTGCGCTGCGGCAATCGCCACCCTCGAGACCTTCGAGCGAGAAGAGACCATCGCGAACCTCCAGCCCAAGATCGAACTGCTCAGGGAACTCCTGGCCGAGATCGCCGAGATGCCGGAGGTCTCCGAGGTCCGTCAGTGCGGGTTCATGGCCGGGATCGATCTCGGCGAACACCCTCCCGCCGAGCGCATGGGCCACCAGGTGGTGCTGGAGGCCCGCGGGCGCGGTGCGATCATCCGACCGCTGGGGGACACGGTCGTGCTGATGCCTCCGCTCGCGATCAACGAGGTCGAGCTCGAGCGACTGCTCACCATCACCCGCTCATCGATCCGGGCCGCTTGCCGCGGCTCGGTCAGCAGGGCTGGACAGCGAGCGGCGGCGCTGCTGGACGGGCCGCTCTCCGAAGCGGCCTAGGTCTCAGTCCTCGTACGGGACGAAGTCGGTCTTGCGTGCTCCGCAGACCGGGCAGAACCAATCCTCGGGAATGTCCTCGAAAGCGGTGCCGGCAGGCACACCGCCGTCGATATCGCCCTCGGCCGGGTCGTATATCCAGCCACAGGCTTCACATATCCAGCGCTTGCTCTCGGTCGATTCGCTCACGGCTGAGAAGACTACCTGAGCGGCTAGGCTGAACCACAGTGGAAGAAGGCGTGGCCAACCAGCAGCCGCCGGAGCCAAGACCGGCCGCAACGATCATCCTGCTCCGCGACGGAGGCGACGGGCTCGAGACCTGCCTCGTCCGCAGGAATCTCGAGGCGCGTTTCATGCCGGGGGTATGGGTGTTCCCCGGTGGAGCAGTCGACGAGGGCGACGGTGACGACGCGGACTCCGAGACCGCTCACCGACGGTGCGCAGCCAGAGAACTCGCTGAGGAAGCCGGTGTCAGGGTCGACCCTGAGAGTCTGGTGCCCTACTCACGCTGGATAACTCCGAAGGTGGTGCCGATCAGGTTCGACACCCGCTTCTATCTGGCGAGCCACCCCGGAGACAGTGAGCCCGAGGTCGACGGCGAAGAGGTGATCGACTGGGGTTGGTTCGAGCCTGCGGGCGCACTCTCGCGCCACTCAGCCGGGGAGATCGAACTGGTCTTCCCGACCATCAAGCACCTCGAGTCGCTGACGGGGTTCTCCTCGGTCGACGATGCGCTGGATGCGGCCGCTGGAACCGAAGTCCGCGCGGTAGAGCCGACGCTCGAGATCACCGCAGATGGAAAGGACGCGCGTCTGAGTTTCGATCGGGAAGATCTGGACCAGCCGGGAACACACGCCAGTGAGGTGGATTCGAACCCGCCGCCGGGCGAGGCCTGAGGCTCAGAGCGCGGCCGTGAAGAGAGCCCGAAAGTCCTCGGGCAGCAACTCACGGGCGTTGGTCAAGCTGCAGCCGTCGCCCATCGCGGCATCCACCAACTGGTCGAGCGAGGCCTCGGGTACCCCGACCTCGGTCAGTCGCGTCGGCAATCCCAGGTCGGCACTCATCGCGGTCATCCAATTGGCGAGAGAGTCGGCCAGTGCGGCCCCATCGCCCGAGGCGTCCGCGCCCATCAGCTCGGCCACACGCCGATAGCGATCCACGATCGCCGGTCCGCCCTCGCAGTTGAAGCGGATCACGTGCGGGAGGTTGATCGAATTGGCGACGCCATGAGGCACCCCGTGCAGCCCTCCGACGGCGTGGGACATCGAGTGAACCGCGCCCAGGGTCGATGCGCCTGCCGCACCCGGAACGATCGCGAGTGAGGCCGCGATCAGCATGTTCCCCCGAGCGACCTCGTTCTCGTCAGGGTCGCCATGGACAGCCTGCTCGAGGTTCTCACGGATCATCCGCAGGGCCTGCAGGCAGAAGGCCTCACCGTGAGGAGACCACTCGGGACTGGTGAATGCCTCGATCGCGTGCGTCATCGCGTCCATGCCGGTGGCGGCGGCTACCTGCGGCGGCAGGGTTCGGGTGCTCTCCGGATCGAGGATCGCGAGGCGCGGAAAGAGCGGGAAGTCCCCGAGGAGGATCTTGAGTTTCTGCTCTGGATCCTTGATCACCGCGCCGAAAGAGACCTCGGACCCGGTGCCTGCGGTGGTGGGGATGCAGGCCAGCGGCTTGAGCGGAAGTGGCTCCCCCATGCCGTCGTCTGCCCGGGGCAGCGTGAAGAGCCCCTCGTAATCAAGGACCCTCCCTCCGTGGGTCAGTACGGCGTTGGCTGCCTTGGCGGTGTCCATGACGGATCCACCTCCGACCGCAACGATCGAATCCGCTCCCGCTTCCTCGGCCGCTGCTGCGCAGGCCTCACAGGTGTCCGTCGAGGAATCCTGCGGTACCTCGTCGAAGTGGCCCGAGACCTCGAGACCGCCATCGACGATTCCGGCCTCGACCTTGTCCACCAGGCCCGTTCCCCTGACTACTGCATCGGTGATGATGAACGGGCGCTTGGCGCCCTCCTTCTGGAACTCGAAACCGGTCCCCTCGATCATCCCCCGACCGACCACCACCCGGGTCGGATGGGTGAACTGGTAGTAGTCCTTGAATCCCTGGTACGAGGGTGTCTCCGACTCCACGGTCCGGCCCTCAGACGTCGAGCAGGTCGTTGCGCCCCTGCGACTCGAGAAGGGCCTCGTAGCGGGGATAGACGGGCTTGGTGAGGGGAACCATCTTGAGGATCTTCGCGACGGGACCCTTCGCCTTCATCTGGCCTCTCGCGAGAGCGACGGTCGGGTTGACCTTGCCGAGCCAGAACTTGTGGGCGATGTCCGCATCCATGCTCATCACGATCTCCGGCTCCATGTCGCTCGGGCCGAAATCGACCCTTCCCTCGAGATCTCCCTCCTTCAAGGCGACGGTGATCGTGCTGTCGGGATCCCGGTACTCGTAGCTGACGATCGTGTCGGCGTCTCTGAACTTAGGGCCGAGTTCCTCATCCTCGGCGAGATCCTGGAACAGCTTTCCGATCGTGTCATAGACCTCTTGAGGGTCGTTGAAATAGGCCATTGGTCGCTCTCCTCTCGGCTCGAACTGTCAGGGGTAAGCCTTCGTTGAACGGGATCCTAGGGTGACCGCGTCCAATTCGCTTCCAGCCATGCCCTCGAGGTAACCCTCCTCCGGCGATGGTGGAATACTCGACTCCGGTGGAGGAGGTTTTCGACTTCGACTATCTGGTCATCGGGTCGGGTTTCGGGGGCTCGGTCTCTGCCCTGCGCCTGGTCGAGAAGGGCTACTCGGTGGGAGTCCTCGAATGCGGAAAGCGCTTCGCCGACGAGGACTTCGCCAAGTCCGGCTGGGACATGAAGCGTTACTTCTGGGCGCCCGCTCTCGGGATGAGGGGGATCTTCAGGCTCACGGTGTTCAAGGACGTCTTCATCGCTTCCGGAGCCGGCGTGGGCGGCGGAAGTCTCGGCTACGCGAACACCCTCTACAGACCGGGCAAGGCCTTCTTCGACGATTCCCAGTGGAGCGACCTCGCAGACTGGCAGGAGGAACTGTCCCCTCATTACGACACGGCTGAACACATGCTCGGGGTTGCCCAATACGAGGGGATGGGGCCGGCAGACCTCCTGCTGAAGGAGATGGGCGACGACCTGGGAGTCGGCGAAACCTTCAAACAGAGCCGAGTCGGAGTCTTCTTCGGACCGGCCGACGAAGAGGTCGAGGATCCCTACTTCGGTGGCGCAGGGCCCGCGCGCACCGGTTGCACTAGATGCGGAAGCTGCATGATCGGCTGTCGAGTCGGGGCGAAGAACACGCTGGTCAAGAACTACCTCTGGTTCGCCGAGAAGCTCGGCGCCCAGGTCATCCCAGAGCGGCAAGCCACTGACATCCGCCCGATCGGCGCCGAAGACGGAAGTGACGGCTACGAGGTCACTACCGAACATCCCGGTGCCTGGTTCCGCAAGCGCCGGCGGACCTTCACCGCTCGTAACGTGATCGTCTCGGCGGGAGCACTCGGGACCAACGAGCTACTCGCCTACTGCAAGTACAAGGGCGGACTCCCCCGTCTCTCTGATCGGCTCGGGCACGTGGTCCGAACCAACTCCGAGTCGATCCAGGCGGTTACCGCACCGACCTCCGAGACCGACTTCTCCAACTCGGTGGCGATCTCGTCGAGCGTGTTCCCCGAGCCCGACACCCACATCGAGGTAGTCACCTACGGAAACGGCGGAGACGTGATCAGCCGCCTGTTCACGATGGCGAGCGGAGACGGAACCCGCATCACGCGCCCCTTGCGCTGGATCGGCAGCCTGCTGCGTCATCCACTCAAGTCGTTGAGACTGCTCTGGCCGTTCGGCTGGTCGAAGCGCACGGTGATCCTCCTGACCATGCAGACCACCGACGCAGCGATGCGGCTGGTACCGAAGCGCAAACTCCTCGGTGGAATCAAACTCCAGACTCGACAAGACCCCGACCGACCCAACCCCACCTTCATCCCTGCCGCTGAGAGAGCGACCAAGTGGTTCGAGGAGAAGCTCGGGGGGATCGCCCAGGGGGGTCTGACCGAAGCCTTCAACATCCCGACCACGGCTCACATCCTCGGCGGCGCGACCATCGGCATCGATGCGGAGCACGGCGTGGTGGACTCGGGTAACCGCGCCTTCGGCTACCGCGGACTGATGATCTGCGATGGATCTGCAGTGCCCGCGAACCCGGGAGTCAACCCGAGCCTCTCGATCACCGCGATCACCGAGCACGCGATGTCGCTGATCCCTCCCAAAGGTGGAGTGGAAGTTCGTCAGGCGGTGCCGGAGGCAGCCATGGCCGGCAGGCCCGCGTTGCGGGCCCACCAGGCCTGACGTCCCGGGTCTTGCTGCTCAGCCGTTGGCGGCTGCGAAGTGCTCGGCGGCCTTGGCCCAGTTGACCACGTTCCACCAAGCGTCCAGATAGTCCGGGCGCACGTTCTGGTACTTCAGGTAGTACGCGTGCTCCCAGACGTCGCAGCCGATGATCGGGGTCTGACCGAGGGAGATGGGTGAGTCCTGGTTGGCGGTCGAGGTCACCGCGAGACCGGAGCCGTCATGGACCAGCCATGCCCAGCCCGAACCGAAGCGGTTGATCCCGGCGTTCTTGAACTCCTCCTTGAACGAATCGAATGAGCCGAACGACTCGTCGATCGCCGCTGCGAGATCTCCCTCGGGAGCGCCCCCGGCGTCCGGCGCCATGATCTCCCAGAAGAAGGTGTGGTTGGCGTGACCGCCCGCATTGTTGGTCACGGGACCCTTGATGTCATCCGGCAGATCACCGAGCTTGGTCAGCAACTCGTCGACCGGGGTATCGGCCCACTCGGTGCCCTCCAGAGCGGCGTTGGCCTTGTCGATGTATGCCTGATGATGCTTGTCGTGATGGATCGTCATCGTCTGCTGATCGATGTGAGGCTCGAGTGCGTCGTATGCGTAGGGAAGGTCCGGCAGGGAATAGGGCATGGGTTTCGACTCCTTGGATTCGGGTTTTGCCTGAACTCGGAAATCTAGCGCCCCTGAGGACTCCTACCCGTCTTGCCGGGGTACTCAAGGGCGATAATGAGCGAATGAGCAAGACAGATCACCCCCATCACTCTCCGGTAAAGGCGACGCGCCTCGAATTGATCCTGCTGGCAGTCGGACTGATCGTGGTCGCGGCCTGTGTGATGCTGATCGATCCTCTTCGCGAAGCCTTCCAACACGCGATCAAAGGGGACACCGATGCCGTCAAGAGCGATCTCGACCGCCTCGGCGTCTGGGGGGTCGTGATCGTCTTCGCGCTGGCTCAGATCCATGCGGTGGTCTGGTTCCCGAGCGAGATCCTGGACGCGGCGGCGGGATTCGTATACGGCTTCTGGGGCGCGCTGGCGATGCTGATGGTCTTCTGGACCATCTCGGCTCTGATCGCGTACTGGATCGGACACTCGGCTGCACGGCCACTCCTGTACAGACTGGCCGGCGAGGAACGCTTCCGGAAGGCGGAGGCTCTCGTGCACAAAGGAGGGGCGCTGTTCCTCCTCAGTGCCCGACTCGTCCCGATAATCCCGTTCAGTCTCCTCAGCATCGTCGCCGGCGCTGCGAAGGTACCCGTCTGGACGTTCACCTGGACGACGGCTATCGGCTACATCCCGCTGACCGCGTACTTCGTCTATCTGGGGAGTCAGATCGAGGGATTCTCGCTGAGCGATCCGATCATCTGGATCGGAGCCGTCGGATTCGTGCTCGCCGTCCTCTCGGTCAGGCGGGTGCTCCGACAGACCTCACCCGAGAGCAGCTGACAGGCAGCGAGCCCGAGAGGGACCTCTAGCATCGGGAGGGTGACAGGGACTCCTGCAATCAGGCTCGAAGGTCTCACCAAGCGGTTCCGCGGCGGTGTGACCGCCCTCGACGAGGTCGATCTGACGGTCCCGGCCGGGTCGATCTTCGGATTCATCGGACCGAACGGAGCTGGCAAGACGACTGCGATCAGGCTGATGCTGGATCTGCTGCGGCCCACCTCCGGTCGGGTGGAACTGCTCGGAGAGGATCCACGCACCGCTGGCTCAGGGTTGCGCTCGAAGATCGGCTATCTGCCGGGGGAGATGGGGTTGGACGAGAGGCTCACCGCACGCCAGACCCTCTCCTTCTACTGCGATCTCCACGACACGTCGGCGGAGAAGGCCTTCGACCTTGCGGCTCGGTTCGGACTCGACCTCGACAGGAGGATCCGTGATCTGTCCAGGGGCAACAAGCAGAAGGTCGGAATCATCCAGGCCTTCGCCCACGACCCCGAATTGGTGATCCTCGACGAGCCGACCAGCGGACTCGACCCGATCCTCCAGCGGAGCTTCCACGGGCTGCTGAGAGAGCGGCAGGAGGAAGGCCTCACCGTCTTCCTGTCATCCCATGTGCTCAGTGAACTCCAGCAGGTGGCAACCGAGGTCGCGATGATCCGGGAGGGACGCCTGCTCGCGGTCCGGGACACCGAGACGATGCGGCGAGAGGCGCCCCACAAGGTGATGGTGAGGTTTTCCTCGCCACCACCAGACGAGCTGTTCGAGGGTCTCGAGGGAGTGAGCGGTATCGAACATGACGGGCTGGTCACGAGGCTCCTCTTCCGGGGCGAGATGGACGCGCTGATCAAGGCACTGGCCACTCGCGAAGTGGTCGAGCTCCATTCCACGGAACCTGATCTGGAGGAGACGTTCCTCCGTATGTACGGGGAGGGCGCGAGATGAAGATCGCCAAACAGATCGTGAGGGTCGACGGCAGGTCACTTGGCTGGTGGTCACTCGGTCTGATCGCGATCGCCCTGATGTATCTCGCCTTCTATCCGTCTATCGCGGAGAACGCGAAGGTGTACGACGAGATCACGAAATCCCTCCCGGAAGCGCTCAGGAGCCTCACGGCTGCGGACTACAGCTCTCCCAAGGGCTACCTGCAGACCGAGTTCTTCGGGACGATGGGGTTCATCATCCTGCTCGTCTTCTTCGTGGGTCGAGGGGTGGGAGCCATCGCGGGCGACGAGGAACGCGGGCGCTCGGAATTGACTCTCGCGGCCCCGGTCTCGCGGCAGCGGTATGTACTCGAGCGGGTCCTGGCGATGGTCTTGGAAGGCGTCCTCGCATGGGTACTGCTCGTGGTCGGCCTCCTGGTGCTCGGTCCCCTGTTCGATCTCGTAGTCGGGTTCGGTCCGCTGGCCGCAGCAGCAGCCAGCGCGGTAACCGGTGCGCTCGTCTTCGGTCTGATCGCCCTCTTCGTCGGGGCGGCGACGGGACGGCATTCGCTTGCGCTCGGAGTAGGCGCCGCTTTCGCGATCGCCGGCTTCCTCTACACACTGCTCTCGCCCATCGCCAAGACACTGGAGAGCCTGCAGTTCCTCTCCCCGTGCAGGCAGGCGATCGGTTACGCGCCCCTGATCAACGGTATGAGGTGGGATCAGTTCGCGATCCTGATCGGCGAGTGCCTGGTCCTGATCGCGCTCTCGGTCTGGGCCTATTGCCGTCGTGACCTGCGCTAGGGCGACGCAGATCCTCCCCGGCCCCCTATCCTTCGATTTCTCGGGGCGTGGCGCAGCCTGGTAGCGCGCACCGTTCGGGACGGTGAGGTCCCGGGTTCAAATCCCGGCGCCCCGACTTTGCGTCTGAACCCACCGCCGGCGCATCTAGGAGACAGCGAGTATCGCGCGCTCGATCTGCGCCAGCGACGGACCCTGGATCAGCGTTCTCGAGCCTCTGGGACCGTCCACCACGACAGCCGGACCAGCCGGTAGGCGCCGGTCCTCGGCAAGGGTCACGTCCTCGATCACCTGCTGCTCGGTGGCCGGGCGCTTGCGGGCCGCGTTCCAGGCCTCGAGCTCGAAAGCGACCGCGGAGGCCCGCGCGATCCGGGTCAGGAACTCTTCGGTGACCCCCGTATTGATTGCCTCACGCTGATTGACGAAGAAGGTCTCGATGTACTGCCACTGACGACCCTGATCTCCCGCGGCGGTAGCGGCGATAGCCGCAGCCGTGACGGTCCGCTGACTCTGGGAGAAGTGCCGGAAGACGAGCTTCGCCTCCCCTGTACGCACCTCACGCTCGATCAGGGGAGGGACCACCTCACCTTGCCAGGTTCTGCATGGCTTGCACTGGAGGTCGTTGAATATCTCCAGCGTCACCGGTGCGGAGTCCTGACCGAGGCGGTTACCGAGCTGGGGCAGCCCTGCGACCAGTCTCTGGACCCCGCCAACTCCCGTGATCACTATCGGATCTTCCTCTGGCTCCCTGAGGGCGATGCCGACGATCGAAACGATCAAGATCCCCAAGCACAGGGCGAGCACGGCGATCCCGAGTGGTCGTGGTCGCCGTCGCGATGACTCTGGACTCTCTGCCATGCCGAAGATGGTAGTTATGAGGGCACATGGCTGACCGTGACGAGATCACCCTGTTCTGTGACGAGCTGCTGGAGCCGGGGAGGTTCGAGTCGATCGAGTACGGACCGAACGGACTCCAGGTCCCCGGAAGCGATGGAGTATCCAAGATCGCCTCATGTGTTTCGGCGAATCTCGCATCGATCGAAGCCGCGGTGGAGGCCGGAGCAGACCTGATCCTGGCCCATCACGGGATCTTCTGGAAGTTCCAGTCGCGTGCGCTCAGTGAACAGACGACTGAACGGATCCGGCGTCTGCTCGACGCCCGGGTGAGCCTGCTCGCCTACCACCTCCCGCTGGATGCGCACGCCACCGTAGGCAACAACTCCCTCCTCTGTCGTGAGCTCGGCTTCGATCTCGGAGAGGCGTTCGGATTCGATGGAGGGGTCTCGATCGGGTGGGCCGGCACCTGCAGCCAGCCGATGTCGACCGACGAACTCTCGAAGCGGATCGAGGACCTGCTCGGACGCGCTCCGCTACTGCAGGGTCGGGAGGAGGGAGCGGTGTCGGAGGTCGGCTTCGTGAGCGGGGGTGGATCGTCGTACATCTACGAGGCGATCGAACGGGGTTTCGACGCGATGATCACGGGTGAGCCATCCGAATACGCGATGGCGACGGCCCTGGAAGGTGACCTCGCCTTCTATGCCGCCGGGCACTACGCAACGGAGACTCTCGGGGTTCGGGCCCTCGGCGATCTGATCTCCGAACGCTTCGGAGTCGAGCACCTCTTCATCGACGTCCCCAACCCTGTTTGACACGGGGCCGGACCTCGAAAAGGCCGCTATTTGCAACTTTCTCCAGAAGGACTTCCGCGCAAGCTTAGTGTCAGGTGATACAAGGACGACAGGCGATCAAAGGAGGAGATATGTCCATCCACCTGACACCATCAGAGCTCGCAGAGGAGATGGAGATGAAGCGCAGGGAGGTGATCGCGCAGTGCAGGGAGATGAACGTCCCGATCCTGCACGGGCGGATCGATCGCACCCTGTTCGAGGCATCTCTGCGCGCGAGTCGAGGGCAGTCGCGACCTCCCGAATACAGGCTGCACCTGAGACGAACCGCCTGATCGCAGGCTGAAACCAGAGAGCCGAATACACACTCCTGCTCTAAAATCTCCCGGGTCCGGGGCGGCAGCCAGCCGCGCCAAGACCAGGAGGAGGGACGAATGGCAAGAGCGATGACTGACTCCGACATTTCGGCTGCAGAGGCGTCGACCGGCAGCAAGACGATCGCCGACCTCCTGCCTCTGGCAGCACGTAAACACGGTCCGAAGCAAGCGGTTCTCTACAAGGACGGTTCCGCTTGGGTGGGAAAGACCTTCTCCGAGGTGGGAGAGACGGTAAGGGATCTGTCGCTCGGACTGGTCGCTCTGGGAATCGAGAAGGGCGACAAGGTCGCGATACTCGCCAACACCCGGGTCGAGTGGACCTACTTCGACTTCGCGGTGCTGAGCGCCGGTGCGACCGTCGTGCCGATCTACCAGTCCAATAGTCCGGAAGAGTGTCAGTACATCCTCGAGAACTCCGATTCCCGAGCTGTGGTCGTGGAGGACTCCGACCAGTTGGCCAAGGTCCTCGAGGTGAAGGACCAGTGCCCGAAGCTCGAGTTCATCATCATCATGACCGGCGACGGGGATTCGAATGTGCTCTCGATGACAGACCTCGCGGCCAAGGGGCGCGAGGCCGGACTAGGCGAATCCGACTGGGAGGCTCGCTGGTCGGCCGTCACGACCGACGACATCTGCACCTTCATCTACACCTCGGGAACCACGGGGCCACCCAAGGGTTGTGTGATCTCTCACGGCAACTACCGATCGATGCTGGGGATGATCCACTCGGTCAACACGCTCGGAACCGACGAGCTGACCTACCTCTACCTGCCCCTGGCCCACAGCTTCGCGCTGCTGATCCAGCTAGGTAGCTTCGATCTCGGCGCAACGCTCGCGTACTGGCAGTGCGACCCTATGAAGATCCTCCCCGATCTCTCCGAGGTCAAGCCCACCTACTTCCCCTCCGTCCCGCGCGTCTTCGAGAAGATCTACACCGCCGCAACGAGCGACGTCGCGAAAGCGGGAGGAGCCAAAGAGAAGATCTTCAACTGGGCCGTCTCGGTGGGCGAGAAGGTCAGGGCGAAGGAACACGCCGGACAGTCGGTATCCCCGTTGCTCAAGCTCAAGCACGGATTGGCCGACAAACTCGTGCTCTCCAAGATCCGTGGCCTGTTCGGCGGGAACCTGAAGCTCGCAGTCAGTGGAGCCGCGCCGATCAACCCCGACATCCTCAGGTTCTTCGATGCTGCGGGCGTCCTGGTGCTCGAAGGGTGGGGAATGACCGAGACCTCCACCGCCGCGACCGTGGCCACACCGGACGCGTTCAAGTTCGGGACCATCGGCAAACCATTCCCCGGATGCGAGATCAAGATCGCCGACGACGGGGAGATCCTGGTCAAGGGCCCCAACGTATTCCAGGGCTACTACAAGAACGAGGAGGCCACACGCGAGACGATCGTGGACGGTTGGCTCCACACCGGAGACATCGGTGAGATCGACTCGGAGGGCTACATCAAGATCACCGGACGCAAGAAGGACATCATCATCACCGCGGGAGGCAAGAACATCACCCCCGCCAACCTCGAGGCCGAGATCAAGCAGAGCCCATGGGTTTCACAATGCGTGGTGATCGGCGATCGCCGCCCCTACCTGATCGCTCTGGTCACCCTCGACATGGAGGAGTGCGAGAAGCTCGCCTCCGAGAAGGGCTGGCCGACCGACTCTGCTGAGCTCGCGAAGAATCCGGAGATGAAGCAGTTGATCGAGGCTCACGTGGAGGAGATCAACAAGAAGTTCGCTCAGGTCGAGCAGATCAAGAAGATCTCGATCCTCCCAGTTGACCTGAGCCAGGAGGGCGGAGAGCTGACCCCAACGCTGAAGGTGAAGCGCAACGTCGTCGCAGAGAAGTACGCCGACGTCGTGGACTCGGTCTACGACGGCTAGGTCTTCGCGACTTCGCGTTCGCCGCTCTGCCTGAGCAGAGCACCGGTGGTCTGCTCGAGCACTCTGCGCCAAGCGGAGAGCCCCTCATCTTCTTCGTCCACGGCGTCGAGTACCCGGTCGACCCGCCGCGCCGAGATCTCGATCCCGTGCCTTGCGGCGATCTCCTTGTAGTGGCGGTAGTCCTTGGCCAACTTCACGGTCACGGACTCGAATCCGTGTTTCGCGATCGCGAGCCTCGCCTTGTAGTCGAGGATCGAGGTGCCGAACATCAAGGCATCGTCCAAGGACGGCTCGATCAGGATGATGTCGACGTCGGGATAGGCCTCGTCCCAGTTGTGGAGCGCGCGATGGAGACGGTTGTGGGCCATCATCCGGAAGGACTGGTTGGCGATCGCCGCCATGCCCATGTCTCCGACCCGGTCGACCTTCGACCCTGAAGCGGTAGGGAGGCCGCGCTGGAAGTCGTTCACGTAGGGCACCATCGGATTCACGACCACGATGAAGGTGGCTCCCTCCTCTACCGCCACATCCACGTTCGTGGTCGAGTAGATGCCCCCGTCGATCAACTCGCGTCCGCGAAGGCTGTAGGGCTCATAGACCACGGGCAGAGCGCCTGAAGCTGCCACAGCCTGTGAGATCGGAACCCCTGACCACTCGTCGCGACCGAGCACGACCCGCTCACAGGTGTCGAGGTCGCAGGCGGTGATGAACAGGTCCGCATCGATCTCTCTGAAGTCGTTGGTGCGCCCCTCTCTGGAGAGCACCTCGTTCATGTACTCCTCGATCCCGTGGTTGCTGTAGAGCCCTCTCGGCAGCCCCTCCGAGAGTCCGGTGGCGAGATCGACCAGAGAGATCTCACCGACGTTTCCGATCAGGTTCCTCAAGGTCGAGGCGAGACGCAGCGGCATCTTGGCGACGCTCGATGCGAGGCCTCCGTAGTTGAACTTCAGCAGCGCTTTCAGTTCAGGATCGTCGATCTCGGACGGCAGGCCCTTGTTGAGGACCCGCATCATCTCCTCCGGGGTGACGCCGTTGGCGAGCATCGAAGCGACGAATGATCCTGCACTCGTACCGACGTAGACGTCGAACTCGTTCACCGTCCGGTTGACCGCGAGAAGGTCGAATGCGCGGAGGGCGCCAATCTCGTAGACCCCGCCCGTGATACCCCCTCCGCCGAGCACGAGGGCGGCCTTCTCACGCTTGGGGCGCTTGCGCTTGCGCCTCGAGGATTCGTGTACTCGCACGACTGTGTCCATACCTCCTTATATCAGGGTGAACCACCGCCTCAAGGCGGTCACGCACACCTCCGCTACCCTCGGGGTCAGGAGCTGTTTCAAGGAGGTAGGGACGGCTATGCAGCCGTCGAAAACTGCTTGAACATGGACCCGGGACAACACACTCACACGGCAGCACGAAGCGAACGGCCCTTCCTGGCCAGGTTCGTGGCGACCCTCGCGTTTCTCTCGGTCTCCGCGGTCGTCCTGACGGCATCGAGCGCGTCGGCCGCTCCGGTCAACCCCGATCGCGCATTCCGCACGCCGCCGGTTCGACAGTCTCTCGACGCTGGATCATCTTCCCCGATCTCACCGGCGATCTTGCGCAAGAAGCTCGCAAAGCTCCTTCGTCGGTTCGG
>CAZQMB010000005.1:71774-83170 GCA_964594365.1 uncultured Conexibacteraceae bacterium
CGATCTCACCGGCGATCTTGCGCAAGAAGCTCGCAAAGCTCCTTCGTCGGTTCGGTGAGTCGGCAGGTGCCTGGATAGCCCCTGCGCAAGGTGGCAAGGCGATCTTCGTCGACGATGCCGGGAGAGCATTCCCCATGGCCTCGGTGACCAAACTGTTCACCACCGGCACCACACTCTCGCGGCTCGGTCCCGCGAGTACCCTCGAGACGACCGTGTGGTCACGGATGGAATCCGTCGACGGAGTGGCGGTGGGTGGAATCGTCCTGGTGGGAGACGGGGACCCGACGCTCGCCGGTTCGGGGATTGCGAAGCTGGCGAAGCGCATCGCAACAGCCGGGATCGAGAGAGTCCAGGGACCGGTCTTCTACGACGCGAGCAACTTCGATCTGCGAACCACCGTGCCCCAGACCGGGGTCACCGGAGGACCCTATCTCGGGTCGTTGTCCGGGCTCTCCTATGGCTGGGGCTGGGGCGATTCAGGGCCGGTCTCGAATCCGGCTGGCAGCGCGGCCTCGGAGCTGGCGAGACAGCTACGGGAACAGGGAGTCGTCGTCACAGGAACGGTCAAACGGGCGCCGGAAGGCCTGCAGCGTGCTGAGCAACTAGCCGGATTGGAGAGCCCGGTCATGTCATCGATCGCTGCCGCGACCAACGCGCCCTCCGACAACTTCCTCGCGGAGATGACGCTGAAGATCCTCTCAGACCAGCTCGGCCCACTTGGAACCACCAAGGCAGGTATCCGAATCGTCGAGCGCTTCGCAGCTGCCAACGATTCGAGGATCAATATCGAGAACGGTTCGGGGTTGAGCAGGCGCAACCGGGCCACGCCAGCAGCGGTCGGGAGGTTCCTGCGCTCGATGGCTGGTGAATCTCCTGCGGTGGCCTCGGCTTTCCGCGATTCACTCGCGGTAGCGGGGCGAACAGGGACTCTGGCCTACCGAATGAGAGGGACCGCGGCCGAGGGACGCTGTCAGGCCAAGACGGGAACCCTCGACGGCGTCAGCGCCCTCTCGGGCTACTGCCGCACGGCATCGAACGAGAGTGTCGCCTTCTCCCTGCTCTTCGGAGGTCGCGTGGACACCGATGCCGCCCGAACCGCCCAGGACAGAGCCGCGGCTCTGATCGCCAGCCTGCGTCCTTAGAGCGCTTCGGAGACTCTCTAGGTACCGAGGAGCTTTCGCAGTGCGGCCTCGTCGAGGACCGCTACCTCGAAACCCTCCGCCTTGGCCAGCTTCGAGCCGGGGTTCTCCCCGGCGACGACGAAGTCGGTCTTCCTCGAGACCGAACCTGTCACCTTGCCGCCAGCGAGCCTGATCATCTTCGTGGCCTCCTCGCGTGAGAGTTCAGGGAGGGTCCCCGTGAGCACCACGGTCTTGCCGGCCAGCGGTCCTTCGGTGGAACGACGCTCGGAGGGATCGAGCTCGAATCTGAGACCTGCACGTCCGAGGCGGTCGACCAACTCGATCGCTCGATCCTCGGCCAGCTCCTCCACGACCTGTTCGGCGAGGATCGGTCCTATCCCGTCTGCTTCCTGCACCTCCTCTGGCTGGGCGGCCTGCAGAGCCGAGATCGATCCGAAGTGTTCAGCCAGCGACTGAGCGTTGACCTCTCCGACCCCGCGGATACCGAGGGCGTAGAGGACCTTGCCGAAGGGTTGGCGGCGAGACGCGTCGATCTCGCTGATCAATACCTCCGCTGACTTCTCGGCGAATCCTTCTATCTCGGCGATCTGCGTCGCCTCGAGTGCGTAGAGATCCGCGGCATCGGTGATCAAACCCTGGTCGAGGAAACGCTCGAGGTTCTTCTCGCCGAGGCCGTCGATCTCCATCGCCTGACGGAAATGCTTCAGGTGCTGGAAGACCTGCCCGGGGCATCCGCTCGAGTTGGGACAGATCGTGAATACGGCGTCATCCGGTTTGACGGTCGCGGTTCCGCAGGCGGGGCATTTCGATGGAGGTTTGGGCTTGCGTGCTCCCTTCCTGCGCTTGCCGGGGACATGGGAGACGACCTGTGGGATCACGTCACCGGCTCTCAACACCACCACCTCATCACCATTTCGCACATCTTTGCGCTCTAGATCCTCCTCGTTGTGGAGGGTCGCCGTACTCACCGTCACCCCACCCACATGCACCGGCTCGAGCATCGCGAAGGGAACCAGATGCCCTGTGCGACCGACGTTCCAGACGACCTCCTTGAGGGTCGTCGTGGCGGTCGTCGGAGCGAATTTCCAGGCGATCGCCCAACGAGGCTCCCGCCCTGCCACCCCCAACTCACGCTGAAGGGAGCGATCGTCGACCTTGATCACGACTCCATCGATCTCGAAGTCGAGCTCATCCCGTTGCTGGGCCCACCAATCGCAGCGAGCGGCAACCTCGTCGATCCCCTCGTGCGTCTCTACATCCGGATTCACTCGAAATCCCTTCTCTGCGAGCCAGGCCAACGACTCGCTGTGGCTGTCGAACTCGGCCCCCTCCAGACGGCCCACGCCGTAGGTCCACATCGACAGCGGGCGCGAGGCGGCCACCGCGGGGTCGAGTTGGCGGATCGATCCTGCCGCTGCATTACGAGGGTTGGCGAACACGGCCTCGCCCTGCTCGGACCGGGACTCGTTCAGGCGACCGAAGTCGGCCAACGGGAGGTAGATCTCGCCACGAACCTCGATCAGCGGGGGAGCGTCCTGGAAGGAGAGGGGAATGGCCTTGATCGTCTTCAGGTTCTGGGTCACATCCTCGCCAATTCGACCGTCCCCCCGAGTAGCCCCGTGGGTGAGCACACCGTCCTCGTAGGTGAGGGAGATCGCCAGCCCATCGATCTTGGGCTCGGTCACGTACCTGATGGTCGCCGCTGCCAGATCGAGCCGTTCGAGGCCTCTGGCGACACGATCGGCCCAGGACCGTAGCTCTTCCTCGTTCCGCGCATTCGCGAGCGACAGCATCGGCTCGGCATGCTCGATCTGTCCGAACTTCTCCAGCGGAACGCCGCCGACCCGCTGAGTGGGTGAGTCCGGGGTCAACAGGTCGGAGTCGGCCTCCTCGAGTTCACGCAGTTCGCGGAACAGCGCGTCGTACTCGGCGTCCGTGATCTCGGGCTGATCGAGGACGTAATACCGATGGTCGTGATGGTTGATCAGCTCCCGAAGCTCAGCGGCACGCTTGACCGCGGCCTTCGGGGCCATCAGCCCAGTCCTTCCAACAGTCCTCCGAGGTTCCAGCTCTCGAGCGCGTCGAAACCGGCACGGTCGGTCAAGTCGAAGTGGAGCGGGGTGACGGAGATGAGGCCCTCGTGCACGGCGTTGAGATCCGACCCTTGGTCGTCCTCGAATGAGGCGTCGTAACCGTAGATCTCGTACTGCCGGCGGTCGCCTTCCTCGCCCACCTGCTTGAGCTCGTCCTTGTAGATGCGCTTCCCCAGATGAGTGACGGCGACCCCTCGGGGTGGAACGGCAGGGCAGTTGATGTTGAGCAGGGTCTCCCTGGGTAGACCGTCGGAGATCACCTTTTCGACTACCTCGGCGGTGAACTCGGCCGAGACCCGGAAGTCGAAGTCTCCCGAGCGATAGCCCATCTCCCCCGCCTTCCACTGTTGGGATACGGCGATGGCCGGTATGTCGTAGACCACCCCCTCGAGGGCGGCAGCGACGGTGCCGGAGTAGGTGACATCGTCGCCCAGGTTAGAACCGTGATTGATCCCCGAGACGATCAGGTCGGGAGGATCGCCGAGCAGTCCGAGCAACGAGAAGCGGACGCAGTCGACCGGGGTTCCATCGGTTGCGTAGCCCACGAAGCCGTCCTCGTGTTCGATCCGCTGAACCCAGAGAGGGACGCGGGTCGTGATGCTCCTCGCGGTGGCGCTGCGGTTCGAATCAGGCGCGATCAGATCGACCTCGAGTCCTCCGACGCCTTGGAGAGCACGACGCATCGCCTGGATTCCGCTTGCGGAGATTCCATCGTCGTTGGTGAGGAGGACCTTCATCGGTGACTGATTCTAGGGTTGCGCCGGTCAATCTCAGGCCGAGCCTCGGAATTGCTCTCCCACCACTCGCCCGCATTCCGACCTAAAAAGTAGGGATTGGATATCCTAGTCGCAGACTAGGAATAAGCCCGATGACCAAAACGAGCAGAGGAATCGAACTCAGATGAGCGAACGACACACGAACGAGACCCGGGTGGGCAAGTGAGCGGCGATCGGCCCCAGACGCTGAGGTCACTGGGAGCGATTTCCCTGCTGGTGATGGCCGTGTTCTCCGTCGGCTGCGGATCCCAGCCCAATGACGGCATGGTGACCGTCTACTCCGGTCGCGAGGAGGAGTACATCGCGCCTCTGATGGAGCGATACGAGAAAGAGACCGGTGTCGAGGTAGAGATCAAATACGGTGACAGCGCGGAACTCGCTGCCACCATCGTCGAAGAGGGTGAGAACACACCAGCTGAGGTCTTCTGGGCGCAGGACGCAGGTGCGCTCGGTGCCGTCGACGATTCCGGACTGTTCGAGACCCTCTCTTCCGACACGCTCTCACGAGTACCCGCACGATTCAGAGCGGGTGACGGAAACTGGGTCGGCACCTCGGGACGTGCCCGCGTGGTGGGCTACGACAGCCGTGAACTCGAGGAATCGGATCTCCCCGAATCGATTCTCGGCTTCACCGACCCCGAGTGGAAGGGGCGGATCGGCTGGGCGCCGACCAATGGCTCCTTCCAGGCCTTCGTGACCGCCCTCAGGCTCGTGGAGGGTGAGGAGACCGCCAAGAAGTGGCTCGAAGGCATAGTCGCCAACGACCCCCAGTCTTTCGATGACAACGAGGCGATCCGAGACGCGATAGCAGCGGGAGAGATCGACGTTGGTTTCCTCAATCACTACTACATTGCGCAGGCCCAGGCAGAGGATCCGAACTATCCGGTTTCGTCCTACTTCCCGACAGACGGCGATGCAGGAGCGCTGATAAACGTTGCCGGAGCAGGAGAGCTCGTTGGCGGTGACGAGGAGGCGGCGGCCTTCATCTCGTTCCTCCTCTCGAATGAGAGCCAGCGATACTTCGCCCGCGAGCTGAAGGAGTACCCACTCGTGCCGGGTATCGAGAGCGAGCCCGAGCTGGTTCCGCTTTCGAGTATCGAGCAGCCGGATATCGACCTCGCGGATCTCAAGGATCTGAACGGAACACTCGATCTGTTACGTGAGACAGGAGCGCTGTAGCTACGGATTCATCACTGGAACAGAGAGTCGGTCCGGCCATACGCCGCGTCGCCTCACAGGTGTCGACTCGAAGGGCACCGATCGCCCTGATCATCATCGGCGCCCTCTTGGCGCTTGCCATGGCTCTTCCGCTCGTCTACCTGTTGATCACGGTCTTCCAGTCACTGCCGGCGGCACTTGAGACGATCTGGAACGGGCGAACAGCCGAGTTGGTCGCCCGAAGCGTAGGGCTGACTGTCGCGGTCACGGCTACCGCTACCCTGATCGCCCTCCCTGTTGCCTGGCTGACCGGCAGGACCGATCTGCCCGGCCGCAGGATCTGGCTCGTCATCGCCCTGTTGCCGCTGGTGGTGCCGAGCTATATCGGTGCCTACGCTTTCATCTCGGCCTTCGGCCCCAGTGGGCTGCTTCAAGACATCCTCGCTGGACCCTTCGGCGTGGAGCGTCTCCCCTCGATCATCGGATTCCCCGGAGCGTGGATCGTGTTGTCACTGTTCACCTACCCGCTCGTACTGCTTCCCGTGAGGACCGCAATGTCACGTCTGGATCCTCAGCTCGAGGACGCCGCATCGGTGATGGGCAGATCACCGTTCAAGGTCTTCACCAGCGCGGTCCTGCCCCAGCTGGCGCCGGCTATCGCTGCGGGCGCAGTGCTGGTGGCTCTCTACACCCTGCACGACTTCGGAGCGGTCTCGATCATGAGGTTCGACTCCTTCACGCGTGAGATCTACCTCAATTACCGAGCGAGCTTCGACCGCATCGGTGCCGCCTCGCTCTCCCTGCTGCTGGTGGCGATCATGATCGTGCTGGTTTGGGTGGAAGGCCGGACACGACTGAAGGCGCGTCACCGCTCGGGGCCGGGGGCAACGCGTGAGCCACGAATCTGGAGGCTCGGATCGTGGCGATATCCAGCAATTGGTTTCCTCACCCTCGTCGCGACCTTCGCCTTGATCGTCCCCGTCGCGGTGCTCGTCTACTGGGCCACTCGGAGCTTTGCAGGGAGCATCGAATGGAGCGAGATCCTCACCGCCGCCGGTCACTCGGTTCTCCTCTCCGGATCGGCGGCTCTCATCGCGGCAGCCTGCGCAGTCCCCATCGCAATACTCACGATCAGATTCCCGAGTCAGTTCGCGCGGTGGACCGACCGGCTCTCACACACCGGCTATGCGCTTCCGGGGATCGTGGTTGCGCTGGCGCTGGTGTTCTTTGCGACCAGGGCGGTGGTGGGCCTCTATCAAACACTCCTGCTGCTGGTGTTCGCATTCGTGGTCTTGTTCATACCTCTCGCCATAGGAGTAGTGCGGACGAGCGTCCAGCAGGTCTCCCCTCGGCTCGAAGAGGCCGCTCGAACAACCGGCCGCAGCCAGTTCTCGGCCTTGAGGACCGTCACCGCCCCCCTCATCGCCGGAGGAGTCGTCTCAGGGGTGGCACTCGTATTCCTCAGCGCGGTCAAGGAACTGCCTGCGACCTTGATCCTCGCTCCGATCGGATTCGAGACGCTTGCAACCGAGATCTGGAGTGCAACGAGCGTGGGCTTCTTCGAGCGTGGAGCGATTCCGTCGTTGATCCTGCTGGCTGTCTCGGCCCCATCCCTATACCTCATACTTGGAAGAGAATGAATCCCTCAGTCACACCACACACGAGCAGTCCGCTGCCTCCCCTGTTGGGTTCGGTAGATACCGAGGAGGGCATCCACTGCGAGGCGATCAGCAAGAGCTTCGGGTCCGAGCAGGCTGTATCCGGACTGACCCTCACCGCAACGCCGGGCGAGATCACGGCTCTCCTGGGGCCCAGTGGTTGCGGAAAGACCACGACGTTGAGGTTGATTGCGGGTCTCGAAACCCCGGATGAGGGTTCGATCCAGATAGAAGGTCGCACCGTTGCCGACGACCGTAAGTTCGTCGCACCGGAAAAGAGACGGGTCGGCATCGTCTTCCAGGACTACGCGCTGTTCCCTCACCTGGACGTACGCGGGAATATCGCCTACGCACTGCCTGAGGACGGACAACGAGGAAGGCTCGACCGGCTACTCGGGTTGGTGGGTCTCACCTCGATCGCCGAGCGAATGCCGCATGAGTTGTCAGGGGGCCAGCAACAGCGAGTCGCGCTGGCCAGAGCACTCGCCTCCAACCCGCAAGCCATCCTGCTGGACGAACCCTTCTCCAGTCTCGACGCGAGCCTGCGGGAGCAGATGCGGAGCGAAGTCCGTCACATACTGAAGGAGGCTGGGGTAACGACCGTCTTCGTCACTCACGATCAGGAAGAGGCCATGAGCATCGCCGACCGAATAGCGGTGATGCGAGATGGACGGGTCGTGCAATCCGGGCCGCCCGAAGAGGTCTACGGGAGTCCCGTCGACCGCTGGACAGCGGAATTCCTCGGCGAAGCAGATGTATTGCCCGGAATCGCGCTCGGTGACGAGGTCGAATGCGAATTGGGTCCGATCAACGCAGCCACCTCCTTCTGCGGCCCGGCTCAGGTAGTGATCAGGCCGGAATCCATCGACCTGTCGCCGCTCGAGAATGTCTGCACGGGCTTCAAGGAGGCCACGGTGCTCGACCGGACCTTCTTCGGACACGATCAGTTGGTCGAAGTCGAACTCGACTCCGGGCTTCGACTTCGCAGTCGCCGCCTCGGCTTCCCGGTCTGGAACCGAGGAGACCGAGTGGGCGTGCGGGTAGATGGACCGGTAACGGTTCTACCCGCTGAGTAACAGCAACCCCGTCAGCTGCACCGAGTTGCTTACGCCTCGTCAGAGC
The DNA here is from genome assembly GCA_964594365.1 of uncultured Conexibacteraceae bacterium. Taxonomy (GTDB): domain Bacteria; phylum Actinomycetota; class Thermoleophilia; order Solirubrobacterales; family 70-9; genus CAIUSP01. The sequence goes on from CAZQMB010000005.1 coordinate 79,724, forward strand.
GATAGCTGACCGAGGCCAGGTGCAGTCCGTGGGCCGGGGCGGTCTCTCCGGCCTGATCGCGAGGAGCGCCTCGGAGGAGCGCCTCGAACTCAGCCTGACTCCGGCGTCTACAGCCGACCTCCAACAACGTTCCGACCAACACCCGGACCATGCTTCGCATGAACGAGTCGGCCTCGATCCACAGTTCATGAACCTCACCAGGCCCTTGGCCGGGACCGCGATTCTGGGCGACGACCCATTCACACCGCGACACCACGCGCTCGAACCGGACGTGATCGGTCTGGGTCGGGGTGAAGGCCGTGAAGTCGTGCTGACCCAGCAGCGACTCGGCGGCTCGACCGAGCAGGGCGAGGTCGAACTCGTACGGCCAGTGGAGGGCGTAGCGGAGTTCGAGCGGGCTCGGAGCGGCCGAGACCAGCACGCGGTAGCAGTAGGTCCTCGAGACCGCGTCGCGACGGGCATCGAACCCGGGCTCCACCACAACAGCCCGATGTACGGTGAGATCTCGGGGGGTCGTGCCGTTGATCGCGTGCAGCAGATCTTCGGGTCCACTCCCCTCGGTCGAGAAACTGGCCACCTGATTCCAGGCATGTACTCCCGCATCGGTCCTGCCTGCGACCGTGAGCTGCGGCGCGTCCGGGAAGAGCTTGTCGAGAGATCTGGTCAACTCGCCCTGGACCGTCCTCTCACCGGGCTGCGCCGCCCAGCCCGAGAACTCCGTTCCGTCATACGAATGGTCCAGTCGAAAGGTCGTCAGGGTCATCCGCAAGACTCCAGTCGATGGCTCCCCCAAGCTACGACGACCCCGAATCCATCCAGCGCGAGGAGGCTCGTCAGGAGCTGATCGGTCGGGGTGGGAAGGGTGGCCACGGTACCGAGGCCTATACGGTGATCGGCGTGGTCGTGGCTCTCGTGGCGGTCGCGATAGCGGTCGAGAGTATCGACAGCTGGGCCCAGTGGGTCGTACTCGGCGCGATCTGCCTGACGGTGATCGGCTTCATGATTGCGCTGAGTCCGAATCGACGCGGTTACTGACCTGAGGCTGCTCAGACGAGCTCGAGGTAGACCATCTCGGCGGAGTCAGAGCGGCGTGCACCGAGCTTGACGATCCGCGTGTAGCCACCCGGACGTTCCTTGTAGCGGGGGGCGATCTCCTCGAAGAGCTTGTGAACTGCGAACTTGTCCTGATCGAGCTTGGAAAGAGCCTGCCTGCGGGCATGGAGATCGCCGCGCTTGGCGAGCGTGATCAGCTTCTCGAACTCGGGCTTCAGGGCCTTGGCCTTCGGCTGCGTGGTCCTGATGCGCTCGTGCTGGATCAGCTGCTTGGACATGGTGCGGAGCAGCGCCTTGCGATGCGCTGAATCACGACTGAGCTTGTTCCTCTGCTTTGCGTGTCTCATGATCTGCTCCGGTCTCGAACCTTAGGGCCTCAGGAGCCTTTCAGCGAGAGACCCCGTGAGCGGAGTGTCTCCTGGACCTCTTCGACCGACTTCCGGCCGAAGTTCGGGATCGCATTCAGCTCCGCCTCGGACTTCATCACCAGCTCTCCAACGGTCTGGACGCCGGCACGCTTGAGGCAGTTGTAGGAGCGCACACCGAGCTCCAGTTCCTCGATCAGGATCTCGTCCAATCCGTCCGGCGCCGAGGGCACGCCCTCCACCGCCACGGCACCGCTGGCGAGCAGCGCAGCCTCACCGGCCAGCTCGTCGACACGATCGGCTGTCGTGAAGATGCCGAGGGTCTTGATGAGGGTCTCTGCGCCCTCGCGAAGAGCGGCGCCGGGCTCGATCGAGCCGTCGGTCTCGATCTCGAGCGTCAACTTGTCGAAGTCGGTTCGCTGGCCGACACGAGCCGAATCGACCGAGTAGGAGACCCTGCGGATCGGGGAGAAGATGGCGTCGATCGGAATCACTCCGAGAGCCTGATCCTCCGACTTGTTCTCGTCCGCCGGTGAATAACCACGGCCGCGGCCGATCGTGAGATAGATCTCGAGCTTTCCCTTCTTGTCGAGGTTCGCGATCGGAGCCTTGGGATTGAGGATCTCCACACCTGCAGGGAGATCGATGTCCTTGGCGGTCACCGCACCGGGTCCGGTCGCAACGAGGGGAACCTCGACCTCGTCCGCGTCGGTGTGCATCCGTACGACGATGTCCTTCAGGTTCAAGACGACGTCCGTGACGTCCTCCTTCAGCCCGGGGATGGTCGCGAACTCGTGGGCGACACCCTCGATCCGGACACTGGTTATCGCGGCTCCACCCAGCGAGGACAGCAGGACCCGACGCAGGCTGTTGCCGAAGGTGTATCCGAAACCCTTGTCGAGCGGCTCGATGGTGAAGGTGCCCCGGTTCTCGTCGATCTTCTCGGAGCTGATCTTGGGGGTCTGGAAATCGGGCAGGGTGGTCATATGGCGTCCTCGCTGATCTGAGTTGGGTTTACTTACTTCGAGTACAGCTCGACGATGAGCTGCTCGGTGATGGGTGCAGAAATCTCGCTGCGTTCGGGGTGACGGAGCACCTTCGCACTCAGGGAGTCGTAGTCGGCCTGGAGCCAGGCGGGCACGCCGGAGGTGAGATCTGTCGCCTCGCGCACCAAGGGCTCGGCCGGTGAATCGGGCTTGATCGTGATCACGTCATCCGGCTTCACCTGATAGCTCGGAATGTCGACTCGGCGGCCGTTGATCAGCCAGTGTCCGTGGCGGATGAACTGGCGGGACTGTCGGCGTGAAGCGGCGAAGCCGAGCCGCACCAGGACGTTGTCGAACCTGCACTCGAGCATCCGCAGGAGGTTCTCACCGGTGACTCCGGGCTGCCTGGACGCACGGTCGTAGTAGTCGCGGAACTGGCTCTCGAGGACCTGGTAGTAGCGGCGGGCCTTCTGCTTCTCGCGCAGCTGGGTCCGGTACTCGGACTGCCTCATCCGGCCACGGCCGTGCTCGCCTGGCGGATAGGCGCGACGGTCTACCGCGCACTTGTCGGTGAAGCACCGTGAGCCCTTCAGAAAGAGCTTCTGGCCTTCACGACGACACTGCTTGCACTGAGGGGAGGTATCTCTGGCCACTCAGACCCTCCTCCGCTTGCGGGGGCGGCAACCGTTGTGGGCCTGGGGCGTCACATCCTTGACCGTGGTCACCTCGAGTCCGGCTGCCTGCAGTGACCTGATCGCTGTCTCACGACCGGAGCCAGCGCCCTTGGCGAAGACCTCGACCTTCTCGAGACCCTGCTCTATCCCCTTGCGGGCGGCGGCGTCGGCTGTCACCTGAGCGGCGAACGGTGTCGACTTGCGAGACCCCTTGAACCCGGCGCTGCCGGCCGACTCCCAGGCGATTACTGCGCCCTTGGTGTCGGTGAGGGTCACGATCGTGTTGTTGAAGGAGGTCTTGATGTGAGCCTGACCGTAGGTGACACCCTTGCGCTTACGGGCGCGGCCCTTCTTCTTCTTCGGAGCGGG
>CAZQMB010000005.1:83270-86968 GCA_964594365.1 uncultured Conexibacteraceae bacterium
CTGCTGTGCCTCTTCGGGCTGCTGTGCCTCTTCGGGCTGCTGTGTCTCGTCGTTCATCTCGGTTCTCTTCCCTAGGACGCGCTCGGCGGTGCCTTCTTCACCCCGGCCACGCTGAGCTTGCGCGGGCCCTTGCGCCCTCGTGCGTTCGTCTTGGTCCGCTGTCCCCTGACCGGCAGCCCACGCCGATGACGCAAACCGCGATACGAGCCGATCTCCTGAAGGCGCTTGATGTTCTGTGAGCGCTCCCGGCGAAGGTCTCCCTCGACCTCACGGGACTCGACGGCCTCGCGCAGCTTCACGGCCTCGTCCTCGGTCAAGTCCTTGACCTGGGTGTCGGGGTTGACGCCTACTTCCTCGAGGATCGCGGCGGCAGTGGAATCTCCGATTCCGTACACGTACGTGAGTCCGACCACGACACGCTTGTTCAGGGGAAGGTTTACTCCTGCGATCCGCGCCATCGACTCAGCCTTGCCTCTGCTTGTGACGGGGGTTGGAGCAGATCACGAGCACGGTTCCGCGACGGCGGATCACCTTGCACTTCTCACACATCGGTTTTACAGATGCTCGTACCTTCATCGCCAAGCGGCGCCTCGTATCTCGTCGTAGGAATCCTGCCCACCCCAGGAGTCGGGTACGCAGGCCTGAAAACGTCGCCGGAGGGGATCCGACTCAAGGAGATTAGCAGGCGTTTTTCGCTCAGGTGCTCCGAAAACGCCGATTTGGCCCGAATTTGTCATGTCAGCTCCTCGTGCCACGGAGTGAGGATCCTCGGACCGTCCTCGGTCACGGCCACCGTGAACTCGAAATGGGCGGCGAGGGACCCGTCGGTGGAGAACACGCTCCAGCCATCGGAATCGAGCCTGACGCCGGGTCCGCCGACGTTCACCATCGGCTCGATCGCGAACACCATGCCCTCCTCCAGCTCTGGGCCGCGCCCTGGCTCGCCGAAATTCGGGATCTGTGGGTCCTCGTGCATCTCACGGCCCACACCGTGGCCGACCAGAGTCCGGATCACCGAAAGCCCGCCCTCCTCGACGGTCTTCTGTACCCCATGGGAGATGTCGCTGAGGCGGTTTCCGGGTCGTGCCTGCTCGATCGCATCGAAGAGTGACTGACGGGTGACCGACATGAGCCGCTCTGCCTCCTCGCTGACCTCGCCGATCGGGACGGTGATGGCAGCGTCTGCCACCCAACCTCCGTAGGTGACCCCGGCATCGATCGAGAGGACATCGCCCTCCTCGAGGGGGGTCTCGTCGGGAATACCGTGGACCACCATCGAGTTGGGAGATGCGCAGATCGAAGCCGGGAATCCCCGGTAGCCCTTGAAGGTAGGGACGCCACCCTCCGAGCGGATGAAGTCCTCGGCAGCGCGATCCAGCTCGAGGGTGCTGATACCCGGTTCGCACATGCCACTGAGCATCTGCAGGCAGCGGGCCTGGATCCTCCCGGCAGCCGCCATCTGATCCACCTCTTCGCCGCTCTTGATCACGATCTGCCCCCGGTACATCAGACCTCACCCTCGGCGCGGGCGGTCGCCAGCTCACCACGGATCTCCTCGGCCACCTCATCGAGGCCGCGGGCTCCGTCTACCTTGCGGAGGATCCCCTTGCCCTCGTAGTAGATCACCAGGGGCTCGGTCTTCTCGTGATACTGCTCGAGGCGATTGCGGATCACATCGTCCCGATCATCGTCGCGCACGATCAACTCCCCGCCGCAGACGTCGCAGACTCCTTCCTCGGCGGGAGGATCGAACTCGATGTGGAACACGTGTCCCTGATCTACACAGGTCCTCCTCCCCCCGAGCCTCCGGACCACCTCGTCGTCGGGAACGTCGATCAGGAGAGCTACCGAGAGCGTGCGGCCGAGCCGCTCCATTTCGCGGTCCAGCGCCTCGGCCTGGGGGACCGTCCGGGGGAATCCGTCCAGGATGAATCCGTCAGCGGCCTCCTCATCCTGGATCCGCTCGCAGATGACGCCGATGATCACCTCGTCGGGAACGAGGTCCCCCCGATCCATGTACTCCTGCGCCTTGCGACCGATTTCGGACTGGTCCTTCACGGCGGCCCTGAGGATGTCTCCGGTCGCGTAGTAGGGGAGGCGATGCTCGTCCTGCAGCCGCTCTCCCTGAGTTCCCTTACCGCTCCCGGGGGGTCCCAGGAGGATCAGATTCAGCTCAGGCATCCGGGCCCGATTTCCTCATTCCCGCGGAGCAGATCAATTGAGGAAGCCTTCGTAGTTGCGCATCATCAGCTGGGATTCGAGCTGCTTCACGGTGTCGAGCGCGACCCCGACCACGATCAGGATCGACGTACCGCCGAAGAAGAAGTTGGCCGAGGTCTGGGAGATCAGGATCGTCGGCAGGGCCGCGACTGCACCGAGGTAGAGGGCTCCGGGGAAAGTCAGCCGCGACAGGACCCGATCGAGGTACTCGGCAGTCGGTCGACCCGGTCGTACTCCGGGAATGAAGCCTCCGTGCTTTTTCAGGTTGTCGGCCTGGTCGACCGGATTGAAGGTGACCGCTGTGTAGAAGTAGGTGAAGATGATGATGAAGAAGACCTCGCCGACCACGTAGGCCCATCCTCCGGGGCTGAAGAACGCAGCGAAGTCGAGTGCGGCCGGGGTGTTGAGCAGCTGACCGACGGTCGGCGGGAATGCCATCAGCGAGGCGGCGAAGATGACGGGAATCACGCCGGCCATGTTCACCCTCAGCGGCAGGTATGTGGACCCACCCGAAGTCATCCTCCGCCCGACCACGCGCTTCGCGTACTGGACCGGGATCCGACGTTGCCCCTCCTGTACGTAGACGATCGCCACGATCACGGCCAACGCCACGAACGGCATCATCACGGTGAACACCGGGTCGGGGTTGGTCCACCACTTCTGGATTCCTCCAGGAAGGCCCGCGACGATCGAGGCGAAGATCATCAGGGAGATTCCGTTACCGACACCCCGCTGGGTGATCAACTCTCCCATCCACATCAGCAGTGTGCAGCCCGCGGTCAACGAGATCACGATCAGCATCAACTTGGCGAAGGTGAGGTTCCCGACGACACTCGAACCGGAGGAGTCCTGGAAGCTCTGGAAGAGGAACACGTAACCGATCGACTGACCGAAGGCGAGGCCCACGGTCAGGTACCTCGTGTACTGGGTGATCTTCTGCTGGCCGACCTCGCCCTCTTTCTGCAGGCGCTCGAGAGACGGGAGGACCACAGTGAGCAGCTGCAGGATGATCGATGCGGTGATGTAGGGCATGATCCCGAGCGCGAACAGGGAGAGGCGCGAGAGACTGCCACCGGAGAAGAGGTTGAGGAACCCGAGGATGTTCGATCCGGAGAAGTTGTCCTGGATGTCCTTGAGCGTCCCGGCCTCCACTCCGGGTGCCGGAATGTAGGCACCGAGACGATAGAGAGCGAGGATCCCCAGCGTGAAGAAGATCTTCTTGCGGATGTCCGCGACGGTGAATGCGTTGGCGATCGTTGCGAGCACGGACTGACTCAGCCTTCGATCGTCTCGCAGCTTCCGCCCGCGCCCTCGATCTTCTCCTTGGCGGAGGCACTGAATCCGTGCGCGGTGACCTTGAGGCTCTTGGTGATCTCTCCGTTGCCGAGGATCTTCACCGGCAGCGGGCGCTTTGCGAGCCCGTTGGCCTTGAGGGTCTCGGGAGTGACCTCGGAGCCCGCAGCGAAGCGCTCTTCCAG
>CAZQMB010000006.1:0-5154 GCA_964594365.1 uncultured Conexibacteraceae bacterium
CGCAAGATTCCCCACTGCTGCCTCCCGTAGGAGTCTGGGCCGTGTCTCAGTCCCAATGTGGCTGATCGTCCTCTCAGACCAGCTACCCATCGTCGCCTTGGTGAGCCGTTACCTCACCAACAAGCTAATGGGCCGCGGGCCCATCCCAATGCGGAGGCCGAAGCTTCCTTTGGTCTGACTCCTGATGGAATCAGACTACATCCGGTATTAGCCCGAGTTTCCTCGGGTTGTCCCAGTCATCGGGGCAGGTTACCCACGTGTTACTCACCCGTTCGCGGCTTGGCCCCAGGCCGAAGCCTGGTTCGTCGCACCACTTGCATGTGTTAAGCACGCCGCCAGCGTTCGTCCTGAGCCAGGATCAAACTCTCCGTGAAAATACTGCACAGAGTGTCATGCCTGGCTGTCACCACGTACACGTGTGGTGACGACATGACGAGGTCATTCTCAGCCCTCCGATAGCTGGCTATAGGAGGGCCGGGCTTTCGTCAACGGAAAGCAGAACTCTCCGTTGCGCGCTGCTCAGTTTTCAAAGACCGCTGTAACCGTGCGACGGATCTCGCCGCCTCGAATACCAAGCTCCGGGGTGACTCGGTCGTTTCCCGGTGGACCACTGAGCCTGAGCCCAGAAAGCCTCTCCGAGCCAGTACGACTCCGGCATCACGAAGCAGGACGCGGGAGTATAGGTGCTGGGTCATTGAAACGCAAGCCCCGACCCCCCGCCAGCTCTAGTCCGTCAGAGCGGCGAACCTCCTCTTGCCTACCTGGAGAACCTTTCCGCTCAACTCGGCCATTGGAAGGTCGAGGCCCTGGTCTGCGGAGATCGGCGTCCCATCCAACTTCACTCCTCCCTGCTCGATCAGACGCCGCGCCTCGCTGCTGGAAACACCGAACAGCTTCGAGATGACTGCCGGCAGATGGACGCTGCCCTCTGGATCGGCGAAGCCCGCAAGCGAATGCTGGTCCACATCCTCAGGTATCTCGCCGCTGACATGGATTTGATCGAAGCGAGCCTCCGCCTGTTCTGCTGCGGACTCGCTGTGGAATCTGGCGACGACGCTCCTGGCCAACTCTCGTTTGGCCTCGTTCGGAGCAAGATCGCTCGGCACATCACGGCGCAGGACCAGTTCGTAGTAGGAGGGCATTGCATCGTCGGGAATGCTCATCAGCTTTCCGAAGATCTCCTCTGCTGGCTCAGTTACGCCGACGTAGTTGCCCAGACTCTTGCTCATGCGCTGCTTGCCATCGATCCCAGGGAGGATGGGCATGCACATGATCGACTGCTCGGGTACATCGTATGAGCGCTGGACATCTCTTCCGAGCAGGAGATTGAACTTCTGGTCGGTCCCCCCCAGCTCGACATCCGAGCGGATCGCCACTGAGTCATATCCCTGGAGCAGCGGGTAGAGGATCTCCAAAACCGAGATCGGGAGGTCGGCCTTGATGCGCTTGTCGAAATCGTCTCGCTCGAGAACTTGAGCCACCGTGACCGATCCGAGAAGGCGGAACAGATCTTCCATCGGCATGTCCAGCCATTCGCTGTTGAATCGGACCGTAGTTCGCTCCGGATCGAGGATCTTGAACGCCTGATCCTGGAAGGTGCGTGCGTTGCTCGCGATCTCAGCTGGAGCCAGAACGGGACGCTGGCTGTCCCGGCCACTCGGGTCTCCCACCCGTGCCGTGTAGTCGCCGATGATCAGGACCACCTCATGCCCGGCTCGCTGGAAATCGGCCAACTTGTCGAGGACGACGCAATGTCCCAGGTGTATGTCCGGTGCGGTGGGATCGATCCCGAGCTTCACTCTCAGGGGTCGGCCCTCCTCCAGTTGCTCTTCGAGCCGTCCGGCCGGAAGCGCCTCTACAGCGCCGTTTCTCAGCTCTCTCGCCAGATCGGCTCCCGAATCCGTCATCCGGCCAATGCTAACCTTCTCTCGGTTCGCCTGGCGGGGCGAGTCTTTCGTCCATCTGACGGGTTTCTGTTCTCAGAACCAGAGAGCGGAGCCTATGCGCCGCCATCGCCGAACAATCGTGGCCGAAAAACGTTCCAAAACAGAGCAAACCACGGAATTCGACTTCCGAGTCGATCCCGAAGCCACCGGTCTTCCGGGTGCCAGCAAGGTACCCCGCAAGCGGAGGGGTAAGGGAAACGGCAACGGCGCCGCCACGCCGTCGTCACGTAGTGCCGACTCGGACACGCCCGGGCGATCCGGCAATGGGTCTCCCGCCTCATCACCGCCGCGCCGGCGCAAGCACGCTGGCCGCGGCGGTGATGAAGGGCGTTCCAGCTTTCCCACCTGGTCGGAGGGGTCTTCCGATCGCGGAAAGGGCGCGAGGCGCACGAATGGTTCGACCAGGGCAAGCGAGTCGAACGGACTCGCGGGAGACCGACCCTCCACCCCGTCGGCAGGAAACGGCGCGACCGGTTCGCGTCCGGCGAGGAGTTCTAGCAGGGAGTTCGCGAAGGAATCTCGACGGCGAGCCGCACGCAGGCGTGTAGAGGGCAGGAACCGCGTCGAGAGCGACGACGTGCCGTTCGAGGCGCTCCTGGATCGTCAGCCCCAGCGCAGTGCTCTCCGCAAGAGCACCTCCCCCCTGCTCGATGCAACCAGACAGGCGAGGGAGAACGTGACCGGGAGTTTCCGTTCCCTCCGCGAAGGATTCAAGACAGGCGGCCAGCGGATCAAGGGTTCGGGTGTTGCTGCGAGGACCGGTGAGCTCCGACAGGCGGTGCGGGTGCCTGGGCGACGGCGGTCCCTTGCCCCCGGAGAGGTCGAGTCAGCAGGAGGAGGAGATCCGAGAACCGGACGCAGCCCGCGTCACAAGGCGCCGGTCAAGCGAGCACCACGTAAGGCCAAGCCCGGGCGCCTCAAGCCTCTGCGGGTATTCATCGTGGCCGGAGGCCTCGGTCTGCTGGCCATCGTCTCGGTCCTGTTCGGGATGATGATGGCGATATCCCGTCAGCTCCCGGATCTGGAGAACAAGCGACAGTACGACACGGCCCAGAACACGAAGATCTACGACGTCAGGGGTCGAGATCTCGGAACGCTCCTCTCTAACGATCAGCGCTATCTCGTCCTCTCGGATCAGATTTCGCCATATGCGAAGTCCGCCGTGGTCGCAATCGAAGATGAGCGTTTCTACGAGCATCGCGGAGTCGACTACAAGGGCCTCGCGCGAGCCGCGGTGGTGGACCTCATACCGGGCGGATCGATCCAGGGTGCGTCCACGATCACCCAGCAGTTCGTCAAGAACGCTCTCGAGACTCAGGATCGACGCACTGTCTTCGAGAAGCTCCGAGAGAGTGCTCTCGCCTACCACCTCGAGCGCAAGTGGGACAAGGACAAGATCCTGACCCAGTACCTGAACACCGTCTACTACGGTGAGGGCGCCTACGGGATAGAAGCAGCTGCCAGGACGTATTTCGGCTACAACCATCCCGGATGCGGTGAGGACGGGCAGGATCCATGCGCGAACGAACTCCTGCCCGAGGAGGCTGCGCTTCTGGCAGCACTGATCAACTCGCCATCCGCCTTCTCGCCGAGAGTGAATCCTCAGTTCGCGTTCGAGAGGCGCAATGTCGTGCTCGAGAAGATGAACGAGCAAGGGGTCCTGTCGGACGCCGAGTACCAGCAGGCAAAGGCGGCTCCACTCCCGGCGTCCTCGGAGATCCAACGCCCGCAAGAGGACTCCAAGTCCCCGTACTTCACGACCTGGATGAGACAGATCCTGGTCGACAAGTTCGGGCCCGGAACGGCATTCTCGGGTGGGCTCAGAGTGAGGACCTCGCTCGATCTCCAGATGCAGGAGACGGCATCCCAGATCGCCTACGACGCTCTTGCCGGTATCTCGCCGACAGCCGCCGTGGTGGTGCTGGACAACGACACCGGTGAGGTGCGCGCCATGGTCGGGGGCAGTGACTACGAAGAGCGGCCATTCAACCTCGCGACACAGGGCTACAGGCAGCCCGGCTCGACCTTCAAGACCTTCGTCCTCGCAACCGCACTCTCGCAGGGCCGCTCGCCGGGCGAGGTATTCAGCTCGCAGCCGAAGCAATTCCCGATTCCCGGCGTGAACCCCAAAAAGGAGATGTTCGTGGTCGAGAACTACGACGACGACTACCTCGGCAGCGCCTCGATCGCGACCGCTACGCAGTACTCCGACAACTCCGTGTATGCCGAACTGGGGCTGCAGGTAGGGACCAAGAAGATCGCGAGGATGGCACAGGACATGGGGATAGAGACGCCGGTCTCCACGAACCCCGCCATGACACTCGGCGGTCTCGACAACTACTGCTGCACGCCATTGGAGATGGCGCACGCCTACCAGACGCTCGCCGCGGGCGGCAATCGGATAAGCGGAACCCTCGACAGCATCGAGGGCGATGCAGGGAAGGATCCGAGGGATGACGGCCCGGTGCCGATAGTCAAGATCACCGACTCGAAGGGCGACCTCGTGGCGGAGAACAAGGTGACGAAATCACGGGTGCTCTCGTCCGACAATGCCAACACAGTGAAGGGGATCCTCCAGTCGGTCATATCGGGCGGCACCGGGACCAACGCCGCCACAGGGGGCTACGCGTGGGGTAAGACCGGAACCACGGAGAACTACGGAGATGCCTGGTTCTGCGGGGGGAGCGAGAACTTCACAGCCTGCGTCTGGGTCGGGTACCCCGACAGTGTCAAGTCGATGGAGACCGAATACGGTGGCCAGCCGGTCGCAGGAGGGACCTATCCCGCGGTCATCTGGTCGAGGATCATCCAGGCACTCGAAGGGATTCAGGCCGGGTACCGGAGCGGTCGATCCGGAGGCTCCTCCTCCTCTTCTTCCTACACACCCAGCTACTCGGCCCCCGCAGCCCCTGCAGCCCCCGCTGGAGGAGGAGGTGGTGGTGGCGGCGGAGGCGGAGGTCAGCCTCAAGCCCCTGCACCTGCGCCCTCTGGTGGTGGCGGTGGCGTAGGGCTCTGACCACGCTCACTCGGATGTCAAGCGGGGCCGCGATACGTACCCAGAGCCGGCCAGATGGAATCGCCATGGCCGATCCTGCGCCTGACTGATTCCGATACGGGGACCGGAAAGGATCAGCGAGTCATCCACGGGGCTTGCCGGACGTTCGATGACCAGACCAGCCTCATCGAAGGCGCGGCCATTCATGGCCAG
>CAZQMB010000006.1:5254-17659 GCA_964594365.1 uncultured Conexibacteraceae bacterium
CCGGACGTTCGATGACCAGACCAGCCTCATCGAAGGCGCGGCCATTCATGGCCAGATCGATCTGCAAGGCTTGGCCGACCTTCCCGGGACCGGAACACAGGTCCAACGCAGACCTGCCTCGCCTGCGCTCTCTGATCCGCTCCAGGCCCGCGTGGGGCTCCAGCGCTCTGATCAAGACAGCAGCCGGTCGTCCCTCAGGCTCCGAGACCAGGTTCAAGAGCAGGTGGATTCCGTAGGAGCGATAGACGTAGACGCTTCCCGGAGGGCCGAAGAGTGGCGCGTTGCGTTCGGTCTTCCCCCGAAATGCATGACAAGCCGGATCATTCGGACCGTATGCCTCGGTCTCGACGATCGTACCCCCGGCCCCCTCCAGATAGAGAGCACAACCCAGTAGCTCCCTGGAAACGATCTCCACCGGACGGTCGAAGAAGTCAGGGGTCAGTCGCGCGCCGATGGTTCGAGAGCCTCTAGTTCCTGCTTCGCAAGGGCAATCTGCTCGGCGACCCTCGTGGCACCGGTCCCACCGGAAGAGATCTTCGAGTCGATGACGTCACGATCGGACATCGCATCTTCCACCCGACTCCTCGCCTCGGGAGGCAGGTCGGACAGCGCCTCTCCGTACATCTCCTCGAACGGTCTCCCCTCTTCCAGCGCACGCCTCACCAGCCCTCCGACTATCCCATGAGCGACCCGGAACGGGACCCCCTCCGCTGCGAGGACATCGGCCAGGTCCGTTGCCGCCAGGAAGCGATCGTCAGCCGCTGCTTCGAGGCGATCTCGATCGAAGGTGATCCCCTCGACCATCCGGGTCGCGACTCGTAGCGATGTCTCGGTCGTGTCGACGGCGTCGAACAATGGTTCCTTGTCTTCCTGCATATCCTTGCTGTAGCCGAGAGGCAGGGCATGCAGCGCACCCAGCAGGGTTTGGAGATCCGCGGCCACCCGCGGGGCCTTGCCTCGGAGCAGTTCCGCGGCATCGGGGTTCTTCTTCTGGGGCATGATGCTCGACCCTGACGCAAAAGAATCATCGGTCGACAGGTATCCGAACTCCGAACTCGACCAGATGACTATCTCCGAGCCGAGTCGAGACAGATGGTTGGAGCAGATCGCAGTCGCAGAGAGCAGCTCGAGCGCTTGATCCCGATTGGAGACCGCGTCCAAGGAATTCTGCATCGGCCCCGTGAAGCCGAGCGTCGCAGCCATCTGGTCTCGGTCGAGGTCCCAGTTCAGTCCCGCCAGCGCACCGGAGCCGGCAGGCATCTCGGAGGCTGAACGAGCTGCGGACATGAAGCGGAGGAAGTCCCTGCGGAACATCCAGAAGTAGGCGAGCAGGTAGTGGGAGAGGTAGATCGGTTGGGCACGCTGGAGGTGCGTGTACGCAGGTGACCGCCAGCCCTCGTGCGCTACGGCCTTTTCCAGCAAGGTCCGCATGAGCTGCCAGGTCAGGTCGCCGCAGGCGAGTGAATGAGCGCGGACGAACAGTGAGAGGTCGGTCGCCACCTGATCGTTGCGTGAGCGCGCCGTATGGAGCTTTCCTCCGACCTCGCCGAGTTCCTCGGTCAACCGGCGCTCGATTGCCATGTGTATGTCCTCGTCCTCGGGGCGGTACTCGAACTCCCCTGACTCGACTTCGCGATGGATCTTCTCGAGCGCTCCGAGAATCGCGTCGAGCTCAGCGTCGGCGAGCACGCCCAATTTGTGCAGCGCACGGGCGTGTGCCTGCGACTGCAGCAGGTCGTATGGGGCGAGCCTGCGATCGAAACCAATCGATGCGTTGATCGCGTGGAAGAGATCGTCGCGTTCCGAATCGAATCTCGACATCAGGCGTCACCACCCTCCCGCTCGAGCACCAGCCGGAGCGTCAGCGAAGCGCGCTCCACCTCCTCTGCAGTCATCCCGCCATGGAATGGCAGGGCCAGGCTCCGCTTCGACGCAGCCTCTGCGTTGGGGCAAAGCCCTTCCCTGGACCCGAAGCGCTCGCGGTAATCCGGCAGTAGGTGCACACAGGGAAGGTAGGGCTTCGCCGAGATTCCTTCCTCGGTAAGCGCCCGCGCAACGGCCACGACATCGGTTCCGGTGGGAACCCGAACCGGATACACGAACCAGCTCCGGTGTTCGCTCCCGCGATCGGCACAGGGAAGGAGCAGACCGTCGAAATCCCCCTCGCCTGCGGGGTTACCACCGATGCCCTTCAGGGCCCCTGTGTAGAGATCCGCCACCCGCTGTCGCTCATCGAGCAAGTGGTCGAGGCGCTCCATCTGTGCGACACCGATCGCACTGGCGATCTCCGACAGGCGATAGTTGAAACCGAGTCTTTCGTGATCGACGGTATCCATATCTGCCGCCCGGCCTTGATTGCGCTCGCTTCTCGCCAGTTCGGCCGCCTCGGCGTCAGCCGGGATCACCATCCCCCCCTCACCGGTCGTCAGCTGCTTGTTCGCATAGAAGGCGAAGATCGATGCGTTGCCCCGAGCGCCGACCTTCGTTCCGTCGGAGCAGACCGATCCGAGGGCCTGACAGGCGTCCTCGAGGATCCCCAGGCCGTGCGTCGATGCAATCCGCTCGATCTCCGGCATCGCCGCAGGCCATCCGAAGATGTGCACCGGCAGGACTCCCACCGTAGCCGGATCGAGGCTGGATTCGATCTGGTCCGGGTCGATGCAGAGAGTGATCGGATCGACGTCCACGAACACCGGCTCGACGCCCTCGTAGAGAAGCGAGTTCGCGCTTGCCACGAAGGTGAACGGGGTCGTGACCACTCGGTCGCCGCCGCTCCAGCCAAGGGCCCTCACACACAGATGCAGCGCTGCGGTTCCGCTCGAAACCGCCACAGCATCGTCAACTCCGAGCCACGCTGCGAAGTCACGTTCGAACCGCTCCTGCATCGGCCCGAGAGAGAGCCTCCCCGACGCGATCACCTCCGCCACCAGCTCCGATTCACGTCCACTCAGATCGGGCTTCGCGAGAGGCAGTTGTTCGGTTCCCTCGCTCACGCCTCACGTCCTTCCTGGAGTGCGTAGTCGAGTGAGTCGAGCAGGGCTTCCCACGAGGCCTCGATGATGTTCTCCGAGACACCGATAGAGCCCCAGTCTCGCTTGCCGTCGGTCGAATCCAGCAAGACACGAGTCACCGCCCCGGTGCCCTGATGCTCATCGAGGATCCGCACCTTGTAGTTGGTCAGCTCGACACTGGCGAGACTCGGGTACCTGTCGACGAGCGCAGCCCTCAATGCGTTGTCCAGGGCATTGACGGGTCCGTTCCCCTCGGCCGTCACCAACGACCGCTCACCGTCGATCAGCAGTTTGATCGTGGCCTCTGTCGTTACTCCGCCGGATTCCCGACTCTCGACCAGCACCCTGAAGCTCTCGACCTGGAAGAGCGATTCGTACTCGCCGCTCTCACGACGAAGCAGGAGCTCGAACGAGCCATCGGCCGCCTCGTACTGGTAACCGCGGTGTTCCTTCTCCTTGAGCGCCCTCAGTGCCCGCGTTGCTTCCTCCTCGCTCATCTCGAGATCTGCGGCCTCTGCGGCCTCCAGAACGGTGCCACGGCCAGAGAGCTCTGATACCAATGCCTCGCGCCTGTTACCGATGGTGGCCGGCTCGACGTGCTCGAAGGTCCGGGCATCAGCCCGGACCCCGGCGACGTGCATTCCCCCTTTATGCGCAAATGCGTTCCGGCCGACATACGGCTGGTCCGGGTCCGGGGTGCGGTTGAGCAGCTCGTCGACGAAATGCGCGGTAGCGGTGAGATTCGCCATTTGATCCTCGGTCACTACGTCGTACCCCATCTTCAACTGCAGGGCCGGAAGGATGGAGGTCAGATTGGCATTTCCCGTCCTCTCTCCGATGCCGTTGATAGTTCCCTGTACGAGGCGGGCCCCGGCATCCACGGCGGCAAGCGAATCGGCGACCGCACACTCAGCGTCGTTGTGCGTGTGGATACCTACCACCGCCGAGCCCGCGAATCTGTCGGCAACCACGGAGGTCGCTTCGGCCACGGTCGCGGGCAGGCTTGCACCGTTCGTATCGCAGAGGGTCACGCACTCAGCCCCTGCCTCGATGGCGACCTCGAGACAGTTCAGCGCATATTCCCTGTCCGATAGGAAGCCGTCGAAGAAGTGCTCGGCGTCATAGATCACCCTCTTTCCTGCATCGACCAAGTAGCGGACCGACTCGGCGATCATCTCGAGGTTCTCTTCCCGGCTCACCTTCGTCACCTTCTCGAGATGCAGGTCCCACGTCTTGCCCACGAGGGTAGTCGCAGGAGCGAAGGTGGCAGCCAACAGCTGGAGGGTCTCATCGTCCTGGGCCTCGATGCCACGACGTCTGGTCATCCCGAATGAAGTGATGACAGCGGTCTTCAGATCCTCCTGCTCGAGCCTCTCGAACAACTCGATCTCCTTGGGGTTGGAGCCAGGGAATCCCGCCTCGATGAATGCAACTCCGAGGTCGTCCAGAGCGTGTACCACGCGGATCTTCTCCTCGACCGAGAGGGACATGCCCTGCCCCTGCATTCCGTCCCTCAGTGTCGTGTCGTAAAGCTGAACCTGTTCCATTGCTTCCCTCCTTGAATCGAGACTTTTCCGGACCCGCCTTCTCCGGCGGGTGAAGGCGGCAGCGGCTGCTGCCAGCCGCGTGCCCTCAGGCGAACGCGGCCCCGGTAATTCGCTCGATTCGGCGCAAACAGGTCACTGGCTCTCCACGATACGCGGTTTCGGCTCGCCGACTTCCTCGGCTTGCACCTGATCGGGACGAGGCTCGGGCGGGGCGGGCGCGGTCGGCTCTCCGACCAGGTCGAGCCAAGAACCGTACTCAGGCGCACGACCGTACAGAGCGTCTTCGAACCTCTCCTGCAGAGAACGGGTGATCTCCCCCGGCTCCCCGAGATCATGCTGGTCGACGGAGCGCACAGGCACCATCTCGGCCGCGGTGCCGGTCAGGAAGACTTCGTCAGCCTGATAGAGCTCGCCCCTCGCAATATCCCTGACCACGACCTCGTAGCCCAAGTCCTTCGCGATGGTCATGATCGAGCGGCGACTTATTCCGTCGAGGATGGATGCGACGGACGGCGGCGTAGCCACCTCACCGTCTCGAACCACGAAGATATTCTCCCCGGACCCTTCGCACACCATCCCGCGCTCATCGAGGAGTATCGCCTCGTCGTAGCCGGAGTCCGCGGCTTCGGTCTTTGCGAGGATCGAATTCAGGTACTGACCGGAGGCTTTGGCCTGGGGGATCAAGCTCAGGGGGGAGATCCGCCGCCAGGATGAGACCTTGGCCTTGATTCCGACCTTCTTGCCTTCCTCTCCGAGGTAGGCGCCCCAGGGCCAGACGGCGATCGTAACGTCGACCTCGGCATGACTGGCGTAGAGCCCCATCTCGCCGTATCCCCGGAAGACGAGCGGCCGGATGTAGCAGGAGCGCAGGCCGTTACGCCTGATCAGCTCACGAGTGGATTCCGCGAGCTCGTCGACCGAATACGGAATCTTCATGTAGTAGAGCTCCGCCGAGCGCTCGAGGCGCTCGAGGTGCTCCTGGTGCCTGAATACGGCAGGGCCCTGGTCGCCGTCGTAACACCTGATGCCCTCGAAGACACCCGTTCCGTAGTGGAGAGCATGGCTCAGGACGTGCACCTTGGCGTCCTGCCAGGGCACGAATTCGCCGTTCATCCAGATCCACTCGAGTTCTTCTATTCCTGAGGCAGCCATACCCGTCTGAGTATGCCTGATGAACGGTCGGCCAGTGAACGACGGCGGTCAGACGATCCGCGAGATGACTTCGCGGGTCATCTCGTCGGTACCAACCGCGCGCTCTCCGTCGGACCCGGTAGCGAGGTCCGGAGTGCGGAAACCTGCGTCGAGAGTCTCCTCCACCGCCGATTCGATCTGATCAGCTTCCTTGCTCTGCTCGAACCCGAAACGAAGCATCAGAGAGACCGACAGGAAGGTCGCCAGTGGATTCGCCTGACCTGTGCCAGCGATGTCGGGGGCAGAGCCGTGTACGGGTTCGAACAGTCCTGGACCGTCTGCCCCGAGGCTGGCCGAAGGCAACATTCCGAGCGACCCGGTCAGCATGGCTGCCTCATCGCTGAGGATGTCTCCGAACAGGTTCTCGGTCAGGATCACGTCGAAGTCGGTCGGACGGGAGACCAACTGCATGGCGGTGTTATCGACCAGGAGGTGCTCCACCTCGATGTCGGGCGCCTCCGCAGCCAGACGCGAGACGGTCTCACGCCAGAGTCGGGAGGTCTCGAGGACGTTCGCCTTGTCGACGGATGTAACCCGCGGCTTCGGCTTGCCCTCGCGGTAGCGAGCTGACTCGAAGGCGATCCGGGTGATCCGCTCGATCTCCTCGACGGTATAGGCGCACTCGTCGAAGGCCCTGTCTCCGCTTCGCCCGGTCTCGCCGAAGTAGATACCGCCGGTCAGTTCGCGTACCACCAGCAGATCGGTGCCCTCTATGCGATCTCGCTTCAGGGGACTGGCGTCGAGGAGGGCCTTGAACGGCCGCACGGGCCTGAGGTTGGCGAAGAGACCCAGTCCGCTCCTCAGCCCGAGTAAGCCCTGCTCCGGTCTCGGGGCGTCAGGATCGGTGGTGTCCCACTTGGGACCACCCACCGCACAGAGCAGCACCGCGTCCGACTCCCTGCACTGCTCCAGCGTTTCGTCGGTCAGCGCGGTTCCGCTTTCGTCGATCGAGATTCCGCCGATCAAGCCCTCGGAGATCTCGTACTCGCCGATGACATCGAGAAGACTCCTGGCCGCAGCGGCGATCTCGGGACCGATCCCGTCACCAGGCAACAAGGTGATCGAAGGCGCCGACATCAGAGTGCGAGCGTGTCGGGGCCGCGATCGGCCGCGCCCGTAGCCTCGAATGCGTCGATTCGCTCTGCCCGCTGGAGGGTATGGGCCACGTCATCGAGCCCGTTGCTGAGGCGATGTTTGATCTCCTCGTCGATCGCGAAGGTGAACACACCCTCCTCGCAACTGACCGTCTCATCGTCGAGCTCGATGACAGCCCGGCCCGAGGAAGCGACCAGCTTGCACTTCTCCTCGTCGAGGATGATCGGAAGCAGCCCGTTCTTCGTGCAGTTGGAATAGAAGATGTCGGAGAACGACGGGGCGATGATCGCCCTGAACCCGTAGTCATAGAGCCCCCAGACCGCATGCTCTCGGGAGGAACCGGAGCCGAAGTTCCTTCCGGCCACGAGTATCGGGTGCGCCTCGAGTTCGATCTCACCATCCTTGAACCAGTCGTAGAAGAGGAACTCGCCGTAACCCGTGCGTTCGACCCGCTTGAGGAACTGCTTGGGCATGATCTGGTCGGTATCGACGTCGGCGCGATCGAGAACCGCGACCTGCCCCTCGATGCGATCGATGGCCTCCATCAGGACCAATCCCTTATGTCGACGAAGGTGCCCTCCACCGCAGCGGCCGCAGCCATGCTCGGACTGACCAGATGGGTCCGCCCGAGTCTGCCTTGCCGTCCCTCGAAGTTCCGATTGGAGGTGGAGGCGCAACGCTCTCCCGGCTGCAGGATGTCTGGATTCATGCCCAGGCAGGCAGAGCAACCCGATTCGCGCCACTCGAAGCCCGCGGATCTGAATATCTCGTCCAGACCCTCTTCCTCGGCCTTCGCCTTGACCTGTTGTGAACCAGGTACGACCATCCCCTTCAGCGTCGGAGCGATCTTCCTTCCCTCCACCACCGATGCCGCCTCCCTCAGATCGGAGATCCGCGAGTTGGTGCAGGAACCGATGAAGACGCGGTCGAGGCTGACTTCGGTCAGCGGAGTTCCGGCCTTCAGGTCCATGTAGGCCAGAGCTCGTGCCGCGGCCTCCTGATCAGCGGGCGAGTCGAATTGAGCGGGGTCCGGTACCTCGGAGGTGACCTCCGCCACCATGCCCGGTGTGGTTCCCCAAGTGACCATGGGGGCGATATCGGGCGCCTCGATCACCTCCTCGCGGTCGAAGGACGCCCCCTCGTCGGTGGCCAGTGCGAGCCACTCCGTCGCCGCGGCCTCGAAGTCTCGAGGGGCAGCGGGACGCCCACGGACGAACTCGACCGTGACCTCATCCGGAGAGATCATCCCGGCCTTGCCCCCTCCCTCGATCGTCATGTTGCAGATCGTCATGCGGTTCTCCATCGAGAGGCCCCTGATCGCTTCACCCGCGAACTCGACTGCGTAGCCCTGCATGCCGGATGTACCGAGCCTCCCGATCGTTGCGAGGATCAGGTCCTTCGCCGTCACACCGGAGCTCAGGGTCCCTGAGTAATCGATCCGCAAGGTCTGGGGACGACGCTGCACCAGGGTCTGAGTGGCGAGCACGTGCTCTACCTCAGAGGTGCCGATACCGAATGCAAGCGCTCCGAAAGCGCCATGGGTGGAGGTGTGAGAGTCTCCACAGACGATGGTCATACCCGGCTGTGTCACCCCGAGCTCGGGTCCGATCACGTGGACGATCCCCCGACGCTCCGAACCGAGGCTGTAGAGGGGAATCCCGAACTCCTCACAGTTCCGCTCCAGCGCTTCGACCTGCTCCCGTGAGAGGTGGTCGGCGATCATCGCCGCGGTCGGAGTCCCATCGGTGGGAACGTTGTGGTCTGCCGTGGCAAGCGTCCGATCCGGGCGCCGCACGTCTCTACCGGCGAGACGGAGACCGTCGAATGCCTGAGGAGAGGTCACCTCATGGACGAGATGGAGATCTATGTAGATGAGATCCGCATCTACCTCGTGCGACTCCCAGATCTTCTCGAAGAGTGTCTTCGGCATGAGCTGATTATGGCCTCAGGGGCCCGGGGAGCGCTCTCCGGCGGCCTCTGCCGTAGCTTCTTCGGCCTCGCGCACAGCAGCACCTTCGAGGGCGTTCGAGAGCGCACGGACGTATGCCCTCGCAGACGCCTCGAGGATGTCCGTCGCGACTCCCTGGCCCGTCGCGAGTACTCCGTTTGCGCGGAGAACCACCGTCACCTCGCCCAGTGCATCCGTCCCTTCTGTGACCGCCTCGACGGCGTAGCGCCTCAACTCCGCCTCGACTCCCACCGCATCCTTGATCGCGATGAAGATCGCGTCGACCGGCCCATCGCCAGTCGCCTCGGCAGAAGTCGTCACACCGGAGGGGAGCTTGACCGCAACCCTGGCCAGGGGAGGCTTGTCGCTGCCGGCCTCGATCTCGAACGACTCCAGGACATATCGCTCGGTCTGCTCGCGCATCTCGTCGGAGACGATCGCCTCCAGATCGAGTGCGGAAACCTGCTTCTTCTTGTCTGCAAGCTCTTTGAACCTCTTGAAGGCCTGGTTGAGAGCCTCCCCCTCGACTCTGAACCCGAGCTGCTCGAGCGCATCCTGAAGCGCATGTCTTCCCGAATGTTTCCCGAGGAAGATCGTGTTCGACTCGTGGCCCACCTCGGTGGCGTCCATGATCTCGTAGGTCGAACGCTCCTTGAGCACGCCATCCTGATGGATTCCGGACTCGTGGGCGAACGCGTTCCTCCCCACTACCGCCTTGTTGGGAGGCACCTGATAGCCAGTCAGGCGTGACACCAGACGGCTGGTTCGAGCCAGCTCCCTGGTGTCGAGCGTCGTGTCGAGCCCGTGTACGTCCCGCCTAGTCCTCAGCAGCATCACGATCTCTTCGAGCGAGCAGTTACCTGCCCTCTCGCCGATTCCGTTGACAGCGCACTCGACCTGCCGCGCACCTGCGAGCAAGCCGGCATAGGAGTTCGCAACCGCCAGCCCGAGATCGTCATGACAATGGACCGAGACCGTCACCTCGGCGAGTCCGGGGACCAGTTCATAGAGCCTCGTGATGTAGGCGCCGTATTCCTCAGGTGTCGTGTAGCCGACGGTATCGGGGATGTTCACGACCGTCGCTCCCTCCTCGACCGCGATGGCGCAGACCTCCGCGGTGAACTCCACATCTGCTCTCGTTGCATCCATGGGAGAGAACTCGACGTCGTCACACAGAGAGCGGGCCAACGCAACAGCAGCGCGAGCTTGACCCTTCACGTCGTCACGGGTTGCCTGAAGCTGATGTTCGATGTGGATGTCCGAAGTCGAGATGAAGGTGTGGATGCGCGGTCGGGCGGCCTCCTTCACCGCTCCCCACGCTGCATCGATGTCGGCCTTGTGCGTACGAGCGAGACCACAGACGGTGGGGCCCTCTACTCCCCTCGCAATGGCCTGGACGGCCTCGAAGTCACCCGGAGAAGTGATCGGGAATCCAGCTTCGATCACGTCCACACCGAGTCGCGCGAGTTGTGTTGCGATCTCGACCTTTTCCTGCGTATTCAGAGAGATGCCAGGCGACTGCTCACCATCACGCAAGGTCGTGTCGAAAATACTCACGCGAGGGCTCTCTGCCGGCTGCTGCCCCCCGCTGCGTTCATTCTCAGTCATCTCGTTGCTCCTTCTCTGATCAAGTGCGATTACCTCGTTGTCCTTGCGGCTGTCGCGCCGCCCAGCGGTTATTCCCCCCGGAGGGGGAGGAGAAGGAGAAGCGCCAGGCTGTTACCGACCGAACCAGTCATCGAGTTCAGGGTAGCGAACGTCGGCTCGGTACTCGACGAATGGGCGTGACGCAGACGATCTTGCGTCAGACCGTTGCGACTGCATGTCCGGCGAAGAACCCGTCCAGCTTCAGTATCTCGTCGACCACGTCATCCGAGACAGGAGCATCCGTCGTCAGCGCCATCACGGCCTGCTCCGCCTCTGCTCCGACCGCCGCCGAGACGATGTTCACGCCTCTCTTCCCGAATTCGCTCCCGACCAGACCGATCATCCCAGGCTGGTCCGTGTACCGGAAGATCGCGAGGTTGTCGGCGAACGGCAGATAGAAGTCCTCGCCCCACACCCTGACCAGATAGGGAACGTTCCGAGGACCTACGCCGGTGCCGGCCACCTCGACCCGTCCCTCTCCTTCTCCAACGGAGACGGTCACCAGTTCCGTGAAATCCTCCGACACCGGATCGCTGGTTTCGATCACCTCGATCCCGCGAGCCTCTCCCAGCTGCGCCGCATTCACGAGATTTACGTTCTCCTCGGTGTGGCCGCGAAGGGCCCCTGCGAGTACCGAGAGGGCCAATATTCGCGTGTCCCTCTCCGCGAGCCGTCCCTTGAACTCGACTCGGATGTCTCCGGGAACCCCGTCCCCCATCTTCTGCGCAAGCGCGCCGAGCCGTTCGCAAAGCGGCACGAAGGGCGCTATCGCCTCCATCTCTTCCGGGCGGACAGCCGCGATATTCACCGCAGTGGTGACGACTCCGCCTGTCAGTGCAGCCAGGACCTGTTCCGCCGTCACGATTCCGGCCCTATCTTGCGCTTCCGCCGTAGAGGCCCCGAGATGCGGGGTCACCACTACTCCCGGCATGGCGAACAGCCTGTGCTCCGTGAAGGGTTCGTCGGGGAAGACGTCCAGCGCCGCACCTCCGACCGACCCTGAGTCCACCGCATCGGCCAGCGCGTCGAGGTCGACCAACTCACCCCGCGCACAGTTGACGATGCGCACCCCGGGCTGCATCTGTGCCAGGGAGTCCGCGTTGATCAGCCCGATGGTCTCCGGCGTCTTCGGCAGGTGCAGCGAGACGAAATCAGCTCGACCGTAGATGTCGGCCGGGTCGTCGACTCCCTCGACTCCGAGTTCCTTGAACCGCTCCGGGGCCACGAACTTATCCAGCGCGATCACCTTCATCTCGAAACCCAGAGCCCTCTGTGCGACCAACTGACCTATACGCCCGAACCCGAAGAGCCCCAAGGTCTTGCCGTAAAGCTCTCCACCGCCGAAACTGGCTCGCTCCCATTTGCCCGAGGTCAGCGACTCGTGCGCGGCAGGGATGTTCCTGCAGAGTGAGAGGAGCAGACCCATGGTGTGCTCGGCGGCAGCGACTGAATTCGCCTCTGGGGCATTGGCGACGACGATTCCGCGTTTGGTTGCAGCATCGAGGTCGACGTTGTCGACTCCGGTCCCCGCCCGACCGATCACGCGCAGCCGGCTCCCCTTGGAGATCAGATCCTCATCCATCGTGGTCGCGGAGCGGATCAGGATGCCGTCGAACTCACCGATACGAGCAGAGAGCTCGTCCTCGCTCCAATCGAGTCCCATCTCCACCTCACAGGAATCGGCGAGCAGGGTTACGCCAGCCTCGGCGATCTTCTCCTTGACCAGGACCTTGGGTCTGCCTGCTGACATGGACGGCGCTGCCTAACCGACCGGCGCCGGGCTGCCTGCCTCCACGAAGACCCGCTGGGCGGCAGCCGCGGCGGTGCCTGGCTCTACCTCGTACCCGAGGTCACGCAGGGAGTTCTCCAGGGCGGTAAGCGAGATGAGGATGTCGAAAGCACCGAAGTAGCCGCAATGGGCGATGCGAACGATCTTCCCCTTGAGGTCGTTCTGTCCACCTGCGGC
>CAZQMB010000006.1:17759-74848 GCA_964594365.1 uncultured Conexibacteraceae bacterium
ACACCCCAATCATCTTGCGGGAGGTCGGCGGCAGCCAGGCCCGAGATCGCATCGATCACCGCGATCGTGCCGTGCTCTCTCGCCGCCTCGGCGATACCCCGGACATCGTGTACGACTCCTGTCGAGGTCTCGGAGAGGGTTGCGAAGACGGCGCGAGGGGTCTGATCCATCGAACTGAGCATCCGGTCTATCGCCTCACCATCGATGCGATCCCCCCACTCGAGATCAAGGTGCGTCAGGTCGACGCAATACGAACGACAGAGCTCAGCCCAGCGTTCCCCGAACTTGCCGGCTGATGCGACCGCCGCGACATCGCCCGGAAACAGCAGGTTCGCCACGGCTGATTCCAGAGCCCCGGTACCGGAAGACGCGAACGAGAGCACCTCGTTCTCGGTCTGGAAGACCTTCTTGAGATTCCCCAGGGCGCGCTCGTGGATCTCCATGAAGGCCGGTGCACGGTGGTAGGGGATCGGGTTCGCCATCACCTGGCTGACCGCCGGTGGCAGGGGCGTAGGTCCTGCCGCCATCAAATATTCCTTGTTGTAGATCTGCGGCTGTGTCAACTGCGCATCCTATGTTGGTCGAACGGCGAGTGACTAAGACTAGAGGCGAAAGGGGCGGTAGCCGGAACTTCGAAGCGCAGTGCGTGCTGCCTAGAACTCCGTCTCGATCCACGGCATCATCGAACGGAGACCGCCACCGACCTGCTCGATCTGATGGTCGGCACCTTCTTTGCGCATGCGGTCGAAATTCTCTCCCCCGGCCTGGTTCTCGGCGATCCACTCCTTGGCGAACTCACCGGACTGGATGTCGGCGAGGATCTCCTTCATCGCTGCCCGGGACTCCTCGCCGATGACCTTGGAGCCGCGGGTCATGTCGCCGTACTCGGCTGTATTCGAGATCGAGTGCCTCATCCCCTGGATCCCCTTCTCGTACATCAGATCGACGATCAGCTTCAACTCGTGCAGGCACTCGAAGTAGGCGAGACGCGGGTCGTAGCCCGCCTCTACGAGAGTCTCGAATCCGGCTTGGACCAGTTCCGTTGCACCACCACACAGGACGGCCTGCTCGCCGAAGAGATCCGTCTCCGCCTCATCGGAGAAGTTGGTCTCGATGATCCCCGCCCTTCCTCCACCGATGGCTGAGGCGTATGCGAGGACGAGGTCCCGGGCATTTCCGGTTGCGTCCTGTTCGACGGCCATCAGGCACGGCACACCGCGGCCCTCGACGTACTGACGACGCACCAAGTGTCCGGGGCCCTTGGGGGCGACCATGCCGATGTCCACACCTGCCGGTGCCTCGATCTGGCCGAATCGGATCGAAAAGCCGTGGGCGAACATCAACAGGTTCCCATCGGAGATGCCATCGGCGATCTCGGCAGACCAGATCTCGGCCTGGCGCTCATCGGGAAGCAGCACCATGACTACATCGCCACGACTGGCTGCATCCGCCACGTCCAGCACCGTCAAGCCCTCGGACTCGGCCTCCCTCCTGCTCTCGGAGTTCTCGCGCAAGCCCACCACGACGTCCACACCGGAGTCCCGCAGGTTCAGAGCATGCGCATGACCCTGGGACCCGTAGCCGAGGATTGCGACGGTCTTGCCGTCGAGCGCGGAGAGATCCGCATCCTTGTCGTAGAAGATTCCTTCGTCAGCCATGCCAGCAGGCTAGCGAGGTTGACTGGATGAACGCTTTGCCAGTTCAGTGCGCAGGGGCTTCCCGGACGGGCCAAGCGGAATCTCGTCTATCGATTCCAGGACCTTGGGGACCTTGAAGGAGGGCAACGCCTCGCCGCACCACTCACGCAACGCATCAGGATCGAACCGGGCACCATCCTCCAGTACCACTGCGGCGCGAATCTCCTGCTGCCACCTCTGCTCATCTACCCCGTAGACGACTACCTCCTTGACCGACGGGTGCTTCGAGAGGACGGACTCGACCTCGGAGGGGAAGACATTCTCTCCTCCCGTTATGAGCATCTCATCAACTCTGCCTTCGATCCACAACCTGCCGTCGGAATCGACCCTCCCCCGGTCACCGGTCCGGAACCAGCCGTCCCCCCCCAGACAGTCGGCTGCCACCGTGGGGCCTCCAACCAGGATCTCGTCTCGATCGATCTTCAACCGGCTGGTAACGAGCGGCCTACCGACTGATCCGATCGCCTCGGATATCTCGGAGGCTGGAAGCACGGTGACCTGCGACGCGGCTTCGGTCATTCCGTAGGTGACGGATACTGCGATACCGGCCCCGATGGCCTCCTCGATCAGCTCCGCCGGAGCGGCGGCCCCGCCGGTGAGGACCGTCCTCGGCTGCCGCAGGGCGGCGGGATCTTCCGCCATCAGATCCCTGAGAGCCGTCGGAACGAGTGAGATCCCGCTCACCTCTCCCCCGGCGAGATCTGCCGCCACCCGTGAGGCGGAGAAACCCGCGTGGATGGTGACCGCGGTGCCATGGATCAAGGCCCGGTACACCGGCATGAGCCCCGATACATGGAACAAGGGAAGACACACGAGCCAACGGTCGGCCGACTCGACCCCCAGGGCGTGGGCGGAACCGATCGCACTCCAGAAGATATTCCCTGCTGAAAGCGATACCGACTTCGGAGTACCCGTAGTTCCGCTGCTGGCGATCTCACAGACGGTCGTCACCGGGCCACCTCCATCATCGGGAATGTCGTCCCCCGAGCCCCGTGGGACGTCCGCCGGCGAGTCGAGGCTGAGGTCGTGGTCTGAGAGGCCCCTCGGATCGCGCGGGTCGATCGGGCACAGTCTCGCTCCGAGGAGCAGCAGTGCATGCACCGCCAGTACGTAGTCGAGTCCCGGTTCGAACGAGACGCGGACTCGCGTCCCTGACCCCACTCCCTCACCCCTCAGCCCGGATGCCACGGCTCGCGCCTCGTCGCGAAGGGTCGCGAAGTCGAGTATCCGATCGTCAGCGACCACAGCGGTCCTGTCAGGCGCGTGCTCAGCATGGGTGTCGAGCCAGGTCTCGGGTTTCACGGGCTACGGGTATCGTTGCCTGAAATCGATTTGGCCGTCTGTCCGAATGGACAGCCGCCCCGCCTGAGGAACCAGATGCCGATCAGACACAAACACGCACCGCCTGAGGAGAGCCTCTACGAAGCGATCGACTGGGAGTCGGCCCACGAGTACGAGGACCTCCTGTACGAGCGCGCCGAGAGCATTGCGAAGATCTCGATCAACCGCCCCGAATCCCACAACGCCTTCAGGCCACAGACTCTGGCTGAGCTGCGAGATGCCTTCAGCCGTGCGCGCGACGATACGGGCGTGGCGTCGATCATCTTCACGGGAGTCGGCGACGAGGCGTTCTGCTCTGGAGGCGATCAGAAGATCCGTGGTGACGATGGCTATATCGGCGACGACGAGGTCGCCAAGCAGGGAGTCGGACGGCTCGATGTCGGAGACCTCCACGTTCAGATTCGGCGTCTGCCCAAGCCTGTCGTAGCCATGGTTGCGGGTTGGGCGGTCGGCGGCGGACACATCCTCCACCTCGTCTGTGACATGACCGTGGCAGCAGACAATGCCCGTTTCGGTCAAACCGGTCCGCGTGTAGGCAGCTTCGACGGCGGGTTCGGTGCGTCACTCCTTGCACGCAACATCGGGGTCAAGAAGGCCAAGGAGTTCTGGTTCCTCTGTCGCCTCTACGACGCCGAAGAGGCGTTGGAGATGGGGCTGGTCAACGCGGTCGTCCCGGTCTCGGACCTCGAGCGAGAGACGGTCGCTTGGTGTCGAGAGATGTCGGCGCTGTCACCGCTCTCGCTGCGGCTCTTGAAATCGAGCTTCAATGCGGAGGAGGACGGGCTCACCGGCCTCCAGCAGCTCTCTCATGACGCCACGCTCCTCTTCTACATGAGTGAGGAGGGTCAGGAGGGCAGGGACTCCTTCAAGGAAGGCCGCAGCCCCGATTTCAGTCGATTCCCCAAGCGCCCCTGAAAGCCATGAGCGGCCTGCGACTCTGGTTCACAGCATCACGGCCACGGACGCTTCCCGCCGCCATCGCCCCTGTGCTGGTCGGCACCGCGGCGGCGGTTCAGGCGTCGAGCGGCGAGATCAAGTGGCTGACCTTCGTAGCCGCTCTGATCGGGAGCATCTTCATCCAGATAGGTACGAACCTCTCCAACGATTACTCGGACGCGCGCCGAGGAGCGGACACGATGGACCGGCTCGGTCCGCTCCGGGTCACTTCAGCCGGACTGGTCGCGCCTCGACGTGTACTCACGGCCGCTTGGCTTGCCTTCGGGGTCTCGATTCTCTGCGGGGTCTACCTCATCTACGAAGCGGGCTGGGTGATCCTCGCAGTGGGCGTCGCTTCGATTCTCGCCGGGGTCCTCTACACCGGGGGGCCGAAACCGTACGGGTACGCCGGGCTCGGCGAAGTATTCGTCTTCCTATTCTTCGGATTGGTTGCGGTCAACGGAGCGTTCTACGTGCAACTCGAAGAGCTGGACTGGCTGCCCTTCGGTCTTTCGATCTCCGTGGGCCTGCTTTCGACGGCCATCCTCGTGGTCAACAACTTCCGGGACATGGAAACCGATCGCCGGGCAGGAAAGAACACTCTCGCCGTGAAGCTCGGAAGGAAGGCAACACGACGTATCTATCTCGCGATGATCAGCGGCTCCTTCCTGCTGGTCCCGCTACTCCTGGTATTGCTCGATGGGCCTTGGCAGGCGCTGCTCACTCTGTTGGCGATTCCCTTCGCGATAGGACCGACGCGGGCTGTGACCGGGAAGGTCGACGGGCCCGCGCTCAACGGCGCCCTCGCCGGGACCGGCTTACTGCTCGCCGCCTTCGGTCTCTTCTGCACCCTCGGACTCCTTCTGGCCAGTTGAGCCGATGCTGATCGAGGCCGCGGAGGTAGTCCACTACTCCCTGCCGTTCGAACGGGACTACGCAACCGCTCGCGGGAATCTGACCGAGCGGGAACTGGTGCTCCTCCGGGTGCGAGCTGAGGGGTTGGAGGGATTGGGCGAGGCGGCGGCGATGACCCTGCGAGGTGCGGATTCAGCCGCGAGGCTTGCGGCCGACCTGGAGGAAGCTTGCGAGAGCCTGCTGGTCGGATCCGAGATAGATCGTGAGAGCCTCGAGCGGGCACTGATCCCATTCCGGAACAGGCAGGCGCGTCCGGAGCTGCTTGCTTGCGTCGACATCGCACTGCACGACCTGGTCGCCAAATCCCATCAGATCCCCCTGTGGCAGCTCCTCGCGGCCGTCGAATGCAAGCCGGTGCGGTGCAACGCGACACTCCCGATGGCCAACCCAGCAGAGATCTCCCGGATCGCGACCGGGTGGGCCGAGGAGGGCTTCGAGACGATGAAACTGAAGGTCGGGGTACCTGGTGATGTGGCACAGGTGGGAGCGGTCCGAAATGCGGTAGGCCCGGACGTGAGCCTCCGCCTGGACGCAAACGGCTCCTGGAAGGCCGCAGATGCGCCAGATCGGATCCTAGCCATGGGCGAAGAAGAGATCGAGCTGATCGAGGAGCCCACCAACGGACTCGACGCACTTGCGGAGATCAGGCGCTCCTCCCAAGTGCCGATCGCCGCCGACGAGAGCGTTGCGACGATACGCGATGCCCGCTACGCCGTGGACTCGAAGGCATGCGACTTCACTGCCCTCAAGCTCGCGAAGGTCGGTGGTATCCGCAGCGCCCTGAGCATCTCCGAGACGATCGACTCGTACATGACGAGTTCACTCGAGGGTCCGGTCGGGATCCTCGCTGCCGCGCACACCGTCCAGGCGATGCCAGACGCAGGACTAGCCCATGGATTGGCGACCGAGCGTCTCTTCTCGGTCCGGATCGGAGAGGGAGGCATCTGGAGCGGTCCCTGCCTGAGCCTTCCGGACACACCGGGTATCGGAGCCGTTCTCGATGAGGATCTCCTCGCGTCGCGCAGGATCGACTGAGAGCGCAAAGCATCCGCCGCAGGCCCGGACCGGACTGCCCTACCGTTCTCGGTGATGGATGCAACGAACACCAACACCGCCCTCTCCTCTGCGCTCTGCGAAGAGCTCGCCCGGAGTGGGTTGCGTCGAGCCGTCATCTGTCCCGGTTCCCGGTCCACCCCGTATGCCCTCGCACTGGAGCGCAATCCCGCGATCGAGACCACCGTGGTCCTCGACGAGCGCAGCGCTGGCTTCATCGCACTCGGCGCCGCGATCGCATCTGACCTCCCGGTGGCAGTCCTGACGACCTCTGGCTCGGCAGTGGCCAACCTCCACCCCGCCGTGGTGGAAGCGGACGAGGCAGGAGTGCCACTGATCCTGATCACGGCCGACAGACCTCCGGAACTCCGAGGAACGGGTGCTGGACAGACGATCGATCAGATCAAGATCTTCGGCTCGGCCGTGAGGTGGTTTACCGAGGTGGGCACGCACGAGGCCGACGACAGCGGCTTGATCCACATGAGATCGGTTGCCTGCAGAGCATTTGCCACAGCAGCAGGCGACCCGAGGCCAGGACCCGTACACCTGAATATCGCCCTTCGGGAGCCGCTTGCTCCGACCCCTCAGCCCGGCTCGGTCAGCGCGAAGGATGACCTGGCGCTCGCTGGTCGAGGAGTCGGACCACTAAACAGGGTCGTGAGGGCTCGAGGCGAGCTCGATCCGGCGGTCACCGAGGAGATCGCAAGTCGGATCGCGGCATCCCGGAGACCAGCCGTCCTGGCCGGGATGAACCGCAATGGCGACAGGCTCGCTCATTCGGTGACTCGACTGGCAGAGGAAGCAGGTGCCCCGATCCTCGCGGAGCCCACCTCACAGCTGCGTTGGGGAGCACATGACCGATCACGTATCGTCGCAACCTACGACTCGATCGCCCGCACGGCTGACCCCGAACTCATGCCCGATCTCGTCATTCGAGTCGGGGAGATGCCGACCTCGAAGCCACTCCGACAGTGGATCGGAAGCGAAGGTGGTCCGACGCAGATCGTGATCGAGCCCGACCCCGCCTGGAAGGAGCCGACGAAGACCGCCGAAATGGTCGTCCGGGCGGCTCCGGAGAACCTGTTGGGGGATCTCGCCGAGAGGCTCGCGGTGATGCCGGAGCGCACGGAGTGGTGCGAGAGATGGCAGGCTGCCGATCGCCTCGTGGCCTCTACGGTGCAGGCGGAACTGGCTTCGATCTCTTCGCCAACAGAACCGACTCTCTGGCGCACCCTGGCGCAGGTTCTCGCTGAAGGGGACCGCGTGTACTGCGCATCGAGCATGCCCATACGCGATCTGGAGGGCTTCCTCCCCTGTGGAGGCGCAGCGGTCAAGTTCTTCTCCAACCGCGGTGCCAATGGGATCGATGGACAGATCTCGACCGCCGTGGGGATCGCAAGCGATGCCCTGGGAACCACGTATGGAGTCCTCGGCGACCTGGCCTTCGCCCACGATCAAGGAGCCTTGGCGAGCGCTCGCGCAGCGGACGGACTGAAGCTGATCGTGATCGACAACGGTGGAGGTGGGATCTTCGACTTCCTCCCGATCGCAGACATGCTCGAGACCGCAGAGATGGAGCGGCTGTTCACCACCCCGTCTGAGCTGGATGTCGCAGCGGTTGCGGAGTCACACGGGATGGAGGTTGCACGACCGAGTTCGACAGGGGAATTCGAGGCAGCGCTCGGCGGTGATCACGACCTGATCCTGATCGAGACCGATCGGGCGGAGAACATCGCACTTCACCGGCGGATCAATGAGCGAGTCGCCAGCGTGCTGACCTCCTGAACCGCCCGACCGACACGCAGGTCAGCTCAACAGGGGCAGCAACGCATCCAGCTTGAGTTCCGTCTCGGCCAGCTCGGCGGCGGGCTCGGAATCAGCCACCACTCCTGCTCCGGCAAAAAGGGTTGCCGTTCGGTCCCTCAGCAGCGCCGACCGGAGGGCGACACAGAACTCACCGTCGCCGCTGAAGTCCATCCATCCCACAGGGCCGGCGTACCAACCACGGTCCATACGCTCGATGCGGTCGATCGCGTCGAGAGCTGGAGCGGAAGGCTCCCCTCCAACGGCCGGAGTCGGGTGGAGACGCGAGACCAGCGAGATCACCGAGGTACCGGAGGAGAGTTGTGCGCGAATCGGCGTGGCAAGGTGCTGGATGTTGGAGATCCGCGCGAGCGAAGGCTCGTCTTGACATTCCACCCAAACCGAGATCGGTTCGAGTTCCCTGCGGATCCGCTCGACGACGATCTCGTGTTCGGCCCGGTTCTTGCTGCTGCGCATCAATCCCTCGCCGAGGTGGTCGTCGACCGCTGGATCGGCGCTGCGACGGGCAGATCCGGCGAGCGCCACGGTCACAGCGAGCGGTCCCGAGCGCCGCGCGAGCAACTCCGGGCTGGCGCCACAAAAGGCCAACTCCGGGCTGCCGACCGCGAAACAGAAGCAGGACGGGAATGCTTCGCGCAACGACCCGACGACGAGGGCCGGATCGTAGGCCGCGCTGCGATCGATCCTGAGACTGCGGGCTAGCACCACCTTTTCGAAAGATCCGCCGCGGATCTCCCCGGTGGCGCGGGCCACAGCATCCTCGTATGCCGCTGGCCCCCACTCCGGAGAGCCCTCACCGATCTCGGCCGGACGCTCGTCTGTAAGCCCTGGCACCCCCTGCGGCATGCTGGCCTCGCTGAGTGCCTCGAGTCGCGCCTTGATCGAAGAGAGAGCTGCGGCGGGATCCTGAGCGAGATCTACGACCGCCGTGAGCCATGCCTTGCCATCGAGCCGCTGGATCGAGATCTCCGGCAACACGAGGAGCGCCGGAGGTAGCGAGGACCACTCTGAGGTCGAGCATCCGTCCGGAGCGAAAGAGAAACCACCGGTGAAGACCGGTCCCGCGCCTTGAGGGAGATCCTCATTCCCGAACCGCTCGATCGAGGAGATGATCTCGCTTGCGTCCCGCTCTATCTGCCGGAACCGGTCGTCGCCACGCGAGACCAACTCTCGTACCTGGCCCAGCGTCGCCAGCGAGAAACCGCCGCGATCGGGCTGTTCCCAGCAGGACCAACGGTCGCGGGCCCGACGTGACCCGATCACGAGCGCACTGGGGTCCGTCTCCCCTGAGACCGGAACGGTGATGGCGACCAGATCGCGATTCCCCCCGGAGGAGATCAGGGCCGTCAGTTCCGAGAGCAACTCGGAACGGGCTTCGATGAGATCGGCGCGACTCAGGAGTCTGAGGGCGAGCGTCCGAGGGCAACCTCGCCCGTCCGGACCATCTCGATCAGGCCATGCGGTCGAACCATCCTCTCGAATGCTTCGATCTTGTCGGCCGGCCCGGTGACCTCGACGGTCATCGACTTGCGTGAGACGTCGACCACACGCCCACGGAAGATCTCTGCGAACTGCATGATCTCGTGGCGGCTCTCGACGGGCGCTGAGACCTTGAACAGAGCCATCTCACGGGCCGTAGTCTCCCGGGGCTCCATGTCCCGAAGCTTGACCACGTTGATCAGCTTGTTCAGCTGCTTCGTCACTTGATCGATTGGATGCTTCGCTCCATCGATCGTGATCGTCATTCGCGAGAAATTGGGATCCTCGGTCGGCCCCACCGCGAGGGTGTCGATGTTGAACCCTCTCCGCGAGAACAGCCCGGCGATACGCGCCAGCACTCCAGGCTTGTTCTCGACCGTCAGCGAGAGCAGATGCTTCCGGCCTGTCAGCGATCGGGTCTCTGCGGCAAGCTGATCGAGCTCGGTGAGGTTGGGGGCGCCTGAGTCCATCCTCAACCCACCATGTCCCTGGCCGCGGCCCCCGCCGGGATCATCGGATAACAATTCTCGGTGGGGTCCACACGCACGTCCAACAACGCCGGGCCCTCCTCCGCCAGGGTGTCGGCTATCGCCTGATCCAGATCGGCCTTGTCGTCGACTCTGGCAGCAGCACAGCCGAAAGCGTCGGCGAGCTTGACCCAGTCGGGGCTGTCCCCCATCTCGATCGCCACGTGCTTCGAATCCCAGAACAGCTCCTGCCACTGACGCACCATTCCGTAATGACCGTTGTTCATCAGCAGCACCTTGACTGGCACTTGGTTGGAGACGGCGGTCGCCAATTCCTGGACGGTCATGATCAGGCTTCCGTCCCCGGTTACGCAGACGACGGTCTCATCGGGGCATGCGATCTTCGCACCGATCGCGAAGGGGAGTCCCACACCCATCGTTCCGAGTCCTCCGGAGTTGATCCACCGCCGCGGCTGAGGGAAGTCGTAGTACTGGGCGACCCACATCTGGTGTTGGCCGACGTCCGAGGTCACGATCGCCTCTCCGTTGGTGGCCCGATTCAGTGACTCGATCATCGCCTGTGGCTTGATGGTCGAGTCCTTGGAGTCCTTGTAGGTGAGCGGATACTCCTTGCGCCACTCGCTGATCCTTCCCCACCACTCGGCGAGACGAGTCCCATCAGGCTGGAGTGCCCGATACTCGCTGGTCAGGGCGGTCAGGACCGCCTTCGCATCGCCGACGATCGGGATGTGAGCGGCAACGTTCTTGGAGATCTCGGCAGGATCGATGTCGATGTGGATGAATTTCGCGTTGGGAGCGAATTCAGACAGCTTTCCGGTTATCCGATCGTCGAAACGGGCGCCGACGGCAACGATCAGGTCGGCCTCGTCCATCGCGTAGTTGGCGGCCCGGGTTCCGTGCATGCCGAGCATGCCGAGCCACTGCTCGTTTGGGGCGGGGAACGATCCGAGCCCCATCAGGGTGCAGGTGACCGGGAGGTCATCGACCAGACAGAGCTCGCGGAGCTCCTCCGAAGCCTCGGCGTTGATCACACCGCCTCCGGCGTAGATCACCGGACGTGTCGCGCTCGCCATCGCCTTTGCAGCGATCTTGATCTGGTTGATGTTGCCCTCGACGGAGGGCTTGTAGCCCGCGAGCTCGACGGGCTTGGTGTTCGGCTCGTAGTCGATCTCGGCGCGCCCGAGATCCTGAGGTACGTCGATCAAGACGGGGCCGGGGCGCCCGGTGGACGCGATCTGGAATGCCTCATGGACGTATTCGGGTATCTGGGAGGCCTCGGTGACCATCAGCGAGTGCTTGACGATCGGGTAGGTGATGCCCGTGATGTCGGCCTCCTGGAAGCCGTCGGTGCCGATCAGATCCGTGCGGACCTGACCGGTGATGAAGACGGTCGGGACGGAGTCCATCTGGGCGTCCGCGATCGGAGTGACCAGATTGGTTGCGCCCGGACCCGAGGTAGCGAACGTGACTCCCACCCTTCCAGACGCTTTGGCGTAGCCCTCGGCCATGTGCCCTGCCCCCTGCTCATGTCGGGCATGGATATGCGTGAAGTCTGCGCCATGGACAGCGTCGTAGACCGGCAGGTTGGCTCCACCGGGAATCCCGAATATGTACTCGACGCCCTCGACCTTGAGGGCCTCCATCATCGCGTCCGCAGCTCTCATTGACGAGATGGTAGCCGCCCGGGGCCCGCGGGCATTGGCAGCAGGGGATTTCGCAGGGAAATTCCCGCGGGCGCGCCAACCACCGCGAATACCGACGCGACTCCTTACTTCGCCGGCTGAGGCTCAGGCAGAGGCTTCCACAAGGTCTTGGGATCGATGGCTTCATCGATCACACGCTCCTTGTTTGCCTCGATTGCGTCGAGCACGGACTCGACCAGTTCCTCGCCAAGCGGATGCGGCTCGAGACCCAGGTCGAGCAGCTTGGTGTGCTTGGCGTTGTAGTAGTGCTCCTCGAGTTCGACCCTGGGATTCTCGAGATGATCGATCGAGACCTCGTACCCCTTGTGCTCCCCAGCTTTCTTGACCAGTTCCGCGAGGTCCAAGATCGAGAACTGCTCGGTGAACTGGTTGAAGACCCTGAACTCTCCGGGATCCGCGGGATTCTCTGCCGCCAACTCGACGCAAGCCAGAGTGTCACGGATATTGAGGAAGCCGCGGACCTGAGTGCCGGCTCCGTAGACGGTGAGGGGCTTGCCGATGACGGCCTGGACGCAGAAACGGTTCAGGACGGTGCCGAAGTACTGGTCGTAGTCGAAGCGGGTGATCAAGCGCTCGTCGCGTGCGCTCTCCTCGGTTTCGATGCCGTAGACGACACCCTGATTGAGGTCGGTGCTCCGCAGGCCCCAGATCCGGCAAGCGAAGTGGATGTTGTGCGAATCGTGGACCTTCGAGAGGTGGTAGAGAGAGCCCGGGAGCTTGGGGAAGGGAAGCGTGTCCTTCCTGCCGTTGTGCTCGATCTCGATGTAGCCCTCTTCGATGTCGATGTTCGGCTGTCCGTACTCACCCATCGTTCCGAGCTTGACCAGATGGGCATCCGGCACGTGGTCGCGCATTGCGAAGAGGAGGTTGAGGGTTCCGATCACATTCGCGTACTGCGTCTCGACAGCGGTGTCGCGGCTGATCATCGAGTAAGGAGCAGAAGACTGCTGCCCGTAATGGATGATGACCTCGGGACGGGTCTCCATGACGACCTCCTCGACGAAGTCGGCATCCTCCATTGCCCCGATGAAGCTCCTGATGCGCTTGCCGGTCAGTTCGTGCCAGGCCTCGAGTCGCTCATCGAGCGGGCGAATCGGTGTCAGCGAGTCCGAGCCACGCTCCTCGTGCCAACGACGGCGCGAGAAGTTGTCGAGGACCGAGACCTCATGGCCCTTCTCGGAGAATCTCATTGCTGTGGGCCAGCCGAGGTAGCCGTCTCCACCGAGGATTAAGACCTTCATCGTCGCGGCAGCGTAGCAGCGCGGGTGGTCGTCTGCCGGGCGGGTCGGTGCTCCTTGCGCGGAATCGCCCGGATTACCGCAGCGGAGCCGGGTATCTTGCTCCGGCTTGGAACTTCTCCCCCTGACAGCCTCACTCTTCCCTCCCGAGTTGACCGCCCTTCGTCTGGTCGGCCTCGTCGCAGCCGCGGCGCTTATCGCCTTCCCGATCCTGCGCCGCGGGGCGATCTCGAATGGAGCCGCGATCCTCTCGATCCTCGCGGGCCTGTTGCTCGCGATCGTCTCGGGTACTCAGTTGCTCGACTCGATCCTCGAGGCCTTTGCGTTCCGCAGCGGTAACGGCGGTCGCATCCTCGGTCTGGCGGTCTTCGCGATCGCGGTGCTCTTCCTGCTCGTCCTGCGCTCACTGAACGTCACCGGGAGACTCAACACCGAGGTGTCGGCGATGCTCGAGGGCATCGCCTGGGAGGAGTTCCGCTCGGCCGGACTCCCGAAGCTGTTCGAGGGGAAGGTCGCCGTCCTCATCCCGGCATACAACGAGGCCGACAACGTCGGCCATGTCATCGGGCAGGTCCCAGAGACCGTCTGCGGCATGGAGACCGCGATACTCGTCGTAGACGACGGCTCGCGAGACGGAACAGCAGACGCTGCCGCAGAGGCTGGCGCAGTGGTCGCTCGCCACGTGATCAACCGTGGAGGCGGTGCGGCGCTCAGGACGGGCTACCGCCTGATGTCCGAATCCGGAGCGAGCATCGTGGTCACCCTCGATGCCGATGGTCAGCACCTGCCGTCCCAGATGGAGAGGTTGGTTGCGCCGATCGTCTCGGGTGAGGTGGATCTCGCTCACGGCTCCCGAGTCCTGGGAGAGGCGGAGCCCAACGCGAAGGCCCGTGAGCTGGGGATCGTCTTCTTCAACAAGCTCGTCTCCTTCATCACCCGGACCGAGGTCTCGGATTGTTCCAACGGCTATAGGGCCGTCAAGGTCGAGGTACTCCCGAAACTCGTCCTGCGCCAGGAGCAGTTCCACACCTCGGAGTTCATGATCGAGGCCATCAAGCGGGGTATTCCGGCGAAGGAAGTGCCGATCTCGGTGGTCAAACGGCTCAGCGGACACTCCAAGAAGCCCGCGGTGGTTCGCTACGGGATCGGCTTCACCAACGCGATCGTCAGGACCTGGCTGCGCTAGCCGTTGGGGCCCGGGACCTGCGGGCGACGGATCTCCTCGGGATCGGGCAGGTACAAGTCCTCCCCGCATCTCGGACAGACCTGTACGTAGAGCTTCAGGGTCTTGTGGCAACGTGGGCACTGTCTCTCTGGTTCGTCGCGGTCGGTTCGGGAGAAGATCGCCGCCAGCAGACCGAGGAACGGAAGGACCGCTCCGATCAGGAACCAGAGGATGAACGAGCTCCCCTTGATCTTCCCGACGATGCCCGTCGCGAGGCCGAAACAGGTGGCGATGATCAGGTACGACATCGGAACTGATTATGAGGGGTGGCACTGCCCGACGAGGATGCTCTTGGCAGACTTCACGGCGTGAAAGCGGTGGCGATCGCATATGAGGAAGACGGCGGCCCAGGGGTCTTCAGCGACGCCGCCATCGCGACTGATGTAGAGCTGGAGGTCTGGAAGCGATGGGAGTCTGGCCCGCCTCCAAGCAGCCTCGACTCCTACGGCGCGATCGTCTGCCTCGGCGGATCGATGCATCCGACGGGACCTGACAGCGGAGAGCCGGGAGAACTCACCGACGACCGCGAACTGCTCGAGGGCGCCCTCGCCGCTGGTACCCCGATCCTGAGTGTGTGCCTCGGAGCCGAGCTCTGCACCCAAGCCGCAGGGGGTGGAATCCGGAAGCTCGAGACGCTCGAGGTCGGTTGGGCGGAGATCGAACTGACCGAAGCTGGCCGTGAGGACCCGCTGCTCGGGCCGATGGGGTCACCGTTCGAGGGGTTCGAGTGGCACAGCTACAGTTGCCTGCCCCCCGACGGTGCCATCGTCCTCGCCACCAACCCAGCGTCACCTCAAGCGTGGAGGATCGGGGATTCAGCCTGGGCGATCCAGTTCCACGCCGAGGTCCTCCTCGAGGACATCCAGTCCTGGCTTCGATCCTGGGACAAGGATCCCGACGCCCTCGCCAGCGGTCTCGACCCGGATCGAATCGCGGTCGAGACCGAGCGGAAGATCTCGCGATGGAACGATCTCGGTCGGGGTCTGGCTGAGAGGTTCTTCGCCTTCGCCGCTACTCGGGCGTGATGTAGGCGGCCGACAGTCCACCATCCACGAGGAAGGTCGAAGCGGTCACGAAGGAGCTGTCATCGCTGGCCAGGAAGAGGACGCCCTGGGCTATCTCACGAGCTTCACCGAACCGACCCATCGGTACGTGGACGAGACGCCTCTCGGCCTTCTCCGGATCTTTGGCGAACAGCTCCTGCAGCAATGGGGTGTTGACCGGCCCCGGGCAGAGGGCGTTCACCCTGACTCCCTTGCGGGCGAATTCGACCCCGAGCTCCCTGGAGAGAGCGAGGACACCACCCTTGGAGGCGGTGTAGGAGCCCTGTGAGACGGCTGCGCCCATCACAGCGACGAACGAGGCCGTGTTGATCACCGAGCCGCCGCCGCGCTGGAGCAAGTGAGGAATCCCGTGCTTGCAACAGAGGAAGACGCTCCGCAGGTTCACCATCTGAACCCGCTCCCACGCCTCGAGATCGGTGTCGATCACCGACTTGTCGTCGGTCGGGTTGATACCGGCGTTGTTGAACAGCACGTCCACCCCTCCGAGCTTTGCCGCGGCTTCCTCGTACATGGCTTGGACCTGTGCTTCATCGGATACATCTGCCTGCAGGGAGAGCTCTCCAGGTGCACCTGCCTCGAGGTCCACCCCGACGACGCGGGCCCCCTCCTGCTCGAACAGTGCAGCGGTCTCCGCACCTATCCCACTGGCGGCTCCAGTGATCACACACACCTTTCCCTCGAGCCTTCCGGACATCTAACCCTCCTCCGTCGAATAGAAAACGTTCTTGACTTCCGTGTAGTGATCGAGAGCGTCTGGACCGAGCTCCCTGCCGACACCGGATTGCTTGAAACCACCGAACGGAGTCGAGACACGCACCGAGCTGTTCGAATTGATCGACAGTACGCCGGTGTCGATGCCTCGGGCGACGCGAAGTGCTTTGCCGCCGTTGTTGGTCCAGATCGACCCCGAGAGTCCATAGACGGTGTCGTTGGCCAGCCTCACAGCCTCCTCCTCATCATCGAACGGGATTACACAGACCACTGGACCGAAGATCTCCTCACGCGCCGCCGTTTCGTCGTTGCTCATCGGAGCCAGGACGGTCGGCGGAAACCAGAACCCTGGACCGTCAGGGCAATCCCCTTGGAAGGCGATCTTCGATTCATCCTCGATGAACCCCGCCACGCTCTCGCGATGGTCGCTGGAGATCAGCGGGCCCATCTGGGTGGCCCGATCCAGCGGGTCTCCCACGACCATCCCGCGAACTGTCTTCTCGAGTTCGGAGAGGAAGTCGTCCATCACCGGAGCCTCCACGAGGATCCGCGACCGGGCACAGCAATCCTGTCCTGCATTGGCGAAGACCGCGAATGGAGCGGCCGCTGCCGCAGCACCCACATCGGCGTCGGCAAAGACGAGATTGGCTGACTTCCCGCCCAACTCCAGGGTCACCCGCTTGATGGTCGAGGCGGCAGCCGCTGCGATCCCGCGCCCGACCTCGGTGGAGCCGGTGAAGGCGACCTTGGCCACATCGGGATGTTCGACCAGCCGCTGTCCGCAGACGCTTCCCGGCCCCGCCACCACATTGAAGACCCCCTCGGGCAGGCCGGCGTCTAGGAGGATCTCCTCCATCTCGAGGGCCGTCAAGGGCGTCAACTCGGCGGGCTTGAGGACGATCGTGTTCCCAGCTGCCAGGGCTGGGGCAACCTTCCAGGAAGCGATGACCAGCGGAAAGTTCCACGGCACGATCAGCCCGACCACTCCGAGGGGCTCGCGGAAGGTCATATCGACGCCGCCCGCAACCGGGATGGTCTTGCCGAGCAGCCGCTCAGGCGCGCCGGCGTAGTAGCGGAAACACTCGACCACCATCCCGATCTCCCCCTCCGCGTCGCTGATCGGCTTACCGGCGTTGCGAGCCTCGGTCTCGGCCAGATCGGCCGCTCTGGCGGAGAGCGCATCTGCCAGAGCGTGCATGATCCCCGCGCGCTCACCAGGGGCGACCGCTCGCCAGCCGGGGAACGCGGCTTTGGCCGCGGCCACCGCGGTATCCACTTCCTCAGCACCGGCACGAGGTACTTGTGCCATCTCCTCTCCGGTTGCGGGCTCTATGACCGAGATCATGGGGCAATCCTATCCGCGGCGAAGGCTCTTGCCTTCTCGACCAAGGCAGGTATGACCGAGTCGGCTGGGTCCTCCTCCGGGTGCCAGAGGACCCCGAGACACCAGCCTGCATCCGGAGAGACGGGCTCGATGGCCTCGATCACGCCGTCGTCTTTCGAGTGACCGGACACCCGGAGACCATCACCCAGGCGATCGACACCCTGGTGATGATGGGACTTGACCCCCAATGCGAGCTCCCCTGTGGCAGCGGCAGCGAGTGTGGCGGGTTCGATCTCGACCTGATGGTCCCCGTAGGTTCCCGGGTTCTCCATGTGGACCTCGCTCCCGAGGCTGTCAGGGATGTGCTGGTCGAGCGTTCCGCCTTTGAGGACGTTCAGCATCTGCATACCCCTGCAGATTCCGAGCACGGGGATCCCTCGCTCGATCGCTCGATCGGCGATCGCGAGCTCGAAGGCGTCCCGCTCGGGCCATGTGGTGCCCGTCTTCTCCTCCTTCGTGGCTCCGTAACTCGCCGGATCTACATCCGAGCCACCTGCGAGGAGGAGACCGTCCAACCGATCCAACAGTGGATCCGGCTCCGAAACGGCGTGTGTATCTGGCGGGAGCAGAAGAGCATGAGCGCCTGCGCCTTGGACAGCCAGCGAGTACGAGCGGGGGGCCATCGTGACCGTCTCCTCCCAGAATGCCCAGCGGACCCTCTCGACCGCTGCACAGATGCCGACCGCCGGCCGGCTCACAGCCGTTCGAAGCCCCGGTATCGCTCCCAGTCGGTTACCGCACCTTCGAAGGCGTCGATCTCGACCTGCGCACGATTGACGTAGTGATCGACGACGTCCTTACCGAAGGCCTCCAAGGCAAGCTCGCTGGTTGCGAACAGATCCCGGGCTTCATAGATGTTGGTCGGCACGGTCGGCTTGTCAGATGCGTATGCATTTCCTTCCAACGCCTCCTCGAGGGGCAGCTCATCATCGATCCCCTTCAACCCGGCAGCGATCATCGCCGACAGTGCGAGGTACGGGTTCACATCCGCACCCGGGAGACGATTCTCGACCCTGACCCCTTCTCCATGCCCCACCACACGCATCGAGCAGGTTCGGTTGTCACGGCCCCATGCGACTGCGGTCGGCGCGAAGGTACCCTCGGCGAACCGCTTGTAGGAGTTGATGTGCGGTGCGTAGATCAAGGTCATCTCACGCAGCGCGGCGAGCTGGCCAGCGACGAAGTGATCGAACATCGCCTGATCGGCGGCGAAGGCATTGCTCCCCTTCCCATCGGCGAGGGAGAAATGGATATGGCACGAACTACCTTCCCGCTGGTTGAACTTGGCCATGAATGTGATCGAGTGGTCCTCCTGAGCCGCGATCTCCTTGGCGCCCGTCTTGTAGAGCACGTGCTCGTCGGCGATCCTCAGTGCGTCGCCGTAGTGGAAGTTGATCTCGTGCTGGCCGAGATTGCACTCGCCCTTCGAGTTCTCCACCTCCATCCCGGCCGCCATCATCTCGTTCCGGATCCGCCTGATCAAAGGCTCGACACGGGCACTTCCCAGCAGGGAGTAGTCGATGTTGTAGAGATTGGCCGGCTCGAGGTCTTTGAACCCCTTGCGCCAAGCCTCCTCGTAAGTGTCCTTGAAGACGATGAACTCGAGTTCGGTGCTGCAGTTGGCAGCCAGGCCGCGCTCGGTCAAACGGTCGATCTGCTTGCGCAGGATCTGTCTGGGCGATGCGACGACGTCCGAACCGTCCCCCCAGGTCAGGTCGGCCATCAGCATCACCGTCCCCTCGTGCCAG
The DNA here is from genome assembly GCA_964594365.1 of uncultured Conexibacteraceae bacterium. Classification (GTDB taxonomy): domain Bacteria; phylum Actinomycetota; class Thermoleophilia; order Solirubrobacterales; family 70-9; genus CAIUSP01. The sequence continues at coordinate 36,566 of CAZQMB010000006.1, forward strand.
GGGACCGGCCGCAGGGTCGAGAGGTCGGGTTTCATCTCGAAATCCCCGTATCCACGCTCCCAGGACGCCATCGCGTAACCCCCGACGGTCTCCATGTCGACATCGACAGCCAGCAGGTAGTTACAGCCCTCTGAGCCGTGATCGGCGACATCGGAGAGGAAGTGGCGAGCCGTGAGCCGCTTGCCTTGCAGCCTTCCTTCCATGTCCGCGAAGGCGAGCAGGACGGTATCTACCGTTCCCTCGTCTACCGCACGCTTCAGTTCGTCGAGAGTCATCAGGCGTGGAACGCTACACAGCGAAACGACGCCCGGCGCGAAACCTCATGCGCCGGGCGTCGTCCACCGTGAATCGAATCCTGGGCTAGGCCCGCTTGGTGCGAGGCTTGGCCTTGGAGGCAGTCTTCTTCCGCTTGGTGGCGGCGGACTTGCCAGCCGGCAGATCGATCGTCTTGATCTGACCGGTGAAATGCTTGCGTGCATTCGCGAACCAGGTGATGGTCGCGAACAGGAGCACCACGAGGACCGTGAGAGGCGCGTAGTTGAATGCCTTCCAGTCGAATCCCTCGTTCCATGGAACCGCTGCCGGAGTGAACGGCAAGCAGAAGATGATCGTGATCAGGATCACCCAGACGACTGCGAACGGGTTCATCCACTTCCACTTGTTACCGAGGTTCCACTCCTTGGTCTGCTTGAACTTGCTGCCCTGTCTCCAGCGCAGGTAGATCGGGATCACGTAGGAGATGTAGAGACCGATCACGCAGACCGACACCACCGCGAAGAAGGCGTACGGGAATGCCCCGTCTCCCTCTAGAGCAGGAAGCGTCAGTACGAGAGCGAACAACGCCATGAACAGCACCGCGAAGACCGGCACGCGTGCCTTGTCGACTCGAGCCAAGAGCCTCGACATCGGTCCGGGGAATCCACCGTCTCGAGCGAACGCGAAGCACATCCGCGAACCGCTGGTGAGACAGGCCAATCCGCAGAACAGCTGGCCCACGGTCGAGATGATGATCACGGCCTTGAAAGCAGCAGATGAAAGCGCCGCTTCGAAGATGGCCAGTGACGAACCTGCTCCGTCGTTGACGGCCTTGACGTCAGCCGCAGCGAATGTGATCGCCAACAGCACGATCCACCCGATGATCGCCGAGTAGAAGATCGACCGCCAGACACCCTGCGCTGCCGTCTTCGAGGCCCCGTGGGTCTCCTCCGAGATATGCGCGGAGGCGTCGAAGCCGGTGATCGTGTACTGGGTCAACAGGAAGCCGAGAGGCAGGATGTAGAACCAGAACATCCCGTCACCGAATCCCGAGTTGTTGATCCGCTCCGTGAATACGAAGTCGGCACTTGCGTGCTGATCCGGAACGAAGATCAGGATGGCGACGATCACGGCTACTCCTGCGACATGCCAGAAGACCGAGATGTTGTTCACAACCGCCAACAGATGCGTCCGGAAGATGTTCAGGATCGTATGGAGCGAGAGGATCACCGCGAACAAGATGAAGGTATCTCGCAGGATCTGCTGGTCGTCCGCGAAGTTGATCCCGAGGAAATCAGCTCCGTAGAGACCGAGCGTGGCGTTGAGGAAGGTCGCACATGCGTAGTCGACCGAGGCCACAACCGCGACCAGGCCGATCAGGTTGAACCAACCCGTGTACCAAGCCCAGATAGGTCCGCCCATCTTCCCTGACCACCAGTAGATACCTCCGGAGGTCGGGTATTTCGAGACGATCTCGGCCATCGAGAATCCGATGATCAGGATCGGAATCGAGATCAAGGGCCATCCCCACGAGATCGCGATCGGTCCACCGTTGTTCCACGCCTGTCCATAGGTCGTGAAGCAACCGGCGAGCACCGAGATGATCGTGAAGGAGATCGCGAAGTTGGAGAAGCCGCTCCACGCACGGTCGAGCGTCTGCTTGTACCCGAGCTCGGCGAGTCGCCTCTCGTCTGGATCCTTGATGTCCGAAATGGTCCGCGGCTTGGAACTTCTCTTCGCCGCAGGCTTACGGGCTGCTTTCTTCTGTGCCAATTCCCTCTCCTCTCTCTCGCCCACTCCTTGCGCTACAAAGAGCGAGCCAATGGCAATGGACTGCGAGAACTCTATTGGAAAACTGCGGTGTGTGCGCTGTGACACACACTGATGCCGCTGCAGCGATCGCGGCCGTGAGTCAGATCCTCGGTGAGGTGAGCGGGGAGCCCTTCGCTCTGGAGGGGGGGATCACCAACCGGAACTTCAGAGCCACGCTGGGCGGAAGAGATGTAGTCGTGCGCGTCCCGGGCAAAGACACTTCGGAACTCGGGATAGACAGGGTGGCCGAAGCGCAGGCTGCGCAGGCGGCAGCACGTCTCGGACTCGGGCCGGCCGTGGCCGCAGTAATAGACGACCCGCGTTGCATCGCCACGGAGTTCGTTCCCGGAGAAACGATGACCGCCGACGCCCTTCAGGGGGAACGGGAGATCATCGGGGTGGCGAACATACTCCGCACGCTCCACGAGAGCGGGGAGTCGATACCGACCGACTTCGACCCGTTCGAGGTGATCCGTGACCACGCGGAGCGCGCCGTCGCAAGGGGCGCCTCTCTGCCGCCGGAGTACGAACGAGCGAAACTCCTGGCGGAAGAGATCAGTCTGAAGCTGACCAGCCCCCTCCATGATCCCGTCTTCACCCACAACGATCTGCTCCCGGCGAACCTGATCAGATCGAGCGACGGCGCACTGCATCTGCTGGACTGGGATTATGCGGGCATGGGTAATCGCTTCTTCGACTTGGCGAACTTCGCGATCAACGCGGAGCTCGCGGAGACACACCGCGACCTCCTGCTCTCCTCCTACTTCGGAGAGGTGACCGACGCGAACCGTGCAGCCTTGAACCTGATGCGAGTCATGTCTGACTTCCGGGAAGCGATGTGGGGCGTCCTGCAGGGAACGCTCTCCGATCTCGACTTCGACTTCGCCGACTATGCGGCGCGGCACTTCCGCAGGTTGATCGAGACTTCATCCGAACCGGCCTTCAGCGAAGCCCTCGAGGCGGAATCCGTTGCCTAGGAGGGACCTTCCCGAACGAGCGCGGTGCGTCATCGTCGGCGGTGGGGTCGGCGGTGTCTCGATCGCGTACCACCTCGCCCAACTCGGGTGGAAAGACGTCGTGGTGCTCGATCGAAACGAACTCACCTCTGGATCGACCTTCCACTCCGCCGGACTCGTCGGCCAGTTGAGGGGCTCGGTGACGCTGACCACGATGATGATGTACTCGGTGGAGCTCTATAAACGCCTGGCCGCCGAGACCGAATTCGATCCTGGCTGGGTCGAGTGCGGGGGGATCCGCCTCGCTTCCACCGAGGAGCGTATGGAAGAACTGCGTCGCCAGGCTGGATGGGCCAAGACCTTCGGGCTGCCCCTCGAGTTGATCTCTGCCGACGAGGCCGCCGAGCTGTTCCCACTGATGTCAACCGAAGGGGTGCTGGGCGGAGCCTGGCTGCCGACCGACGGCTATCTAGATCCCGCACAGCTGACTTATGCGCTCGCCGACGGGGCCAGGCGTGGCGGCTGTGAGATCCATACCCACACCAGGGTCACCGGCTTCTCCCGTGAAAACGGCCGAGTCACAGGGGTACAGACAGACCGGGGCGACATCGAATGCGAAGTCGTGGTGAACGCCGGGGGGATGTTCGCGGCCGAGATCGGACGACTGGCCGGTGTCCGCATTCCGATAATCCCGATGAGTCACCAGTATCTGGTCACTCAGCCCTTCCGGGAACGGAACGGAGGACACCTCCCCACACTGCGCGACCCCGACCTCCTGATCTACTTCCGAGAGGACGGGGGCGGCCTCGTGATGGGGGGCTACGAGCGCCAGAGTGAACCTGCGTTCATGCCGGATGGTGTGGGTAACTTCGATGCGATCCCGTCCGATTTCAACGGCCGACTCCTGGAGGAGGACTGGGACCGGTTCGAAGAGATCACCGACAACTCGAAGAAACGCGTTCCGGTCATGGACGAGGTCAAGATCACGAAGTTGATCAACGGGCCGGAGGCCTTCACCCCGGACAACGAGTTCTGCCTCGGTGAGACGGAACTAGGTGGGTACTTCGTGGCCGCCGGTTTCTGCGCCCATGGACTGGCCGGTGCGGGCGGTATCGGCAAGGTCATGGCCGAGTGGATCGCCGGCGGGGAACCCGAGGTCGACCTCTGGGAGATGGACATCCGGCGCTTCGGGCCCCAGTACCGCTCTCCCACCTATACCCACGCGCGAACTCGGGAGAACTACGAGAGCTACTACGACATCCGCTATCCGAATCACGAGAAGCTCGCGGGGCGGCCGCTGAGGACCTCGCCTGCAACCCCCTGGCACGCGGACCACGAGGCAGCGTTCGGCGAGAAGTCGGGTTGGGAGAGGGTGAACTGGTACGAGTCGAATGCGGCGGCCGGCGACGAGTCCCTTCGCCCGAGAGGGTGGGCCGGAGAGCACTGGTCGCCCGCAATCGGGGCCGAGCACCTCGCCTGCCGGGAGACAGCGGCGATCTTCGATGAGACCTCGTTCTCGAAGATGGAGATATCGGGTGACGGCGCGGCAGAGGCAATCGAGGCTCTCTGCGACAACGAGGTCGCCGGGGACATAGGTCGGATCACCTACACGCAGATGCTCAATTCGCGCGGAGGGATCGAGTGCGACTTCACCGTGTCACGCCTCGCCGAAGATCGCTTCTGGATCGTCACCGGAACGGCGTTCGGAAACCACGATCGCTCCTGGATCTCGAGCCATCTACCCGAAGGGGTCACCGTGACTGACGAGACCTCGAAATGGGCCTGTTTCGGCGTTTGGGGTCCGAATGCGCGCGAGATCCTCCAGCCCCTGACCCCCACCTCGCTGAAGAACGAGGACTTCCCGTATATGAGCCTGCAGGAGATAACCCTCGGAAATGTCCCGGTGAGGGCAATGCGGGTGACCTATGTGGGCGAGCTCGGATGGGAGATCTACTGCCCAACCGAGTTCGGAGCGGGACTCTGGAGAGAGATCTGGGAGGCGGGAAGGGAGCACGGACTGGTGGCCGCCGGGTACCGGGCCATCGACTCGATGCGCCTCGAGAAGGGCTACCTGGTCTGGGGTGCCGACATCACGCCCGACGAGACGCCTTACGAAGCCGGTCTGGGCTTCTGCGTAAAGCCCGACAAACCCGGCGGATTCATCGGCGACAAGGCCCTCGCGGAGGCAGCCGATGCCGGCCCGAGGAAGATGCTGCGGTGCATAACCCTCGAGGACCCTCGCTCGGTCTGTCTCGGTAACGAACCAGTCAGGGTCGGTGGGGAAATCGTGGGCCGAGTGACCACGGGTGGATTCGGCTACACCTTGGGGAAGTCGATCGCATACGCCTATCTACCCCCGGATGGGACCGGTGAGGGGACACCTGTCGAGATCGAGATATTCGGGGAATGGATCGCCGGCGAGGTCGAGGCTGGACCCCTCCTCGATCCGAAAGGCGAACGGATCAGGGCCTGATACCCGGTGCAGTACGGCCAATGCAGGGCGGCCCGCACCGAGTTTCGATTCAGCCGAGGCGTTCCAGGATCTTCTCTCGCGCAAGGCCGCCGTCGATCCGGCCCTGAGAGTTCTTCATAGCCGCGCCCACGATCCGACCTATCGCCTTCTCGTTCCCTGACCTGACCTGATCCGCTGCTTCGGGTTCACTCTCGATGGCAGCGTCGATCATCGCATCGATCTCGGAATCATCCGATATCTGGGCGAGACCCTCGCTCTCGACCAACCCGGCAGCCGTACCGCCCTCGGATGTGAGCTTTCCCAGAATCTGCTTTCCAGCCGAATGTGACACCTGCTTGCCCTCGACCATCGCAGCCAGGGCCGCGATCTCCCCTGGTTCGGCCTTCGAACGAGAGGGGTCCTCCCCCAGATCCTGCTCCCGCAGTGCGGCAACCAGATCCCCGGTCACCCAGTTGGCTATCGCCCTGGGCGTAGCTTCCGAGCCCGCACCGAGAGCGTCCTCGAAGAATCCTCCCAACTCGGGCTGGAAAGCCAAGCTCGAAGCCGTCGCTTCTGGCAGGTCGAGCTCGGTCAGGTACCGCTCCTTCCGGGCAGCGGGGAGCTCAGGCAGAGCCGCCCTGGCGGCATCGCGCATCTCCGCCGTCGGAACCACCGGGACCAGGTCCGGCTCGGGGAAGTACCGATAGTCGTGTGCGTACTCCTTGGACCTCATCGGAGTGAGGGAACCGTCGTCGGGATGGAAGTGCAGGGTCTCCTGCTCCACCTCCTGGCCGGACTCGATCAACTCCCTCTGACGCTGGATCTCCGCCTCGATTCCCCGTTCCAGGAACCGGAAGCTGTTCATGTTCTTCAGCTCCGTCTTGGTGCCGAGTTCATCTGACCCTGCAGGACGCAGGGAGACGTTGCCATCGACCCTGAGGCTCCCTTCCTCCATGTTGCAGTCGGAAACGCCGAGGCTCGCGAGAGTGGCCCGCAGCAATTGAGCCCACTCGCGCGCCTGGGCGGCAGAGCGGATGTCGGGCTCGGAGACGATCTCCACGAGCGGTGTGCCGCCGCGGTTGAAGTCGACCACAGAAGCGCCCGATCCGTGGATCCTGCCGGACGCTCCCTTGTGAGAGAGCTTCGCGGCGTCCTCTTCGAGATGTGCACGATGCACGCGAACATCTCCGAGGCGGCCGTCGACCGCGATCGGATGGTCGTACTGGGAGATCTGGTAGCCCTTCGGCAGATCCGGATAGAAGTAGTTCTTCCGGTGGAAGGTGGACCGTTCGGCGATCTCACAGCCGAGGGCCTCACCGATCATCAGGGCGTACACGATCGCCTGCTCGTTCACGTTGGGGAGCACCCCAGGGTGCCCGAGGCAGACCGGACAGATGTGGCTGTTGGGCTCGTCACCGAAGGACAGCCTGCACCCACAGAACATCTTGGTCTCAGTGGCAAGCTGGACGTGGATCTCCAGACCGATCACGGGTTCCAGCGCTGTCATGCGACTCCACCTTCCATCTGATCGAGTCTCTTGAATCCGATCGCGGACTCGAGCGCGTACGCGGCCTCGAGCAGGCCCTGCTCGCGGAACGCCGGTGCCGCGATCTGGAACCCCACTGGAAGCTCAGGCCCGCCCTCGGGTGGGGCGGCCAGTCCAGCTGGTAGGGAGATTGCGGGTATGCCTGCCAGCGACATCGGAACCGTGCAGAAATCCGAGAGATACATCGACAGGGGGTCCTGGGTACGGGCTCCGAGTGGAAAGGCCACCGTCGGCGAGGTCGGAGTCACCACGAAATCGACACCCTCGAAGGCCGCGGTGAAGTCTTCCGTGATGCGAGTCCTGACCTTCTGCGCCTGCGCGTAGTACGCGTCGTAGTACCCGGAGGAGAGGGCATAGGTACCGAGCATGATCCGCCGTTTCACCTCAGAGCCGAAGCCTTCCGAACGAGTCCGCTCGTACATCGAGACCAGGTCATCGGCATCCACCCTCATTCCGTACCTGACGCCGTCGTAGCGCGCGAGATTCGACGACGCTTCGGCTGGCGCGAGGACGTAGTAGGCCGAGATACCGTGAGCTGCATGCGGGAGAGTCACCTCGGTCACCTCTCCGCCCAGTTCCTCGACCTTGGAAAGCGTCCGCTCGAATACCTCGCGTACACCCGGCTCGATGCCGACGTCCTCGCCCACCAATTCGGTAGGTACCCCGAATCGCAACCCATCGAGATCGATGCTGGAAGGAAGTTCTATCGGCGCCTCCAACCCCACCGAGGTCGAATCCCGTCGATCCTGTCCCTGCATCGCCTCGAGCAGCAGGGCAGCGTCTGCGACGGTCCGGGTAAGCGGACCACACTGGTCCAGCGAGGAAGCGAACGCAATCATCCCGAAGCGCGAAATCGCCCCGTAGGTGGGCTTCAGTCCTACGATTCCGCAAAGCGCTGCAGGCTGACGAATCGATCCACCGGTGTCGGTCCCGAGCGCGCACGGGGCGAGTCCACCCGCGACGGCAGCGGCGGAGCCGCCGGAGGAGCCTCCAGGCACACGAGTCCTGTCCCAAGGATTGGACACCTCCCCGTAGGCGGAGTTCTCGTTGGAAGAACCCATCGCGAACTCGTCCATGTTCGTCTTGCCGAGCAGTCCCGCACCTGCCTCGGTGAGCCTCTCCACAGCGGTCGCGGAGTAGGGCGGCCTGTAACCCTCGAGGATCCTCGATCCTGCCGTGGTCGGTATGCCCGATGTACAGAAGATGTCCTTGATCGCAACCGGAAGACCCGAGAGGTGGCCAGTCCCCTCCTCGGCGCCACCTTCGACCCCTTTCCAGAGGAATGCGTTCAAGTCGTCACCTTCCATTGCCTCAGCCCAGGCCTCGATCGACTCGGCTGAGCTGAAAGAACCCGCTTCGACGCCTGCGACCAGCTCGACAGCCGAGAGTCGGCGTATCTCCTCGTGGTCAGGCATCAGGCTTGGGGTGAGGGGACTTCGAAACCCGCCGCGTCTGCACCGCCTTCGGGCGCCGCTTCCAGCAGGAGCTCACGGGGCGGCGCCTCGACCGGGACATCAGGTCGAAACCTGTTGGTCAGCTCGATCACATGTGTAGTCGGCTCGACTCCTTCCAGGTCGAGAGCCGAGATCTTCTCGACGTGCTCGAGGATTCCGGAGAGCTGCTCGGTGATCCGGGCCTCCTCCTCCTCGCTGAGGCTCAGCCGTGCGAGCCGAGCGACGTGCCTCACCTGTTCGCGATCGATCACCGCGCAGATGATAGGCGCGCTGGCGTCCCGCCACCCATCGCCGCGAACGAGAGGATGAGGATCGCTGCCTGAAGGCCTAGACCCAGCCAGATTCCGATCTCACGCACCGCATCCTGACCGGGCGGATCGATCACCCGCCAACAGAGCAGCAGCGTCCCGACGAATGCGATGTTGGCGCTGACGGTTGCGATCGCGACTCCGAGCCCACGGGCCTCCCAGAACAGAGCAGCCGGACCTACTGCGATCGCCACGACAGCCGAGATGGCAACGACCACATCCACGAAGCCGAATGAACTCCACATGTCCGTCGGACGGCCGGCAAACACGAACCACTCCGAGAGGAAAGAGACGAGCAGCAGCGCGATGCCGAGCGCGGACACGAGCAGGCCGCATCTCCTAGCGGTGGAGGCGGTCATCCCCCGCACCGAAAAGAGGCCACCACTGTCGAGGCGGTGATCAGTAGGTGTCGTCCCAGCCGCGGGCCTGGTCTTCGGCGTTACAACGAAGACCGCCTACCAGAACCACTGCCGTGGCGATCAGGGCGAAGAAGATCCCGACCATCCGACCCCCACCTGCCGGGAAGTCGAAGACGAGTCGCCACAGGAGCAGGAAGAATCCGATGCCGCCGAGCAGCGCTGCGGCTCCTCCCGTCGAGACGCCTGGGATCAGTACCCCCCGGCCGACGCCGAAAGTGCAGGCGAGAGCGATACCGACCGTGATCAGGAGGTAGAGATCAAGGGTGCTCTCCCAGGAGAGGCCGCTCTGGTTGCCGAAGTCGGCCCCGTAGTTGGCCCCCGAGAGGGCATACCAGGGCAGGAACAACGAGATGAAGAGCAGCGCACCGCCTGCTCCGACTATTCGCTGTCCAGTGGTGAAGCGACTGAGATCCATCCTTACCTCTCGTTCTTGCTTGACCCGCGCCTTGCTCAGGCACGGACACAGACGAGGCCAATCCTAACGACGGTTTCGGTCACCGTGCGAACGGATCGCTGCAGACCTCGAATCACGCCTGAGCGGTCGCGGATGCAGCGTCGACCGTGTTCGAGAGCAGCATCGCGATCGTCATCGGACCCACACCACCGGGAACCGGTGTGATCAAGCCCGCTACCTCGCGGACCCCGTCGAAGTCGACATCACCTACGAGACCGTCGTCGGTCCGGTTCGTACCCACGTCGATCACGGCAGCCCCCTGGGACACCATCCCGGCATCTATCAGCCTGGGCTGACCCGCAGCCGCAATCAGGATCTCGGCCTCACGACATATCGAGGCGAGATCGACGGTCCTGCTGTGAGCCATGGTGACCGTCGCATCCGCAGCCAGCAACAGGGCGGCCACCGGTCTGCCGACCAGAGTCGATCGCCCGACGACTACCGCACGCTTGCCTCGGGGCTCGATGCCCTCGCTCCGGAGCAGTTCCATGACTCCCCGTGGAGTGCACGGGACCAGACCGGGCGCTCCGGTCGCGAGCAGGCCGGCGCTGTAGGGGGTCAGCCCATCCACGTCCTTCCCCGGTGCGATGGTCGCTATCAGCGGCTCGGTCTCGAGATGCGCAGGTAGAGGGAGCTGCAGGAGGATTCCGTCGACCTCTGAGTCCGAGTTGAGCTGGCCGATGAGTTCCGCCAGATCCTCCTGAGACACATCTCCTCCCGGCTCGTGGTGGAACGAGGCGATCCCGACCTCCTCGCACGCCTCATGCTTACGGGCGACGTAGATCGAGGAGGCAGGGTCGTCCCCTACGAGGATCGTGGCGAGCCCGGGCTTCCGACCCAGCTCCACTCGGAGCATCTCCGCTCGTTCGGAGACCTCTCCCCTGATTCGAGCGGCGACCGCCTTGCCGTCGATGACCTTCGCGGCCATCAGCTCGCCCGCGCGAGACTCATCGGTGCGTAATCTGCCATCAGCTTCCGCTCGGCGCCCTCGCCAGCGAACCTGACCGTCACCACTCCGCCCGGCTCGACCCCGGTGATCACCCCTTCGCCGAAACTCTCGTGAACCACGTCGTCCCCGATCGTGAAGTTCGGGACGTCCGCGAGCGGCTGCGGACGCGATTGGGGCTCAGACGTCCATCCGCCGAAGGCGCCGGCGGCAGATCGTGAGCGCTCGCCTTCGACTTCGATCAGTTGCTCTGGCAGTTCGTCGAGGAACCGCGACGGGACGGTGGGGTCTGGCCTGCCCCCGTACATCCGACGCGTGCGGGCGTTGGTCATCCAGAGACTGCGGCGCGCCCGGGTGATCCCCACGTAGCAGAGGCGGCGCTCTTCGCCCTCAGACCCCTCCTCGAGTGCCCTGCTGTGCGGAAAGGTGCCCTCTTCGCAGCCGATCACGAACGCCGCCTGGTACTCGAGCCCCTTCGCGTTGTGAAGAGTCATCAGGGTGACCTTCCCCTCGTCTTCGTTCAGTCCGTCCTGATCGGTGTAGAGAGAGACCTCCTGGAGGAACTCCTCCAGGGCGGTGGTCGCGCTCCCCTCCTCGGACTTGCGGTTCGCGTCGAACTCCCGAGCCACCCCGATCAGCTCCTCCAGGTTCTCGACCCGGCCCTCGGCCTCGACAGTCCTCTCCGCTCTCAACGTCTCGAGATAATCGGTGCGACCGAGCACATCCTCCAGAAGATCGGCGACGGGCCTGTCCTCGACTCCCTCGCGAAGTTCTTCGAGCATCTCGGTGAACCTCCCCAGAGACCGAACGGCCGCCGCCCCCAGGCCGGGGACCTCGGGCGCGTCACATGCGACATCCCAGATGGTCCGACCGGTGGTGTTCGAGTATGCGAGGAGTCTGGCCTGGGAAGTCTGTCCGATCCCCCGCTTGGGAGAGTTCACCACCCGGCTGAAAGCCATCTGGTCTGCGGGGTTGTTCAGGAGAGTGAGATAGCCGATTGCATCCTTGATCTCGGAACGCTCGTAGAACTTCGTGCCGCCTACCACCTGGTAGGGCATCTCGTAGCGGACCAGGACGTCTTCCAGGACGCGACTCTGCGCGTTGACGCGATAGAAGACGGCGATCTCTTCTCGCGGAACTCCGGACTCGACCAGGGATTCGATCTCACCCGCGACGTAGCGTGCCTCTGCGTGCTCATCATCGAGGGTCACGACCTTGATCGGGTCACCATCCGGCGCCTCGCTCCACAAGACCTTCTCCAGGTTCTCCGGGTTGTTGGCGATCACCGCATTGGCTGCGCCGAGGATGTTCTGGGTCGAGCGATAGTTCTGCTCGAGCTTCACCACCGCTGCTCCCGGAAAATCACGCTCGAACTCGAGGATGTTCCGGACGTCGGATCCACGGAACCCGTAGATAGCCTGGGAGTCGTCGCCGACCACGGTGATGTTCCCGCTCTCGGATGCCAACAGCTGCAGCAGTCGATATTGGGCGCGGTTGGTGTCCTGATACTCGTCGACCAGAATCCATCTGAACTTCTGCCGATAACGCGCAAGCACCTCCGGATCCCGCTCCAGTACCGAGACCGCGTTGACCAGCAGGTCGTCGAAGTCCATCGCATTCGCCTCGAGCATCCGATCGCGGTACTGAGCGTAGGCCTGCGCAACGAGTTCCTCGAATGGAGAGTCGGCCTCCCGGGCGTACTCGGACGGACCGATCAGCGAATTCTTCGCGTCCGATATCCGCGCCTTGATCGCCCTGGGTGGATATCGCTTGGTGTCCACCTCCATCGCGTCGAGCACACGCTTGATCATCCTCCGGGCATCGGCCTCGTCGTAGATCGTGTAGCTCGACTTGTAGCCGAGCCGCTCCGCTTCGACCCTCAACAGCCTGGCGCACGCAGCGTGGAAGGTCATCACCCACATCCTCCTCTCGACCGCACCGACCATCGCTCCCACCCGGTCACGCATCTCCTGGGCCGCTTTGTTGGTGAAGGTGATCGCGAGGATCTCATCGGGCCGAGCCCTACCCGTCGCGAGCAGCCACGCTATCCGGTGAGTCAACGCGCGCGTCTTGCCTGAACCAGCGCCTGCGAGCACGAGGAGTGGACCCTCCCCGTAGGAAACGGCCTCTTGCTGGGGGGCATTCAGCCCCTCGAGCAGTGCCTCCGCACTCGCGACCGGAGACTTTGTGCCGAAATCGTTCACCCGGCGAGAATAACCACGCCTCCGGTTGCCGGTCCGATCCGCCTCTTTCAGCTCTCGACGGAGCCGCGACCGCTGCGCGGGTGAAGCCGTGTGACCGTTGCGGATCGCTCACCCTCATCGATCAGACGGTCCAATCGGAATTCGAGCGCCGCGATCCGATCTCCCATCTCACGAAGGGCGTCGGCGACCGGGTCCGGGAGGTCGGCCCAGTCGACGCCCACCGCATCATCGAGCCGTCCGCCTTCGGTCTGGACCACGCGCCCGGGGTTGCCCACGATCGTGGTGTGTGCCGGGACGTCATCGATCACTACCGCATTCGCCCCGACCTTCGATGAGGAACCGATCTCGATTGGGCCGAGCAGTTTCGCGCCCGACCCGATCGTCACGTCATCACCGATCGTGGGGTGCCGCTTCCCTCTGGCGAAACCGGTGCCCCCCAGCGTGACCCCCTGGTAAACCGTGACCCGGTCGCCGATCTCGACGGTCTCGCCGATGACCACCCCCGCTCCGTGGTCGACGAAGAACTCGTTCCCGATCACCGCAGCGGGATGGATCTCGATCCCTGTGGTGGCACGGGAGAGGTATGCCAGCGTTCGCGGTGCCACCGGGACCCCGTCCTGCCACAACCCGTGCGCGATGCGATGGGCGAGAACGGCCTGCACTCCGGGCCAGGCGAGCAGGATCCCCAGCGACCCAACGCCACGGGCAGCCGGGTCCCGGTCGCGGGCAGCAGCGAGGTCCGAACCGATCGCGTCGATCACCTGCCTCAATTTCGAAAGACCGAGCACGTGCAGATCAACCCTCGGGAGGGAAGAAGGGAAGTGACATGTATCTCTCCCCCGTATCGCAGGCGATGGTGACGACGCGTCTGCCGGCGAACTCGGGACGAGCCGCAAGTTCCATCGCCGCATGCAGCGACGCCCCTGCCGAGATGCCGATCAACAGCCCTTCACGGCGGGCCGACTCGCGGGCCGCGCCTATCGCGTCCTCGTCGGTCACGGTGATGATTTCGTCGATCACGCTCCTGTCGAGGATGTCAGGCACGAATCCCGCACCTATGCCCTGTATCCGATGGGGCCCAGGTTCGCCGCCGGAGAGCACTGGTGATCCAGCCGGCTCGACTGCGACTACCTTCACGTCCGGGTTCCGCTCCTTGAGCACCTGGCCGACTCCTGTGATGGTACCCCCGGTACCTACGCCCGTGACGAACACATCGACCTCTCCGTCGAGATCTCGCCAAATCTCCTCTGCGGTCGTCCTGCGGTGGATCTCCGGGTTCGCGGGATTGGAGAACTGCTGTGGCATGTAAGCGTCCTCAGATGATTCGATCTCCCTGGCGAGGGAAACGGCCTCGTCCATCCCTCCCATGGAGGGCGTCTCGTGGACCTCTGCGCCCAGCGTTCGCAACAGAGCCTGCCGCTCCCTGCCCATTCCCTCTGGGAGCGTGAGGATGAGCCGGTGGCCACGGGACGCGCATACGACAGCGAGCGCCACCCCCGTATTGCCGCTGGTCGGTTCGACGATCGTCGCCCCGGTCTCCGGAATCAGGCCGTCGCGCTCGGCCGCATCGATCATGGCCACGCCGATCCGATCCTTGATCGACCCACCGGGATTGAAGAACTCGAGCTTGGTGACGATCTCTGCGCCCCCTTCGGGCCTGAGGTTCCTCAGCTCGACCATGGGTGTCTCACCCACGGTTGCCGCGGACTCAGAGGCGGTGCGCAGGGAGTCGAGTCGCTTACGGGTCTCGGCCATCACGCGATTACGCTACCCGACGGAGATGGACCGCCCCGCACAGGCCTGCCCGGCAAAAGGGTTTACGACCTCAGATCTGGTAGAGACCCCGGCCTTCGGCAGGCAATTCACGCTCGGCGATTTCCGCGATCGAGGTCTCACTGAAACACCCGCGCAGAGCGGCCACGCCTTCGGCCCAGATTCCCCCAGCCTCGTTGGCCTCCTCTCCCACGACCCCGTCGAGGGCCTGAACCACCTCGAGTACCGTGATCTCCTCCGCCGGCCGCACGAGCGTGTAACCGCCTTTGGCGCCACGGTGACTGGTGACCAGGCCCGCTCGGCGGAGCGAGGCGAGCAGCTGCTCGAGGAACTGGACCGGCATCCCACGCCGCTCGGCGATGGTTCCAGCCGACACGGGTGCGTCAGGGTGTCGAGCAAGCTCCGCCAGCGCGACGACCGCGTACCGCGATTTCGAGGTAATCGAGATCAACTCGTTCGCCCCCGCTCTGTACGGCAGCGATCGATCGCCGCCTCGATGCGCGTGAGCGTCTGTTCCTTGCCTAGTGCTGACACCGTCTCGAAGATACCCGGTGACACGCTGCCACCTGTGAGCGCTACTCGCACCGGCTGATAGACGGCACCTGGCTTGGCTCCGGCATCCGCCACCACCTGCTCGAGTGCCTCCTCGACCTCCGACACCTCGAAACCATCCAGCTCGGCCAAAGCCGCATGCGAGGACTGGAGGAGGTCGGCGGAGCCCTCCTTCATGACCTTCCGCCAAGCCTTCTCGTCGACCTCAGGCTCCTCGAACAGATACCCGATCAGAGGCCAGACCTCTGCGAGAGTCTGGGCCTTCTCCTGAGCTATCCCACACGCAGCTCGCAATCTGTCGTCCACCTCCCGGTCGGTGAAGGCCGCAACCCGCGCCGTGTAGTCGTCGACGGAGAGCTCGCGCATGTACCTGCCGTTCATCCAGCGCAGCTTCTGTTCATCGAAGATCGCTGCGGCTTTTCCGACCCTGTCGATACGGAATCTCGCGATCAGGTCTTCGGTAGTGAGCAGGGTCTCGTCATCCTCGGTGCCCCAACCGAGCAGAGCGATGTAGTTGCGCACGGCCTCGGGCAGATATCCGGAATCGCGCAACGCCTGCACGCTGTCAGCGCCGTGACGTTTCGAGAGTTTCTTGCCGTCCGGACCGTGGAGGAGCGGCAGATGCGCGTACCGCGGCGGCGAAGCGTCCAGAGCCTCGATGACGAGGATCTGTTTCGGGGTGTTGGAGAGGTGATCGTCTCCACGAACCACGTCCGTGATCCCCATGTCGAGATCATCGATGGCCACCGCGAGGTTGTAGAGCGGGGACCCGTCAGAGCGCGCGATCACGAAGTCGTCGATCGCAGCGTTCGGGAATGCGACATCCCCGTGTATCTCGTCTCTGACCACGGTCTCTCCGTCATCGGGCACCCGCAGCCTGACCGCAGCCGAGGGATCCTCAGCACCCTCGCCCCTGTACCCGCGATTGCCGTTCTCCTTCTTCCATCTAGCCACCTCTTCCGCGCTTGCGGGATCCCTGTAGGCGCGGTCCGTCTCCAGCAGCTGCTGGACACACTCGCGATGGCGATCCTCACGTTCCTTCTGCCGTAGGGGGCCCACATCCCAATCCAGCTCGAGCCACTCCAACGCCTCGAGGATCGAAGCGACGTTCGCCTCGGTACTGCGTTCGGGGTCCGTGTCCTCGAGGCGCAACACGAGCTCACCCTTCTCTCCGCGGGAAGCGAGCCAGTTGTAGAGTGCCGTGCGTGCTCCCCCGATGTGAAGGACACCGGTTGGTGAAGGCGCGAATCGGAAGCGCATGGAGGTCACAGTGCTGATCGGTGCCCATGTTTCCACAGCCGGCGGTCTGCTGAATGCCGTTGAACGTGGTACCGAGAAGGGCTGCGAGGCGATTCAGATCTTCAACCAGAGTCCGCGGGCCTGGAAACCGACGGCCTACACCGAAGAGGACTTCGCCGCCTTCAAGGAGGCTATGGCGGACTCGAAGATCCAATCTGTCGTCATCCACATGATCTACCTGATCAATCCGGCAGGTTCCGACCGCACACTGCGACGCAAGTCCCTCGCATCGTTGACCCACGCGATGAGGGTGGGAGACGCAATCGACGCAGCAGGGGTAGTGATCCATCCGGGTGCCCTGAAGGGCGGGGAACGAGAGCCCGCGAAGAAGCGATCGGCCCAGATGATCGCCGATGCCCTCTCCGATTCCGACCGGTGCCCGGCGCTGCTCGAGAACACGGCCGGAAACGAAGCTCTGCTGGGCAGGGACTTCGCCGAGTTGGGGGATCTGATCGATCTGGCTGGCGGAGGCGACAGGCTCGGTCTCTGCATCGACACCTGCCACCTCCACGCTTCCGGCTACGACGTCAGGAGTAAGGCTGGAGTCGAGGCCCTGGTGGACGAGATGGCAACAGATGTGGGAGTGGACCGCCTCTCGTATCTGCATGTGAACGACTCCCGTGACGCATGTGGCTCGAACCGCGACCGACACGCCAACATCGGCGAAGGGGAGATCGGCAAGGGCGGCTTCCGGGCCTTCCTCTCCGAACCACGTCTGCAGGGGACGCCTGCGGTACTCGAGACGCCCGGCCCCGACGGTCAGGGTTCAGACCGTGCTGAGGTCTCGCTGGCGAGGAGGCTCTGGCGCGAAGGACTTCGATCCAGGAAGCAAGGGGCTTCCCGGAAGTAGTCGACTCAGTCGAGGGCGTTTCGGAGGTCGAACACGCGGATTCCCTCCGGGCCGGTTTCCGAGCAGTCGAAGAACCGCTTGTTCGTGCACTCGTAACCGGGGCCGTCGCTCTCGTACGACCGTTCGACCGAGAACTGACAGTGAGGCAGCGGAGGGCCCTGCATCTTGATCCCCCCGAAGCCCTTGCCGGCCTCGGCCTCTTCGAACAACTCGAGGTCGATCTCGGCCCCGAATACCCGCTGCAGACACCCCATGTAAGAACTTCCGCTGACCTCGTCGCGGTAGGAATAGAGATAACGACACCCCATCGCGATACACCCCGACGGGTCGACGAGCTTGTCGCAGAACGAGTTGCACTCGCGGCACTCTCCCGCCCCTTGCTTGCGCTTGAGAGGTCTCGATGTGGCCATCTCGATAAGTCTAGGGGGCGGGATGAGCCGCTCGCCGGACTCCTCAGGCCGCCTTGACCACTGCCGGACCGAGCAGCGCCTCCAACTCGGCGTGGAGGGCCTCTGAGTCCTTGACCCTGTAACGGTCGCCGAAGCGGAGACGCTTCGAGCCCTCCTTGGTGACCATCTCGAGTACCACTTCGGAGCTCCCCGGGAAGCTCTCGAACAAGTTCTTGAGTTCGGGGACTACCTGACGGTCGAGTCCGGCCGCGTCCACTCGAACGATCACCGGCTCGTTGCCCGCGGCCCGTTTCGCCCGCGCTATCTCCTCGTCCGAGGGATCGAAGGCTCTCACCTCTTGTGCGATCAACTTCGTCTGTCCGCCCTCCTGGTGATCGAGCCTCCCCGTGATGAGTACGACGCTGTCACGCTCGAGCACTGACTCGGCCCCTTCCATCACGCGGCCCATGACGAGCGCCTCCACCTGCCCCTCGACGTCGTCGAGGGTCGCGAACATCATCAGTGCTCCTCGACGGGTCCGTATCTTCTTCGCCTCGGATACGAGCCCACCCACGGTAACCGTGGACTGGTCGGGACGAGACCGCAGATCGGCAAGCCCACACTCGACCCGCGAGCGAAGCGCGTCACGAACCTCGTCGAGTGGATGGGCCGAAAGGTATGTTCCGAGAGTCTCCTTCTCGAGGGCCAAGAGTTCGCGTTGTTCGAACTCGTCGACGGGTACGGGCGGGTCGTTGGACTGGCTCGAGCTCTCCCCGTCTCCCCCGCCATCGTCCAGATCGAAGATGGATCCCTGACCGCTCCGGGAATCCTCCTGCGCCTTCTGCCCGCTGGCGACAGCTGTGGGTAATACCTCCAGCATGCCTTTCCTCGACGCGCGGGTCGAGTCGAGAGCGCCGCACTTGATCAGGCTCTCGACCGCACGCTTGTTGACCTGCCGGGAATCGACCCTCTCGCAGAAATTCCAGATGGAGGTGAAAGGACCATCCGCCTCCCGGGCTGCGACCACGGCCTCTACCGCTGAGTGACCGACGTTCTTGACCGCGTTTAGACCGAACCGAATCCTGCTGCCCGCCACCACGAATCCGTGATCGGACTCGTTCACATCGGGAGGCAGGACCTCGATGCCCATCTCTCCACAGCGATTGACGAAGAAGGGGACCTTGTCCTTCGTGGACATCACGGACGAGATCAGCGCGGCCATGTACTCGGCTGAGTAGTTGGCCTTCAACCAAGCGGTCCTGTAGGAGATCAGCGCGTAACAGGCAGCGTGGCTGAGGTTGAACGAGTAGTCGGCAGCGGCCTCCATCAGCTTCCAGAGCCGGCTCTGCACGGGTTTGGCCGTACCGCGCTCTCCTAGACCGGCGAAGAACTTGTCCTTCATCGTCGCCATCAGTTCCCGGTTCTTCTTGCCAACCGCCTTCCGCAGGTCGTCCGCTTCCGCAGGGGAGAATCCGGCCATCTGCTTGGCGATCTCCATCAACTGCTCCTGGTAGATGATGCACCCGTAGGTGCTCTCGGTTATCGGACGGAGGCGCTCATCGTCGTGCTCGACCGAAGTGGGGTCGCGCTTCCCCTTCGCATAGTCGTCGATGAATCCCATCGCGCCCGGGCGATAGAGCGCGACCAAGGCGACGAGGTCGCGGAACTCGGTCGGCTTGACCGTCCGCAAGGCGTCGCGCATCCCATCGGACTCGAACTGGAACACACCGACCGACTGGCCCCGCGTCAACATCTCGAAGGTCTTCGGATCATCCAGGGGAATCTCCTTGATGTCGATCCTCTCGCCGGTCGACCGTTCGACGAATTCGACCGTGTCCTCGATCACATCGAGGTTCCGCAGACCGAGGAAGTCCATCTTCAAGAGGCCGATCTCCTCGATCGGACCCATTGCGTACTGGGTCACCGTCTTGTAGGCGCGTTCGCCGTCTTCGGTCGCGATCGTCTTGTCCTCGGCCAGCTGTAGAGGGACGATCTCCTGGAGGGGGCGATCCGCAATCACCACGGCAGCAGCGTGGATCGAGTTGTTCCTGACGATTCCCTCGAGGCCCTTCGCCACGTCGACGATCTGCTTCGCCTCTTGGTCGGAGTCGTAGACCTTGCGCAGGTCGGAGCCCTCCTCCAGACACTGTTCGAAGCTCGGATTGCGTCCCTGGACCGGCTCGGGTATCAGCTTCGCGAGGCGGTCGCCGGTGCCGTAGTCGAACCCGAGCACCCTGGCGGCGTCGCGTGTGGCTGCCCGCGGAGCCATCTTGCCGAAGGTGATGATCTGCGCCACACACTCCTTGCCGTACCGCTCCTGGACATAGCGAATCACCTGTTCCCGTCCCCGCACGGAAAAGTCGATATCGATGTCCGGCATCGACTTTCGGCCGGGATTGAGGAATCTCTCGAACAGCAATCCGTTCTCGATCGGGTCGAGATCGGTGATCTCGAGCACGTAGGAGACGATCGAACCCGCCGCCGAGCCGCGCCCCGGTCCGACTGCGATGCCGTTTCCCTTTGCGTGCGCGACGAAATCCCAGACGATCAGGAAGTAGCTCTCGAACCCCATCTCGGCGATCACGGCTAGTTCCATCTCGAGTCTCTCGACCGCTTCGGCTGGAGGAGGGTCTCCGTACCTGCGGCGCAGACCCTCCTCGGCGATCCTCCGCAACATCTCACCGGGTTCTTCACCGTTCTCGGTCGGATAGCGGGGCAGCAAGAGGCCCCCGAGATCCATGTCCACCTCACATCTCTCGGCTATCTCGAGTGTGGAGTCGAGTGCCTCGGGCATGTCGGCGAAGGCCTCGGCCATCTCCGCTTGGCTCTTCAGGAAGAATTCGTTCGTGTCGAAACTGAGGCTCGGTGCGTCGAGGGTGGACTTCGTCTGGACGCAGAGGAGGGCAGCGTGGTGATCGAAGTCCTCTCGATGCAGGTAGTGGACATCTGCCGTGGCGACCAGCGGGCGGCCTCGTTCTCGCGCGATCCTCACGATCTGTTCGTTGGCCTTCTCCTGATCCGGGATGCCGTTGCGCTGCACCTCGAAATAGACCTGATCGTCACCGAAAACCGACATCAGTTCGTCCAGATGCACCCGCGCATCGTCGGGGCGGTCCTCCACCAAGCGCCGACAGAAGCGCGACTGCAGGCACCCCGTCAGAGCTACCACGCCTTCCGAATGCCGGTCGAGCAGCTCCATGTCCACGTTGGCCTTGCCGCTGCCGAAGCCCTCGAGATAGGACGAGGAGGTGAGCTGGACCAGATTCCGGAAACCGGTATCGCTCGTGGCGAGGAGTGTGAGATGGTTGCGCTCGTATTTACCTCCGGCCCGGGCCACCGACCGATCGTCGACGAAGTACGCCTCCAGGCCGAGGATCGGCTTGATCCCTGCGTCTCTGCATGCCTTGTAGTGGTCTACCGCTCCGCTCATCACACCGTGGTCGGTGAGCCCCAGAGCTGGCATCCCGAGATCGGCCGCCCTCTTGGCCATCCGATCGATATTGCATGCGCCATCGAGCAGCGAGTACTCGCTGTGGACGTGGAGGTGAACTGAGCCCGGTGCAGTCACGTGACGATCTTGCCAAGCGTGGCAGACGCCCAGCCTCTCGGCCTACGTCACTTTCCGCAAGCTGCGGGAAAGTGGACGACTCGCCCTCTCGGTCGAGGAGATGGTCTGTCGAGCTCAGGCGCAGACCCAGGCGCTCGAACCCGAGTCACGCCAGATCATCGCGGCGATTCGATCCTGCTCTGCCTTCGAGGCCAGGTGCGGCAGACCCTTACCGCCATATGCCCGCCAAGTGGATGGCAGGATCTGGTACGCCCCACCGGCACCGCTCGACGGATTCAAGGCGCGATAGTTCCCTCCCGATTCGCACATGACGATGTAGGTGGGGATGGCATACGGCCCGCCTCCATAGAGGGGCGTTCCATTGATCTCGGAACGAATCTGGCTCACCTCGTCCCGAGCTGCATCGAGGCGACCGCTGCCTCGCTGCTGCGCTGCCAGGAGTTCGTCCACCGCGATCTTCGCCCGCTTCCTCGCAGCCGCGAAAGCCTCCTGCTCGGATTGCAGCGAGGCGATCTGCCGGTCGAGTTCGGTCTTGGTCTCGAGGATCTCCTTGTGCCGCTCGGCGATCTCGAGTCGGAGTCGCTCCACACGATCCGCTGCGGACTGATCGGCATCGTGGACCGTCCGGAGGTACTCGGCCGTCGTCTGGAGCTCCTCGAAGCTGTCGGCACCCAGGAGGAATCCGATGTAGTCAGGGCGGGGATTGCGGTAGATGGCGATGAGCCGATCGGAGAGGATCCGGACAGCCCTCGCCTCTCGCACCTCGGCCTGCTTCAGATCTCGATTCGCCTGACCGAGCCGGAGCACCAGCGACCGCTTCTCCCGCTGCGACCGCTGCAGGCGGGCCAGGGTCTCCATCTCGTCGATACCTGCTGCGCGTGCGGAGGCCTGAACCTCGGAGATCTGGCCTGACCTCATCTGCTGCTGTCGTTCGATCTGGTCCGCGCGCCTGGAGGCCTCCTCGAGACGCTGTCGATCCCGCTTGCTCGCAGCGCCAGCGACTGCCACCGTGGAGAGCAGGAGGCTGACCCCGATCAGCATGGGCAGGATGGGGCGCAGCCCCGCAGATCGATTGCTGTTTCCGGTCATCGTCATCGGTCGGGGCATGGCGTCTCGGACCGCCGCTGCCCTCGGAAAAGTTAGCGGATGCTCACGAATGCGCCGGGGCGTCGCTTGCGACGTGCCCCCTGGACTTCCGCGATCAGGGTCTGTTTTCCTCCACCTTCGCGCATGCCCCAGAGAAGCGCGAAGAGCGCCGCCACGATGGCGGCCACGCCGATCAAACGCAGTTCGTCGCGGTAGCGCCGGGAAACGACGGCAACGACGAGTCTTCCGATGGCCTCGTAGAGCGCCGACATCCTCACTCGCCAGCCTCGTCGGCACGCACCCGATGGGCGAGTCGGGTCTGCAGGGTGAAGAGCTCGATGAATCCAGGGCTTGCCTGCTGGGAGAAGCTGCCGCCCGACTCTCCGAATCCCGCCAAACCAGCGTCGTAGAGCGCGTAGGGCGAATGACGCTTGATCGGGGTCACCTGGCCCTTGTAGAGACGCATCGTGACGCGCCCTTCCACCCATCGGTTGACGGAATCCATGTAGGCATCCAGATCGCCCCTGAGTGGCTCGTACCAGAGCCCCGCGTAACAGAGGTACGCCCATTGACTCTCTAGCCCCGACTTGAAGTTGTTCTGGTGGATCGTGCACACGAGCTTCTCGAGCTCCTGGTGAGCGGTCAATATCACCGCTGCCGCCGGTGCCTCGTACAGGTCCCTCACCTTCAAACCAACGATCCGGTCCTCGATGTGATCCACGATGCCGACACCATGCTCTCCGGCGATCTCCCCGACCCGTTCGATCAGCTCGACCAGTCCGAGGGGCTCTCCGTTCAAGGAGACGGGGCAGCCCGCTTCGAAACCGATCTCGATCTCCACCGGCTCGTCAGGTGCCAGCTCGGGGCGGGTGACCAATTGGAAGACCTCGGGGTCCGGAGCTGAGTCGAGATCTTCTATCTCGCGACCCTCCGAGGATCTGCCCCAGAGATTGTCGTCGATCGAGTACGGCGCGGCCTCGGTTCCACCCTTGACCGGTATTCCGTGCTCGCGCGCGTAGGCGATCTCCTCCTCGCGCCCCATCTTCCACTGCCGCACCGGAGCGAGGACCCGCAGGTCCGGATCCAGAGTGGCGATGGTCCCGTCGAGACGAACTTGGTCGTTTCCCTTGCCGGTACAGCCGTGTGCGATCGTGTCGCAGCCGTGAGCGCGGGCAGTCTGGACCGCCAGCTTCGCGATCAAAGGGCGCCCGAGGGCGGTGAACAACGGATAGCCCCCTCCGTAGAGGGCATTGGCTTTGATCGCGGGCAGGACGTATTCACGCGCGAACTCCTCGCGGGCGTCGATCAGGACGCTCTCGACAGCCCCGAGATCACGGGCCTTCGTCAGAGCCGCGTCCCAATCCTCTCCCGGCTGGCCCATATCGAGGGTGAGGGTCACGACTTCGGCCTGATACTGATCCTGGATCCATTTCAGCATCACGCTCGTGTCCAACCCTCCCGAATAGAGCAGGAGGACCTTCGATACCGACGCAGGATCGGCCTCGTAGGAGGCGGTTGGCTGCCACTCGCTCGACTCGGATGTCTGCTCGGCGTCGCTCATTGGCCGAAAGTCTCGCACGAGCAGACCGAAGAACGCGGTCAGCTTTTCCCGCAGCGCCCCACGCCGGACCGCGATCTCAGTGACTCAGGGAACCGGAATCCCGCCGCCGCCACCGCCGCCACCGCCAGATGTGGTCGTGGTCGGAGTGGTGGTGGGAGTCGAGGTAGTCGTCGGCACTGAGGTCGTCGTGGGAGCGGTGGTCGGCGCGGACTCGGTCACCGTCGTGCTGGAGCCACCGCTGTCACCGCTGACCAGATAGAGCCCCACGACGAGACCGACCACTATCGCCACCAAGAGGCCGATGATCCATTTGGCGTTAGTACTCACTGCTCGAAGGGTAACGCGGTGCCGGACGGCTTCTGTGCGAATCGACTCACGAAACGGTGTCTGAGATCAACTCCAAGGCGCGATCGACCTCCTGATCGGTGAGGACCAATGGCGGCAGTAGGCGCAGCGTCGCCGGTCCGGTTGCGTTCGTGATCAACCCCTTGCCCAGGAGATCGGCGACCAGGTCCGGTGCGCCTCCGCCCGAAGCGAGGTCCGCGCCGACCATCAAACCCCTCCCGCGTACCTCACTGAATGCCGACATCCCCGCCAGCCCGACGCGAAGACGCTCGCCGAGAGCGGACACGGAGTCCATCAGGCCCGGATCACATGTCGCCTCCAGCGCGGCCAGCGCGGCCCGACTCGCCATCGGCCCTCCCGCGAAGGTCGAGCCGTGGTCGCCTGGTTCGAACACGGATGACCAAGATGGGCTGGCGATACAGGCCCCAACCGGGAACCCGCCCCCCAGCGCCTTCGCTGTGGTGAGCAGGTCCGGCTCGACTCCCGAGGGCTCGTAGGCCCAGAGAGAACCCGTGCGTCCCATGCCGCACTGGACCTCGTCGAAGATCAGCGCGGCCCCAGTTCGATCAGCGGCGCCTCGCGCAGCTGAGAGCACCGAGTCAGCGATCGGGTGGATGCCGCCCTCACCCTGGACCGGCTCGATCAGGATTCCGGCCGTCTGCTCTCCCACCGCGCGATCGAGGGAGTCCGCATCGTCTCGCGCCACGACGTCGAATCCCTCCAGGTACGGAGCGAACGAGGGGTCCTGCGACATCTTCGGTGAGGCGGAGACCGCGCCCATCGTGCGGCCGTGGAAGCCTCCCTCGAGCACGACTATCCGGGGGCTGGAGACGCCGCGGGTGTGAGCAGCCTTCCTCGCGATCTTGATCGCGGCCTCATTGGCTTCGGCTCCCGAGTTACACAGGAAGGTCGCACCTCCCAGGCTCGACTCGGCGAGCCTCCGTGCCAGCTCGACGGCCGGCTCACTCAGGAACAGATTGGATGTGTGCATCAGGCGGCCGGCCTGATCCTCGATCGCGGCCACCACGTCCGGGTGGCAGTGCCCAAGCGAACAGACGGCTATGCCGGTCAGGAAGTCGAGGTATTCACGGCCCTCGGAATCGGTCAGGCGAGTTCCCGACCCCTCGACGAACTCGACGCCGAACCGGCGGTAGTTGTGCATCGACCAACGTTCATCGAGCTTCTCGAGATCTCTCGGATCCATCTGCCGCTCTCCGGACCAGTCCTCACACCGCTCAGGCGGTGATCTTGGTCCCGACTCCGCGATCCGTGAACAGTTCGAGCAGGAGACTGTGCGGCACGCGCCCATCGATGATCTGGGCTGCCTCCACTCCCCCTCTGACCGCCTCGACGCAGGCCGACAACTTGGGCTTCATCCCGCCTTCCAGCCCCGGAAGAGCCTCGGACACCTCCCCCGCCGTGGCCTGCCTGACCAGGCTGGATGGATCTTCGGGGTCGCCGAGCCAACCCTCTACATCGGTCAGGAAGATGGCGCGCTGCGCCCCCATCGCCGCCGCGACCTTTCCAGCCGCCTCGTCGGCGTTGATGTTGTGTGGGCGTCCTTCCGAGTCGGT
This sequence comes from uncultured Conexibacteraceae bacterium, assembly GCA_964594365.1. Classification (GTDB taxonomy): domain Bacteria; phylum Actinomycetota; class Thermoleophilia; order Solirubrobacterales; family 70-9; genus CAIUSP01. The sequence continues at coordinate 62,369 of CAZQMB010000006.1, forward strand.
TCCCACCGACGCGATCACCGGTATGTAGTCCTCGGCGATGTGATCGATCACGTCGACATTCACCGAGTCGACCACGCCGACCAGTCCCAGTTCCTCGCTGTCCGGGGCAGGACTGACCTCGAACAGCGCTCCGTCTTCCCCGCCGAGACCCACAGCAGGCTGGCCGTGTCGCTTCAGCCGGGCGAGGATGTCCGTGTTGACCTTCCCCAACAGCACCATCCTCGCGACGTCGACGGTGTCCTCATCCGAGACCCGGAGCCCGCCGTGGAACTTGACCTCCAAGCCGAGGCGCTCCATGTGCTCCGAGATCTCGGGCCCACCTCCATGGACGATCACCGGATTCATCCCGACGTACTTGAGCAGGACGACATCGGTGGCGAAGGTCTCGCGAAGGGCGTCGTCGCGCATCGCGGCTCCGCCGTACTTGATGACGATCGTATTCCCGTTGAACTGCCGGATGTACGGCAGCGCTTCGAGAAGGGTTTCGATGTTCGTGCTCATCTGTCTAGGTCGTGTACTCCGAGTTGATCTCCACGTAGCGTTTGGTCAAGTCAGAGAAGTATGCGTGTGCCGTGCCGGAACCGCGGGAGAGATCCACCGAAATCTCCGCATCGGGCCGATCCTCCGCCAGTTCCCGGGCGGAGATGGACTCCTCGCCGATAGGGCCCAGATCCTCGCCAGCCAGCGCTGCGCCGGCCGCCTGGAGGATCCGACCCCAGTTGGGGTCCCGGCCGTGAAGCGCCGACTTGACCAGTGGAGAGTTGGCAATGGCCCTGGCCACGCGCTCCGCCTCGGGTGCATCTGAGGCTCCTCTCACCTCGATCCTGCCGACCCGGGTGGCGCCCTCTCCGTCGGCAACCACCTCGAGCGCGAGGTCCAACAACGCGGCATCCAGCAGTCCCGGAGGGAGGGGTCTACCCGACGAGCCATTGGCCTGTACGAGCACAGTGTCATTGGTACTCATCTGACCGTCGACCGTGATGCGCTCGAAGGACCCGGCCACTGCGGAACGCGAGACCGCTTCGAGGTCGTCGACCTCTGCATCGGTCTGGACGAAGCACAGCATCGTGGCGAAGCCCGGTTCGATCATGCCGGCGCCCTTGGCCTGAGCGGTGAGGGTCACCCCGCTGCACTCGACCGCGATCTGCTTCGCGCCACGGTCGGTGGTCATGATCGCCTCGGCGAAGTCGCTCGCATTGTCTGCGGTCATCCCTGCAGCCGCCTCTCCTACGGCGCGGAGCAGGGGTGGCATGTCCAGTTGCACACCGATCACGCCCGTCTCCGCGACCGCAACCTCTCGCTCTGGTACGCCGACTGCCTCGGCTGCAGCGATCTGGAGGGCGAGGGCGTTCGCGAAGCCCTGCTCGCCGGTTGCCGCGTTGGCATTGCCGGAGTTGACCACCGCAGTCGACAGGGCGCTGGAGTCGCAGCGCTCGCGGCAGAGCCGAACCGGCGCCGCGGCGACCGCATTGGAGGTAAGCGAGATGGCAGAGGAAACCGTTACCCCGTCGTCGACACCGAGCAGGCCGACGTCGTTCCTGCCCCCCTTCTTCATGCCGGCCGATGCCACTCCCGCCCTGAAGCCAGGTGCGAAGCGTGCGAGATCACGCTCCTCGGTGCCCGCCGGCCACTCCACCCACCGCTGCCAGCGGTTCACGAGATCCCCTCCGTCTCGCTCAGCCCGAACATCAGGTTCAGGTTCTGGACCGCCTGCGAACTCGCCCCCTTCCAGAGGTTGTCGATGGCTCCGAAGACCAGCGTCAAGTCTCCGCCTGCGGCGGGCAAGGGGAAGATCCGACACAAATTCGTGTCCCTGACCTCGAGCACTCCGGGCGGCTGGTCGCTCACCTCGACGAACGGTTCTCCCTCGAATCGCTCCCGGTACATCTCCAAGAGCTCGTCACCCGGAACCTCGCGGGTGAGCTTCGCGTAGCAGGAAACCAGCTCTCCCTGGTCGAGAGGCAGTAGGTGTGGCACGAAGGTGAGGGGGACATGATCGCCTCCGAGGCGGGTGAGTTGCTCGGAGATCTCGGGGTGGTGCCTGTGCCCCTCGACCCCGTAGGGCCGCACGTTCTCATTGATCGAAACGAATCCGAGGTCCTCGCGTGTGGCCCTTCCTGCTCCGGAGGCACCGGATTTCGCGTCCACCACCAGTTCCGCGAGCAGGCCGGCCTCGGCCAGCGGAAGCAACGAGAGGATCGTCGCCGTCGGATAGCACCCCGGATTTGCAACCAGCTGAGCCTTGGAGATGGCCTCGCGATTTATCTCTGGCAGTCCGTACACGGCACGTTCGATCAAGCCGGGAGCGTGGTGTTCCCCGTACCAGTATTCGTAGGTCGAGAGGTCGGAGATCCTGAAATCCGCAGACAGGTCACACACCCGAACGCCGGAGTCGGTCAGATGAGCGACCACCGGGGCGGCCGCAGCATGCGGGTAGGCAACGATCGCCGCATCTATCCCGCCGAGGTCGATCGACTCGAACTCCTCCATGGCGAGAGGCACGCGGTGCTGTGGATACAGCTCGTCCACTCGCGTGCCCACCTCGGACCGGGCTGTGACTCCTGCGAGTTCGAACGATGGGTGACGCCAGATCAGCTCGGCCGCCAGCGATCCGGTCAGACCGGAGGCGCCGGCGATCAGGACACGTGCGACAGGCTCGCCACCAAGGGGCTGTACGGCACCATCAGGCACGGGCGCGACCCCCGGACTCTTCGATGGCGGTGAGGATCTGCTGGCGGCTCTCCGCTACCTCCCCGTCGGTCAAGGTCCTGCCCTCCGCTCTGAAGGTCAGGCGGAGAGCGAGACTCTTCCGTCCCTCGCCTATCTCCTCGGAGCGGTAGATGTCGAACAGCTCCACCGAGTCGACGAGATCGCCGCCCGCAGCGCACACCGTCGTGATCACCTCGGTCGAGGGAACGCCTTCTCCAACGACGATCGAGAGATCCTCGTAAACCGGGGGCTCCAGCGAATAGTCCGAGAAGATCTCCTCGCCGAGATCGGTGTCGGCGAGCAGGGCCCCGCAGGACAGTTCGAAGGCCGCAGTGTTGGCTGGCAAACCGTATGAGTCGGCAACTCTCGGATCGATCTCTCCCAGCCAACCCGCCTCGCCAGAGGGGGTCAGGATCCTCGCAGTCCGGCCTGGCCTAAGGAAGCCGATCTCGAAGACGGAGAATTCGAGCGGACACCCTAGCGAGCGACCAACCGCCTCGACGATCGCCTTGGTCGAGTAGAAATCAGGCGCAGCCTGCGAATCGCGCCATGATCGACTTGGTCCACCGGTGACGACCCCACCCAGATGATGCGGCTCCACCACAGGCGCCGCACGCTCGCCGGAGAACCGCCCGGACACAGCCCCGTCACCGATCTCGATGTTCGCCGGCCCGGGCAGATAGACGCGCCCGGATTCGAACAGGAACACCCTCTCTGACCCATGAGCGAGATTCGCTGCTGCTGCCTCGAAGAGGCCGTGTGCCAGAGTCGTTCGCATTGCCGACTGATCCTCGGAGAGTGGATTCGAGATCAGCACCGGCTCAGACAGCGGATCGGCACCATCGAGACGGAGGCGGGCCGAGACATCTGGTTCGTTGAACGAGTAGGACACGATCTCCAGTCCGCCGATATCGCGCAGGACGTCCTCGGCGCGACGGATCCGCGCCTGCGTTCGGGACAGCCCACCGACCCTGTCCTTGCCGGTTGACGGCAAAGTGGCCGGTAGCGAGGAATCGAGATCCGCCAACCTTGCGACCTCCTCGATCAGGTCGACCTCGCGACTGACGTCTCCGCTGCGCTCAGGCGGGACGAGGCAGAGGAGATGATCGCCCTCACGCTCGACTTCGAATCCGAGGCGGGTCAACCGCTCGGTGCAGGTGTCAGAGTCGATCTCCATGCCGATCAGCGACGCGACCCGTGGGACCCGGAGTTCGATTCGATGCTGTTCTGGAGGCTTGGCCTCGATGTCAATCGTCCCATCGGCCATCCTCGCCCCGCAGATCTCCACCATGAGTCGCGAAGCAAGCCGCTGGGCCCGGATCGCCAGCTCGGGATCGAGTCCCTTCTCGAACCGGGCCGATGCCTCGCTGCGGAGCGACAAGTCCCGCGAGGTCCGCAGGATCGAGGGACCATCCCAAGTCGCCGACTCGAGGAGCACACGCTTCGTGGCATCGCCGACCTCGGATGACGCACCCCCCATCACCCCGGCAATCGAAATAGGCCCATCCGAATCGCAGATGACTATCGAACCCTCGGACATCTCCCGCCTCTCGCCATCGAGAGTCGCAACAGTGTCGCCTTCCCGGGCCACGCGCACGATGAGTTGGGAGCCGCCGACGCGATCGAGGTCGAACGCATGTAGCGGCTGGCCGCAGATCAGCATCACGTAGTTGGTTATGTCGACGACGTTGTTGATCGGGCGCTGGCCTGCCTCGGTCAAGGCATTCGCCAGCCATGCAGGAGACTGAGCGACCTCGACATCCTCGAAGACCCTGGCTGTGAAGCGAGGGCAGAACTCCGGGCATTCGACCTCGACCGTGGCGATCTCCGCGACCTTGTTCTTCGAATCCGGGTCCGCATCTTCTCCCCACGGAGGTGGAGCGAGCGGGCTGCCACTCACAGCGTGCACTTCCCTCGCAACTCCGTACACGGAAAGGCAATCGGGACGATTGGTGGTGATCTCCAGCTCGAGCGCCTCCGACAGGTACGGAACGTGATCGGAAAGCTCCGAACCGGCCTCGAGACCGCCATCGAGCACCATGATTCCGTCCGCAGCCTCCCCCAGTCCCAGTTCGGACTCGGAGAGGATCATCCCCTCAGAAGTCACGCCCCGGAGCTTCGCCTTCTTCAGCTTCGTACCATCCGGCAGCACCGCTCCCGGCAGGGCGACCGCCACGAACTGGCCCTCCTCCACATTCGGTGCGCCGCAGACGATCGTCCGTTCGGTGTCCGCCTCTACCGTGCAGACCCTGAGACGGTCCGCGTCGGGGTGGGGTTCCACCGAGGTAACGAGTCCGATCACGAACCCCTCCTTCGAGGCGCTGCCTGCCGAATCGACCCGTTCGACCTCCGTACCGGACATCGAGAGCCGCTCGGCGAGCTCGGAGGCCTCCCAGCCCGGGTCGCAATACTCGCGCAGGATGCCGAGCGGAACCCTCATCCGAACTGTCCGATCAGCCTGACATCGCCCTCGAAGATACGCCGGAGGTCCCCGATGCCGTGCTTCAGCATTGCGATCCGCTCGATCCCCATCCCGAACGCGAACCCCTGGATCTGCTCAGGGTCGTAGCCGTTGCTCTCGACGAAACCGAAGACCTCCGGATCGACCATGCCGGCACCACCGACTTCGATCCAGCCGATGCCCTTGCACAGACTGCATCGCTGACCGCCCTCGATCACGCCCTCGCTGCAGGCGAAGCACGACACGTCGAATTCCACGCTCGGCTCGGTGAAGGGGAAGAAGTGAGGACGCATCCGGATCTCTCGATCGGGTCCGAACAGCCCCCGCAGGAGCTCGAGCAAGGTCCCTTTGAGATCGGCCAGCGTTATCCCCTCGGCGACCGCCAAACCCTCTACCTGATGGAACATCGGACTGTGCGTGGCGTCTGAATCCCTGCGGTAGACCTTCCCCGGAACCACTATGAAGAGCGGCGGCGGCTCCGATTCCATCGCCCTGACCTGGACCGGCGAGGTATGGGTCCTGAGCAAGACCTCGTCGTCGAGAGCCCTCGCCAAGCTCCCGGGCGCGACGTAGAAGGTGTCCTGCACCATCCGTGCGGGATGCCCCTCGGGGTGATTCAGAGCCGTGAAGTTGTAGTAGTCCAGCTCTATCTCCGGACCCTCGGCGACCCGGTAGCCCAATCCGATCATCAGATCCTCGATCCGCCTCCGGGTCAGTGTGATCAGGTTCAGATTGCCGATCGGATGTGCCGGAGCGCCGGGAAGCGAGATGTCGATTCCACCACCGGCAATCGCTTCGGCCAGCTCTCCCTCTCCGAGCGTCGTCTCGCGCTCGGACAGGTGGGATTCGATCTCTGCGCGGACCTGGTTGGCGGCCTTGCCGGCGGCGGCCTTCTCGGCATCGGGAAGCTCTGCGATGCCGCGCAGCAACGACGTCAACCGTGATTTGCGGCCGAGGTACTCGACCCGAATCTCTTCGAGATCAGCCGTGTTCCGAGCAGAGGAGATCCTCTCCTCCGCTTCGCTTCCGATCTTCTGGATCTCGTCAAGCATCGCGCCCACCTGTCGCTATCGAGTGAAGTGCGATCGCAGCTGCTGCTCCGACGTTCAAGGACTCGACTGCGCCGCCGTTCTGTATTGGAATGGTTACGAGTTTCTCGCAGAGATCGGTCACTTCGACGGGTAGACCCTCTCGCTCCGCCCCGAGACAGAGGGTACCCGCGCCCTCCAACTCGTCAGGGGGCCCGCCTCCGTGAGCAACGAGGGCGACTCTGGGCGAAGGCAACTCCGCCACGGACTCAGCCCGGACGGGGGGCGATGCGAACACGGCCCCCATGCTCGCGCGTACGGCGCGGGGTGAGAGCGCGTCGGCCGAGCCGGGACCGAGGACCACCGTGCCGCCGGTGAGGGCCGCCGTGGTGCGGACTATCGTGCCGACGTTTCCGGGATCACCTACACCGTGCAGATACACGCAGGGGCCTTCGATCGGGGAAGGAGGGAGCGTCTCCCAAACGGCGATCGCCCGGGTGCCGGAGCCGAGACTGGATACCTTCGAGAGGAGGTCTTCGGGACACTCGATGCCCTCGAGACCACTGCCCGGCGCAACCAGGGCGTAGACAGGGGTGAGGCCCGCCTCCCTGCCGGCCTCCAACAGGTCCTCTCCCTCGCTCACGAAGAGTCCCTCGCGCTCGCGGTGCTTTCGCTGGGCGAGTCGCTTGATCGTCTTGAGCTTCTCGTTGTCTGAACTGGTTATCTGCATATCTGCTCATCTCCACCGGTCTGAGAGTCGCTCCCCGAACGAAAAAGGGCGGGCCGTCTGGAACGGTCCGCCCGGTCGAAGCGCGATTCCGCCTGCTGGCAGCTAGGCGGCCGCACCCTCGCGGGCGAGCTCGACGAATCGGCGAAATCCCTCGGGATCGTTGACTGCGATGTCAGCGAGCATCTTGCGGTTGACTTCGATCTCGGCCGCCTGGAGGCCGTGGATCAACTGCGAATATGTCATCCCTTCCTGCCTCGCAGCCGCATTGATGCGGGTAATCCAGAGCCGCCTGAACTCGCGCTTGCGTGCCCTGCGATCGCGAAAGGCGTAGTAGCCGGAGCGCTGGATTTGCTCGTTGGCGAACCGCGGGCTCGAATGCTTCCTCCCCCAATAGCCCTTGGCCTGGTTCAGGGTCTTCTTCTTGCGACGGTGACGCGCCGGTGCGTTGGTGGTACGCGGCATCAGCTGTCTCCATTTCCGAGCATCCGACCAGCCCGCGCACGATCGGCCTCGGAGATAACAGAGGGGCGTCCGAGCCGCCTCTTCCGATCGGCCGACTTCTTGCCCAGGTTATGGCTGGTGTTGGCCCTGCGCCCACGAAGCTTGCCCGTTCCCGTCTTGCGGAAACGCTTCTTGGCTCCGGAATGTGTCTTCATCTTGGGCATGGCTGAGAAGTAAAGCAGGAAGCGGCCCCGAGGAGGGCCGAACGATTTCAGTCCGAGCCCTCGGGCGGATCCGCTGGGCTCTCATCGGCCTGGGGCTTGCTCGCCCCTTTCGATGGCCCGAGCAGCATTGTCATGTTCCGGCCTTCCTGCATCGGCGGCTGTTCGATTATCGAGATGTCTTGAAGGTCCTCGAACAACCTCTCGAGCAGAACCCGTCCTTGCTCAGGGTGGGACATCTCGCGTCCACGGAACATGATCGTCACCTTGACCTTGTCCTGACCACGGAGGAAGCGTTCGACGTGCCCCTTCTTGGTCTCGTAGTCGTGATCGGCGATCCGCGGGCGGAGCTTGATCTCGCGGACGTTGATCTGCTGCTGATGCTTTCGGGCGGCCTTCGCCTTCTGCTCCTGCTCGTACTTGTACTTCGAGTAGTCGAGCACCCTGCAAACCGGAGGCTTGGACCCTGAAGAGACCTCGACCAGATCGAGGTCCCGCTCCTTCGCGTACGAGAGAGCCTCCTTGGTGTCGACGATGCCCTTCTGCTCGCCCAGCTCGTCGATCAGGCGTACCTCGGATACCCGGATCTTCTCGTTGATACGGGTCGAATCGCGCTCGGGCGGACGACGGTCGAAGCGGGAGGTTCCCACTAGTTAGGCATCCAGTGGGTGTTCAAGCTGCGGGAGTCAGGGAAATGGAAGGTTCGGGCACGGACGCGTCAGCGAATCGTCTTCGGTTCGGTGCCTTGCATTGCCGGGAAGTGTAGCGATGCCACCATCGATCAGCGTTCGACTCGCGATTCGAGGCGATCGATGAGGTCATCGATCGACATCTTCCCAAGATCACCCTGATCGTGAGAGCGCACCGAGACCTCCCCCTGCTCGGCCTCCTCGTCGCCGACCACGAGCATGAACGGCAACTTGGCCAGTTCGGCATCACGGACCTTCTTTCCCACCGACTCGGACCTGCCGTCGATCCTCGCCCGGAAACCGGCACCGTCGAGCCGCTCGGCTACATCCGCCGAATAGTCGAGGTGGCGGTCCGCCACCGGCAGCACCCCGACCTGGACCGGGGCCAGCCAGAGGGGGAACCTGCCGCCGTAGTGTTCGATCAGTATCCCGACGAAGCGCTCCAGAGAGCCCAGCAGCGCACGATGGATCAGGACCGGGCGATGCTCGGAGTTGTCGGCCCCCGTGTAATGCAGATCGAATCGTTCCGGCATCGAGAAGTCGAGTTGGCAGGTCCCGCACTGCCAGGAGCGACCCAGCGCATCCGTGATGTGGAAGTCGATCTTCGGCCCGTAGAACGCCCCGTCGCCCGGATTGACCTTGTACTGCCGACCCATCGAATCGAGGGCCCCGGCGAGTGCCGCCTCCGCCTGTTGCCATTGTTCATCGGCGCCGATCGACTTCTCGGGGCGGGTCGAGAGCTCTACCTCGACCTGATCGAAGCCGAACCGGGAGTAGAGAGTGTCGATCGCCTGACAGATATCCGTTACCTCAGCTCCTATCTGCTCGGGAGTGCAGAAGACGTGAGCATCGTCCTGGACGAAGGCCCTGACCCTGAGCAATCCATGCAGGACGCCCTCGCGCTCGTCGCGCGAGACCAGTCCGAACTCGGCCAAGCGCAGCGGAAGGTCCCGATACGAGTGACGGGTCGAACCGAACACGAGACAGGCGCCGGGGCAGTTCATCGGCTTCAACGCGAAGCGACGGTCGCCTTCCTCGGACCCCTCGGAGCTGGTGAAGAACATGTTCTCCCGGTAGTTCTCGAAGTGACCCGATCGGTGCCAGAGCTCCTCGTCGAGGATCTGCGGTGTCTTGATCTCCCGGTACCCGCGGCTCGACAGCTGCTCTCGCACCTGATCTTCGACCAGAGCCAGCAGCACGGTGCCCTCGGGCAACCAGAAGGGGATACCCGGAGCCTCCGGACGCATCATGAAGAGATCCAACTCGGGACCGAGCCGCCGGTGGTCGCGCTCACGAGCCTGCTCCAGCCGCTCGAGGTGTTCTTCGAGGTCGGCTTTCTTGTGGAAGGCCGTTCCGTAGATCCGCGTGAGCATCTGGCGGGTTTCGTCGCCCCGCCAGTAGGCACCAGCGAGAGAGGTCAGTTTGAAGGCGCCGATCTTGCCGGTCGACGGAGCATGCGGCCCCCGACAGAGATCCTCGAAGCCCCCATTCCGGTAGATCGAGACGCGATCCTCCCCCCCGGCTCGGAGATCCTCGATCAGTTCGACCTTGTAGTCCTGGTCCTGCTCACCGAAGTGCGCGATGGCCGACTCGCAGTCCAGCTCGCTGCGCTCGAACGGTTCGTCGGCTGCGATGTGCTCCGCCATCTTCTCCTCGATCCTCACCAGATCGTCCTCGCCGGGGGCGTTGCCGTCGGGGAACTCGATGTCGTAGTAGAAGCCGTCCGCAATAGGCGGGCCGATCGAGATCTTCGCCTCGGGCCAGAGGTCCAGCACGGCCTCGGCGAGCACGTGAGCCGCGTCGTGTCGGATCAATTCGAGGGATTCGGCGCTGTCGGCGGTGACTATCTCGAGATCACCGCCGTCCTCGGGCAGTGGCCGGCCTAGATCCCGAAGCTCTCCGTCGACCTTGACCGCCAGAGCGGCACGAGCCAGACCCGGACCGATCTGTGCAGCCGCTTCGGCACCGGTGGAGCCCGCAGGGAGCTCGAGTTCGGTTCCGTCAGGGAGCTTGAGTTGGATCGAATCCGACACTCGGCTGATCCTAGAGGCAGGCACGGGCGGCGGGTCCGCCAGATCACCTCACGCGGATCGAATCTAGAATGTGATGTCCGTCACTCGATCCTGCTTTTCGGCTAGGCTGCCGCTATCGCTCAAAGGTCGAAGGGCTCCGTACCCGTCCGACCACGATCAGGGAGGAATCAGTTGAGACACTCGAGGAAGCCAGTCCGGATCATCGCAGCAGTGGCAGGGGCCGTCGCGTCGATCCTCGTCGCCGCACCGATCGCCTCCGCAGGCGTGGCCGATTACGGCCGGAACGACTCGGGTGGCTTCCGCAACATCCTGCCTCCCGGGAGCGCCGGGGTCTTCGGTGGAGGCGCGTTCCTGGGGGCACCGCTTCCCGCCCATTTCTGGGATCAGCAGGCTCTCTACGAGGATCTCGTCTACGGAACACCAGGCCTCACCGACAGCGATATCTCCGACTACTTCAAGGATGCGACCTTCGGCGTGCGGCCCGCCGATATCGAGTCGACCGTACGCCCTCGAAAGGGCGTGACGATCCTGCGTGAGCGGGACTTCGGTGTGCCGAAGATCTACGGGACGACACGGGCCAACACGATGTTCGGCGCCGGCTACGCCGGTGCGGCGGATCGCCTCTTCCTCATGGACGTGCTCAGGCACACCGGCAGGGCGGAGTTGTCGACCTTCCTCGGCGGAGCGAACGTCGGTTCCGACAGCAACCAGTGGAACTTCGCGCCGTACACAGAAGCTGACCTGAAGAAGCAGATCACCCGGTTCCCGAGGCAGTACGGAAAAGCAGGCCGTCAGGCAGTCTCGGATGTGAATTCCTACGTGGCGGGGATCAACCAGTACATCGCGGACGCCAAGGCGAATCGCAGAGGCGCAGTGATGCCGATCGAATACGCGGTCCTCTGGAACGAACCTCGAGTGATCGAGAATTGGAAGGCAACCGATGTAATCGCCACGGCTTCTCTGATCGGAGGCATCTTCGGTGCGGGCGGGGGCGGCGAGGTCGCGTCGGCCGAGGCCTACAACGATCTGGTCGTCGCCCTCGGCGCAGTCGAGGCAAAGGCCGTCTGGACCGACTTCCGGGCGAAGAACGACCCCGAGGCTCCCACCACCGTCTCCAAGAGGTTCCCGTACCAGACGGGGGATCCATTCCAGGGACGAGGCTTGGCTCTCCCCGACCCCGGAACCGTGGAGCGTTACCAGACGGCCTCCAGCCCGGTCCGGGCACCGCGTTCAGCGGCGCCGGACTTCGGGACCGATCTCAAGGCCAGCATCGGAGGGGTCGGTCACGCATCGAACTGGGAACTGATCCCCGGTAGACGGTCCACGACCGGCCACCCGATCGCGGTGATGGGACCGCAGGTCGGTTACTACATCCCGCAGGTGCTGATGGAGCAGGAGCTCCATGGTCCTGGAATCGACACTCGGGGGGCGGCGTTTGCCGGGATCAACCTCGTCGTCCAACTGGGCCGAGGTCGCGACTATGCGTGGAGCGCCACGTCCGCGAGTGCCGATCTCACGGACACCTTCGCCGAGCAGCTATGCGGCGGAAGTCAGACGAAGTACCTCTACAAGGGGAAGTGCCGCAACATGGAAGTGCTCAGCAAGCAGATCTCCTGGGAGCCGAACAACCTCGATTCGACCTCTCCTGGCACACGCAATCTGACCGCACTCCGGACCGTGCACGGCATCGTCACCCACTATGCCGAGGTGGACGGAAAGCCCGTCGCATACGTGACCGCGAGGACTACCTACGGACACGAGGCCGATTCGGTGATCGGCTTCTCGAAGCTGAACAGCCCGAATGCCGTGAAGAGCGCAGCGACCTTCGAGAAGGCCGCCCAGAAGATCAACTTCAGCTTCAACTGGGCCTATGTGGATGCGAACGACACCGCCTACTACCTGTCTGGTCTCTACCCGCAAAGAGCCACTGGTGTCTCCGGTGACTTCCCGGTGTGGGGTACCGGCAGGTACGACTGGAAGAACTTCAACCCGGCCAATCGGACTATGGCCCAGATTCCCCCCTCCCAGCATCCCAAGGGCAGGAACCCCGACGTGCTCGTGTCGTGGAACAACAAGTACGCACCGGGCTTCTCCTCATCTGATGACAACTGGAGCTACACCTCCAATCACCGATCCAACATGATCTCGGACAAGCTCCAGCCCGGAGT
>CAZQMB010000006.1:74948-81695 GCA_964594365.1 uncultured Conexibacteraceae bacterium
TGCGACTCCGATCCCGCCCCCGACTGCTTCGACCGGAACCGGAGCAGGGTGACCTCGGCTGCGCCGACCTTCTACGGCGACATCGTGTACACGAGCTTCCCGTTCCAGAATCGACCTACCTTCCAGCAGGTCATCACCACCACCAAGAAGCTCCGCCGCTGAACCGGCGGGCTGTTTCGTCGGCCGCTAACCCTCACTGCAGAGTCGCGCACCCGCACCGACGGGTAGCGCGATTCTCCACGGCCTCGGGGAGCGGTCCGCAGGGAAGGCGATCCTGAAGGCTCTTCGGAGGGCGACCGATCCGATGCCGACCCGACGCTCCCCGAACCTCGAGACCGCGATATCGACCGGTCTGCTCCGGGCATCGTCCACGATGAGCACGATCGAGCCTCCGGGCTGGATCCGCGCGATCTCACGGGTGCGAGCTCTCCCCCGAGTCCGGATGAACCTGCACCGGCCGGTCAACGCGGCGTCTCGAACGCGACGAGGCTGGATCTGTTCCAGCGGGACGAGCACGGCGTCCACGATGTCCTTCGTCTCCTGACTGGCGGCTCGCAGACTCTCGGGGGTGTATGCGACGCTTCCGAACCTCCCGATCGATCTCCTGTCCAGGGTCGCTCGCCACTGCGAGAAGGCTCCCGGGGACCCGAACGGAGCCACCACGTCCGATATCTGGAGGAGCGGGTCACTCTCGGGACCAGCGATTGCGAGTGCGGTCTCGGCGGCCCTCGCCGTCTCCCCGTGATCGCGAAGGCCCGAGGCCGACTTGCCGTAGATGCTCCCGTTCGCCAACAGTCCCAACCCGAGCACCCCGAGTAGGAACCCGACCCCGAGCGGGCGCCAACGGATCGCTGGTGAGATCTCACAGAAGATCCAGATCACACACAGGACCGTGAAATAGAGATATCGAGGCGAGGTTGCCTGACGGTCGGGGTCCGACATTCCGAACGCGATGAGGAACGCGAAGGTCAAGAGCATCGCTCCCGGCACGAGTACGCGCGACGAAATCCGCGAACCATCCCTGCGCCAGAGCCAGAAGATGCCAATGCAGGCGATGACCAGGAGCACGTAGCCAGGAGAGAGGTTGAAGTCGAGGCCTCCCGATGCGTCGAGGCGGTAGAAGGCGCCGGTGACGGCCGCGAGGGCGGCGGCTGGAGTGTCGACGAGAGAAGAAGGGAGATGGGTGAAGTTACCGGCGGAGACGGGGTCATCGAAGAAGCTGAGGTCCGGAGAGAGAGCCCGCGTCCAGACACTCCAGGCGAGGAAGAAGAGCAGAGCCGGAGCCACGATCCAGATGCGTGAGCTCCACGACCGGTCCCTGATCAAGACCAGTACTGCGACTCCAGTCAGGAACGGAAGAGCACCGCTGTGCGAGAGCAGCGCGCATACCAGCAGGAACGACGCCAGGAGGTCGAACCAAGGCTGCCTGCGGTCCGCAGCGAGCATCGCACCGAGACCGAGGACGATCGGAGTGAGGATGACGATTCCGTAGGCGCTGGCGGTGACTACCCAGGCCGACCCGAGGAAGAGCAGAGGCGAAGCGCAGGCGACGATCAGCCAGCCGTTGACCCGGGGTCGGAGGTAGAGGAAGAGAAGCCACACGACCGAGATCTGGAGGGCGAGGCAGATGAGTCTGAACGGCAGATACGACCCAGCGCCGAAGACCTCCAGCACGGCCCGGTAGAGGAGCACATTGAGGAAGATCAGGTGTCCGTTGGTGCCGTGCAGCGCCCACTCCAGAGACGCGTTGGGGAAGAAGCTGAAACGCGACCACTCATCAGAGAAGAAGTACTCGCCCTCGGTCAGGACGAGGAACCAGATCCCCGCCAGTACCGAAACGACTGCTAACGCGAACATCGGCGCGCGCGGGCTGTCGACCTGGCTCAGCCTGCCGGCCAGACCCGGACCACCAGAAGCCGAAGATCCAGTTCTCCCCTGTGCCATGAGGCGGGAAGGCTAGAGGCTCCCGAACGACAGACCGGCCGCGTGCTTGCGGCCGGTCTGTTCCAACGCAATCTGTCCGAAGCGAGTGACCGCTACATGGGGTCGACGCGGAACTTCTTGCGCACCGGATTGGCCTTCTTGAAGAAGACCGCCGTGTCGCTCTTCATCCTCCAGCCGTCTGGGAGATCGCCCGAAGGAATCGAGAGGAACTGTTTGAAGTAACCCACGGCGCTCTTGCAGGTGACGATCGATCCCTTGGGGATGATCAGCTTGTAATAACCCTTGGGGAAGCTGAGCGGTCCGATCTGGTCGTTGTTCAGCACCTTGAAAGCACCGGGACAAACCACGCCGCTCGGAGTGGGCGGAGTCGGGCCAGGCGTGGGGCCGGGCGTGGGGCCGCTCACCTTCCGGACGCCGAACTTACGGCCCCCGTTCTTGAGGAAGTTCGCCTTTCCGGTATCGATGGCGCTGACCGTCCACCCACCTCCGAGATTGCCGTCGTAGTCCTGCAGGAACTTCGAGAACTTGGTCGAGGCGAGCGAACAGGTGAAGCTCGGGTTGCTGGTCAAGATCACGAGCTGGTAATTCCCCTTTGGAAAGTACGCAGCACCGATGTGATCGTTGTGCAGGACCTTGAAGGTCCCCGGACAGTTGGTGGCTGCCTCGCTGCGCTCTGCATTGAAAGCGAACAGCGCTGCCACCGAGGCCAACGCCGCACCGAAGGCGAACACTCTCGTTCTGGATACGTTTCTGCCAACTGAGGTCATCGAGTCAAATCCTCCTGTCTGGATTCCAAGATCATCGATTGGTTGATGGTGACCTCGGAGACTACCCCCGTCATAGGCGGCGGTAACCTTCGATCAACGTGTCACCACTCACCTTGAACACGGGCCTGCGTCGGAAGTACCGGCGCTGGCGGGAGGATGCATCACTTCGGAAGGCGATCAGACGCGCCCGGTCAGAGGCGCGGCGCCTCGCGACCCCTGAATCCAATCGTGAACTGCTCTCGGTGAGGCACCGGTACGCGTCATGGCTCGCTGCGGGCAATCACCGGCCGCTCGAGGAGATGGCCGCTCCGAGCGGGTCCGATTTGCACCTCGGTGAGTACGACCTGCCAGAGGTGCGAGGTGATCGCCTGGACGCTGGCATCCTCCGCAAGGCGATCCTCCAACACGGCGCCTTGATCGTCCGCGGCTTGATAGAGCGGGATCGCGCTGAAGGCTTCGCCGCTGGTATCGATCGAGCATACGCCTCACGATCTTCAGCGAACGGCGATGGAGCCTACGCGCCATTCCTCCCGTCTCCTCCCTACACACAGACACAGCTCGACGAGTTCCGGCCGTGGATCGAGGAGTCGGGGGGCCTGCTCGCCGTCGACTGCCCCGGTCTCCTCGCAGAGATGCTCGAATTCCTCTCCGAAGCTCGCCTGAAAGAGATCGTGGATGACTATCTGGGCGGGCCGGGCCTCATCTCGGCGCACAAGACGACGCTCCGCAAGGTCGAGCCGGGAACCAGACCCGGCTGGCACCAGGACGGAGCGTTCATGGGAAAGGTGAGGAGTCTCAACCTGTGGCTCGCGCTCTCGCGCTGTGGCGACGAGGCTCCGGGGATGGACGTCCTCCCCGCTCGGCTGGACGACTTCGTGGAGACCGGCGGCGAAGGGACCATGGTGGCCAATCAGGTCTCTCAGGCGAAGGCTGAGAAGGCGGCCTCGGCGGCGGGCGTGGGAATCGTCCGCCCCATCTTCGATCCGGGAGATGCGCTCATCTTCGACGAGATGTTCCTCCATGCAACGGCCGCCGATGGAGAGATGACCAAGCCCCGTTACGCGATCGAGAGCTGGTTCTTCACTCCCGCCGCCCTCCCACCTGGCTACGTGCCGATCGCGATCTGAGCGGCGAGTGACCACGGCCGAGATCTCGATCACCGAGTTCACCGACCCGATCTGCCCATGGGCATGGTCGGCCGAACCCCACAGGCTCAAGTTGATCTGGACCTACGGAGACTCCCTCGCCTGGGAGGCCCGGATGGTCGGACTCGCAGAGGACCCTGAGGTGATCGCCTCGCGCTTCACCCCCGAGCAGATGGCTGGGAACCTCGCCGTGATCGCCGCGCGATTCGGGATGCCGATCTACGACGAGGTGCCCGAGCGGATGTTCGCCAGCTTCCCCGCCTGCCGGGCGGTCGTCGCCGTGAGACTCAACCAATCGGACCGTTCCTATCCACTCCTTCGCGAACTGCGCAAGCGGTGCTTCTCTGAAGAGCCGATCGACGAACCCGCAGTGATCGGGGCGGCGGCCCAAGCCGTGGGACTGGATCCGGAGGCTCTCACCGCCTGGCTCGCCGATGACGCAACCGAGGAGGCCTTCCGGGACGACATGGCCTCTGCCAGGGAACCCACGGCGGCGGCGCTGGCGGTGAAACGCAAGTTGGCCCAATGGGAGAGCGGGTGGCGCTACACCTGCCCGTCCTACGTCCTGAGGTCGTCCGATCGGGAGATCACCGCCCCAGGGTTCCAGCCCTACGAGACCTACGAAACGGCGATCGCCAACCTCGCCCCTGATCTGGAGCAGCGTCCTCCAGCCGATAGCGTCGAGGAGGCGCTGGCGTGGTCCCAGGCAAGAGGAGAGGGGACACTCGCGACCGTCGAGATCGCGGCCTTGATGGGTCGGGATCCGGGAAGCCCGGATTCGGTCGCCGCCGACTTGCGCCCGGAACTGGATGCGGCTGGCGCGGTCGAGCAGGTGATCGGATCGGGGTCTCTCTGGAGTCTGGCTGAGTCGTGAGCTCACTCGTATCGCTCTCTCCGGGTCTGGTCTTCCCTCTGTTCGTCGTTCTGGCTGGGGCCTTCGCCTTCGGCCTCAGCCTCCATCTGCATCGCCGCTTCACAGGCAAGGCCGGAAAGAGCATGGGAGACACCGCAGCGGCCTATTCGACCGTCCTCGGCAGCCTGTTCGCGATCTTGACCGGTTTCCTGATCAACGCCGCCTTCAACACGGTGAATACCTCGAAGCAGATCGTGGTCGAAGAGGCCGCGGCGGCCAACCGGATCGCCTGGGTGGCACGTGATCTGGGCGGAACGGGTGGCGATCGACTCCAAGCCGACCTCCAGGCTTACCTGCAGGGTGTAGTCGACCGTGAGTGGCCTCGGCTCGGCGACACCGAATACGACAACACGGTGCTCGAGAGCACGCGGGGCAGCTCCGCGATGCGCGAGCTGGAGGCCCTGCAGAGGGACACCTCTGAGACGGTCTCGTCGCTCGACGGCTCCTCTGCAGCCTCGCAGGTACGGGCCGAAGCCCTCTATTCAGCGGTCAACGACCTGCAGACGCAACGGAGATTACGGTTCGACAGCGCACAGAGCTCCACGCCGCTCGGCATGTTCCTGCTCGCGCTGGTAGCGGGGATCTCGCTGATCGCGAACTCGATCGTGGTGACCCTGCGCGGTCGGGTGTGGGACGCTTTCGTGGCCGCTGGCATCACCTTGATAGTCGGCCTCGATCTGGCTCTGATCGTGAATCTGAGCGCTCCCTTCTCGGGCGGGTTCCCCGTCCCGGACGGGCCACTGAACGAGATCTACGAGGCGCTGCGACAGGGCGTCTATCGCTGAGCGCGACCCTGGCCGAACTCAGCGCCTGACGCGCCAGCGGAATGCGGTCGGAGGACCCCACGGCGAAGATGCCGATTCGCGCACCGCAACGGTCGCTGTGTGCCGCCCCGGTGAAAGCCGCCGCCAGGTCTTCTGCTTCGAGCAGTTCGACCACTTCCGCTTGTCGAGCCTGCAGCGATACGAGGGACTCTCGAGTTGCGAGGAAAAGACGAAGGTCGCTTTGCGGGCGCGGGTCCGAGGCTTCGGTTTCTTCGCGAGCCTCACGTAACGACTCGTGTATCGGATCACGGAGTAGTCGGAGGGGAAGCCGTTGACCACGGCGAGGACGTTGTCGTTCGCGTCCACAGCCACCCGCTTGACCGAGTAGCCGGCGAGTGCGGGCGTGGGCAGGACTCCGGTGAACTTGCCGTCAGGGGTGAAACGCGAGATCCGCCAGCCGTGGCTCAGGTCCCATTCGGTGATGTAGAGGAATCCACGTGAATCGATATCGAGGGACTCAGGTTGGTGGAGTTGGCCCTCGGCCTCGCCCGGAGCCCCGAACGAACCGAGATGCTGGCCGGAGGGGCTCAGGTGGTGGATCCGGTTGTCCGGATCTCCAACAGCGAACCAGACGTCCCCGTCAGGAGCGACCGCGACATCCTGAGCGAACACACCCCCCGGGACTCCCTCCTCGAATACCGGCATACCCGAGCTATCGAGTTTCACGATCTCCGCCAACGAACTGGTCAGCGCCAACTCGCCGTCGGGTCCGCTGTCGATCGCATACGGGGACCAGGGCAGGGTGGTGAGGATGCTCGGCGAAGGCGCGGCGAGGTCTGCTGCAAAGGACTGCACGCGTGTGTTCCCTGACTCAGCGGCATAGAGGCGAGAGCCCTTCCCGAGGACGAGATCGTATGAATCACCGAGCGAACCCAGGCCCGGGCCGGGCGAGCCAAACGCGCCCAGGAAAGTCCCGTCGCTTGCGAAGACGGCGATTCGATTCCGGGGATCCTGGGCAAATGCGGAGTAGTCGAGCACGTAATACCTCCCGCCGGTCGCCACGACCGCTGCAGGAATTCTCATTTCCGACTCCTCGCAGTTCCCTGCGCCCGGGATCTGGTTCGATGAACAGTTGACGCCGAAAGTGGAACCGAACGCATGCGAATTGGCTACCTGTCCCAATTCGACATCCGCCGACGCGCCGGGACAGATGA
>CAZQMB010000007.1:0-76331 GCA_964594365.1 uncultured Conexibacteraceae bacterium
TGACCGGTCTCGAGCCGGGGCAGGCCCATCCTCTTGGCGACCGTTGCGACCGAATAGTCATCGGTTCCGTACATCTCGGTCTGGACCCGACGCTGGAGACTCTGCGCGACGTTGGGCCGATTCTTCAACCCTTCAGCCAGCGGCTTGATGAATCCGTAGGTGTCGAGCACATCCACGTAGTAGTCGATGAAGAAGTTCTGGGCTGCCGCCAACTGACGGGTGACGACCGGTGCGGTCTTGGAATTCAACTGAGCCGGGTTGGTGACGCCAGCCTGGTTGTCCTGCAGCCGCTTGTTCAAGATCCAGGCTGCGTAGGCCAGGCCGTTCTCTCCGCCTCGATCCTCGGTGCCGGTGAACTGAGCCGCAACGAGTTCGACATTGCTGGATGTGAGGTCCGCCTGGGAGATCAGCTCCTGCTTCCATGCCGAGACCGCCGGCTTGATGGCCCTTACAGTTCCGTCGATGCCCTGACAGGTCTTGCGCTTCAGCGTCGACTGCTCCATGCAGACCGAGATCCTCTCCCAGGCCTTCAGAGCGCGGCGGCCGTTCAGAGCCTCGGGTCTCAGCGCGTTGATGTACTCGTCGAGCACGGAGGTGTCGAGCGTCTGCTGCAGCAACTGAAGACGTGCTCTGGTCTCCTTTTGATGTACCTCGATCTGAGCCGACAACTGACGCACTTCCTTGAGGATCGCGCGGATGTTGTCCGAATCGCTGGCGAGGCAAGGCTGACCGACGTCGATGTTCTTGAGACAGGTCTTGACCTTGTTGAAGGCTTCGTAGCCTGCCGACAGGATCGAGCCCGGCTCAACCGACGCCGACGCCGAAGGGTTGGGGGGCGCTGCAGCCGCGGACGCCGGCAAGGCCAATGCGGCCAATACTCCTGCGGCTGCGAGAACTTTCCCTGCTCTGCGGCTCATCGAGTACCGGAGAGTATCAACAGGCCTACGGAGCTGAAACCCTTACTGCTCTGCTGGCTCAACCCACTGTCACGCGCACGCGTCGCACAGCTGAGACACCTCCCAGATACGGGTAGACGCCCTGATCCTTCACCACCGCGCGAAGCTCGTAGACCGTCGTGGCCGTCGTGGCCCGAAAGCAGTACCGGTAGGTCATGTTGCCATCCGCTCTGGTGACGGCGTCACCGAAGGTCATCCAGCGCGATGAGCCCCTCGCTCGGCCCTGAAGCCCCATCACCACTCCGCCGTTCTGCGGTCCAGGCACGGAACCTCTGATCTCGACACACCCCCCTCCCTTCAAGCGTTCACGGCTCAAGCGGATCGACGGCCTGGTCCGAACGCGCACCGTGACTTCACGGACCCAGATCACCGAGCCGGAGCGCTGCACGAGACGAATCTCTCTCGAGTGTCCCGCCCCGAGCCTCATGGCAAAGCGACCATCGGGTCCGCTTCGCATCTCCGCCAACTCACGAAACGCTCCAGACGATCCGAGCGACCTCTCCTGTGCACAGATCACGGCACCGGAGACCGGTGCGCCGGTCGGGGCCGTGACTCTCCCCGAGAGCTCAGGAGAGCTGCCGTAATCGAGAACCGGACTCTGGTCGAGGCCGGGACCGATTCCCGCTCGAAAGGATGCGGCGATGGTCGGAGAACTGGGGCAGCTGTTGTCGACCTCGATCGATGTCACCTGACAGGCTCGATTCGCATCTGCAAGTCCCGGCGTAGAGACATCGAAGGTGCAGACCTCGACGCGATTCACCCCGTCTAGGAAGGGTGCAGCTTCCGTGTCGAGTGCGATCGCACTCTCGAATTCGGTTGGGCAGGGTGAATAACCCGCAAAGGTGCCGGAGGATATCTCCCGGCAGCCGGAGGCGATCCGGGATTCGACCACCGTGCCATTGACCATCACGTCGACACGATGGATCCCGGACTCACGATCCTGAGCAGCGACCCCGACGAAGGTCTCTCCGGCCTTGAGCCCCGGCGAGACCAGCGGTCCCGTGAGGTCGAGAACTGGTGCGACTCGGTCGGCGACCGTCAAATACATGTTGCGGGCGAAGAGATGAGCGTCCTTCCCACCTTCACACCCCTTCTCGAGAAAGCAGCCCAGGCGAAGCGCGATTGCCTCGCCATCGGGTGCGACCGCACCATGGAGGCGGTAGGAACCATTGGTGTCATCCCCGAGACAGCGAGTGCCGACACTCGTGCGCTCGAAGCAGATCCTCCCCACGAGGCCATTTGAATCTCGGATGTGTGCTCGCAGGGACCACCCGACGATGGGTAGTTGGGGCGAGGGCGAGACCGTCCTCCATCTACCCCAACGTGATCCGGAGGTCCTGCCCTCCTCCACCTCTAGTTTCAGGCCAGCGGAAGCGGACCCACCACAAGCTGCGGCTGAGCGGAACCTGGTCGAGTTTCGGTCGAACTTGAATGAGTGAGCAGCAGCCGACTGATCGCCACACATGGCGACGGTGAACTGACCTGCCATAGCCTGACTCGGCATCACCAGCATCAGGAGGAAAACCCCTGCTGCACACAACGCGGGAAGGTGGTTGCGTATCTCGAACTCGTTCATTTCTCGGCTCCTCTCCTGGTCGATCGGACTACTGCTCGAACCCGAATTGCGGCTGGTCGACTGATTGCGATCTGGCTGAACCACCAGCCGTCGGAGGTGGTTCCGGATCCGCCGAGGGCTGAGAACTCTCGAAGGAGAACTGTTCGGCCGAGTGCTCCTCAGGGGTGGTCGGCGAGGCTCCTGCGTCACCCGAAACCTCTTCCCCTCGATCGGCGTCTGTTGCTTCTACATCCGAAGGCGGGGAGGCCGGAGGAACCGACGGCGGAACTCCCTGATCTCGAACCTGCGCGGCACTCGAGACCGGTTCAGGCATGACTCCCGTGACTGCGCACGCTGCGCTGCCCGCCGCCGCCATCCCGCAGACTGCCAGGAGCTTTCCGAGGACGACCGTTCCGCTGCCACGCGTACCGCCGGCAGAAGCCAGAGGCATCACACGCTCACCTATCGAATCGATCGACTTCGAGAGAGTTGCCGAGAAGCCCCTCAGACGATCTGCCGCCGCCACTGGTGTCGAGTCGAGCCAGTCGATTGCGCCAAGGAGGGGCAACGGGAGTCCCAGACCGAACACCCTCCCCGGGACCCGTCGGTACTCCCGAAGCCGGGACCGGCAGAAGGCGCAGGTACGAAGGTGGACTCGAGCCTCGATCAAATCCTCCCCCTCGGTTTCGCCGTCGGCTATCTGTGAAAGGCAGTTCTCCCAGCGCTTACAGCGCTCTCCCCGCTCGATATCGGCGAACACATCGAGAAAGCGCTTGCGACCCTCCGCCATGCACCGATTGACCTTGGTGTAGGTCCAGCCGGTTATCTCCTGGATCTCACTGTAGGAGTAACCCTCCGCTTTGAGGATCAGGGCGCGCACCTCCTGAGGCTTCAATGCCCTCAACGCCTCGCTGCTGCGACGAACCCGTTCGACACGCTCGACCTGCTCATCAGGTTGAGGCCCTTCGAAGGCAATTGCCTCGAACGGGTCGTAGACCTCGGAATCATCGAAACCCGGGGGTGCCGTTCCGACCAAGCGGACGCGCTGGCGTCGGACACCCAGGGCTTCCCGTTTGGTGACGGTCTGCATCCAGCGGATGAGTGACTCGCCGGTGATCGGCGGTGCCTTCGTGAGGAGGATCTCCAGCGCTCGCTGATAAGCATCCTCCGCATCGTCCGCGCAGATGGAATACCGCCTCGCGGTCCGCCTGAGCGTACGTTCGTGACGAGAGATCAAGTCGACAGCGGCCTCCTGCCGAAACCGACGGAGTTCACGCTCGCCCAAGGGAGCGGGTACTCCGCCCCGATCCATCCCAGCCTGTTCGACAACCTGCTCTGTCATCTCTTCTCCGGCCACTTACAACCCGCTCAATCAGAGAGGTCGCGGGATTAGCCCCCACGAAGACACAAAGCCCCCCGCTATTTGCGAGATTCGCGCTGTCGCGAGGGCGAGCAGCGATGACCTCCCCGTTGCGCAATCGAGAGTGAGCGTCCACTAGCCTCGCCTTGTGGCGGCCAGATCGGTAGTCAGCGGTGGAGCGGGATTCCTGGGTTCGCATCTGTGCGAAGCGCTGCTCGCGCGCGGCGACGATGTGATCTGCCTCGACAACCTCGAGACGGGAAGCCTCGACAACATCTCGCACCTGGAGGGCGAGCGGTTCGAGTTCCGCAACGTGGACATCACCGAGCACGTGGAGATCGAGCAGGAGATCGACTTCGTCTTCCACCTCGCCTCTCCCGCCAGCCCGATCGACTACCTCCGCCTGCCGCTCCAGACGCTCAAGGTCGGAGCCGAGGGCACCCGCAACATGCTTGGGCTCGCCAAACACAAGCGGGCCCGGTTCCTGCTGGCCTCCACCTCGGAGGTCTACGGCGACCCGGAAATCCACCCGCAGAACGAGGAGTACTGGGGCCACGTAAACCCCATCGGTCCGCGAGGCGTCTACGACGAAGCCAAGCGCTACGCCGAAGCGCTGACCATGGCCTACCACCGCCAGCAGGGCGTGGACACCTGCATCGTGAGGATCTTCAACACCTACGGCCCGAGGATGCGCCCTCACGACGGTCGCGCGATCCCGACCTTCCTGCGCCAGGCGTTGCAGGACAAGCCGATCACCGTATTCGGAGAGGGCGAGCAGACCCGGTCCTTCTGCTTCGTCGACGACCTGATCAGGGGGCTGATCCTCTTGGCCGACTCCGAGTTCCACATGCCGGTCAACATCGGGAACCCGGATGAGAAGACGATCCTCGAGCTCGCCGAGGCGGTCATCGCCGCCACCGAATCACGCTCGGAGATAGTCCACGAGGCGCTGCCGGTCGACGATCCCCAAACCCGCCAGCCCGACACCACTCGCGCCCGCGAGATCCTCGGCTGGGAGCCGACGGTGAGTCTGGACGACGGTCTGCGGCGGACTATCGATCTCGCCGGCATCGAGGGGCTCATCGGGAGCACCCCCGGGTAGTCCGGCGTGGCGACCCCCGCCGACATCCCCCGAGCCGAGATCCTCGCCGTGGTCGGCGCCCGTCCGAACATGGTCAAGATGGCGCCGTTGCTGCACGCGTTGGCGGATGGAGAGGTCGGACGGGTGCGACTGGTGCACACCGGCCAGCACTACGACCGTTCTCTGTCCGGAGGCTTCATCGAACTGCTCGGCATGCCCGAGCCCGATGCCAACCTGGAGGTCGGCTCGGGCACCCACGCCGAGCAGACCGCGGCGGTGCTGATCGGGATCGAGAAGGAGATCGCCGACAACGAGCCGGACCTGCTGGTGGTCTCCGGAGACGTGAACTCGACCATGGCTGCCGCGATCGCAGCGGCCAAGGCCGGTGTCCCCGTGTGTCACCTCGAGTCGGGTCTGCGCTCGGGCGACTGGACCATGCCCGAGGAGGTCAACCGGGTCGTGACCGACCGGATCTCCGACCTGCTCCTCTGCACCTCGCCGGACGCGGTGGAGAACCTAACCGCAGAGGGGATCAGCGGGGACGGAGTTGCTCTGGTCGGCAACACGATGATCGACAGCCTGGTCAGGATCCTCGCGGATGTAGATCGGACGAAGGTGCTGGAGGCGAATGACCTGGAGAGGCGGGGATTCGGCTTGGTGACGCTTCATCGCCCCGCGCTGGTCGACGACCCCGCTCAGTTGACGGAGGCGATCGACGCGTTGGAAGGGCTGGCCGAGCAGATGCCGGTCGTCTTCCCCGTCCACCCTCGCACCGCGTCGAGGCTGGAGGCGGCGGGGGTAGATGCGAGCGACGCGCTGCGAATACTCGAGCCGATGGACTACCCGGACTTCATCGCGCTCGAGGCGGAGGCCCGAGTAGTCGTGACCGACTCGGGTGGCGTTCAGGAGGAGACGAGCGCGGTGGGCACGCCATGTTTGACCTACCGAACCACGACCGAGCGACCGATCACCTGTGAACTCGGCAGCAACGAGCTGGTCGGCACCGATCCGGCAGCACTCTCGGCGGCGATAGAACGCGTACTCGCCGAAGAAGTC
This sequence comes from uncultured Conexibacteraceae bacterium, assembly GCA_964594365.1. GTDB lineage: Bacteria > Actinomycetota > Thermoleophilia > Solirubrobacterales > 70-9 > CAIUSP01. The sequence continues at coordinate 6,009 of CAZQMB010000007.1, forward strand.
CCGGACGAGGCGCCAGAGATCCCTCTCTGGGACGGCGCCGCCGGACCCCGCGCCGCCGAGGCGATCGGAACGTTCCTCAGGCAGCGGAAGTCCGCTTAGTCGCCGTATCCTCAGACCACCGATGGCCAGCGAGAAGACCACAGACGAGAACCGTTACATCGCGCCGGTGGTGGGAGCCGAAGACGAGCGCATCTTCACCGACTCGGGGATCGAGATCGACCGCGTCTACGACGCCGACGATGTCGCTCCGGACCTCGAGGCTCGGCTCGGCGAGCCCGGCGAGTATCCGTTCACCCGCGGGATCCACGACGGGATGTATCGCGACCGCACTTGGACGATGCGCCAGTACGCGGGCTACGCGACTGCTGAGGAGACCAATGAGCGCTACCGGTATCTGATCGACCACGGATCCACCGGCCTCTCGATGGCGTTCGATCTGCCCACCCAGCTGGGCCGTGACTCCGACGACCCGCTCTGCAACGGCGAGGTCGGCAGGACCGGTGTCGCGATCGACACGATCGAGGACATGAGGATCTGCTTCGAAGGGATCCCGCTCGACAGCGTCTCGACCTCGATGACGATCAACGCCCCGGCCGCGGTGCTGCTGCTCCTCTATCAGCTGGTCGGCGAGGAGCAGGGGGTCGAATCGACCGAGCTCCGAGGGACCGTGCAGAACGACGTCCTCAAGGAGTACATGGCCCGCGGCAACTACATCTACCCGCCCGAGCCGACGATGCGGCTGACCACCGATATCTTCGCCTACTGCGACGAGTTCGTGCCGAAGTGGAACACGATCTCCATCTCCGGCTACCACATCCGCGAGAAGGGCTGCTCGGCGGTTCAGGAGGTTGCGTTCACCCTCTCAAACGCGATCGCCTACGTGCAGGCGGGCATCGACGCGGGTCTCGATCCCAACACCTTCGGCAAGCGGCTCGCCTTCTTCTTCAACTGTCACAACAACGTCTTCCAGGAGATCGCGAAGTTCCGCGCGGTGCGGAGGATGTGGGCGGAGATCATGCGCGACCGCTTCGGCGCGACCGACGAGAAGGCACAGATGATCCGGTTCCACACCCAGACCGGTGGCGTGACCCTGCAGGCCCAACAGCCAGAGGTGAACATCGTGCGCGTGGCGCTGCAGGGGTTTGCGGCCGTGTGTGGAGGAACCCAGTCGCTGCACACCAATGGGTTCGACGAGGCACTAGCGCTTCCGACCGAGCGCTCGGCGCGAATCGCTCTGCGTACCCAACAGGTCCTCGCTCATGAATCCGGTGCGGCAGAGACGGTCGACCCTCTCGCTGGTTCCTACTTCGTCGAGTCACTGACCGACGAGATCGAACTCCGCGCTCGGGAGTTGATGGCGAAGGTCGAAGAGCAGGGTGGCTCTGTGAACGCGCTCGACTACATGCAGCGCGAGATCGAGGAGTCTGCTCAGTCCTATCACGAGCGCTACCAGTCCGAGCAGGACGTGATCGTCGGGGTGAACAGGTACGTCTCCGATGAGCCAGACGACGTGGACATCCTCAAGGTGGATCCGGAGTCCGAGCGCAAGCAGGTCGAGCGGTTGAGCAAGTGGAAGGAGAGCCGCGACAACGAGGCGGTCACCGCCCGTCTGGCGGATCTCCGAACGGCGGCCGAGGGAAGCGACAACCTCCTTCCGCCGATCCGGGAGGCTCTCCGTGCCGGTGCTTCGATCGGCGAGGTCTGCGGGGAGATGCGCGAGGTCTTCGGCGAATACCAGGGCGGGACCTTCTTCTAGTCACGCCCGCTCAGGCGTGAGCCACGGCTGGCTCCTGCCTGAGGACCTCGGTTTTTCCGCTTCAGCAAGCGAAATGACGCGTTTCTCACGGTTGCAAGATTGCGGCCCGCGGGAGGGAATCGCCGCGCACGGCGAATTCCTCAGGCGAATGGCTACAGCAGAGAAAACGCTGGTGAAGTCACTCCCCGAGCTCTGGGAGCTGGTCAGCCAACCCGAACGGATGCAGGGCCTGATCTCGGCCCTCGTCGGCCGTGCCGCCGAGGTCAAGGTCACGGCGCAGGAGCCCGAGGTGAGGCTCGCCTGGGAGGCTGCAGCGGTGGAGGAGCAGGCCAGCATCGCCATAGAGATGGAAGAGAAGGGCTGGGGAACCCACGTCAAGATCGAGGTCCAGCGAGAGGACGAGACCGGCCTCGAGGACTGGCTGGAAGCACTGATCGAGGAGTTCTCGGCGCACGATCGTCGCCCTTTCCAGGGTCTGGTCTGATCGCATACGAGCTGAGCGGGAGCGCTGCCAGGCAGCGCGCCACCTGCCACGGGGAATAGACTCCGCCTCGCGTGAGCGAGAAGACCCCTGAAACCCACGAGGAGAGACTCGCCCAACTCGCGGATCTGCGTGAGCAGATCCTCCATGCAGGCAGCGAGGCTGCGGTCGAGAAGCATCACGCCAAGGGCAAGCTGACCGCCCGCGAGAGGATCGACAAACTCCTCGACCCGGGCAGCTTCGAGGAACTCGACTCGTTCGTGCGTCATCGCACCCACGATTTCGGCATGGACGCCAAGCGTCCGTACGGCGACGCGGTAGTGACCGGCCACGGCACCGTGGACGGCAGGCCGGTGTTCGTGTTCAGCCAGGACTTCACCGTCTTCGGCGGCTCGCTCGGCGAGGTTATGGCCGAGAAGATGTGCAAGGTGATGGACCTCGCAGCCCAGGTAGGAGCGCCGGTCGTCGGCCTGAACGACTCGGGCGGTGCCCGCATCCAGGAAGGCGTGGTCTCGCTCGGAGCCTACGGCGATGTCTTCGTGCGCAACGTCAAGTGCTCGGGGGTGATCCCGCAGATCAGCGTGATCATGGGGCCGTGCGCCGGTGGAGCCGTCTACTCACCGGCGATGACCGACTTCATCTTCATGGTCAAGGAGACCTCTCACATGTTCATCACCGGACCCGAGGTGATCAAGACGGTCACCGGCGAGGAGGTCGAGTTCGAGGAACTCGGCGGCGCGATGACCCACAACTCCAAGTCCGGTGTCGCCCACTTCGCATCTGAGGACGAGGAGAGTTGCCTCGAAGACGTTCGCTACCTGCTGAGCCACCTCCCCTCCAACAATCTCGAGATAGCACCGCGCTTCGAGCCGACCGACGATCCCGAGCGGATGGATCCGGAACTCGACACGATCGTCCCCGACGACCCGACCAAGCCCTACGACATGCGTGAGGTGATCGGCAGGGTGGTAGACGACGGAGAGTTCTTCGAGGTGCACGAGCACTTCGCCAAGAACATCGTCTGCGGTTTCTCACGGCTCGACGGCTACTCGGTGGGCGTGGTGGGAAACCAACCTGCTCACCTTGCGGGAGTGCTCGACATCGAGAGCTCGGAGAAGGCCGCGAGGTTCGTGCGGACCTGCGACGCGTTCAACATCCCGCTGATCACCTTCACCGACGTGCCAGGTTTCCTGCCGGGTACCTCGCAGGAATGGAACGGGATCATCCGGCACGGAGCGAAGCTCCTCTACGCCTTCACCGAGGCCACCGTTCCGAAGCTGACGGTGGTCACCCGCAAGGCCTACGGAGGCGCCTACGACGTGATGAACTCCAAGCACATGCTCGCCGACTTCAACTTCGCCTGGCCCACCGGCGAGGTCGCAGTGATGGGAGCTGAAGGAGCGGTCAACATCATCTACCGGGGTGTGCTCGCCGACGCGGACGACCCGGACGCAAAGCGGGCCGAGTTGATCGATGACTACAAGGCCCACTTCGCAAACCCGTACGCTGCCGCCGAACGTGGATACATCGACGATGTGATCGTCCCCCACCAGACCCGGCCGAAACTGATCAAGGCGTTGCGGACCCTGCAGAACAAGCGGGTCGAACAACCCAAGCGCAAGCACGGCAACATCCCGCTTTGAGCGAAGCGACTTCGGCAGATCGTGGCCCGAGGTCGAACGCTCCGATACCGCCCGAAGATCTCGTCTTCAGGGTCTCGATGACCGATCTGGATACCTTCGACCGGGTCGGGGCCCTCAACCGCGCCTCGATCGCCGAGGCGCTCGGCAGCGACTGGAGCTGGCAAGGGAAGCGGGTGCTCGACTTCGGTTGCGGAGTGGGTCGACTCCTGCGGCACCTGACAACGGAGGCTGAGGTGGCGCGGATAGATGGGTGCGACATGCATTCCGAGAGCATCGATTGGTGCAAGGCGAACCTCGAACCGCCATTCAGCTTCTTCGTCAACTCCTCTACGCCGCCGCTCGAGGAAGTGGAGGACGAGACCTACGATCTGGTGATCGCCATCTCCGTCTTCACCCACATCGCAAGCGGCTGGGCCGACTGGGTCTCGGAACTGCAGCGGGTCATCAAGCCGGATGGATTACTCGCTGCGACCTTCCATGGCCCCGGCATGGCGGAATCCCATCGAGCCCAGAGCGGATTCCCGTACGTCGAGCAGGAGACGGGGATGATCTGCCTGCCGACCGGCGAGGAGGGGACCTTCGCGTCGATCTTCCACTCACCTTGGTGGCTCGAGGCCCACTGGGGGCGGGCGTTCGAGCCGGTCTCGATCTCTCCGGACGGATTCACCGGAGAGGCTGGCAACGGCCACGGGCTCTTCGTCGGCAAGAGGAGAGCCGAGAGGGTCACTGCAGAGGATCTCGAGCGGGCCGAGTCGGACGAAGCTCGCGAGTTGGTCGCCCTGCAACGTGCGAATACGATCACCTTCGAGGTCGCTCAGGATCTGCGGGAGCGCGCCCAGCGGGCAGAGCTCTCGATGGCCCGTCGTTTCGCTCTGACCGATCAGGGGGCGCGTAGAATGCTCTTCCGTTCGATGATCGGCGGAGAACGACTCAGGAAGGCCGGTTCGATTGTGCGCAGGAACCGTGGAGGGAAACAGAGATGAGCGAGAAATCGATCTCGGTAACCAAGGGCAACCCCACCGAGGACGAGGCCGCTGCCATCGCAGCGGCGATCGATCTGTTCGCTGCCGAGATGAGCAGCGGACCGGAGGGATCAGAGTCAGGGGCTTCGACCAGCAACTGGCAACGGGCGGCTCTGCGCGAGGCCGTCGAGGCGCGCAGGGTAGTGGCAAACGTATGGGGCACCGCTCCAGTAGGCCCCAACTGAACGTCTGATTCGCGTATCTTGAAAGACAACGGTCGCTGGCAGGTCCGGTGACGCTGATCGCAAAAAGGAGAGATGCTCATGGCAGTCGTGAAGATCATCGAACTCGTCGGCAGCTCGAAGAAGTCGTCCGACGATGCAGCCCAGCAGGCGCTCAAGCAGGCTCAGGGAACCCTTCGCAACATCCGGGCCGTGGACGTTGTCTCCACCGGACTGCGGGGCGACAACCTCGACGAGTGGAGGGCCCACGTGCGCGTGGCGTTCCTGGTCGAGAGCACAGACGTCGATTGATCACCGTGTCCTGATCTAATTACCTAATCCCGATCTGGTTTTGGTATATTTCTCCGGTCGCTGCTGGCTAGTGCCGCAAAAGGCGCGCGAGCCAGGATCCAACCCGAGACGGAGGAGAATTGGAACCGAAAACCACCGACCTGCCGGTACACCGCACCCTCGAGCAGGACACGGATAAGAAGCAGGAGGGTAAGGGAAAGCTCGGCACTCTCGAGAACCCGGAGAGCTACGAATCCGTACCCGGTCACGTCATACCGATCATCGAGCAAGAGTTCCAAGACTTCGAGTCAGAGGCGCAGCGGTTCCTCGGCGGCCAGACACCCGAAGAGGAATTCATAGGGTTCCGGCTGAAGCAGGGCGTCTACGGCCAGCGCCAGCCGGATGTCCAGATGATCCGCGTCAAGGTGCCGTTCGGCGGCATCACTGCTGAACAACTAGAGGCATTTGCGGAGGTGTGCGAGCGGTGGGCCCCGCTGAACAAGGGGCACATCACCACCCGGCAGAATATCCAGATCCACCACATGGCGTTGAGGGATATGCCTGACGCGATGAGGGTCCTGTCCGAAGCCGGACTCTCCTCCAGAGAAGGGTGCGGAAACACGGTCCGAAACGTGACGGGAGATCCGTTCGCGGGAGTGTGCCGAGGGGAGGCCTTCGACATCACTCCATATGCGGCTGCTTACGTCCGCTACTTCGTGCGCCATCCCACGACACAGCTGATGCCGCGCAAGATCAAGACCGCATTCACCGCAACGAACGAGGACAGAGCAATCACGGGCATCCACGACATCGGATTCATTCCCCGGATTCGCGTGGAACATGGCCGCGAGATCCGCGGCGTGGAGATGCGCGTCGGGGGCGGCACCTCGATCATGCCGAGGGTCGCCCCTACTCTCTCGGAGTTCCTGACCGTTGACGATGGGGAATATCTGAAGTGGACCGAGGCGGCGCTCAGGATCTTCGACCGCCAAGAGTGGCTTCGGGAAAACCGTGCGAGGGCGAGGATCAAGGTCTTGGTGGACAAGGTCGGGATAGATGAGTTCAAGGAGATGGTCGCCTCCGAGCTCGAAGGAGACTGGGTCGAAGAAAGAGACTTCGGGATAGATCGGCTTTCGCTCGATCTCGATGAGGAGGGGATGGCGCTCGGTCGCTCCGCCGAGCCAGTGGGGTCCCTCCCTGAAGACGGTGACCCGAAGCTCCTGGACTTCTGCGGTTCGAACGTAGTTCCCCAGCGCCAAGAGGGATTCGTTGCGGTAACGGTCAAGGTTCCCCGGGGGGATCTGACTCCGGAGCAATTCAGAGCGCTCGCCACGATCATCCGTGAATACGCAGGGGGTTGGGCCCGAACCACCGTGCAGCAGAATCTCGTATTGCGTTGGGTTCGCCCCGGGAGAGTCGAAGAGCTCTGGAAGACGCTCGACGAGATCGGACTCGGTGGAGCAGGTGCAGAGGGAATACGGGATGTGGTCAGCTGCCCGGGAACCGACAGCTGCAAAATGGGGATCACGAGTTCGATGGGGCTGAATCGGGCGATCTCGGAAAGGCTGGATGCGATCGACTTGTCCGACCCGCTCACGGCGAAGATTCGGATCAAGATGTCTGGATGTCCGAACGGCTGTAGCCAGCATCACATCGCCGATATCGGGTTCTACGGCGCCTCGATCAAGGTTGGCGACCGCACAATCCCGGCCTACGTCCCCCACATCGGCGGTCGTCAGGCCGACGGGCTCGTGGGCTTCGGAGCGAGGTTGAAGTCGAGACTCCCCGCAAAGCGCGTCCCTGATGCGATCGAGCGCTGGATCGGCATCTATCAGGAGGAGCGCCTCGAGGACGAGAGCTTCGTGGTTTTTGCGGATCGAGTAGGAACGGAGCGGTTTGAGCAGGCCATAGATGATCTGGCCATGCCCGCCGACTACTCACCCCAGAATGTCGAACTCTTCACGGATTGGAGTAGGCAGGAAGAGTTCAAAGTCGAAAGGGGCGAGGGCGAATGTGCGGTGTGACCGAGGCGATCCGGAACCCGGCGGCAGGAAATATGCCCTTTGCGGACCTTGACGCTGTCAGAATGTCTTGAATGGAATCAGTGGAAGACGCCAGGACTGCGAATCCAAACACCTTGATCGAAGAGGCTGACCTCTCAGGGATCCCTCAGGCCGTGGAGGGTGCCTCGGCGCAGGAGGCGCTCGAATGGGCGATCGAGTCGTTCCATCCGCGCCTCTACATCGCCTGCTCGTTCCAGAAGACGAGCTCGGTGATCGTCGACATGGCCACCCGCATCAATCCCGAGGTCAGATTCTTCTACCTCGATACCGATGTCCTGTTCCCCGAGACATACGCGACCAGGACGGCACTCGAGGAGCGGTACGGGATTCGATTCCATCGCTACACCTCGATGACTCTCGAGCAGCAGGCGGGCTTGTACGGCCAGGAACTCTGGAATCGGGACCCCGATACCTGCTGTGGGATCCGGAAGGTCGAGCCGATGCGCTCCGCCCTCTCCACCGTCGACTGCTGGGTATCCGGTATCCGCCGCGAGGACTCGGCGACCCGGGCCAAGGCGGCCAAGTTCGACTGGGACAAACGGTTCGGCCTCTGGAAGCTCAACCCGATCGCCGACTGGACTCAGGAGGACGTCTGGAATTACATCCAGGAGAACGACGTTCCCTACAACCCTCTCCACGATCAGGGCTATCCGTCGATCGGCTGCACGCACTGCACCCGCAAACCCGAGCTCGGCGAAGACGAGCGTGCCGGTCGTTGGGCGGGCAGCCAGAAGACCGAGTGCGGGCTCCACGGCTGAGGCTCAACACCTCGGCCTACGGAAACCACTACCCTCCCGCGTCGGAACAAGAGATGGCCGAAACACACGAACTCACACTCAGCCCAAGGCAGACCGCCGACTTCGAGATGATCGCCAACGGCGGCTTCGCCCCGTTGACAGGCTTCCTCGGTGAGGCGGACTGGCGATCCTCTTGCGAGGAGATGAAGCTCTCCTCAGGCGAGATCTGGCCGATCCCGGTCACCCTCGCCACCGATCTCGAGTGCGAGGTCGGAGACACCATCGAGTTGAGCGCATCCGACGACAAGTCGCTGGGTCGGATGACCGTGAGCGAGATCTTCGAGCGCGACATCGACTTCGAGGCCGAGAACGTCTACCGCACGACCGACGACGAACATCCCGGCGTAGCGGCGATACGCGAAGAGGGGACCCGCTGCGTGGCCGGCCCGATCGAGGCCGATGCGCTGCCCAACCACATCGATCCTGTGACTCCGCATCTGCTTTCTCCGGAGGAGACCAGGAAGGCGTTCGCGGATCGTGGCTGGAAGCGCGTCGTCGCCTTCCAGACCCGTAACCCGATTCATCGCGCGCACGAGTACCTGACCAAAGCCGCGCTCGAGATCTGCGACGGACTCTTGATCCACCCGATAGTCGGAGAGACCAAGTCGGACGACATACCCGCTGACGTGCGGATCGCCTGTTACGAGGTCCTGATGAAGGACTACTACCCGGAGGACCGCGTCATGCTGGGGGTCAACCCCTCGGCGATGCGCTACGCCGGTCCGCGTGAGGCCGTTCTCCACGCGATAGTACGTCGAAACTACGGCTGCACCCACTTCATCGTCGGACGCGATCACGCCGGCGTCGGCGACTACTACGGGACCTACGACGCCCAGTTGATCTTCGAGGACATCGATCCGCAGGAGCTCGGGATCACACCGCTGTTCTTCGAACACTCCTTCTGGTGCAACAAGTGCGAGGGCATGGCATCCGGTAAGACCTGCCCACACGATTCCTCCGATCACGTCTTCCTCAGCGGCACCAAGGTCCGCGAGATGCTCGGTGAGGGCGAGATGCCTCCGCCCGAGTTCTCACGCCCAGAGGTTGCCCAGATCCTGATCGACTCTTATCGCAACGCCGGCTGACCCGGCTAGAGATTCACCTGACCTGACAAATCATCTGACCCCAAGAGGAGCAAATGGCTAACGACAAGGGCTTCACACTCTGGTTCACCGGACTTTCCGGCGCAGGCAAGACGACCATCTCGCACATCGTCGAGAAGGAGATCCGCGATCGCGGCGCCAACATCGAGATCCTCGATGGCGACGTGGTCCGCGAGAACCTCTCGAAGGGCCTGGGATTCTCGAAGGAGGATCGCGATACCAACATCCGGCGGATCGCCTTCGTGGCCGACCTGCTCTCGCGCAACGGAACACCGGTAATCACCGCTGCGATCTCGCCCTACCGCGAGATCCGCGACGAGGCTCGAGAGATGATGGGTGACCGGTTCATCGAGGTCTACGTCAACGCATCGGTCGAGGCCTGCGCAGAGCGCGACGTGAAGGGTCTCTACGAGAAGGCCTTCAAGGGGGAGATCAAGGAGTTCACCGGCGTGTCGGACCCCTATGAGCCTCCGCTGAACGCGGAGGTCACGGTCGAGACCGAGAACGAAGAGCCCGAGGAGTCTGCGGCGAAAATCGTCGCCTACCTCGACGAGCGCGGTCTGCTCTAGCCAGATACCGCTGGGGGCAGTTCAGGCTTTCCGAGACCGAAGGTCTCGTATGCGCCGAACCTGCTGAACATCTTGTGATCGGGTCCGTGGAAGTCGGAGGAGGCGGTCGTGGCGAGTCCCCGGTCTGCGCAGAGTTCGACCAGGAAAGCCGTCTGCTCCTCGGTATGGGAGGGATAGAAGACCTCCACTCCGTCCAGCGGGAGATCGTCGATCAGGTCGGCGACCCGGGTCGGATCATCGAGGTCCCAGAAAGGGTGGGCCAGTACGACCGAACCGCCTGCCTCGCGGATCAGATCCGCAGCCTCGGCGGCCGTGGGCCAACGTCGGGAGACGAAAGCCTTCGCTCCCGGGACCAGGTACTCCTCGAAGAACGCGCTCATTCCGTCGGGCTCCACCCCGGCGGCCTTCGCGATGTGTGGCCGACCGACGGACGAAGCGTCTCCGGCCTTCGCGATCGCTTCCTCGAAGCTCACCTCGACCCCGAGGCGGTTCAGGTTCGCGACGATCTCCTCGGCACGGACGACCCTCTCCTGCTGAGCGCGCTCGCAGGACGAGCGCATCGCAGCGGGATCGATGAAGTACCCCAGCATGTGCAGGTCGTCGAGGTCGGAGTGGACGCAGGAGATCTCGGCAGCCGGGATCAAGGCAACACCCAGCTCCCGCGCCGCTGCGTCGGCTTCCGCGATTCCGTCGACGGCGTCGTGATCGGTGAGGGCGAGGGTGGTGACCCCGGCCTCCGCCGCCGCGGCGACCACTCCCGCGGGCGGCAACTCGCCGTCGGAATAGGTGGAGTGCGATTGGAGTTCGATCACACCCACATTCTCCATGTATGGCCACTCGCATGCTTCGAGACCGGCTCTGCCAAGGTATCCAGAGCATGAGGATCTCAGCCAAAGCCGACTATGCGGTCAGGGCGGTCGCCGAATTGTCCGACAAGGGTGAGCAGCCGACCAAGGGCGACTCCATCGCCGAGGCTCAGGGGATCCCGCTCCAGTTCCTCGAGCAGATCCTGCTCGAGTTGAAGCACGCTCGACTGGTCCGTGCTCGACGGGGAGCCAAAGGTGGCTACTGGCTCTCGAAGAGGCCCGAGGAGATAACTCTCGCCGACGTGATCCGGGCGGTCGAGGGTCCGCTCGCGAACATCCAGGACGACGCGCCTGAAACCACCTCGTATCCCGGAAACGCCGAATCGCTGACCAAGGTCTGGATCGCGGTGCGCTCATCGTTGCGCGAGGTGCTCGAGGAGGTAACGGTGGCCGACCTTCGTGACGGAAATCTGCCGGACACCGTGGATCGCCTCGCGGACGAGCCCGATGCCTGGGAGACACGCTGAGGTCCGAGCGAGCCGGCTCTCGCAATCAGAGCCCATGGTCGCCTGAGGGGAGTCCGGTCGTCGGTACCGCAAAGCAGCGAAGGGCCTCTCGCTGAAATACTGCCGCCTCGGTGTTTTCGAAAGTCCTCGTAGCCAACCGCGGCGAGATCGCGATCAGAATCAACCGGTGCCTGCGCGAGATGGGGATCGGCTCCGTTGCCGTCTACTCGGAGATCGACCGGGACGCGCCACACGTGGCGACCGCAGATGAGGCGTTCCTGCTCGGACCGGCGGTACCTGCCGAGAGCTACCTGAACATCGAGAAGATCCTCGAGGTCGCAGCCCAGTCGGGCGCTGAAGCGATCCACCCCGGTTACGGCTTCCTGGCCGAGAATGCTCCGTTCGCCAATGCCTGCGAGGCCGCGGGAATCGTCTTCATCGGTCCGCCCGCTTCAGCCATCGAAGCGATGGGTTCCAAGACCGAGTCGAGGGCACTGATGCAGGCCGCTGGCGTTCCGATCGTGCCGGGTGCCACCTCTCCCGCAGCCGACGCCACCGAGGCAGCCGGTCAGGCGGAGGAGATCGGTTACCCGGTTGCCTGCAAGGCGGCCGGCGGTGGTGGCGGGAAGGGATTCCGGGTCGCCATGGATCCGAGCGAACTGGAGGAGGCGTTCGAGGGCGCTGCCCGTGAGGGGGAGAAGTTCTTCGGTGACCCGACCGTCTACCTGGAGCGTTATCTGGAGGATCCGCGCCATGTGGAGGTCCAGTTGCTCGCCGACTCCCAGGGGAACGTGATCCACCTCGGAGAGCGTGACTGCTCGCTGCAGCGCAGACATCAGAAGCTGATCGAGGAGGCGCCGGGCCCGCACGTGGACGCCGAGATGCGCGAGCGGATCGGGAAGATCGCCACTGACGCGGCGCGGGCTGTCGATTACCGCTCCGCCGGAACCGTCGAGGGTCTGCAGGTCGGCGACGAGTACTTCTTCCTCGAGATGAACACCCGGGTCCAGGTAGAACACTGCGTGACCGAGATGGTCACCGGTGTGGACATCGTCCGCGAGCAGATCAGGATCGCCGCCGGAGAACCACTCTCGATCACTCAGGAAGAGGTCGAACTGACCGGCCACGCGATCGAGTGCAGGATCAACGCCGAGGCCGCCTTCAAGAACTTCGCTCCTGCGCCAGGGAGCATCACCACCTACACCGAGCCGTCAGGACCGGGAGTGCGAGTGGACTCCGGTGCGGTCGCCAACTCCGAGGTGTCGCCGATGTACGACCCGATGATCGCCAAGTTGATCGTCTGGGACACCGATCGGGAGAAGGCCACCGCTCGCATGCTCCGCGCGCTCGGTGAGTACGAGATCGGCAACCTGACCACGTTGATCCCGTTCCACCAGGCGATCCTCGCGACCGATCAGTGGGCCGAGGGAACGACCTGCAGGGATCTGATCGAAGACAAGGAGTGGCTCAAGACCACTGCTCCCGCGACCGCTGGCGATGCGGCAGGAGACGAAGAGACGGAGAAGACCGAACGCGACTACAAGGTGGAGGTCAGCGGCAAGCTGTTCGACGTGAAGGTGATCGGCGGACCGGCCAGTGCAGGTGGGGCAGGCGGCTCCGGCACCGGTGGGGCTCGCGCACCGAAGCGGAAGTCCGGTGGGGCAGCCGCGGGAGGCGGGGCCACCTCGGAGGCACTCCCGTCGCCGCTCCAGGGGACGGTGCTCAAGGTTGCGGTCGAGAAGGGCGCCGAGGTCGCGGAGGGGGATCTGATCTGCGTGATCGAGGCGATGAAGATGGAGAACGAGATCACCGCTCATCGGTCGGGAACCGTGACCGAGCTTGCCGCGGCAGAGGGTGCTGCGGTATCCGCCGGCGATCTCCTCGCGAAGATCGAGTAGGAGGAGCGGCGCCTACTTGGCGCCGAGCTTCGCCGCTGCTTCCTTGAAGTTCTTCACGGTGGCGCCGGGGGCCTTGCGACCTTCCAGTTTCTCGCCCTTGCGGTTGACCCAGATCACGGGGACCTTCATCTTGAGCAGCGGAGCGACGTCCGTGTCGTAGTTCGCTCCGATGTGGACCCAACCCTTCTTGCTCCCGATCCTGCGCGCGAACTCGCGGAAGTGGGCGTTGTCAGGCTTGTAGCTGCGTACCTGCTGAGAGGTCACGACGAGATCCAGTTCGGTGCGGAGATGGCGTCTCGAGAGCCCGAGGAGAGGATCGTCGGTATTCGAGATCAGACCTACCTTGTACTTGGCCTTGATCCTGTCGAGCGCCGCATTCGACTCTCTGAAAGGAAGCCAGTACGGCACGCTGTCGGGCAGGAACTGAGCGCGTGACGGCTCTATCTCCCAGTCGATCTCCTCGCAGACGTTGCCTACCGCCTGACGCATCACCTCGGCGTGCAGCTCGTAAGCGCCAGCCATGATCCTCGCCTGCTCTTCGAAGAAGCGAACCAGCAGCGCATCGAGATCGATCGTCAGCTCATCCTGCGCTGCCTGCTTCGCAAACGCTTCGCCGATGCCCTTCTCCCAGTCGATCAGGGTTCCGTAGCAACTCGTGGTCACCCACTCGATCTGTGTCTGCTTTGGAAGTGCCATTCGGAGTCTCAGTATCGCAAGCCAACCGATACGGGGCGGTGATGTCGTTGCGGGCGCAGGTCGGCTACCCTCTCGCGGCCGATGGATCTTCTCGAATATCAAGGCAAGCAACTGTTCGCCCGCCACGAAGTGGAGGTCCCGAGCGGCAAGGTTGCGGACGAAGTGGAACAGGCTGTCGCCGCTGCCGAGGAGATCGGCTACCCGTGCGCGATCAAGGCTCAAGTCCTGATCGGCGGTCGCGGCAAGGCCGGCGGGATCAAGATCGCAAACGACGCCGACGAGGCGCGTGAAGCAGCCGAGGCGATCATCGGAATGGACATCAGCGGTCCGCGTGGGGAAGGTCCCTTCCGCGTCGATCAGATCTGGATCGAGGGCGGGTCGGATATCGAATCCGAGTACTACGCCTCCGTGATCCTCGATCGATCCGAGAAGAAGACCCTGGTGATGCTCTCCACCACCGGAGGGATGAACGTGGAGGAGATAGCCGAGAAGGACCCCGAGGCGCTGGTCCGTCGGCACGTGGACCCGAACGGCGCTTTTGGGATCACCGAGGCGACCGAGCTCGTGGAGGCCGCCGGTGTTCCGGCAGCCCATGTTGGCGCCACGGCTGACCTGTTGGTCAAACTGCACGCCGCATACGAGGCAGAGGACGCCACCCTGATCGAGGTGAACCCGCTCGTCGTGACCAAGTCGGGTGAGATCGTCGCGCTCGACTCGAAGGTCACGATCGACCCGAGTGCCCTGTTCAGGCACCCAGAGTTGGAAGAGCTCTCGAGCGCGATGCACGACGACCCTCAAGAGGCGATGGCCGCCGAGCGGGGTCTCACCTACGTGAAGCTGGACGGTGACATCGGGATCCTCGGCAACGGAGCGGGACTGTGCATGTCCACCCTCGATGTAGTCGCTCAGGCAGGAGGCAGTCCGGCCAACTTCCTCGATGCCGGCGGAGGCTCGAAGTCCGAAGCCATCGTCGATGCTCTCGAGGTGATCAGCTCGGATCCCAAGGTCAAGGCGATCCTGTTCAACATCTTCGGGGGAATCACTCGCTGCGACGAGGTGGCTGGAGGGATCATCGAGGCCTCGAAGAAGGTCGGTCTCGAGGTTCCCTTGGTGGTTCGACTCGACGGGACCAACTCCGAAGAGGGTCTGGCGATGCTCGCCGACGCCGGCCTGGAGGATCTGCACGTAGAGGGAACGATGCTCGGTGCCGCAGCCAAGGTCGTCGAGCTGGCAGGGGCAGGCTCCTGATGTCGGTGATCGTCGACAAGGACACGAAGCTCGTCGTCTCCGGACTGACCGGACGCGAGGGACGATTCCATGGCCTGCGCAACCGGGACTACGGCACCGATCTGGTCGCGGGCGTCACCCCCGGAAAGGGAGGCGAGGAGGTGGACGGTGTTCCGGTCTTCGACAAGATCTCTGAGGCCGTGACCGAACGGGGTGCGAACACCTCGATGATCTTCGTTCCGGCTCGCTTCGCCTCGTCCGCGATCGACGAAGCGATCGAGGCCGGCGTCCACACGGTCATCGCGATCACCGAGCACGTGCCGGTCCACGACATGCAGAAGGCCTACTGGAAGGCACGCGAGGCGGGCGTGAGGCTGATCGGCCCCAACTGCCCAGGCGTGCTGTCACCCGGCAAGGCGAACGTGGGGATCATCCCGGCCCAGTTCTTCGATGCCGGGAAGATCGGCGTGGTCTCGAAGTCGGGGACTCTGACCTACCAGATCGGAAACGAGCTCAAGCAGGCAGGACTGGGCAACTCCTCGATCGTCGGGATCGGAGGCGACCCGATCGTCGGTTCCGACTTCATCGACATCCTCGATCTGTACGAAGCCGATCCCGAGACCGAACTGATCGTGATGGTCGGAGAGATCGGCGGAGACGCAGAGGAGCGCGCCGCCGAGCACATCGAAGCATCGATAAGCAAGCCGGTGGTCGCCTATATCGCAGGTTTCACCGCGCCGCCCGGAAAGCAGATGGGGCACGCCGGAGCGATCATCTCGGGCTCTTCCGGGACTGCGGAGGCGAAGAAGACTGCTCTCGAAGCCAAGGGCGTGGCCGTAGGCAAGTCTCCAACGGAGACGGCGCAACTGGCGGTCGAGGTGCTCGGCCAGCAGTCAGCCTGAGCAACGCTCCGCTGGTTCAGGACCCTTCGCCACCGCGGGCAAACCGCTTCAACCTCGCGCGGCGTTTCGATGCCCTGCGCTGCTCGGGTGTGAAGACGTCACCGGTGGGCTCAGCCACCTTCGCCTGCGCTGCCGGGGCGTGCCCATCATCCTCGACCTCTCGAGCAGCCCGTAGGGCCTCTCTGGGGCTCAGGAAGGTCGTCCAGGAAACGATCTTCCCCTCGCGGACGATCCAGAGAGCGCCGTAGCGACGATCGACCGGCAGCCCGTCGAGGGTGGTTCCCTGTTCCGAACACACCCCGACCACCGCCGAATCGCTGGCCGAAGCGAGCTTCTCCACCTTGAACGAGTACTCCTCGAAACCGTCGAAGTAACGGTGCATCGCGAGCAGGACGTCTCTCTGTCCGACCACGATCTCCCCGTCGTGGCGGGAGGCGCGTTCATCCCACCCGATGTTCGGGTCAGCGAGCTGCAGGGAGATCTCGGGGTCCCCGGCGGCATATGCCTGGGTCGCGATTCGGACTACTTCGAGCGCGGCAACGGACATCGGCGACAAGTATGGCCGAAATGCCGAATCGATCGGAACCGGGCGAGCCCGTTTCCGGGCCGAAGCGAGCACGTAACCCGAGCGGTGCCCGCCAGGCTCACGCTCATATACTCGCTGAGATGGCTGAACCGACGACGATCAGTTTCGCGAGGGGAGCACCCAGCCCCGACATCATGCCCGTCGAGGCTGTGCGAGCAGCTGCCGAGACCGCCCTGGCCGATGACTGGCAGCGAGCGCTCTCCTACGGAACAGGGCGGGGCCATCCCGGCCTCGCCGAGTGGATAGCCGAGATGCACGAGGTCGCACCCGAGCAGGTGATGGTTACGAACGGGTCGATGGAAGCAGCCAACATCGTGATCGATCAGATGATCGAATCGGGAGACCGTGTCGTGGTCGAGCAACCGACCTATGACCGCACGCTTGCGCTGTTCGAACGCGCTGGAGCGGAGTTGATCGGCGCGCCGCTGGAGGCCGACGGGATCGATCTCGGTGCGGTGGAGAAGGCCTGTCAGGAAGGTCCGGTGAAGCTGGTCCACGTCATTCCGAACTTCCACAACCCCGCCGGCTCCTCGCTGTCGATCGAGAAACGGGAACGGCTGGTCGAACTCGCCGATGAACACGGCTTCCTGATCCTCGAGGACGACCCCTACCGTCTTGTCTACTTCGAGGAACCCGCAGCCGAGACGATGCTCGCAATGGACGATGGCGGGCACGTACTGCATGCCTCCTCGTTCTCGAAGACGGTGAGTCCGGGCGTCAGGGTCGGCTATCTGGTCGGACCAGAGGACGTGATCGCGGATCTGGCCGAATACGCGAATTCCATCTACATCTCGCCCAACATGCTGGCCGAGTCCGTGGTCTGGGAACTCTGCCGCAGCGGAGCGCTCGAGGAGAACGTGGACAAGGTCAACCGGGCGCTGAAGGAACGCCGCGACGCGCTGGTGAAGGCGCTGAACGAACTGATCCCCGAAGCCAGATTCGATCCCCCGGCCGGTGGTTACTTCCTCTGGCTGGATCTCGAGGACGACGTGGACACCGAGGCGCTGCTCGTCGGCGCACAGAACGAGGGAGCTCCCTTCGTGGCAGGCCCGGACTTCATGATCTCCGGCGGCAAGTCGAGCCTCCGCCTCTCATTTGCGAGCGTGCCCGCAGATCAGATTCGTGAGGGGGTCTCCCGGATCGCGCGGGCCCTCGAGAAGTTACGGGCTGGCGCCCCGGCCTGAGCAGCGAACGAGATGCAGATCGGGACCGATACCCGGGCGGTGGTCACCGGAGCCAGTCGGGGGATCGGGCTGGCCCTCGCCTCGGCGCTCGGCGGACGTGGCGCGCGAGTGGGGATGATCGCCCGCGGAGAGAGTGAGCTGAAGGCGGCAGCGGAGGGGGTGCCAGGTGCCTCCGCGCTCTGCGCCGACGTGGTCGACCGGAAGTCCCTGGAAGGAAAGATCGAGGAGTTCCGCGAGCGAGAGGGAGCGGTCGATCTCGCCGTCGCCAACGCAGGGGTCGCCCACTACGGACCGTACCGTGACCTCGACAGGGAGCAGGCGGAGCAGATGATCGAGATCAACTTCATCGGCACACTGAACCTGGTCGATGCGGTACTCCCGGCGATGCTTAACCGCGGCAGCGGCCATCTGGTCGTGGTGAGTTCGGGGGCAGGGATCAGGGCCTTCCCGTGGGCGGCGGTCTACGGCGCCACCAAGGCCGCACAGAAGGCCTTCGCCGAGGCCCTTCGCCACGAGCTGTCGGGAACCGGAGTGTCTCTGACCAGCGTCTTCCCCGGAGAGATCCATACCTCGCTGCACGATCACGAGAGGGACCGAATGCCCGACTGGTACAAGTCGAAGAACGCGATCGGTCCCGAGGTCGTCGCAGATGCCGTGATCGCCGGAGTGGAGGCCGACCGGCGTGAGGTACACGTACCGCGACAGGTACGGCTTCTCGGTCTCAACGACCTCTTCCCCGGGCTGGTGGACAGGCTGCTGGTGCTGCTACGGGGCGGCGCCTCGGCCCCTCGCCGCTACTGAATCCGAGGGGATTCAGGCTCCGGCGAGAGTGCCCACGATCGCTTCGTAGACGCCCTCGCCATTGCGACCCTCGGTGACTGTGACGTTGGCGCGGCCTGCGATCGCTTCCCTCAGTCCCGGATCCTTCTCCGGTCCGTTCGCCGGGCAGAAGAAGCGACCGACCACGGCCGAGACCGAGAGATCCTCGATCGAGTCACCGATCGCTATCACCTCATCCGCTGAGTAGCCACTCGCCCTCATGTGGAAGCTCACCGCATCTGCCTTGCTCGACCCGGCCGGAAGCAGATGGTATGCGTGTGCGAGGTCTATGCCCTCCATCCCGAGCACGATCGCGCCGTTGTCGATCAGCTTGAGGTCACCGTGTCCCTCCCGCTCCAGCAGTTGGTTGGCCTGATCCACATCGACCTTGCCGCGGAACAGTTGCGAGAACTCGCGTTCGGTATGCCAGGGGCTGTGGTACTCGAGCTTTCCCGGGAATGCATCGAAGAGCATCTCGGGCACCTCGCGGTTTCGGACCGTCTCGTAGAGGGTCGAGCCATCGTCCGCGACCATCTCACCGACCAGCGCGGTCTTCTCCCCGTCGATCACCACGCCACATCCCGCCTCGAATATGTACGAACGAGATCCGATCAGCTTCGCGTCCTCGAGTACCTGCGCCTCGCGGCGGCCCGACTTGATCACGACCTCCACACCCGCCCGATGGCAGGCCTCCAGGGCACGGGCAGGGAGCATCGAGAAAGCTCCATCGGCGTCGTGGAAGAGCGAGCCACCCCGGCCGAGCAGGGTTCCATCGAGGTCGGTGTAGACGCATCGGAGCATCAGCTCAGGTACTCAATCCCGCTCGACTTCGGCCAGTGCCGCCGGGGAGGAGACCTCCGCGAAAGGAGGACGATCCACGGTGCGTGGGTCGACCGACGCAGCCGGCTCGAGGACCCCTACCTCGGCCCCATGGTCGCGAGCAGACCTGAGCCTGCGCGAGATCCCCTCCGCAACCTCGATCGACATGTTCGACAGCGCTTTGAGCGACTGGTGGTCGTTTCGCTTGCTGGCGAGATCGACCTCGGCCATCCCTTCCATGCCGACCTCTCTCCAGACGTCGATCTGCATCGCCGCTTCGACCGCGTATCCGGTTGCAAACGAGATCCGGTGCAGCAGCTCACGACGAGCGGCGATCTCGCCAGCCAGCGGCTGGGAGAAGGCCAGGAGTTCGGGGGAGAGGAGCGCGAAGAGTGGCTTGCAGAGCAGTTCGGTGACGCGCCCACCTTCTCCCGGCAGCTCGCCCTCACGCACTGCGAAGGGCCGCTCGAAGCGCCCTCGCACGAACTCGACCGCGGGCTCGACCAGCAAGGGGCCCAACAGACCCGACGCGTAGTGACCCGCGAAGTCACTGACGTCACCGTCGACGAACGAGATCAAGTCACCCCGGCAGACCGAGAGCGACCTCCACATCGCATCGCCCTTGCCCATAACCGAACCGAACTCCGGCATCAGCGTGCCCTCCTCGTACACCTCGGCCCCGGCCGCAGCGGCGAGATCGGCCGTGCCGTCCTCGGAAGAGGCGTCGACGACGACCACCTGATCGACCAGGCCCAGCTCAGACAGCGCGAGCAGACTGGTCACGGTGCCCTCGATCGTCTTGGCGGTCTCGCGGGTCGGCACGCAGACGGTGACGGTGGTCGAGGCCTTGTCTGCGACGAGGCGTTCGATCTCGAAATCGGCGTGGTCGTAGGTCCGGAGAGCGTTCACGGGCTGAGGGGTGGCAGGATACCCCTGATGCTCTTCCGGGCCTGTGACAGGACTTTCGATCTGACGAACAAGGCGCTCATCGTCGGGATCGTCAACGCGACCCCGGACTCGTTCTCCGACGGGGATCCGATGGGGATCGAGCACGCAGAACGGCGCGCCACGGAACTGGCCGAGCAGGGCGCCGACGTGATCGAGGTCGGCGGCGAGTCGAACGTCTCCAACCGTCCTGCCGTCGAGGTCGATGAGGAGATAGAGCGCGTCGTACCCGCAGTCGAGGCGGCTGCTGCGACCGGGCTTGCGGTTGCGATCGACACCTACAAGCCCCCTGTGGCCGAAGCGGCAATCGAAGCCGGCGCGACGATCGTCAATGACATCTCCGGGCTCGGAGATCCGCTGATGCACGAATTGGTGGCCTCCACCAGAGCAGGAACCGTGCTGATGCACACCGAGACTCCGCCGAAGCAGGTCCGCTGGGAGGAGGACCTCTATCCCGAGGGCCTCTCGGTCCACCTGACACGATTCTTCGAGGATCGGCTCGCGACGCTTTCCGCGGCTGGCATCGATGCGGAGCAAGTCGCGCTCGATCCAGGACCGGACTTCGCCAAGACACCACGGCAGACCGTCGAATCCCTTCGCGCTCTCGGCGAGATCTCGGTTCTGGGTAGACCGGTCTATCTGGCCGTCTCCCGGAAGGACTTCATCGGTGCGCTCACACATACCCGCCCGAGCGAGCGGGGACCCGGGACCTATGCCGCCCTGGCAAGTGGCCTGCTGAGCTGTGGCAGGTTGCTGCGGGTACACGACGTAGTCGGAACCCGACGATTCCTGACGGTCTGGGAAGCGCTGAACGACCCCGAGTTCGAGGTACCGGCGGATCTCAGGATCGACGACGCTGTGCGGCGCGAACAGGGAGACGGGTGAACCAGCGAGCAGGTCGCAGTGAGCCGTGGGACGGAACCATCGGTCTGGGGCGCGCCGACGGACGGCTGGTCCGCGACGGCCATGAGGAATCGCGCAAGGCGAAGCCGGTGCCTTTGCCGCCGGATCTCCACCCCGCACTCGCCGAACGCCTCCGGGCTTCGGGTATCGAGAGCCTCTACTCACACCAACTCGCTGCCTACGAGACCGCGAAGGAATCGAATCTGATCCTGACCAGCGGAACGGCCTCGGGGAAGTCGCTGTCGTTCAACCTGCCGGTGCTCGACGGGATCGCCCATGAGCCGAAGAGGCGTGCCCTCTACCTCTACCCGACCAAAGCGTTGGCTCAGGATCAGGCGAGGAAACTGGCGGCGCTCAGGCCACCCGGGGTGAGGGAGGCGATCTACGACGGCGACACCCCGCGCGAGGAGCGTCCCGCAATCCGGAATCGCTCGAATCTGGTGCTGACCAACCCCGACATGTTGAGCGTGGGGATCTGTCCACACCACAAAGGGTGGGGTGACTTCCTCGCGAATCTGGGCTGGGTCGTGGTCGACGAAGCTCATGTCTACCGCGGGGTATTCGGATCCCATGTCTCCAACGTCCTGCGGCGTCTGCGACGGCTCGCCAGGCGATACGGATCGGACCCGACCTTCGAATTGGCCTCGGCGACCATCGCGAATCCGGGCGAGCTCGCCGAGAACCTGACCGGACTCCCGTTCACGGTGCTCGACGACGACGGGGCACCGCGCGCTGGACGGGAGCTAGCGATGTGGAACCCTCCGGTGATCGAGGAGCGCACTCAGGTGAGGCGCTCGGCCATCTCGGAGGCAGCCGAGTTGCTGGCCGATCTCGTCTCCCAGGAGGTCAGGACGATCTGTTTCATGAAGAGCCGGAAGGGCATCGAGCTGATCAAGCGCTTCGCGGAGATGCGCCTCTCCGAAATCGGTCGACCTGAACTCGGGGAGCGGATCGCTCCCTACCGGGCCGGGTACACACCGGGCCAACGGCGGGAGATCGAGGACCGGCTCTCCAGCGGAGACCTGCTCGCCGTCGCAGCGACCGATGCGCTGGAGCTGGGGATAGACATCGGCCAGCTGGATGCCGCGATCTGCGTGAACTTCCCCGGCACCGTCTCGAGCCTGAGACAGATGTGGGGTCGTGCAGGTCGGCAGAGCCGAGGGCTGGCTGTCTACGTCGCAGGCCAGGACGCGCTGGATCAGTTCTTCTGCCGACACCCCGACGAGTTCCTCGACCGCCCGGTGGAGGCAGCGATCCTCGATCACCGGAACGAGCAGATCCAGTCGCAACACCTGCTCGCCGCTGCATTCGAGGCCCCGCTCGAGCCTGACTCGGACGACGAGTTCTTCGGTGAGGGGTGGGAGGAAGCGGCCGAGGGTCTGGTGGTCGCGGGTGAGCTGAGGAGGGGTAAGGGGAAGCGGTATCTGACGGCGAGAGGGGAGTTCGTCGCCTCGCGCATCTCGTTGCGCTCGGCGTCGGCCGAATCGATCGCGGTGATCGACACCGGATCCGGCGAGATGATCGGGCAGGTCGAATCGGGTCGTGTGTTCGACACCGTGCACCCCGGAGCTGTCTATCTGCACCTCGGACGGGCCTACGAGGTGACCGATCTCGATCTGGACGCTCGCCGGGCTCTCGTGAGGACCTTCGAGGGTGACTTCTATACCCAGTCCCGCAAGGAGACCGACATCTGGATCGAGCAAGAACGCGAGAAGCGAACCACCCTCGGTGTCGAGCTCGAATTCGGAATCGTCTCGGTGACCGAGCAGGTCGTCGCCTACCAGCGCAAGAGGATGGGCGACAACGAGGTTCTGGAAACGATCCCGTTGGAGTTGCCGGAGCAGAACTTCGTCACCCAGGCGCTCTGGTACACGACTCCGCAGAAGCTGATCTCGCGGCTCCAGGGGGACGAGCTCCTCGGAGCCCTGCATGCCTCGGAGCACGGGCAGATCGCGGTACTGCCGTTGATCGCAATGTGCGATCGCTGGGACATCGGGGGGCTCTCCACCAACGTCCACCACCAGACCGGAGCACCGACGATCTTCATCTACGACGGGCATCCCGGGGGCGTCGGCATCACCCGGCGTGGATACGGAGAGTTCGAACGTCTGGTCGGGGATGCCTTCAGGCTGATCGAGGAGTGTCCCTGTGAATGGGGATGCCCGTCGTGCGTCCAGTCACCGAAGTGCGGAAACCTGAACGACCACCTCTTCAAGGCCGGCGCCTTGGAGTTGATGAGCGGGATGCTCGCGAGCAGGGAGAAGCCGAGCAAGAAGGCAGCCTGAGGTAATCGCCTCTGCCTGCCCGCGCAACTCGGGCGCCAATGGCTAGCCTTGGCGCAGCGAGTCTGTGCGATCGCTCGGGGCGAGGTAGCTCAGTTGGTAGAGCACACGACTGAAAATCGTGGTGTCGCCGGTTCGATTCCGGCCCTCGCCACTCCCCCACAGTCTCCAGAGAAAGACCATGAATCCCAGGATCCCCTTCGCCGACCCCGAGAAGCTGCCGCCGACGACTCGCGAGGCCCTGGAAGGGACTCCTGATCTCAGCATCTTCAAGACGCTCGCCAACGCGGAGGCAGCCTTTCCGCACTTCATCGACTTCGTCGCGAGTCTTTGGGACGAGTCCGAATTGAGTGCTCGACATCGCGAGCTGACGATCCTGACGGTGGCACGGAGCCTCGGATCCGAGTACGAGTGGTCACAGCACATCGAGGTCGCCAGACTGTGCGGGATCAGCGACGACGAGATCTCGCGGATCGACCGACTCGACTTCCGGGAATTCGATCAGGCGGAGGCGGAAATGCTCGCGCTGGTGGCACAGACGGCTGGACCCGACCCGACCGACGGGAAGCTCTTCGAGCGGGTCCTCGGAGAGCTCGGAGATCGCCGGACAGCCGAGCTGATCCTGGTTGCAACCACCTACGTCGGAATCGCCGGCGTAATCGAAGCCTTCGGACTCGAGATCGACGATCATCGAGGGGTAGGCGACCTCGAACTCGGCGAGGAAGGCCCCAAGTTGGGCAACTAGGGACATCTGGATCTCCTCGGGGGCGGACCTTCGTCCGCTTCCGCCTCTACCGTCAAGAAAGAGATGGCTGGAAAGACCCAAAAGGCAACGGTGAACGACGAAACCCTTTTCGATAGCGGCGAAACCGGCGAGGGCGGGACCGACGGGCGCGTCTCGCTCGGAGAGATGTCGGATGGCCAAGCAGTGGCCGGTGCGTTCGGTGTCAGAGAGTGCAAGGTCCTGCAGAAGAAGAACGGTGAGGACTACGTGAAGATGACCCTCGCCGACGCCTCGAGCAGCGTCACCGCCCTCTCATGGGATCGGGCGGCGGAGTTCGCTGCTGCTGCCAAACCAGGCTCCGTCGTCTTCGTCGAGGGCAAATTCTCGGTCCACCCGCAGTTCGGCCGGCAGATCAAGCTGAGCCAGGTCCGCGAGGCGGCTGAGGACGAGTGGACCCCGGAGGATCTGACCGCCGGCCCGCCGATGCCGGTCGACCGGATGGAGGCGGATCTTCGTGACTTGATCGGAACCGTCCAGAACGACCAGCTCCGTGAACTGCTCGAGCGCTTCTTCGGAGCGGAGACCGAACGCTGGCAGAGATTCAGAGACGCCCCTGCCGCCAAGCACTACCACCAGGCCTATCCGGGCGGGCTGTTGGAGCACTCACTGACCGTCGCACAGGGCGTCAGCGCAGCCTCGGCCTTGTTCCCGGGGATCAACCGGGACGTAGCAGTCACAGGAGCCCTGCTCCACGACTTCGGAAAGACCGAGGCCTACAACGACGATCCGTTTGCGATCGACTTCACCGACGCCGGCAGGCTGCTCGGAGAGATCCCCATCGGCTACTTCCGGGTGCGGACCGAGATGGAGTCGATCGACGGCTTCGATCCGGAACTCGCACAGGCCATCTCCCACATCATCCTCTCCCATCACGGTTCGCTCGAACACGGATCGCCCGTGGTTCCTTCCACGCGCGAGGCCGCTCTCGTCCACGCGATGGACAATCTCGGCGGCACCCTCGGCAGCTTCGACCGTCTGCAGCGTGAGCTCGCCGACGGCGAGAAGTGGTCACAGTTCGATCGGGGTCTGTCGGCCTCCGCCTACTTCGGTGAAGCCGGCGAGTAGGCCCCAGACCTCGCCCTCCCGAAGCGCGGAACCAACCCGGATAGCGCCTCTGCAGCCGCAAAATGCGCACTTTTGGCTGACCCGGGCGAGGTGCGAGGCCGCGCCTAGATAGGCTGCCCAGACTCTTGGCCAAGGACACGGAAAAACTCATCCGGCAGCTCTCGCTGATCTCGTTCCTGATGGCGCAGGGACGTCCGGCTTCGGCCCTGGAGATCAAGCGCGAGGTAGAGGGCTACAGCGACATGAACGAGGATGCGTTCGCGCGGCGCTTCTACGCCGACCGTGCGGAACTCGAGAGCCTCGGGATCACCCTCCACGTGGAGCGTCCGGGAGAGAGTCTCCAGGGCTACGAATCGGAGCTCTATTCACTCCCGCCGGAGAACTACTACCTGCCGGCGATCGAGTTCTCGGACGACGAACTCGCTGCGATGGCCACCGCTCTGCGCCTGCTCGAGGGCGAGTTCGCGTACGCGGAGCCACTGCGGCTGGCACTCCAGCAGGTCTCCTGGGGCAAGCCCTCTCCCCTGACCTCGCCCGAAGAGGCGAGCGTCGAGGTGCGCATCACCGCGAAGGCCGACGGCGCTGATGTCTCACAACGCCTCTCGAAGGTCGAGACTGCGATCTCACGTCGCAAGACGATCGAGTTCACCTACTACACGATCGAGCGGGACAAGACCGAGAAACGAAAGGTGGATCCCTATCACCTGGTCTACCGAGGTGGGCAGTTCTATCTGATCGGGCACTCGCACGAGCGCGAAGCCGTGAGGGTCTTCCGGCTGTCGCGGATGCAGGGCAAGGTCTCCTATGCCTCCAAAGCGGAGCACGACTTCACGCCACCCGAAGACTTCGATCGCCGGGACTATGCGAGCCGAGCCGAGTGGCAGCTCGGTGAGATCACCGGCAGGGCGAAGATCTTCCTCAAGGATCGAATCGCATGGCTGGTCGAGCGGGACTTCGGCCAGTACGGCGAGATCCGGCGCGCCGTCAAAGGCGACTCTGCTCCCGGCCGTGGAGCGATCTTCGAGACCGACTACGCCTCGGCCAAACTGATCGTCGCCTGGGCTCTCCACTGGCGCCAGAATGCGCTCGTACTCGATCCTCCGGAGCTCGCCAGCGAGGCGAAGGATCGGCTCGCGTTGCTGATCGATCGTCATCAGGGGGATTTCAAGACCGCTCGGCGATCTCCGAAGAAGCGAAAGAGCGCTCAACGGGCATCTCGGTCGGGCAGCCGCTCGGAATCGGCCATACGCCCGGAGAGGTTTGCCCGGCTGACCACGCTCGCCGGGATGCTGATCGACTCCTCGACCGACCTCGAGCCGCTCCAGACGGAAGAGGTCAAGACCCGACTGAACCTCACCGACGATGAACTCCGGGAAGACATCGACCTGCTCAATGTCGTCAACTTCGGTGGTGGCACCTACGTGCTCTACGCGGAGATCGTCGAAGACACGATCGAGGTCGACTCCCAGCCGTACGGGGACAGCTTCGCCCGACCGGCTCGTCTGCTCCCGCTCGAAGCGAAGGCGTTGGTGGCGGCAATCGACCTCTTCGGGGATCACCTCCCCCAGAGCGGGCTCGTAACCGCTCGGAAGAAGGTCGTCGCTGCGCTCGGACACGACCCGTCGGAAGAGGGTCTGGAAATCGCATCGTCAGGCGGGGACGACTCGGAATCCGCCCGCATCGTCAACGAGGCGATCGCTGGCAAGAAGGTCCTCGCGATCAACTACTACAAGGAGAACGAGGACGAGTTCACCAAGCGGGAGATAGAGCCCTACCGCCTCGCCAACGGCTCCGAGGGCTGGTACGTGGCGGCCTGGGACCGTAAGCGCAACGACGTGAGGCACTTCCGCCTGGACAGGATCAAGGAAGCCACACCGACCAAAGAGACCTTCGAGCCTCGCAAGGAACTCGAAGAGATCGCCGCGTTCGAAGGCTGGCTTGCGAGCGGAGAGGTACCTACAGCAGATATCGCCCGGATCTGGGTCTCGCCTGAACGCGCACGATGGACGCGCGAAGAGAGCACGGTCGTCGATGAACTATCCGACGGTTCGATCGTGGTCGAGGTTCCCTACGGGAGCATGGACTGGCTCCTGAGAGAGGTACTCAAGGGCGCGGGTGAGCTGGTGGTACTGGAGCCCGAAACAGCGCGCCAGGCGGTAGTCGAGCAACTGACCGACGATGCCCAGGCGGCCCCGGCGACCAAGAAGCGATCGACGTCTGCCAGGAAGCCAGCCTCGAAGGCGGCCTGACCCCGCTTCCTGCAGAGGACCGTGTCCGTAGGCTCTGGACATGGTCCGTCCAACACTCGATCTGACCACGATCACGGCTCCGAATCCCGGGCCGATGACTCTCACCGGAACCAATACCTATCTGGTCGGGCGAGGACCGACGCTGGTGATCGACCCCGGCCCCGCAGACGAAGCGCACGTGGAGGTCGTACTCGAGGCAATCGAGTCCCGGGGCGGACACGGTGGGATCGTCGTAACCCACCGACACGGCGACCACTCCGACGCGCTCGGGCTGATGCAGGAGACGGCCGTGACCCTCACCGACTCCGAGGAGGTCGGAGGACTGAAGGCGGTTGCGACACCAGGCCACGCTGTCGACCACTTCTGCCTGATCCTCGAACCCGAGCACCCCGCTCATCGCGAGGAGTCGGTCGGACGGGTCGTGTTCGTCGGAGACCTCCTCCTCGGCACGGGCTCGGGACTGGTACCCCCGAGAGCCGAAGGTGGCTCCCTGGCCGACTATCTGGATTCGCTGCGAAGGGTGCGGGCTCTAGAACCGGATCTGCTCTACCCCGGGCACGGTCCGGTGATCGAGGACCCGTCAGGGGTCATCGACGCGTACCTGCAGCATCGCCTCGACCGCGAGGGGCGACTGATCGAGGCGTTGGACGCAGGGGAACGTTCGCGGGAGAGGCTGCTGGATCTGGTCTGGGACGACGTGCCTGCGGAGCTCCGCCCCGCCGCTGCGCTCGCGATGCAGGCGCATCTGGAGAAACTGATCGACGACGGTGTAGCCGGGGCAGGTTCGGTCGGCTAGAGAGCACGACGCCAATAGGCGCTGGAATGATCGATGTCCTCCAGCGGTTCATCGATGCGACGAGCGGAACGAAACTCGTCGACCGCCTCTCTGCAGGCGTCGATTATGTAGTCGTCGATGATCACGTACCCGCCTGGTGAGACCTTGTCGTAGAGGTTCTCGAGGATGTCGACGGTCGAGGAGTACATGTCGCCATCTGCTCTGAGGATCGCCAAACGACCTACCGGAGCGTCGGGAAGCGTGTCCGAGAACCAGCCTTCGAGGAACTCCACTCGATCGCTCAACAGGCCGTACTTGCTGAAGTTCCATTTCACCTCGTCGAGCGAAACAGCGAGTTCCTGGTACCGGTGCCACCCCTCCCGCGCTTCGGCATCGGGGCCGTCAGGCGCAGGCTCCGGAAGCCCGCGAAACGAATCGGCCAGCCAGACCTTCCGGTTGAACTCTCCGTAGACATCGAGCACTCCTCGGGCGAAGATCGACGCGCCACCGCGCCACACCCCGCACTCGATGAAATCTCCCGGGACCCCTTCCTCCACCACCGACCTGAGGCACATCTCGAGATTGTCGAGGCGCTTGCGGCCGATCATCGTCTCGGCCTCCGGTGGCCAGTCCATACCGTTGTCCCTGAGACTGGGATCCTTCTCCGATCTGGCTCGGACGAGGTCCAAGCCTGCCCACTGGAATAGAATCCTGAGAGCTCG
The DNA here is from genome assembly GCA_964594365.1 of uncultured Conexibacteraceae bacterium. Lineage (GTDB taxonomy): Bacteria > Actinomycetota > Thermoleophilia > Solirubrobacterales > 70-9 > CAIUSP01. The sequence continues at coordinate 35,063 of CAZQMB010000007.1, forward strand.
CTGCAGACGCCTCACGAAATGGCTGCTTCCGGTGTTTCCCTCTCCGATCGGCTGCATCGACTCAGGGAACCCCGCGCGACGGACCAGCCGCTTCAGGAGATCGATGTACCCGTCGCGAAAGGCAGCGTCGGGAACTGGGTGATCCGGGGCAGCCATCGCGGAGGAGCATAGATGCTTGCCTTGGGCCTATTCTCACGCAAGACCGATGAGCCGTCGCGACCAGATAGTGATGACCGAGGCGGAGCAGCTCGATTTCCTCGGGCAGGAGCGGATCGTCAACGTCGCCACCTTCGGTCCCCGAGGTTGGCCCCATCTGATGCCGCTCTGGTACGTCGTTCGGGATGGAGAGATCTGGGTGTGGACCTATGGAAAGTCCCAGAAGGTCAAGAACCTCGAGCGCGACGATCGCGCGACCCTGCTGATCGAGTCCGGCGACGAGTACCAGGAGCTGCGGGGAGTGCAGATCGAAGCGAAAGCGGAGCTGATCACCGAGTTCGACACGGTCTTCGAGTTCGCCAAGGATCTCACGATCAGATACGCCGAGGGGATCGAATCGATCGAGGGAGATGCCGCCGAGGCCCTGAAGGCTCAAGCGTCGAAGAGGGTCGTGATCCGCTTCCATCCGGTGCGCACCGCCAGTTGGGACCACCGCAAGCTCGGCGGCACCTACTAGCGCCGGGCATACGCAATTTCGCTGGCCTCACGCCCGCGGCGCGGCAGTAGCCTGAACATTGATGAGCGCAGATCTGAAAGGGCTGATCCTCTCGGGTGGTGCCGGCACACGGCTGCGGCCGATCACGCACACGTCCGCCAAACAACTCGTCCCGGTGGCCAACAAGCCCGTCCTCTTCTACGGAATCGAGGCTCTGGTCGAGGCCGGCATCACCGAGATCGGGATCATCATCGCTCCCGCGACCGGCGACGAGATCCGCCAAGCAGCAGGAGATGGCAGCGACTTTGGCGCCAGGATCACATACATCGAGCAGTCCGAGCCGCTCGGTCTGGCACACGCGATGTTGACAGCGGCTGAATTCCTCGGCGACAGCCCCTTCGTGATGTACCTCGGCGACAACCTCTTGCGAGACGGAATCGTCGATCTGGTCGAGGCCTTCCGCAATCAGGAGCCCGACGCCCTGATCCTCCTCACGCCGGTCGACGATCCCTCTTCTTACGGGGTCGCCGAACTCGATGGCGAGCGAGTGGTACGACTGATCGAGAAGCCAGAGGATCCTCCGAGCGATCTCGCTCTCGTCGGCGTCTACATGTTCGCGCCGTCGATCCACCAGGCCGCCCGGGAGATCGAGCCATCACCGAGGGGAGAATTGGAGATCACCGACGCGATCCAGAAGTTGATAGACGACGGTTCCACAGTCAGCGCGCATCGCGTCAAGGGGTGGTGGAAGGACACAGGGCGGCTGGAGGACATGCTCGAGGCCAATCGCCTGGTACTCGAAGATCTCGAATCCAGTATCGATGGCGAACTGATCGACTCCGAGGTCGATGGGCGCGTGGTCATCGCGCCAGGAGCGAGACTGGAGAGGACCGTGGTCAGGGGACCCGCTGTGATCGACGCCGATGCGGATCTCAGAGACGCCTACATCGGCCCCTACACCTCGATAGGTCGCGGGGTTCGGGTGACCAACTCAGAGATCGAACACTCGATCGTCCTCGCGAACTCCAGCATCTCGGATCTCGGCTCACGGATGGAGAGGAGCCTGCTCGGGCGTGACGTGACCATCGTGGGAGGAGCAGACCGGCCACGGGCGCTGCAGTTCCTGGTCGGCGATCACGCCGAGATCACGATGCCATGACCCTCCCCGCATGAAGATCCTGGTCACCGGAGCGAACGGGATGCTCGGAGGCGATCTCACCGTGGTTGCGCGGGGGCTCGGGCACGAGGTGGTTGCAGTTTCTCGCAACGACCTCGACCTGACCGACCAGTCGGCCGTCGAGGCGCTGGTGAGGGAAGAAGAGCCCGCGACCGTGATCAACTGCGCTGCCTGGACGGACGTCGACGGTGCCGAAGCCCACGAGGAGGAGGCGACCGAAATCAACGCCTCAGGGGCTGGGCATATCGCCGCCGCGGCTGCGGCGATCGGCGCGAGTGTCTGTCAGATCTCCACTGATTACGTCTTCGACGGAACCAAGGAGACCCCATATGTCGAATCCGACCCGACCTCACCGATCCAGGCCTACGGCCGGTCGAAACTGGCCGGAGAGGAGGCTGTGCGGTCGGCCAATCCCGACCACTTCATCGTCAGGACCTCTTGGTTGTTCGGAATCGCAAACGAGAGGCCGAACTTCGTGGAAACGATGCTCGAGCTCGGATCGACCGGCGAGCCGGTGACCGTGGTGCACGACCAGATCGGCAGCCCGACCTATACGGGTCATCTCGCCGAAGGCCTGACGCAATTGATCAACAGCGACTCCTACGGCATCCATCACATGTCCGGTTCCGGACAGTGCTCCTGGTACGGATTCGCAGAAGAGATCTTCAAACAGGCGCAGGTGGAGGTGGACCTGATTCCCACCGATACGGCCGCTTTCCCGCGCCCTGCTGCACGCCCCGCGAACTCGGTTCTGGTCAGCGAGTGGGAAACTCCGATCATGCTCCCCAGATGGCAGACCGGCCTGACCGAGTATCTCCAGCGCCGACGCGCTGCGGATGCAGGCGAGGTGACGGCATGAAGTTGCTCGTCACAGGCGGCGCAGGCTTCATCGGCTCGAACTTCGTCGAGCGACGGCTCAGAGTCCATCCGGAGGATCGCGTCGTCGTCCTCGACAAGCTGACCTACGCGGGAAGACGGGAGAATCTCGAGGGCGCGACCTCCGAAAGACTCGAGTTCATCGAAGGGGACATCCGGAATCGAGCCGCGGTTTCATCGGCGATCACGGGGTGCGACGCGGTAGTCAACTTCGCGGCGGAGAGCCATGTCGATCGCTCCATAGAGACGCCGGGTGAGTTCATAGAAACCGATGTATTCGGCACCTATGTGCTGCTCGATGCCGCCCGCGAAGCCGGCATCCGGCATCTGCAGATCTCGACCGACGAGGTCTACGGTGACTTCTCCGGCACAGACGAGTCGGCCACCGAGTCCTCACCACTCGACCCCTCCTCCCCGTACTCGGCCTCGAAGGCCGGAGGGGACCTGCTCGTCGGTGCGTTCGTCCGCACCTACGGCTCGGATGCGTTGATAGTGCGCGCATCCAACAACTACGGTGCGCGCCAGCATCCCGAGAAACTGATCCCCCTCTGCATCCTGAACGCACTCGCCGGCGACCAGCTCCCGGTCTACGGTGATGGAAAGCAGGTCCGCAACTGGCTGAACGTCCAGGACTTCTGCTCAGCGATAGACGTCGTACTCGAATTCGGCGCAGCTGGCGAGGCCTACAACGTCGGAGGACCCGACGAACTCGAGAACATCGAGGTCGTCAGGAAGATCATCGAGCTGGCAGGCGGCGATGATTCCCGAATCGACTTCATCGAGGACCGTCCTGGTCACGACCTTCGCTACTCGCTGTCCTCGGCTCGGCTCGAGGCGCTCGGCTGGAAGGCGGAGGTCGGCTTCGACCAAGGGATCGAGGACACCTTTGCCTGGTACCGGGACAACCCGCAGTGGTGGGAGCCGATCCGGTCGGGTGAGTATCGCGACTACTACCTGAGCCATTACGGCCAAGAGTTGGGTTCAGGCTCGGACTGATGAGCTTCGAGCGACTCGACACCGAGCTGGAGGGACTGATCCTCTTCGAGGTGTCGGCCAACGAGGACCCACGGGGCTTCCTCAGCGAGAGCTGGCGGAGCGACATGATGGATGAGCTCGGCATCGAATACGAATTCGTCCAGGAGAACCACTCACGGTCGATCAAGGGAACGCTCAGAGGTATCCACTTCCAGACCGCACCGGGGCAGGCGAAGCTGGTCCGCTGTGCCCGTGGAACGATCCTCGATGTCGCGGTGGACCTGAGGAGGGAGTCACCCACCTTCGGGCGCTGGGAAGGGTTCGAATTGAGCGACGTCAACAGGCGTCAACTGCTGGTCCCGATCGGCTTCGGTCACGCCTTCTGCGTTCTCAGCGACGAAGCCGATGTGATCTACAAGCTCTCCAGCTACTACGACGCCACCACCGAGAGCGGCATCGCGTGGAACGACCCCGATGTGAACGTCGACTGGCCAGCCATGTCACGCTTGGTCTCGGAGAGGGACGAGAGTGCTCCCAAACTCTCAGAGATCGCCGATGACCTCCCCTGGTAGCCACCCGAGAGCATCACCTTCCAACACGCGCACGCCAGAGGCTGGATAATCCAGAAGGGATGGAGGAGAGAGCCGAAGGCATCGTGCAACTGCTGGCAGGGGTTCCCCTGTTCTCGTCGCTTTCGGCTGACGAGTTGAAGCAGGTTGCCGCTCTCGCCATACCGCGTCGGTTCCCTGCAGACACCAGGGTGTTCAGCGAAGGGGACGACGGAGGGACCTGCTTCGTACTCAAGTCGGGGTCCTGTCGTGTGACCAGAGAGCACAGGGACGGGCGGGCGATCACGCTAGCCAATCTCGGGCCTGGTGCCGTGTTCGGTGAGATGTCGCTTTTCGACCAAGGAACGAGATCCGCGACTGTCGAGACCTCAGACGCGGTCGAACTGCTCGCCATACCCGCTACCGACATGCGTTCGCTTCTTCGGCAGCATCCGGAGTTGGCCGAGAAGATGGTCGTGGCCCTCGCCGAGAGGCTCCGGGCGGCCAACGAGCGTCTGGCCAGCCAGTCCTTCCAGACCGTTCCCGCAAGGGTTTCAGCGGCCCTGATCCAGGCACTCTCGACTCCCGAAGCAAGTGCCGGTGGAACCAACGAGCCCGTCACATTGACCATGCGTCAGGCGGATCTCGCCCAACTTGCAGGCACCTCGCGGGAGAGCGTCAGCCGGTTCATCGCGGGTCTGGAGCGCGAGGGCGTAGTCAAGGTCGGACGGGGCAGGCTGACGATCCTGCGTCCTGAGGACCTCCAGAACTACGTTCCTTGAACGACTACCCCGGATTGAGGGCCGAGATGGTCGAGCGGCAGCTTCGGTCCCGAGGGATCACCGACGAGCGGGTCCTCGATGCGATGGGAGCGGTACCGCGGGAGGTATTCGTTCCCGAGGAGAGCAGACATCTCGCCTACGCCGATGGAGCCCTGCCGATCGGATTCGATCAGACCATCTCGCAACCTCTGATGGTCGCCGAGATCTGCCAGAGCCTGCGACTCACCGGAGGCGAAAGGGTGCTCGAGATCGGAACCGGGTCAGGCTATTCGGCGGCGATCCTCTCCCGCCTCTGCAAGGAGGTGATCTCGATCGAGCGGATCCCGGAGTTGACGAATCGTGCGGAGGCGGCGTTGCGGGAGTGCGGAATCGATCGGGTGACCTGCATCTCCGGGGACGGGTCGGGTGGGTGGCCTGCGCTGGCGCCTTTCGACGCGATCGCAGTACACGCAGGAGCTCCGAACCTGTCGGAAGGACTCATCTCCCAACTCGGGCCCGGAGGAAGGCTGGTGGTCCCGGTCTCGGCAGACGGCGGTGAGGTGCTGACCCGAGTCACGCTCGGCGACGCCGGAAAGCGTAGCGTCGAGGAGATCGGGCCCTGCCGCTTCGTACCGCTGATCGGGGAGGCCGGCTACGAGGGCTGAGCGCCGTTTGGCTACCTGCGCTTGATCTCGCAACCGTCGAAGAGCGTAGGACCGCCACCGCCCGAGCAATCGTCTCTGCCGATCGATCCGAAGAGCCTGTCCTCGCCACCGAGTCCCTTCAAGAGATCATCGCCCTGGCGGGCGTAGATGGTGTCGGATCCATTGGTCCCGATCAGGACGTCGTTCTGACTCGTACCCTCGAGGATCTCGAGATCGGCCGAGACGGTCGTTGCGGCACAGGACGAGTCGTTGCGGGCCTTGGCCGTGCCCCCCAACTTGGCCTCGATCCCCACATCCTGAACGCGCGCGAATCCGGCGATGTCCTGGATACCGCCGCCTCCAGAGAACGAGTGCGGAACGCAAATCGTGTTGGTGACCAACTGATCGTTGCCGTCGCCACCGACCAGTTCGTCGGCACCGATATTGCTGATCAGGGCGTCTGCGCCGGCCCGACCCGAAAGCAGGTCACGCCCTCCGCCGTCGATGATCACGTCATCGAGCGGCCCGCCGATTACCTCGTCGTCACCGTCGGAGCCATCGAGGTCGGTCGTGGCAGTATCCGCCACGGCGGAGTCGATCTCGATGCGGTCGTCTCCATCTCCTGTCCACGCGGCGATGAAGCCGAGATCGGCAGGTATCTCACAGGTGGCACCGCTCGCCGTGGGGGTGCATCCGTTTCCGGCCGAGAGAGGCGAAGAGGAGACGATGCTGACAGTCGTTCCGTTGGACGAGACGGCCCAGTCGTCGTCGGCGCTGTCGTCGCCGATCAAGACCAGGCCCACATCGCGGTCGGTGCGATCGTCGACCAGCACCTGCTCGTGGGCGCAACCTGGGGCTCCACACAGATCCTCGAACGCGCGACCCGAGTTGTTGTCATCGGCATAGGGAGAGCCGAGAATCGATTCGATGCTGCTGAGGGTCTCGGAGCTGCCATCGTCGCCGGCGGCCGAGCCGGCGTCGATCCTCACACCCGGAATTCCCGCGCTTGCTCCGGGAGGTGTGGCCGTGGCGAAACTCACGGTATCGATTCCCGATCCACCGAAGTAGTCATCTCCGTTGGTGCCACCGCGCAAGAGGTCGGCATCCTCGTCGCCGTAGAGGAAGTCGATCCCGTGACCGCCGATCACCACATCGTCTCCGGCCTCGCCGTAGAGATGGTCGTCGACCTGGTCACCGTAGATGCGGTCCGGTCCTGATCCTCCGTAGATGAAGTCACTCCCGTCGCGTCCCCGGATGTAGTCGGCGCCACTGCCTCCGTAGACCGTCTCACCGCCGGCGCCCGTATCGATGAAGTCGTCTCCGTCCCCGCCGCGGGTCGCCTTCTCTCTCCCGTCCTGACCGAACACGGTGTCGTCGCCTGAGCCAGCGTCGATCCAGTCCTTGCCGGCATCGGTGTAGATGGAATCGTCGCCACTGGATCCGTAGATCCTGTCCACACCGCGACCGGATCGCACGAGGTCGTTGCCCGGTCCTCCGTAGACCTTGTCTCCACCCTTCTCGCCGATGATCGAGTCTGCCCCGTCGTTTCCGAAGACCCGGTCTGCGCCGCTGCCGCTGTTGATCTGATCGTCTCCCGGGCCACCGCATACGGTGTCCGGACCTTTGGATCCGGTTCGGGTTATCAAGACGTCGTTACCGCCCCCGAGCACGATCACCTGAGGACCGATCGGATTGACCAGACGGTCATTTCCAGCCCCTTTGACGATGTCGGCCACCTTCCCGCCACAGGTCGGGCGGGCCTGCGTCAGCGACACACCCAAGGCCAACTGGGCTGCCAGCACCGTCGCGGTCAGGAGTAGGGGGTATCTGATCGATTTCATCGCATCATCAAGAACACGCACGGGAGGCAAAGGTTGTGTGCCTGCTTGCTCTAGGCTGCCCGTGGTGAGCGGGATCTACGTACTCAACTTCTACTCTGCCGTATTCGTGGACCAACTGAAGCGTGGTCGTAAGACGGCGACCATCCGACTTGGTGACAAGTCGCGCAAGTACAAACGCGGCCTGGTGGTCTGGATCACCGTCGGGTACCGACATCAGCCGCGCGAGAAGATCTTCTCTGCAGTGATCGACGAGGTCGAGGTCAAGAAGGCCTCCGAGCTCTCTCCCCGGGACGTCGAACATGACAATCCCGAGTTCCGTCGGCTCGAGGACAGCCTCGCGTTCCTCGAACAGATCTACGGTAGGCCGATTTCCCCCGATGACACCGTCAGCGTGATCCGGTTCTCCCAGATCGTCGAGCGTCCCGGGGCCCTGCTCGGGGGGAACGGCGACCCGCCGTCCCAGAACTGACGATTTCGCCGAAGGTCTTGGAAAAACGGCGATCGTTGCCTATACTCCTCTCCAAGTTGGCACTCTCCACCAGAGAGTGCCAAAGCGCCAGAGGCACGCTGAACGCCTGTCCTGAGCGCTGACAATTCGACCCTCAGCAACGGAGGTATCAACGATGAAACTGAAGCCCCTGGGTGACCGCCTGATTGTGCAGGCAACCGAGGAAGAGGAAAAGACTGCGAGCGGGATCGTCCTGCCCGACACCGCCAAGGAGAAGCCCCAGAAGGGGAAGGTCCTGGCCGTCGGTGACGGTGCGCTCAACGAAGACGGCAGCCGCCGTCCTCTCGACGTCGAGGAGGGGGACGAGGTCCTCTACTCCAAGTACGGAGGAACGGAAATCACCATCGACGGCGAGGAACTTCTCGTCCTTCGCGAGTCAGACGTACTCGCCAAGGTCGGCTAGTCCCAGCCACTCAACAAGGAGGAACCAGAAGAAATGTCTTACAAGGAACTGAAGTACGACGAAGAAGCACGCGGAGCGCTGCAGGCTGGCGTAGATGCCGTAGCGAATGCGGTCAAGGTGACCCTCGGCCCCAAGGGCCGTTACGTGGTGCTCGACAAGAAGTTCGGTGCCCCCACGATCACCAACGACGGCGTGACCATCGCCCGCGAGATCGAGGTCGAGGACGTTTTCGAGAACCAGGGCGCCCAGCTGGTCCGCGAGGTCGCCACGGCGACCAACGACGTGGCCGGTGACGGCACCACGACAGCGACTCTGCTGGCCCAGACGATCGTTCGTCACGGTCTCCGCAACGTCGCGGCAGGAGCGAACCCGCTCGGCCTGCGCAAGGGGATCGAGATGGCAGTCGGTCAGGTGGTTGAGCAGCTCGCCACCAAGCAGTCCAAGGAGATCTCAGGCAAGGAGCAGATCGCCCGCGTCGCCGAGATCTCGGCGGCTGACGAGGAGATCGGCAACATCATCGCCGATGCGATCGACAAGGTCGGCAAGGACGGTGTGGTGAACGTCGAAGAGGGCCAGACCTTCGGGATGGAGCTCGAGTTCACCGAGGGAATGCAGTTCGACAAGGGCTACATCTCCCCCTACATGGTCACCGATCAGGACCGGATGGAAGCGGTCCTGGAAGAGCCCTACGTGCTGATCGTCAACCAGAAGATCGGTTCGGTCAGGGACCTCCTCCCGGTGCTCGAGCAGGTGATGCAGGGTGGCAAGCCACTCCTGATCATCGCCGAGGACGTCGAGGGCGAGAGTCTCGCCACGCTGGTCGTGAACAAGCTCCGTGGCACCTTCACCGGTGTAGCGGTCAAGGCTCCGGGCTTCGGCGATCGCCGCAAGCGCATGCTCGAGGACATCGCGATCCTCACCGGCGCAGAGGTGATCACCGAGGAGATGGGTCTGAAGCTGGAGAACACCCAGCTCACCCAGCTCGGTTCCGCCCGTCGCGTGGTCGTAAGCAAGGACGACACCACGATCATCGACGGCGGCGGCGACAGCGACCAGATCAAGGGTCGGATCAAGCAGATCAAGTCCGAGGTCGAGAACACCGACTCCGACTTCGACCGTGAGAAGCTGCAGGAGCGCCTGGCCAAGCTGGCCGGCGGTGTTGCGGTGGTCAAGGTCGGCGCGGCCACAGAAACCGAGATGAAGGAGAAGAAGCACCGTGTCGAGGACGCCCTGCAGGCGACCCGTGCGGCGCTCGAAGAGGGGATCGTCCCTGGCGGCGGCGTGGCACTGCTGAACGCACAGGATGCGGTCGACCTCGACTCCTACGAAGACGACGACGAGCGCACCGGTGCATCGATCATCAAGCGCTCGCTAGAGGAGCCGATCCGCCAGATCGCTTCGAACTCAGGGTTCGAAGCGTCGGTAGTGGTCGAGAAGGTCAGGGGCATGAAGGCCGGAGAAGGCCTGAATGCCGGAAACGGCGATTACGGAGATCTGATCAAGGCCGGTGTCATCGACCCGACCATGGTCACCCGCTCCGCGCTGCAGAATGCAGCTTCGATCGCCAAGAACATCCTCACCACCGAGGCGATCGTCGCTGAGCCGCCCGAGAAGGACGGCGGCGGAGGCGGCGGAATGCCCGGCGGCATGCCCGACATGGGCGGCATGATGTAACCAGCCCTCGGTTCCCGAGGGTCGGATTTCCAAGAACCCCGTCGCTGATGCGGCGGGGTTCTTTTCTTTGCCTCAGCCGGTGAGCGGATTTACCGGCGTCGGCTCGATACCGAGGTCACGGAGATCGGAGGAGCCTCTCTCCGACCAGAGCGAAACCGAGAGCAGCTCCAACTCCTCCGGGGCAGGGAGCCGACCCTCGCGGATGAACGGCGAGAGCAGGCGCAGTTTGGTCTCGACTACCGGGAGTGGCAGACGCGCCGAGCGGTGGTGCCTATTCATGGCAAGCCCCGCGAGATAAGAGAACTGACTGGTGGCCTGATCCCCTGCGAGCTCGATCCTGCGCCGACGTTCAGACGACTCAGGAGCACCGCGGGCGATCTCAGCGCAGACGGCGGCAGCGACGTCATCGGCCGCCACCGGCTGGATGCGGGCACGAAGTGTGCCCGAGGGAAGCGTCGTTACCGGAAGCACAGAGAGTCCCGAAACGATCCTCTCCCAGATCGAATCCGGAGCGTGGATGGCGGAGGGGGAGATGACCGTCGAGGCGAGCTCGGACCCCATCACATCCGCCTCAGCCGCTGCCTTGGAGCGCACGAAACGAGAATCCGAGAGGCCATCCGCCCCGAGACAGGACATGTAGACGAACCTGGCCGCGCCCGCCTCCTCGGCGGCACGGAGCAGCCTGGCGGTAGCCAGTCCATTGATCTGCTCGATCGACCCGCCGTTTGGACCCTGATCGCGGAAGGTCGCAGCGAGGTGGACCACAGTCTCCACTCCTCGGGTGGCGTGACGCAGCGAATTGGCATCCGCCAGATCTCCGAGCACCAACTGGACATCGACTCGCGAAGCGCCGAGGTCCTGCGGATCTCGTACCAGCACGCGCAGAGGGTGACCGGCTTCGATCAATCGGGGCAGGAGTCGTGTTCCGACCGTTCCGGTCGCGCCGGTGAGGAGGATCATCCTCTCTAAAGGTATCGGGGTGGCCGGGAGTCATCGTTGCGCGGGTCTGCGTAAAATGGCGTCTCCGCCAATCGCATTCAGGTTGGTGGCCAACGACAACTCTTCACGACGAGGGAGGAACAGAGAAAGTGGCATACGTCATCGCCGAGCCATGCATCGGGACCAAGGACAACTCGTGCGTCGAGGTATGCCCGGTGGACTGCATCCACCCGACTCCCGACGAGGCCGACCACAGTGAGGTCGAACAGCTCTACATCGATCCGGACGAGTGCATCGACTGCGACGCCTGTGTAGAGGCCTGTCCGGTAGACGCATGCTTTGCCGAGGATCAGCTTCCCTCGGAGTGGGCCAAGTACACCCAGATCAACGCGAACTACTACGCCTCCAAGAAGTAGCGGACGCTCGGCGCTCCAGCCGAGTCCTGCCGCACTGGGAACCGGCAGCTACTGGATGACCGGCAGTTCCGTGGCCCCAGGCCCAGGAGCCTTCGGACCTGGAGGCGGATCGCTCGCTACCGGCGCAGCCATCATCGGCAAGTCTTCCGGTGTCATCGCGAGTATTCCGCGCGCAGCCTGACGAATAGCCTGGGCCGCAGGAGCGTCTGGCTTGTCGACCACCAGTGGGCGACCCTCGTCCGCCCCCTCACGTAGATCGGTCTCGAGCGGGACTTTTGCGAGGAGGGGGACGTCGATCTCCTCGGCGAGCATCTGACCGCCGCCCTCTCCGAAGATCGCAACCCGTTCTCCGTCTGGAGACTGGAAAGCAGACATGTTCTCGATCACTCCGACCACTTCGAGATCGACCTTCTTTGCCATATCGGCCGAGCGTCGGGCGACGGACTGAGCCGCAGGCTGCGGAGTCGTCACCAGCACGAACTTGGCCTGAGGCAGAAGCTGGGCGAGGCTCATCGAGACGTCTCCGGTGCCCGGGGGTAGATCGAGCAAGAGGAAGTCGAGCTCGCCCCAATCCACGTCTTCGAGGAACTGCTGGATCGCTTTGTGCAGCATTGGTCCTCGCCAGACCACCGCAGCGTCCGACTCGACGAAGAACCCCATCGAGATGACCTTCGGACCGGCGGGCGAGACGAGCGGGATGATCTTCCGGTCGGCGGATACCTCGGGGCGACCATCGATACCGAGCATCCTCGGGATCGAATACCCGTAGACATCGCAATCGAGGGCCCCCACTGCCTTCCCTTCGGCCGCGAGGGCAGCCGCGAGGTTCGCCGTCATGGTGGACTTCCCCACACCTCCCTTACCGGAGGCAACACAGATCACGTTCTTCACCTGGGCGAGTGATCCCTGCGGAAGCTTCGGTCGGCCCAGTTTCTCCTGGAGTCCTGACTTCTCCTCTTCGCTCAAGACATCGAAGCCGACCTCGACCTCGGTGACCCCGTCGACAGCCCCCACGCGCTGGGAGACGGCCTGCTCGAAGTGACCGCGAATCGGGCATCCGGGGGTAGTGAGTGACACTACGACCTCGACCCGCCCGGCTTCAGTGACATCGATGGAACGGACCATCTCGAGCTCGACGATGTCGCGTCCGAGTTCGGGATCTATAACGCCGGAGAGCGCCTCGGTGATCGCTTCATGTGAGGGTGTCGGATTACTCATCTGTTCTCGCAGTTTCGCAGAAGTGGTGTTCCTGCTGCGCAACCGGAAGAGCCCGCCCCCTCCGTGACTGCTGGAGAGAGCGGGCTGTCCGGATGAGGTCCCCTCGATGGAGGACCGAGGCCGAATGCTCAGACGAGCTCGCGGACACGCTGAACCAGCGGCTCGATGCGCTGCTTGACCGGATCCATCCGATCGGTGACCGGCGCGATGCGATCAGCGGCGCCACGGAGGCGGTCAGCGACCTCTCCCTGTGCGCGCTCACGCACCTCGGATCCGCGGCGACCCGCCTTGTCGAACTCCTCGGCGAAGGTCACTCGCATCGTCTCGAGCTCGTCGGAACGACGCTCGGGATCGAGCAACGCTTCCACCTTCTCGCGAGCGGGCTCGACGTAGTCGGCAACCGCATTGTCGACGACACCGACTACGGCGTCCACGACCTGGAGAGCCTGGTCGGTGGGCTTGGCTGCAGCCGCTTCGACCTCGGCACTGCCGTTCTTGGACGAAGTCTTTGGGCTCGTGGCCTCGCTCGACTCCGTTTCCTGCTTCTTTCTACCCATCAATTGAATGCACCTCTGTTTCTCGATTGGGTCGTTTTCCTGACTGATGTCCGCACTCGAAGAGAGGCGAACACATGTTCTTACCCTCGATCGGGGCAGCGGTTACACCCAGGGAACAGGGGTTTCTTCAGGCCGTCGAGGTTCGCCGCAGGATCATCCTGCGGAGGCGACGTATCGGATGGATGCTGGGCAGCCGGCTCGCCCCCACTCTGTCGATCCAAGCCAGCGGCTGATCAATCTCGAGCAGGGTCGGAAGATCCTCGGCTGATCTCCAAACCCGATTCAAAGTGTCGATTCCACCTGCCTCGACCACCTGATCGCAGAAGGCCTTGCCACGGCGGTACTGAGCGAGCTTCGCATCGAGTCCGAGGAGACGGGCGACGACCTGATCGAGGGTCCCTCGACTGCCTCGGTCCTTCTCGAGGCTCTCGCGTAGATCCTCGACCCCCTCTCCCATCTCCGAAGCGGCAGCGTCCATCACGTGCTCCGCATATCCCTCGACCACGGTCATCGCAGCCGTCAGCTGGTCGACCAACTCCATCTGTGGTTGTGTCCAGAACAGGTTGGCGAGATCGCCCCTCCTGACCGCCTCGGAGATTCCGCGCGGACCGAGGCCGACCAGCTTCGAGAGGACATCCGAAGTCTTCACATCCAGAGATGCCTTGGTGAGCAGTTCACGAGCCAACCCGCCGATGTGCTCTCTCAGCCACGGCACTGCCGCGAACTGCAGGGCATGAGTTCCTTCGTGCAGGGCGATCCAGTGGAGAAAGGGTTCGGGCTCCGCGTCCAGCCTCTGCCTGGCGGCCGCGAGGTTCGGTGCGACGAAGAGGAGCCTCGGTGATCTCGCCGGACCGAACAGAGCCACGTCGTACTGACCCACGACCTTCTGCGCCAGATACCCGGTGGCCAGCCCGACCTCCACTCCCGTGGCGGCCGCTCCAAGCCGTCTCCCGATTCCGCTCGGCATCTGCGAACGCTCGATCAACTCGCGCTCGAGCTCGGCGGAGATCTCCTGAAAGGACTTGATCGAGGAGTCGACCCACTCCTCGCGGGTCACCAGTTCCGCGGGTGGAATCTCCGTCCGGGGGCGCAGTCCCGTGTAGTCGCTGACGATCTCGATCGCCCTGTCCGATTCCCGGCGCAATTCCGCCTCACCGGCGCCCAACCAAGCCGGGCCCTCCCCGGCGACGGTGGAGGCGATCCGCTCGGCGAGGTTCCAGTCGACCAGGCGCTCGCTCATTCGAGCAGCGCCTGAGCGGAGAGGAGGAAGTCGAGGTCTGACTCGGTTCGGGCTGCGGCCACGTGGTAGCGGGCTCCGAGATCCAGGGCTGCTTCTTCCAGTGGTTCTCCCGCGAAGCTCAGGTTCGCGCCTGCTTCTCTGACGATGAGTTGACCGGCCGCAGCGTCTACCGAGCGGCAACCGCGCATCGAGAGCATGCCGTCGAAACGGCCCGCTGCCACGTAGACGAGGGAGACGGCGAGAGACCCGGGCGTGCGCAGGCGGAAGACCCGATCGGTCATCTCGTCCGCGACCCTGACCATTCGCTCGGGTCGGGTTGCCTCCATACCGACTATCTCGAGCCCGTCACCGAGAGACTGATCGATCCGAACCTGAGTTCCGTCCAGCACGGCACCCGAACCCTTCTCGGCGTAGAACTCCTCATCCGCACCGAACTCGTACACATATCCGAAGGTGACCTCGGCCATCGACATGCCCGTCGAGACGGCGACGCTGAGGCTGTGACATGGGATGGTCCTGCGGGCGTTCAACGAGCCATCGATCGGATCGATCACGACGATCGTGTGGCTGGCTGAGTCCTCTTCACCGAAACGGACCTCGCCGCGCTCTTCAGAGATCGCGGTGAACGAGTACCCGTCGGCAGCCAACAGTTCCAGCTGCTCGAAGAACACGTCCTCACAGAGGCGATCGATGACCAGCGTGTTGTCGCCACCCTCACCCACTCCGTCGTAGTGGGTACGGGCCTCGATCCCCACGTGCTCGCTGAAGACCCGTCGCTGTCCCTCCACGGCCGAACGGCAGACCGTCAACCATCGCTCGACGCTGGGCGTCGAGCCAGAGGAGGCGGAACCGGCTCCGGCTGCTGGCGAGTCAGACATGGCTCAATCCTACGACGGGACCGCCGAATGCCGACTCCCCAACTTCCGCGATCGTCTGCGCGAGATGGTTCGGGACCGAAATTACCTGCTCCGGCTATGGAATAGCCTCATTCGAGATGAAGTACCTGGACCAAGAGACGACCAGACAACCGATCACCCTGACCGACGCTCAGAGCAGAGCGGCTGACCCGGAACGCAAGGCGGTGCTGATCGCCGGAGGGGCTGGCTCGGGGAGGACCGAGGCGCTGGCAGAGAGGCTCGCGCGGCTTGCGAGCCGGTCCGAGAGCGCGCTGGCCATCGCCCGGACTACGGCAGGAGCCTCCGCCCTGCGGCGCAGAGCTGAAGCACGGATCGACGATCAGGGCTTCGAACCGATCGAGTGCCTGCCCGTGCGTGAGGCCGCTGCGAGGCTGCTGGCCGCACACGGTGAGCTGGTCGGCTCCGACGCCTTCTTCGACCTCCTAGGCCCGGGCGAGCGGGTTGCGCTCATGCTCGACGAGTTCGACCAACTCCCGCTCCGGCTCCATGAGATCAGGGGAAACCCGGGGGGACTGCTGGCGAGGATCGTGACCCGAATAGATGCGCTGAAAGATGCAGGGACGGATTCGACTGGCTTCAGGTCCTGGGCGGTTGCGAAGGAGCGGGCGGCAGAGAATCAAGCGGATCTGGATCTGGCCGACCGGGAACTCGAATTCGCCGAGATCTTCGAGACACACGACCGGCTGGTCAGGGAGGCCGGGGGGATCGATGGAGGGGAAGCCATCCTCGCACTCACTGCACTTCTGGCCGAGCATCCGAGCGCCGCGACGGCGATCGCCGAGAGGCACCCTGCGCTGGTCGTAGACGAACTCGAGATCCTCTCCGCCGCAGAGCTCCGGCTGGTCGGTGCCCTCGCCAAACGCGCTGCCACGACCGCGCTGGCGTGCGACCTGATCGCCGGATCCGACGGTGGAACCGGGATCGGATGGGCTCGGCATACGATCGATGGACTCGAGGAGATCACCCTCGAGGGTTGCCATCGACACGGCGGGAGGATCTCCGCGACCGCTCTCGCGGCTGCAGACGTGGAGCAAGGTGAGGTCGAGGGCGATCCTGGCCGTGGAGTCGTCGACTTCTGGGTTTGTGAGAACGAACGGGCGGAGGCTCAGGCAACGGCACGGGAGATCGAAACGATGCTCTCGAACGGAGTCCCCGGCGGTGAGATCTGCGTGGCGCTCGCGGACACACGGGCAGAGCGGGAAATCGCGGCGGCGCTGACCGAGCGCCACATTCCCTTCCGATCGATCGAGGGGCGCGGATTCCTCAGTCGGGCGAAGGTACGCGACGCGATTGCGTGGCTGCGCCTCCTGGCCGACCCGACCGACGGCCCGGCGGCCGTACGGGTACTGGGACGGGCTCCGATCGAGCTCCGCTCCGTGGATGTGGCCAGCTGCACCTCTATCGCACGCCGGAGGAAGCTCGACATGGTTTCGGCGAGTGAGGCGGCATTGGAGAGTCCTCAGCTCCCGCAGGATGCCCGCGAGCGTATCCGTGAGTTCCTGGGCCTCTATGCCGCGGCGTCCAAAGCGATGGAGGCCATGACCCCCGACGTCTTCGTGCGGCGGCTGATCGAGCGCATCGGACTGAGACGGGAGCGCCTCTACGGTGCCACGACGGACACCGTCGAGCGCCTGCGGGAGCTCTCCCGACTCGACGAGTTCGCAACCGCCTGGGCGCGACGGCATCCGACGGGATCGAACAGATCCTTCGTCAATCACCTGATCACCGTCTCGGAGGCTGATCTCCCCTTCTCCGATGACCGCTGGCCACAGAGTCCTGACACGGTTCAGGTGGGACGTCTGGACCGCTTCAAGGGGAACGAGTTCGAAGCGGTATTCGTGCTCGGGCTCAAGGCGGGTGCACTCTCCGGGGAGAGACCCGCAGCGCAACTTCCGGTCGAGCTGGCGACGCGGCGACGGCCGGCCGAGGAGGCTGCCCGACTCGACCTGTACTCGGCGATGACCAGGGCCAGAGAGCGACTCATCCTGAGCAGACCCAAGACCGACTCGACCGGTGAGCGCGCCGGACCCGCCCCTGCATTCGAGAGGGCCAGAGCGACCTTGAAAGCCACCGAGGACCGCCAGGTCGAGGAGATCTTCGGCCCGGCGGAGGGTCTGCACGCTGCCTACAGGATGATCCAGGAAGAGGCCCTCGAAGGCGCTTGGAGGGCTGGAGGCGGCCTGGGCGATCCGCGGCTCGATGCACATCTCGATGTCCACGCGGCCGTCGCGAGATTCCTCGAGGCGATCAAGCTCGCTGCCCTGATCCAGAAGCGGGACGAGGAACCGCTGGACGAGGCGCTGGAGCACGTCAATCAGTTGCTCTCTCACGACCTCTCGACCGGACAGTCCGAGGCGCTTGGGGAATCGAAACTGGACGAGTTCATCCTCGCCGGAGAGGCGGAGAGGGAACGCAGTGGCGAACTGGTCGCCGAGCGTGAGGAACCCTCTCTCGAGGCCTTCCTGCCTCGTAAAGGCCAGGGCATGGCGCTGTCTGCGACTGACATCGACCTCTACCGCACCTGCCCGCTCAAGTACAAGTTCGCCAGAGTCTTCGGGATTCCACAGCAGCAGACCGTCAACCAGAGGGTCGGCATCGCCATCCATCAGGTCCTCGAGCGCTATCACGATCCTGGGAGTCCACAAACCCAGGAAAGGCTGATGGGACTCTTCGTCGAAGCCTGGCGCAAGGGAGGATTCGGCGAGAGCGACGACGAGATCCAGTTCCGTGATCGGGCCGTGGAGGCTCTGAGGCGTTACTACGAGAGGTCAACCAAGTTGGAGGCGACCCCACACTGGCTGGAGAAGGGTTTCGAGTTCACCATCGGACCGCATCACCTCCGGGGTCGGGTCGACCGGGTGGATGCGCTGCCCGAAGGGGGCTTCGAACTGATCGACTACAAGACCGGCGATCCCAAGGCAGCCAAGGACCTTCGGAACGACGTTCAGCTCGCGATCTACCAGATCGCCGCCAGGGAATCGTGGGGCATCGAGGAGCCCACCAGGGGGAGCTTCTGGTACGTGCTGGCGGACGAGAAGGTCGCGGTGGAGGAGAGCGGAGATGAGCGAGAGCGGATAGAAGCGCTCACCCACGAGGTCGGAGAGGGAATCGCCGGTCAGGACTTCGAACCGCGACCGTCGCCGACCATCTGCAACTGGTGCGACTTCAAGTTGATCTGCCCGGCCTCGGAGGGCCGGAACGAAGCCGCCTAGCGGCCATCTCCCTGCTGACGCAGGAAGCGCTCGAACTCCTCCGCGATCGCCTCTCCGGAAGGAAGTTCGGAACCCTGATCGAGCCTCTCCGACTGCTCCTCCTCGAGCCTCGAGACCATCTCGGCGATCTCCGGATTTGCCGCAACGGCATTGCTGACCTGATCCTCGTAGGAGGAGGACTCCTCTTCGAGATCGGCGCCGTCGAGAGCCACGCCGGTCAAACCCTCGAGCCTGCGCAGCAGCGCCAGTGAGGCTTTCGGGTTGGGAACGGCGGCCGCGTAATGCGGAACGGCCGCCCAGAGGCTGGCCGAGGGCAGGTCTCGCCGAGAGCAGGCATCGTGCAACACACCCGTGATTCCGACCGGGCCCTCGTAGTTGGACCGTTCCAGATCCAGTTCACGAGCCAGGGACTCGTCCGAGGCGAAGCCGGTGATCGGCACCGGGAGGGTGTGAGCCACATCGGCGACGAGAGAGCCCAGCGTCACGATCATCTCGACTCCGAGGGAGTCGGCTGCCTCGGCCAAGGTCTCGGAAAAGGTCCGCCACCGGAGGTTGGGTTCGGTGCCTACGAGAAGGACCAGATCCCTCTCGGCATTAGGGGTCGAGACTGCGAGCAGGATGTTCCCCGGCCACTCGATCTCCCTCTTGCTCCCCTCGGTGAGGGTGATGGTCGGGCGATTGGCCTGGAAGTCGAAGAACTCCTCAGGGTCGATCTGAGCGATCAGTTCGGCGTCCATCGTCTCGGCGATGGTCGTGACGACCGTCGTAGCCGCACCGGCGGCATCGTTCCACCCGGCGAATGCCCCAACCAGGATCGGAGACCGCAGATCCGGCGGGTCGTTTTCCCAGGCGATCGAATCCATCTGGACGAGCGTAGACCAGCGGGCAGCCGTGCGTCCGACTGAGGCGAAAAGATCGACCGGTGAGCACCCACGCCGCACCCGAACCCGAGCAAACCAGCGAGCAGCAGAGGTCCGATGGATCCGATGTTGTGGTCGCCGGTCCGACCATTTCGGAACTACGGCCCGGTCAGACGTTGAGAGGCGATTTTGCCTGCGGGCGAAAGGATCGACTCACGGCACGCAACGGGTCCTCCTACCTCTCAGTGGAGCTGAAGGACAGAACCGGTTCGATCAAGGCGCGGGCGTTCGATCGCGCCGATGTCCTCTCTGCGAAGTTCTCGGAGGGGGACCCCGTACGAGTTGCTGGAAGGGTCGAACGCTTCCGCGGAGAGTTGGTGGTGGAGTTGACCGACATCAGGACCCTCGCACCCGAGGAGGCAGATCCCGAGAGCTTCCTGCCGGCCGCATACCGGAGTCGGGAAGAGCTCGATGGCTTCCTCGAGCACCTGAGTCGGGAGATCTACGACGAGCCCCTGCGAAAGGTGGTCGAAGATCTGCTGTTCACCCGCGGGGACGTTGCCGAGGCTTTCAGGCGGGCTCCTTGCACCCGGGCAGGTCATCACTCCTATCTCGGCGGCCTGCTCGAGCACACGGTCGCGGTCGGGACTCTCACTCTGGAGACCTGTCAACTGCACCCACGACTCGACAGCGACCTGCTGATGGCGGCCGCTCTGCTCCACGATGTCGGGAAAGTCAGGGAGTTCACCTACGGTGCGGATTTCGGCCTGACCGATGAGGGCCGGCTGATCGGGCACCTCACGATCGGCGCCGAGATGATCGGCGCTGCGGGCTCACATCTGGCGCCGGAACGGCGGGCCGCGCTGATCAACTGCGTCCTCTCTCATCACGGGGAACCTCCGCAGGCGGGACGCGGCAAGGGCTTCGGCTCACCCGAGGCGCTTGCGCTGTATCGGCTCAACGCGCTCGATGCAGGGGTGAAGGGAGCACTCGAGCGAGGTATCGGGGTGAACGACTAACCGGTCGTGGTAGGCCTCAGGGCCCGCATCGCCATCCTTATGGCGACCAGCACGAGCAATGCTGCGAACGCGAGCTTGAGGATCTCGCCGCTGACCGCATTGGCGATCACGACGCCGACCGCCACCCCGGCGATCGCAAGGACCCCCACCAGCAGACCTTCCTTGATGCGGACGTTTCCGTACTCCCGCTGCCGCCACACTGCGGCGACGGCAACGGGGATGATCGCGAGCAGAGAGGTCGCCTCGGCCTCGACTTGGGAGAGGCCGACGATCAGGACCAGCGCCGGTACGAAGATGATGCCGCCCCCGACACCCAGCATGCCACCGAGGATCCCGGCTGCGAGCCCGCAGGCGATCAGTGCGACGACCGTCATGAAACCACCAACTCCACGGCGACCACCAACAGTAAGACCGAGAACATCCCGGCCACGACCCGCTCCGGGATCCGCTGCTGGAGAGCAGTTCCGAGCAGCGCACCCACGGTCCCTGCGAGGCCGATCACGATCGCGTCTACCCAACTGACATTCCCGTAGAGGGCCTGAACCACGACAGCGGCGACTGCGATCACGAAGATCGAGACCATGCTGGTCCCGGTCGCCTCACGCTCTCCGTAGGCGAGCCAGGCGATCAGCAGGGGGACGATGATCGTGCCTCCTCCCACCCCGAACAGGCCACTGAACAGGCCGGCGGCGGTTCCGATCACTGCCAGCTGGAGAATGCGGGGCACGACGGGCGATACTAGACGACGTGTCCGAGGATTCGACAGACCGACGGTTCGAGGGCCTGGTGCGTGAGGTGCTGGAGAGGCCGGATGAGTTCGCGCTCCTGTGCGACCTCGACGGGACCCTCGCTCCGATCGTGGAGCGTCCAGAGCAGGTGGAGATCCCGCAAGCGACTCTCGCGGCACTCGACGGCGCAGCCAGGAAGATCGGGTTGTGTGCGGTCGTGACAGGGCGTCCGGCGGCTGAGGCCCGACGACTGACCGGGCTCGACACGGTCCTCTACGCGGGAAACCACGGGCTGGAGCTGCTCGAACCAGGTGAGGAGGTCGCAGTCCCTGATCCCCTGCTGGCGGGCCACGAAGACGATGCACACGCTTTCCTGGCCACGCTGGATGTCGGGAAGATGGAGGTTCTCGGAATCCGAAGCGAGGACAAGGGACCGATCGTCGCCCTGCACTGGAGAGGATCGGAACGGACGGAGGAACTGAACGAGTGGATCGAGCGAGTGGGAGATGATGCGCGGACAGCTGGCCTGCAGCCACGGAGCGGCAGGATGGTGCTCGAACTGCGTCCTGACGTTGCCGTCGACAAAGGCGTGGCCGTGAAAGGGATGTTGACGGCCCGTCCCGAGATCGAGTCGGCGATCTTCATCGGAGACGATCTCACCGACCTCGATGCGTTCGACGCACTGGACGGGCTCGTAGCGAGCCAGAAACTCGGCTCGGCGACCAAGGTGGCAGTTCTCTCCGCCGAGACCTCGGATCTGGGTCTTGGGGAGCACGCCGACCTCCGGCTATCGGGACCACTCGAAGTGGCGGATCTGATCGCCAGGATCGGCGGCTGAGTTGTACTTCTGCGACCTGATCAGGGGAACGGTGCTCAGCACCGCAGCGGCTGCCTCCGTGCTGGGGGCTGTGGCGATCCTCGTGGCCGGCTCTGACGACGACCGGCTCACCCTGCTCGTGTGCTCGATCTGGTGGCCTCTGGCCCTGGTCGCAGGACTGATGCTCGGTCGGCCAAGGCGGGCGGCCGATGCGATGCGCCCGCTCCTCGCCAAGTCGAGGACGAGCACGGAGTTGCCAACCGATCGACCTGACCGGATCGCGTTGGCGCGACTCTGGCCGATATTCGCCTTTGCGCTGTTCGCGGGTGTGCTGGGGATCTTCTTCCCCGGGGTAGCGGCGATCGGCGCCGGCTATGGGATCGCAGTCGCGATGACCTGGCGCGGCAGGGAGAAAGCGGTCCATGCGATCGAGGGCCGCGACGGAGTACGTTTCTACGTCGAGCCCGGATCGACCTTCGAACCGGTGAGCCTCGTTCGCTCTCCGGGGCTCAAGACCGGACCGCCAACAGGTCAAGCACGGCCGTGACGCTTGCGCAACGGCGCGAATGACCTCCAGGGCCGGGTGTTGGCCACATCGGTCGCCTCCAGCCAACCCCTCCTTGCAGTAGCCACGGCGTAGCGCATGAACTCGAACCCCTCGGTGGAATGGGCGTCGGTGGTGAGGACGATCCTCACCCCGGCCTCCGAGGCCAGTCTGGCGTGGCGGTCGGAGAGGTCACGCCGCTTCGGGTTGCCGTTTATCTCCAGCATCGTGCCGGTGCGGGCCGCAGCCTCGACGACTGCTTCGATGTCGAGCGGATAGGGCTCCCTGTCCAAGAGCAACCTTCCGGTCAGATGTCCGATGCAATCGACCCATGGGTGCTCGCAGGCGGCGATGATGCGCTCGGTCATCGCCTTCTCGCCCTTGCCGAAGGAGGTATGGACGCTCGCGATCACCCAGTCGAGGTCGGAGAGCAACTCGTCTGAGTAGTCGAGCGAGCCGTCAGGAAGGATGTTCACCTCCGAGCCGCTGAGGAGCCGGAATCCCTTCGGCGCTTTGGAATTGAACCGCTTGATCTCCGAGATCCTCTTGCGCAATGCCTTCTCGTCGACGTTGTTCCCGAATCCGTGTGATGCGGAGTGATCGGTGATCGCGAGATACGAGTATCCGAGTGCCTTCGCGGCCTTGGCCATCTCGGCGAGTTCGTTCTTCCCGTCGGAAAGGGTGGTGTGACTGTGCAGCTCTCCACGGATCTGTCCCAGCTCGATCAGGTCCGGGAGATTGCCCGCCTCTGCTGCCTCGATCTCCCCCCGTCCCTCACGCAGTTCGGGCTCGATGTATTCGAGACCGAGGAGTTCGTAGACACCGTGCTCGTCGTCGAATCGGTGGACACGTTTACGCTTCCCGACCTCCGTCACACCGTGCTCGCTGACCGACAGGCCCCGGTCCTGCGCCCGTTCACGGAGTTCGACGTTGTGCTCCATCGACCCGGTGAAGTGCTGGAGCAGATTCCCGTACGTCTCGGGCTCGGTAAGCCTGAGATCTACCTGGATGCCCGAGTTGGTGGTCACGCTCGCTCCCGCCTCTCCGCTGGAATCGACCTTCGACACGAGCGGATGCGAGGTGAAGGCCTCGATCAGGGCTTCGGGCTCGTCGGTGGCGGCAACCAAGTCGAGGTCGTGGCAGGTATCGGCCCAGCGCCTCACGGATCCCCCGGGCTCGATCCTCCTGCAGCCGTCGATCACGGCGAGATCTTCGATCAGCTGCTCTGCGAGGGGCAGGACCTTGGAGAGCAACACCCGCCCGCCCGCGTCGCCAGAGGTCTTCTCCATCGCGTCGAGTCCCTCGAGGATGTTGTTCTCGACCTTCTCGCCGAGGCCCTTCAATTCACGGATCTGACCCTGCTCGGCCGCGGCCCGGAGGCCGCCGAGATCCTCCACCCCCAGTTCGGTGTGCAGCCTGCTCGCGGTCTTCGATCCGAGACCCGGAACGCGCGTTACCTCGACGAGTCCCTCGGGGATCTTCTTCTTCAGCTCGTCTGCCGCCGGAATGCTCCCGGTCTCGAGGAGTGCCGTGATCTTCTCGGCGAGGGTCTTGCCGACACCTGGCAGCTCCTGCAGCCGACCCTCACGGGACATCTGCTCGAGTGACTGAGGCCACTCCGAGACCGTCTTCGCGGCATTCTCGTAGGCCAGGATCCGGTACCGATCGGCACCATCGAGCTCATAGAGGATCCCGAGTTCCCGCAGGGCTTCGGCTATCTCGGCGTTCGTCACCAGCCGAACGCTACCGACGCCTCCACCCGGGGTCAGGGGTGATGAGGCGGGTAGGATCGCGCCGTGGCCGAACAACGAGCAGCGGATGTCTGGGTCGTGCTCCCGACCTACGACGAAGCGGAAAACCTGGAGAAGATCGTCCCGGCGATAGCGGAGCGTCTCCCGGACGCACATCGCATCCTGGTGGTCGACGACAACTCCCCCGACGGTACCGGTGAGATCGCCGACCGTCTGGCAGCGGAGCGCGGGGATCTCGCGGTGATCCACCGGCCGGGAAAAGAGGGAATCGGACCTGCCTATCTCGCGGGGTTCGCCCGCGCCTTGGAGGGTGGGGCCAAGACGGTGGTTCAGATGGATGCAGACTTCTCGCACGACCCGGCCTACCTGCCGGAGCTGATCGCCGCGACGCGACAGGCCGACCTGGCGATCGGTTCGCGTTACGTGCGCGGGGGAGGCGTGGAGAACTGGGGCGCGATGCGGCGGGCGATCAGCAAGGGCGGCAGCACCTACGCGCGCAAGGTGCTCGGCGTAGGAGTTCGCGACCTCACTGGTGGTTTCAAGGCCTGGCGCAGCGAGGCGCTCTCGCGAATCGACCTCGATCGGGTCGCAACCCGTGGGTATGCGTTCCAGGTCGAGATGACCTATCGGGCGCTCTGCTCGGGTATGAAGGTGGTCGAGGTACCGATCGTGTTCAAGGACCGCGATCTGGGAGCGTCGAAGATGAGCCGCTCGATCTTCCTCGAGGCGATCTGGAGGGTCCCCGCGATGCGGTTCGGACCGAACGCAGCCAGCCGCAAGGGCATCTGAACAGGGTCTTTACTATACTTTTTGAAGTAAAGACGGTTGGTCAGGGCGTGGCACGACCGCTGCCCCGTCTGCTTTGCTTTCTCACTCCAACCGACCGCGAACCAGAAAGAGACAGGAGGAAACAGTGGCTGGAAAACTTGATGACGTATCCGATGGCGACTTCCAGGCGAAGGTGCTCGACGCCGAGGGTCCCGTGCTGGTGGATTTCTGGGCTCCATGGTGCGGGCCCTGCAGGGCGGTGCTCCCCGTTCTCGAGGAGATCGACGGCGAACGCGACGACCTGACCATCCTCAGCCTCAACACCGATGAGAATCAGGAGACGGCCGGGAAGTACGAGGTCCTCTCGATCCCGACGATGATCCTGTTCAAGGGCGGCGAAGTGGCCAAGCGGGTCGTCGGCGCGATGCCGAAGGCGCGGCTGGAAGCCGAGCTGGACCCCGCTCTGTCGTCCTGATCGGGCGGCTCTAGTCGGTGGTGATGCGCTGGACCTCGAGCACCAGCTCGCGGTCCTCGATCTTCACCGTGGTGCTACTGGCTCCGGGGCTCCAGCCGATCTGCTCGCTGAGAGTCTCGGACGTTATGTAGTCGGTGTGCTTGCGGGCGGCCGCGATCAGGTCTGCATCGCCTCCGAGATCGAGTTTGATCCGGTCCGATACCTCGAACCCGGCTTCCTTCCGCGCGTTCTGCACGGCGCGCACGATCTCACGGGCCTGACCTTCCGAGAGCAACTCGTCGTCGAGTTCGACCGAAAGCGCGACCGCATGACCTGACGAAGCTTCGACCTCGTAGCCATCTAGAGGCTCCATCGCCAAGTCGAGATCCTCGGCCAGCAGCTCGTGCTCCTTGCCCTCGATCGAGATCCCTACCTGACCCCCACCCTCCATCACGCGAGAGACGACCGCGGGGTCGAGAGCCTCGACTGCTGCTGCGACCAGTGGCATCTCCTTCCCGAAGCGAGGGCCGAGGCTCCTGTAGTTCGGTTTGACTCGGTAGGACACCAGGTCCGTTGCGTCGGAGACGAAGTCGATCTCCTTCACGTTGAGCTCTGAGGCAACGAGGCTCTCGAGCCTCTCAACCGCCGCCCGCTCCTCGTCATTGGCGACGACGATGGCTCGGCGAAGTGGCTGACGGATCTTCACCTTCGCCTGGGCGCGCGCAGCCCGCCCGAGCTCGACCGTGCGGTGTACGGCGGACATCGATGTCTCGAGATCGTGATCGACCCGCGTCTGGTCCGCCTCGGGGAAGTCGCAGAGATGGACCGAATCGGGTTGCTCGCCGAAGTCTCCTCGTGCGCCCCCGACGAGGTTCGAGTAGATCTCGTCCGCCACGAACGGGGTGAATGGTGCGAGCAGCTTCGCGACCTGGACCAGACAGTGGCGAAGGGTGGCGAATGCCTCCGAATCCCCCTCCCAGAATCTCGACCTGCAGAGCCGGACGTACCAGTTCGAGAGATCGTCGGTGAAGGTGGAAATCTCCCTGCCGGCGGTGGTGCAGTCGAACCCGTCCATCTGCTCGGATACCGCTGCGACGGTTCCCTGGAGGCGGGAGAGGATCCAGCGATCGAGTTCGTCGGCGGGATCGTCGGGCGCATCGGGCGAAGAGGCGGAGTCGAGTTCCTCCGTATTCGCATAGAGGACCCAGAAGGAGTAGGTGTTCCAGAGGGTGAGCAGGAACTGTCGCATCGACTCACCGACCGCCTCCGATGAGAACCGGTAGCCCGACCAGGGCTGCTGCGAGGTCAGGTAGTACCAGCGCAGAGCGTCGGCTCCATGCGAGTCGATCACCTCCTGAGGCGAAACCACGTTGCCTTTGCTCTTGGACATCTTCTGGCCGTCCCCGTCGAGGATCAGGCCGAGGCAGACACAGTTGAGGTAGCTGGTCCGATCGAACAACTGGACGGACTCGGCGAGCAGGGTGTAGAACCAGCCACGCGTCTGGTCGATCGCCTCGCAGATGAAATCCGCGGGAAAGCGCTCCTCGAAGACCTCACGATTCTCGAACGGGTAGTGGTACTGCGCCCACGGCATCGAGCCCGAGTCGAACCAGGTATCTATCACCGCCGGTGACCGGACCATCCGACCGCCGCAACCATCGGCCGGACAGTCCAGCTCGACCTCGTCGATATACGGTCGGTGCAGGTCGTCAGGAACCTCGCCACCGTGCTTGACGAGATCCTCGCGCGAGCCGATGCAGACCGTTTGATCGCATCCATCCGACTCGCAACGCCAGATCGGCAGCGGGGTGCCCCAGTAGCGGTCGCGGGAGAGGGCCCAGTCCACGTTCCCCTCGAGCCAGCGACCGAAACGTCCGTCTCTGATGTGGTCAGGGTGCCAGCCGATCTCCTTGTTCGCCTCGAGCATCCGGTCGCGAGCATCAGAGGTCCTGACGTACCAACTCGACTTGGCGTAGTAGAGGAGGGGCGTGTCACAGCGCCAGCAGTGCGGGTAGGAATGGAGGTATGCCTCGGATCTGAACAGTGATCCCGACTCGTCCAGGGCGGTCACGATGTCGCGATCAGCCTCCTTGACGAATCTGCCTTCGTACTCCCCGACCGAACTGTCGAACCTGCCGTCGAGACCGACCGGGTTGATCAGGGCGAGATCATGATCCTGCCCGAATCTGAAGTCGTCCTCTCCGAAGGCGAGAGCCGTGTGGACCATCCCCGTCCCCTCGTCGGTGGTCACGAAGGAAGCCTCCAGCGCCTTGTGGCCATTGGGGCCGAAGTCGTCGAGGTACGGGAACGGCGGCAGGTACCGGGTGCCGGCCAGATCGGAGCCCTCGAACCGATCGAGAACCTCGGCTCCTTCTCCCAGCACCTGCTCGACCCTCTCGGCCGCGAGGATCAATACCCCGTCACCGTCCGCGGGAACAACTCGGACGTATTCGATCCCTTCTCCGATCGCCACAGCCGCATTGGACAGGAGAGTCCAGGGAGTGGTCGTCCAGACCAGGAGTGAGTCGCCCGCCTGGGCCCTCGATGCGCCGGGCTCGCTCACCTCGAACTTGACGTACGCCGAGAGATCCTCGACCTCCCGGTAGCCGAGAGCGACCTCGTGAGACGACAACGCCGTGCCGCAGCGCGGGCAGTAGGGGACCACCTTGTGCCCCTCGTAGAGCGAGTCGGCATTCCACATCTGCGAGATCGCCCACCAGACGGACTCGATGTAGTCGTCGTCCATGGTCACGTAGGGATCGTCGAGATCGATCCAGAACCCGATTCTCTCGGTTAGGCCGTTCCAGTCCTCCACATAACGGAAGACCGAGTCACGGCAACGGGCGTTGAACTCGGCGATCCCGTACTCCTCGATCTCGTCCTTGGACGAGATGCCGAGTTCCTTCTCGACCTCCAACTCGACCGGTAGGCCGTGACAGTCCCAGCCAGCCTTGCGGGGTACGTAGTGCCCCTTCATCGCCTTGTAGCGCGGATAGACGTCTTTGAAGACCCGTGAGAGGACGTGGTGCGAGCCGGGCTTGCCGTTGGCCGTGGGAGGCCCCTCGTAGAAACTCCAGAGCGGCGCATCCTCCCGCTGAGTGAGAGAGCGCTCGAAGACCTTACGCTCGCGCCAATCAGCGAGCACGCGCTCCTCCATCTCGGGGAAGTTCTGATTTGGGGCTACAGCCCGGAAATTCGTCATCGCCGGGCGATTCTACGGTCGGGACCTGCCATCGGCGGGGCTCCCTGCCCCGTCACGGATCCCGACTGGGGTCAGGCTGCCCGGTCGAGCTTGCGGCAGATCTCGGCCAACTGACGCTTCTCGTCGTCATCGAGCACACCGAACGCCTCCGTTACCCGTTGCGCATGAGCCGGGAACGCATGTGTGACCAGATTCCTTCCGGCCTCGGTCAACGCGACCGAGACGGCGCGGCGGTCGGACTCCAGTCGCGCTCGCACCACGAAACCCTTGCCCTCGAGCGTGTCGAGTACCTCAGTGGCGGTCGCTTTGGACGCATTGAGACGCCGACGGATCGCACGAAGTTCCATCTCGTCGCCGCCGCCGACGAGCAGAACCAACATCGAGAACCCCGTCGCCGACACACCGATGCGATCGAGGTCGGCGGCAAGACGACGTGAAACCGTCGCCTCCGCACGAACCAGTGCTTCCATGGCTCGGTGCGCGAGTGGGTCGATTGCCCTTAGAGGCGTCGCCTCGCTCACAAGAGTGGAAACTAGGGGCCGCGGCGGACGAAACCCTAGGATTGACTCAGTGAAGCCCCTGATCAGCAGCCGCAGCCGCCCAAGGATCGCTCCCATGGCCACCTTGGCCGCCCTGGTGATCACCTGCGCGATCGCGGTC
This sequence comes from uncultured Conexibacteraceae bacterium, assembly GCA_964594365.1. Taxonomy (GTDB): domain Bacteria; phylum Actinomycetota; class Thermoleophilia; order Solirubrobacterales; family 70-9; genus CAIUSP01. The sequence goes on from CAZQMB010000007.1 coordinate 64,424, forward strand.
ACGGGATGCGCGAGATCGAGTGACCCGGAGATCGCACCGCTCGCCTGCCTCTCAGGCACGGAGGCCTACTTGACAGCGCTTGAGGGAGCGCCCGGTCGGGTGGAGATGGATGACGGAACCAGGATCTCCGAGTGTCTGCCAGCTCAGCAGCCCGGGGGCGAGATGGCGACCGTCGGCTCCGATCTGGTTGCCGCCGCCACCACCCTCAACGCCGACGCCCTCGAAGACCCGGCCGGACCGTGGTCGTTGCGCGCTGGCTATCTGCTCGGCGCGGTCGAGAGGGCGGCCGGGTCGACCAACGGGATCCACAGCGACCTCGTGCGCCGGGTCAACACGGCGGCCCGTTACGTACCGCCTGGAGATGACCCCGAGGTACTGATGCCCGGATTCGAGCGAGGCCTCGAAGCGGGAAAGGCCCGTGGCTAGATAGCCTGCAGGCATGAGTCCAGACCAACTCTGGGGCGGCGAAACCACCAAGGCCGTCGAGAACTTCAAGATCTCGGGGGCCCCCATACCCCCACCGGTGATCCACTGGCTCGGTCGGATCAAGGCGGCTGCAGCCCGGGCCAACGGCGAGATCGGGGGACTCGATCCGAAACTCGCCGAGAAGATCGCCAAGGCAGCCGACGAGGTGGCGGCGGGCAAGCACGATGACCAGTTCCCCGTGGATGTCTTCCAGACCGGCTCCGGGACCTCCTCGAACATGAACGCCAACGAGGTGATCGCGGCGCTTGCCGACGACGGCGCCCACGCGAACGACCACGTGAACATGGGTCAGTCGTCGAACGACGTCTTCCCCTCCGCAGTGCACCTGGCCGCGCTCCAAGAGGCCCACGACAACCTGATCCCGGCGGTCGAGGAACTGACCGCGTCGCTCGAGAAGAAGGCCGGGGAGTTCGCGGACGTGGTCAAGGCGGGCCGCACCCACCTGATGGATGCGGTGCCGGTGACTCTCGGGCAGGAGTTCTCTGGCTTCGCTGCGCAGACCAGACTCGGAGCCGAACGGATCAAGGACACATTCGGGCGGGTCGGGCAGATTCCGTTGGGTGGCACGGCAACCGGAACCGGACTCAACACCCATCACGAGTTCGCCGGGAAGGTACGCGAGCTGCTCTCCAGCGAAACCGGACTGGAGATCCTCGCTCCCGCCGATCCCTTCGAGGCCCAGGGAAACCGGGACGCCCTGGTCGAGATGTCAGGCGCCCTCAAGACCCTCGCCGTATCGCTGATCAAGATCGCGAACGACCTCGCGTTGATGGGATCCGGACCGAGAGCCGGTCTCGCGGAACTCCTCCTGCCAGAGCTCCAGAAGGGCTCTTCGATCATGCCGGGGAAGGTCAACCCCGTGATCCCCGAAGTGGTCATCCAGGTGGGGGATCAGGTGATCGGAAACGATGCGGCGATCACGCTCGCCGGTTCCCAGGGGCAATTCGAGTTGAACGTCAGAGTTCCATTGATCGCGAGGAACCTCCTCGATTCGATCAACCTCCTGACCGGCGCCTGCAAGGCACTCGACGAGAAGGTGATCCAGGGAGTCGAGCCGAATCTCGAGATGCTGGACCGACACGCCGAGTCGACGCTGGCCACGGCGACCGCTCTGAACCCGCACATCGGCTACGACAAGGCCGCTGAGGTCGTCAAGGAAGCCGCCTCCTCGGGACGCACCCTTCGCGAGGTCGCGATCGAGCTCGGGGTCGACGAATCGGTACTGGACGAGGCGCTGAACCACCGCAAGCTCGCTCGTCCGCACGACTAGACAAACCAGGCCGCATGCCAGCAGCAGACTGGATCGAGCAGCCGACAGTCGAAACGGTTCATCAATGCGTCGTGAACGAGACTGCAGAAGAGACGCTGGCAGGGGCACTTTCTGCTCCTATCGCCATGGACCCGCTCACCTGGTCACTCCTTGCGGCGCGCGGGCTCGACCCGCGACGAAGTATCGAAGAGTTCATCCGGGCGGATACCGGCATGCTGGTGCTGAGACATGATCCGACAGAGTTCGTCGGCGGTACGGCGGCAAAGGTCTGGCTGCCGAGGGGTGGAACTCCGAAACTCCAAGACCCGGCAGGCTGGACGACTTGGCGTGAGCCAGGAACCGTCAAGGCGGTCGGCACACTCATCACCGAGCCGCTCCCCGATAGCGAGCTGGGGCCGCGCTGCCGCCTGATCACCGAAACACAGGTTGAAGCGATAGATGAGTCGGCGCAGTTGAGATTCAATCTCTACTGGACCGCAATCTCCCCGCTCTCGGCCTTGATCAGGAGACGCTGGCTCAGTGCAATCAAGAAGCGAGTAGAAGAGCGGCGCGCAAGATGCTGAACTGGCCTCCGTTGTGTGACCTGTAGTTGCCTCAGGCACGGAAGAGGTCAAATCGGCGGCGAGCGGGGCAACTTGCCTCTGCCCGCGCTAATAAGATGGTGAGGTCAGTCCATTCCCTACAAGGAGGATGAATGAGTATTCCTTTGGCAGCTGCAGCTGTGGTTAACGAGACATGGCTTTGGATCGGATTCGCCGGTATGGCGGCGGGCGCGATCTTGATCGCCATGATCGGAACCAGTCTGCCGGCAAAGGAGCGTCATCACGCGATTGCTTCCTTCCTCGTCTGTCTGATCGCTACCGCGGCTTACTTCGCGATGGCGACCGGTTCCGGCGTTCTGGAATCTGCTCGCGGGATCGATGTCTACTTTGCCCGCTACATCGATTGGGCGTTCACCACTCCCCTGCTTCTCGTCGGCCTGTTGATGGTCGGCCTTCCGTCGCTCCGCGGCGGTGGTGAAGACGGGCGAGAGAGGAACGCGCTCATCGGCGGCGTCATCGCAGCCGATGTGTTCATGATCGTGACCGGATTCGTTGCCGCGCTCACCGCTGACGAGACGAACAGGTATGTCTGGTACGGGCTCTCGTGCCTCGGCTTCCTGCTCGTGCTGGTTGCGGTTTGGGGGCCGGTATACACCGCGGCCAAGAAGCAGGGAGGAGAGACCAAGAAGCTCTGGGTCACTCTCGCCAGCGTCTTGACCGTGCTCTGGTTCATCTACCCGATCGTCTGGATCCTCGGCACCGAGGGTGAGGCAGTGATCAATCTGACCGCGGAAATCACGATCTTCGCGATCGTCGATCTCCTGGCCAAGGTCGGATTCGGCCTGCTGCTCGTCACCGGAGTCAAGAAGGTCTATTCCAAGCGTCCGGCTCGCCGGAGCAGTGCCCGCAAGAGCACCGCGAAGAAGACCACCGCCAGGCGGAAGACGGCCCGGTAGCAGCGATCAGCTGCGGTCCGACCGCAGCCACTGAGATTCATCGAGAGCCCCGGAGGAAACTCCGGGGCTCTTTTCGTCGGCCGAGCGGGAGGCTCAGCCTTGAAGTGAGACCAGGCGCTCCTCGGTGAGTTCGAGGACCGAATAGGCGGGACCCTCGCGAGTGTTACCCGAGTCCTTGATACCGCCGTAAGGCATCTGGTCGGTACGGAAGGTCGGTGCCTCGTTGACCATCACACCTCCGAACTCGAGACGGTTCCCCGCCTCGATCGCCCGGCCGACGTCGCGGGTGAAGATCCCCGCCTGCAGGCCGAACTTGGCGTCGTTCGCCATCGAGATCGCCTGATCGAAGTCGGCGAACGGATGCAGTGTGCAAACGGGGCCGAACACTTCCTCGCACCACATCTTCTCCTCGCGCGGTGTCTCGGCCAACACGGTCGGTGCCAGACAGCGATCATCGTCGACCAGATCGCCTCCGGCGAGCACCGTGGCACCCGCGGCGGCGGCCTCGTCCACCCAGCCCTTCACCCGATCCCTGTCTCCGCGGCTGATCAAAGGACCCACATCGGTCTCGTCGTCCATCGGATCGCCGACCTTCAGTTCCTCGACCTTGGCGAGGAAGCGCTCCCTGAAGTCGTCGATCAGGGACTCGTGCACCAGGATCCGCTGGATCGAGATACAGCTCTGGCCAGCATGGGAGAAGGCGTGGAGCTGGGCCTTGTCAGCTGCGGATTCCCAATCACCGTCCTCGCAGACGATCATCGGAGCGGTCGAACCGAGCTCGAGGTTGACCTTCTTGCGAGCCGCCTCGGCCCGGATTCCCCAGCCGACCGGCGGTGAGCCAGTGAAGGTGATCGCTTTGGTAAGTGGATTCTCGACGATCGCCTGACCCACCTCCGAACCGCTGCCGCATACGACCTGGAGCCAGTTCTCGGGCAGACCTGCCTCGTAGAGGATCTCGGTCAACTTGATCGCCGAGATCGGAGTGACGCCCGCGGGCTTCAGGACGGTCGCGTTGCCGGCCGCGATCGAAGGACCGAGCTTGTGGGCGACGAGGTTGAGTGGGAAGTTGAAGGGACTGATCGCACCGACCACGCCGTAAGGAATTCGCAGGATGAAGCCGAGCTTCCCCATCCCGGCCTCGCCAGCCTCCATCGGCACCATCTCCCCGCTCAACTTGAGGGCTTCGACCGCAGAGAACCGCAGAGTCCCAACCGTGCGGGCCGCTTCGACCCGCGCGGTCTTCAAGGGCTTGCCCGCCTCGGCAGCGATGGTCAGGGCGAGATCCTCCTGTCGCTCCGCGACGAGATCAGCGGCGCGATTGAGGACCTCGGCGCGCTGGTGCTGGGGAAAGCCACCTGCCTCGAAGGCGGAATGCGCAGACTCACAGGCCCGGTCTACCGTGGCAGCGTCGCAGGTGGCGACCCGGCCGACCGGAGCCTCGTCATATGGGCTCAGGACCTCGTCCCAGGTTCCGGTCTCCAGTCGCTCTCCATCCACGAACAACGCGTGGTCACGAGCCTCGAAGGAATGCTTTGTCATGCGGCTTTCTCTCCCGTCGCTCTGCGACCAGAGGATTCCCCCGGTCGGTTGTCAGACTGCTGGAGATTAGGCGAGGCGAGCGGCTCGTGCAGACGATCAGGCATCAGGATGTGAGCCTCTGCGCCCGCTCGCGTACCTCGGCCAGCGCCTCGTCGGCACCAGGTACCTCCCGCCCGCGCATCACGACCGAACCCGCCACCACCGCGGTGTCCACCGCCTCGGACGGCGCTCCGTAGACGAGTCGCGCATCGAGATCCCCAGCGGCCATCTCGGGCTTCTGGAGATCGAGCAGGAGGAAGTCGGCTGCCGCTCCCTCGGCGATCGGGGAACCAGCGATCAACCTCGACCGTTCACCTCTGGCCAGCGCAAGCACCTCGCCTGCCGGGGCCACCGAGGGATCGACCGCCTGGTGCTTCTGCAGCAGGGCGAAGATCTTCGCCTCCTCGAACATGTTCAGGTTGGAGTTCGAGGAGGGTCCATCGGTTCCCAGTGCGAGGTCCACCCCTCTCTCCAGCGCGGCTGTGTAGGGAAGTACTCCTCCCACCGCCAGTTTCATGTTCGCGCACGGGTTCGTCACCACGGTCGAGCCTCGCTCGGCGATCAGCTCCATCTCGGATTCGTCGAGCCAGACCCCATGGGCGAGGATCGCGAGCGGACCGAGTGCCCCCAGGCTGTCGAGGTACTCGGCCGGTCGCTTTCCGGTGCGCTCCAGGCACTGCTGTACCTCGTGCTCGGTCTCGGACAGGTGGATGTTGAAGATGGCGTCTCGCTCCTGCATCAATTCAGCGAGTCCGGTCAGCGACTCCTCGCTGACCGTGTAGATGGCATGCGGCGCTATGCACGGTGTCACCAACGGTCCCATCTCACCGAGCCGATCGAGGAACTCGGCCGATTCGGCAACCAACTCCGGGGCCTTTCCCGGGTCCATCTGGTCGATCACGGCCTGACCCGCGGCGACGCGCACGCCGGCATCGACCGCTGCCTGGGCTACCTGATCTGAGTTCCAGTAGACGTCGTAGAACTTCGTGGTTCCGGAGCGCAGCATCTCGACGGTGGCGAGCTTCGCTCCCCAATAGACATCCTCGGGCGTCAGCTTCGCCTCCGCCGGCCAGATCATCTCCTCGAGCCACTTCATCAACGGGAGGTCGTCGCCGTAAGCGCGAAAGAGGGTCATCGCCGAGTGTGTGTGGCAATTGACCATCGGCGGGGTGATCAGCATCCCGTCGGCCTCGATCACCCGATCGCCCTCGGCGGGCGAGAGGTCAGCGCTGATCGCCGCGATTACTCCATCCTCGCAGCGGATGGAAACGCGATCCCCATCGAGCAGTGCATCTGCGACGAATAGTGGCTCCATCTACTCAGGCTAGATCAGAAAGCAGGTACTTAGTGCCTGATCGTGATCACATCGCCGTCGGCCACCACATAGTCGCGGCCCTCGGTCCGCAGGAGGCCCTTGTCGCGTGCAGCCGGATAATCACCGAGCTCGACCAGATCCGACCAGGTCACTACCTCGGCCTTGACGAAGCCCTCCTGGATATCGGTGTGGATCTTCCCGGCGGCGTCCCAGGCGGTTCCACCTCGCGGCAGGGTGCGTGCCACCGCCTCGGTCTCCAGACCGGCGGTGAAGAAGGTGATCAGATCCAGCAGATCGAAGGCTGCCCTGATCAAACGCTCGAGGCCCGATCCCTCGATCCCCAGTTCCTCGCGCATCTCCATGGCCTCGGCGGAGTCGAGCTCACGCAACTCCGACTCGACCCTGGCCGAGATCGCAACTGCGCCGGCTCCGGCCGCCGCAGCTCGCTCGGCTACATCCGCTGGCACCTCGACTTCGCCCTCCTCCACATTGGCGACATAGAGAACCGGTTTCGAGGTCAGCGCAGAGAGTCGCATGGCGGCGTCAGGAGCGGCTTCAGGGGGCGGGAACTCCCGAACCGGCTTGCCCTCCTCGAGGCCCGCCACCACCGCCTGCAGCCAGTCGCGCTCTGCAATCGGCTCCTCATCGCCCGAGCGGGCTTCCTTGACCAGCCGCTCCAGCCGGCGCTCGGCCTGCTCGAGGTCAGCCGCCAACAACTCCGTGTCGATCAGGTCGAGATCCGCGATCGGGTCGATCCGGCCCTCCGGATGGGTGACATCACCGGAGTCGTGGACCCTGACCACGTGACAGATCGCGTCGGTCTCTCGGATGGCCGCGAGGAAGCGATTGCCCAGGCCTTCGCCTTGCGCTGCACCCTGAACCAGTCCCGCGATGTCGTGGAACTCGACCGTTGCCGGGGTGACCTTGGAGGCGTTCAAGGTTGCCGCGAGCTCATCCAACCGCTCGTCGGGTACCTCGACGATCGCGACATTGGGATCGATCGTGGTGAACGGATAGGCACCCGTCTCGGCGCCCGCCGCCGTGAGCGCGTTGAACAGCGTGGACTTGCCTGCGTTCGGCATACCGACTATCCCGATCTTCATACGGTCGCCTCCAGATGCCCGGTGCGACCGGTCAAGAGACGAGACCGAGCGGCCAGACCAGGCCGAGGATCGTGCCGAGGATCGCGCCCGCGATCACATCGCTCGGGTAGTGCATACCGAGATAAGGCCGACAGAACGCGATCGCGAAGGCGAGGATGAACAGGAGCGCCGCAGTGTCGTCCACCCGCGTCATCGCCGTAGCGGCGGCAAAGGACGAGGTGGCGTGGGCCGAGGGGAAGCTGAGCGAGCTCGGCGCTCCTCCGATCGGGGGGTATCCCGGGATCTGCGGGCGGGGGCGCCTGACCGCCAACTTGACCAGGAAGTTCAAGACGATTCCGACCGGTCCGAGCACGCCGGCGAACAGCCACTCCCAGCGGTCGGCCGGATCGACCAGGGCGAAGAGGATGCCCAGGGCGAACCAGATCGCGCCGTGCTCTCCGATCTTGCCGAGCACTCTGGCGATCGTCTCGGGGACGCGGCCGTGGCCGCGGGTTCGCATCGCATAGAGCACACGTCTGTCTAGATCGGCGAGCAACTGTGCGTGTACGACCGGTTCGAGGCTCCCGACGCTAGGCGTCGCTGAACCCGATCCGCTGATCTGTCGAAGCCACCCGGATGAACGCCACCTTCGCGAGGTCGACCGAGAGCTGGCCGTCCTCCGTCTCGAGATCGTGCCATCCCTCGCCGCCGTCGAGCGCCTTCCGCAGATCGGCCATCTGCTTGGCCGTCATCCGGACCGCAGCCACCTGGCCGCCGGAAAAACCGATCTCGGCCCTTTCGGACCCCTTCTTCTTCGCTTGAGCCATGATCAGTGGACCTCCGCCGGTTGGACTATTTCGGTCAATACCCCGCCAGTCGAGCGGGGGTGAAGGAAGGCAACGCGTGAGTCGCGGATTCCGCGACGTGGCTCACTGTCGATCAACTCGATCCCTTGCTCCGCAAGCTCTGCGAGCGCGGCGCTTACGTCTGCGACCGCGTACGCAACGTGATGCAGACCCGGACCCTTCTTGGCGAGGAACTTGCCGACCGGCGTGTCCTCGCTCAGGGGCTCGAGCAACTCGATATGCCCGTCGCCGACATCGAGCAGAACCGCTTCGACGCCCTGCTCGGCGACCTTCTCACGGTGCACCAAGGGCATCCCGAGTGTCTTCTCGTAGAGGGCGATCGCCGAATCGAGATCGGCAACGGCGATTCCCACGTGGTCGATACGGTCGAGCATCCAGCCGGAGTCTAGTCGGGCTGCATGAGCCGCTGCGGGAGGTCGAAGAAGAACTCTGCCGCCAACTCGAGATCGCTCACCATCGCGCGCTCGTCGGCTGCGTGCATCAGGGGCGCGGCGTCGAACAGCCCCTGATCGCGACGCGGAAAGAACCCGTACACGTAGGAGTCGGGGAAGGCCTTGCGGAAGGCGTTGCTGTCGCTGAAGAAGGGGGTTGCGATCGGCGCCACGCGCGCACCCGGATCGACCTCGTCGACCCACTCGGCTATCGCGTCCCGCAGAGGGGACTCGGGCTCGGAGGCATTACCGGGGACGGCCTCGACGAACTCGATCTCGTAATCGCCCTCGCCCAAGAGCGCCTCGGCGCGCTCGCGAGCTTCGCGCTCTCCACACTCGGGTGGGATGCGACAGTCGATGAAGACCTCGGCGGCAGCGGGTATCACGTTGGCTTTGTCCGAGGCCGAGACCATGGTCGGAGACATCGTGATCCCCAGCATCGGTCCGACCAGGTAATCGACCAACCGTTGATCGGCGGCGCGCATCCGCTCCACCTCACCCGCGACCTCGTCGGGCGAGACGGGAGAGCCCTTGACCGCTGAGAGGAAGGCCAGGCCGTCGCGACTGGGCTCGGGCGGAGGCTGCTCGGTGAAGCGAGCGATCAGCGGGGCGAGCTTGATCAAGGCGTTCTCGGAGATGGCGGGCTGAGATGCATGGCCCGCGCTGCCGCGCGAGCGGATCTTGAACCTCATCAGACCCTTCTCGGAGTGACAGATCTCGTAGAAACGCTGACCGTCGAGCTCGAAGGAATCCCCGCCGCCCTCGTTGACGATGTAGTCGGCCTGGACGAGATCCGGGTGCTCGCTGCAGAGCCAGATCGCACCGCGGGTGCCGCTGGTTTCCTCGTCGCAGGTGAGGATCAGCTTCAGGTCACCGCTCGGAGGGCGCCAGCCGGCCTCGGCGAGTGCGATCGCTGCAGATACCTCGCAGGCGACCTGGCCCTTCATGTCGATCGCGCCACGGCCCCAGACGACCCCGTCGATCAGATCTCCACTCCATGGGTCGTGCTGCCAGTCGGAGGTATCGGCCTTGACGGTGTCGACATGGGCGAGGAAGGCGAGATTCTTCCCGGGCTCCTGACCGGGCAGCCGTGCCACGAGATTCGCCCTCGTGGGCTCGGCCTCGAGCAGATGGCACTCGAAGCCCGCCGACTCGAGCATCTCGAGCAGGAACTGCTGCAGCGGCAACTCGTTACCGGGTGGATTGACCGTGTCGAACCGGATCAGCTTGCGGGTCAACTCGACCGCAGTCGAGCCGAGCGATTCCGGTGCCGCCAGTCGGGCGGAGGAGGGCAGGTCAGCACTCATCGGTGGAAACGATACTCGTGCGCAGACAGGCGTGAATTCAGCGCCGAGAGGACGAATCCGAAAGCTCTCCCAAATCCGCAACTCCTGCCTCGGTGGACTGTTCTTATGGGTGCGTCTGAGGCCGAGGCGCATCGTCTAACTCAAGGCAGGGAGACGATCCGTCGGCCAAAGCGTCGAAAGCCGGGGAGTGGACAGGAGGGTCGGGCGATGCCCGGCCCTCCCCCCTTTTCTCTACCTGGCCACCTGCACGACGATCGACTTGGCTCCGCCGCTCACCGGGTTGGTGGCGGTCACGCTCACCCGCCCGCCACGGGCTACGGCGGTCTTGAGGGCTCTCGAGTAGGCGAGGGTGACGGTGGGCTGCTGGCCCGCAGGAACGAAGACGGTCTCGGGCGTGATCGCAGCGTTCGTCCCGACCTTCTTGCCGGTGAGCCGGACCGTGCAGGCATTCTCATCACCGCATCCGACCTTGACCTTGAGAGAGGTCTTCGTGGGTTTGCCGACCCCGGAGATGGTGGGTTCGGCGGTGCCGGTGCCAGTGATGGTGGCGGTCTTGGTGCCGTCGTTCGTCTGGACGTCGAGGGTGGCCACCTTCGAGCCGAGACTCGAGGGGTCGAAGGCCACGGTGACCGTGCAGCTCTGGTCCTGCGCAAGTGAAGTGGAACCAGCGGAGCAGGTGCCGCCGGTGACTTGGAACTGATCAGGATCGGTGCCGGCTAGGTTGATCCCATTCTCGGGAATGGTGAGATCGACACTGCTGTTGGAGGCGAGCGTGAAGGTAACAGCCGTGGAAAGACCGGCCGAGACGAGCCGGCTGCCGAAGGCGCTGTACGAGGGGCTCAGCGAACCGGCGGGTGCCGTGCCGATGCCGGTGAGAGTGGTGTACTTCCCGCCGTCGTTGGTATCGACGCCGAGGGTGGCCGATTTCGAGCCTGTACTCGAGGGGTTGAAAGCCACGGTGATTGTGCAGGTCCCGCCCTGCGGGAGTGAAGTGGAGCCGGCGGAGCAGGTGCCGCCGGTGAGTTGGAAGTGCTCGGCATCGGTGCCAATTAGGACGATCCCGTTGGCCGGGATGGTCAGGTTGTTTACGTGCCCAGTCCCTTGAAGTGTGACTGTGGCGCTCGCGGTCGCTCCGCCTGAGACGAGTTGATTGCCGAAGTCATGGGAGGACGGGCTGACGTTGCCGCAGGCATACCGCCAGCAGAATTCAGAAGTGCTCGAATCTGATGACAGGAACTGGCGGTCGTAGCGAAAACCGGCGCCGGTGCCATCGAGGCTTGCTCGGGTGATCGAATTGGTGCCAGCGTTGGCCGCAGGCGCGATGGCACCAAGGGCCGCTACGGCGAGGATCGAGGCGAGGATTAGGCGGAGCTTGCGGGTCACCTACCTGGCCACCTGCACGACGATCGACTTGGCTCCGCCGCTCACCGGGTTGGTGGCGGTCACGCTCACCCGCCCGCCACGGGCTACGGCGGTCTTGAGGGCTCTCGAGTAGGCGAGGGTGACGGTGGGCTGCTGGCCCGCCGGGACGAAGACGGTCTTGGGTGTGATCAAAGCGTTCGTCCCGACCTTCTTGCCGGTGAGCTGGAGGGTGCAGGTATTCCCATCACCGCATCCGACCTTGACCTTGAGCGAGGTCTTGGTGGGCTTGCCGGCTCCGGAGATGGTTGGGATGGGAGTTCCCGTACCGGTGAGAGCGACCGACTTCAGTCCGTCGTTGGTCTGGACGTCGAGGGTGGCCGATTTCGAACCGGTGCTCGAGGGAGAGAAGTTCACCTTGATCGTGCAGGACTGGCCACTGGATAGCTGAGTCGTCGCGATCGAGCAGGTGCCGTCGCCCAGGATCCCGAAGTTCTCGCCGCCGCTTCCTCCGACACTCATGCCCTCGATATCGAGGGCGGTCGAGCTAGATGAGCTCAAGGTGAAGGTGGCCGTCGTCTCGGTGCCCACGAGGCGGTTGCCGAAGTCGTGGGAGGACGGACTGAGACTGCCCGAGGGCGGGCCGACCGGGTCGACCGCGACTCCAACGGGAAAGGTTGCACCGGTGATGAAGGACTGGTTGACGCCGGTGCCGT
>CAZQMB010000008.1:0-71173 GCA_964594365.1 uncultured Conexibacteraceae bacterium
GACCCTTGCCGTTCTGACCCTTGCCGTCCTGACCCTTGCCGTTCTGACCCTTGCCCGGGCGATCGACCTTCGGGCCCTTGCCGACGTCATCAGCGCCCTGCCTGGCAGAGGCGGTTCCTACCGATGCGATCGACAGTGCTGCGACTGCAACCACCACAGTCTTTCCAAGTCTCTTCTTCATCTGTGTTCCCTCCTTGCGGGTGTCGTTCATCTGCTGCTTGAACACGAAAAAGGGGCCGAAGGTTACGGCCCCTTTCTCGATACGTCGGATTCTTGGCTTCGCTACTCGATACGCATCCCGGAGATGGCTCTCGAGATGACCAGCCTCTGGATCTCCGAGGTGCCCTCGAAGATCGTGTAGATCTTCGCATCGCGATGCATGCGCTCGACCGGATACTCGCGCGAGTAGCCGTTTCCGCCCATGATCTGGATGGCTTTCTCGGTCACGTTCACGGCGACCTCTCCAGCCTTCAGTTTGGACATGGAACCCTCCGCGTTCGCGAATTCCTTGCCCGTCCTGCCCATCCATGCCGCTCGCCAGACGAGCAGCCTGGCGGCGTCGATCTCCAGTTTCATGTCCGCCAGGGTGAAGGCAATCGCCTGGTTCTCGATGATCTTGCGACCGAACTGCTCGCGCTCTTTGGCGTAGTCGAGGGCGTACTCGTAAGCAGCTCTCGCGATGCCGACCGCCTGAGCACCGACCGTGGGTCGGGTGGTCTCGAAGGTCGCCATCGCGGCTTGGGAGCGTGACTTCTTCCCCTCCTTGACCCTCGCGATGCGCTCGTCGAGCTTCTCCTTCCCACCGAGCACGCAGTTGCCGGGAATCCGGCAGTCGTCCAGGTGGACGTCGGCTGTGTGGGAAGCACGGATGCCGTGCTTCTTCACCTTTGCCCCCTGCTCGCACCCCTTGGTTCCGGGCGGGATGACGAAGGCGGCGTGGCCCCGCGAGCCGAGCTCACGGTCTACCGACGCGATCACGACGTGGATATCCGCGATACCACCGTTCGTGGCCCAAGCCTTCTGACCGTTGAGGACCCACTCGTCGGTTGCCTCGTCGTACTTGGCGGTGGTCCTGACAGCGGAGACATCGGAACCTGCATCGGGCTCTGATGAGCAGAAGGCTGCGACCTTCGGTTCGTCGACGCTGCCGTAGCACTGGGGAATCCATTCGCCGATCTGTTCAGGCGTTCCCGAACCGAATATCGCCGCCACCGCCAGGTTGGTCCCGAAGATCGCCATTCCGATGCCGGCGTCTCCCCAGAAGAGCTCCTCGTTGACGATCGGCAGGGTCAGTCCGCTCTCGTCGCTGAAGAACTGACCGAGCGATTCGAACCCGTAGAGTCCGATCTTCGCGGCCTCCTGGACAACGGGCCATGGGAACTCTTCCTTCTCGTCCCACTCGTGCGCGGCGGGTCTCACGACCTGCTCAGCGAATCCGTGGACCCAGTCCCTGATGTCCAGCTGGTCCTGCGAAAGCTCCATGGAGAAGGTGGTTCCGCCACCGTCCCCGTTGCTGGTCGCCTGCTCGATCGCTTCCTCTGTCTTGGTCGTATCTGTGCTGGCCATCTAAGCCCCCTTTTGTGGTGAACGTCGTCTCCGAGCGCCGGAGTCAGGGCAGAACGGATGCAGGTCTACGGCGCGAACAGCCGCTTTTTCGGAAAAGTTGACTCGCGAGTCAGTTTACCGAAGCGAGCCGTCGTTTCATGGCTCGCTCGGACGAATCGAAGATCAGGCATAGCTGCTCGAGGTCTCCGGAGCAGGCCCGATGGTGGGCGCGAACCAGATCCGCAGGCATCAGGAGGGCGGCTGCGAACGCGTTCGCTTCGACCTCCGCAGGGGGGAGTTCGGGTCGATCGGACTCCTCCACGCTCCCGTGTCTGCAGAAGAGTGCCTGCTGTCCGGTTCGGTGCAGGATCCAGTGGCCGAGTTCATGAGCGATCGTGAAGCGCTTCCGGGGCGGCCACTCCCGAGCCTCGGCGGCATTGACCCAGATTTCCCCGCGACTGGCCAGCAGCAGCCCCGAGATCGATTGCCCCGGACCGACCTGAGGCGCTCCAGGCGCAGCGGACATGTCCTCCACCTCGCGCACGAGGAGGCCGAAACAGGAATCGGCGATCTCTTCGATCGGCACAGGAGGCTGCTTGCCGTCCCAAACGTAGTCCGGGACGCCAGCGAGGACCTCGGCCGCCCGTTGCTCGAGCTCCTCGACTGGCGCAGGGTCCGGACGTGATTCTGTCGTCGTCACCCGCCGCCTCCGAGGAATGCCCGGTCGATCTCGTCCCATTCCGAAGCCGGCTTCTCGATCGGGGGGCTCGCCATCCCGGCCGCATCGCCAGCAGAGGCGGAGTCGAGGTCGCTGACGTAGCGAGGGTCGGGCGCTCCTACCCTGGCCATTGCCACCTCGGTGGTGGGCGGTGGCGGTACATCTCCTCCTCGCCTGGCGGCAAGTGACAGCTCTTCTACCGGTACCTCGAAGATCGACCCCAGGCCCTCGAGCACTCTGGCCGATACCCCGCGCCAGGGGAGGAGTCCCTGCTCCATCTCGTGGTAGTAGCTGGCGACTCTTGGATCGCCAGCGGGAGCATCGAGCCAGGCCGCCAGGCGCTCGCATACCGTGCTGCGAGTCAGGCGATTGCGTTCACGCAGCCTGGGCAGCAGGATCGGCCACTCCCCGCTTGCGCCGTCCATCGATCGCCAAAGCCGGTCTGCGATACGTCCGGCCTGAGAGGCCTCGAACGCCGCTGCATCCCATTCCCTCCTGGGCGCGTTCATGAGGTAGCGGTCTATCTTCGCCGCCAATTCCTGACGACTCGACTCATCCACCTCGGCGAGGTAATCGAGAGGGGAACCGGCTCTCCCGCCCTCGAAATCCTCGACGTACCTCGCGAAGACGCTGTCGACCTGGCTCACGACCAATCCTCTCCGAGTTCCTTGCGCACAGCATCCTTGAACCGCTGCCAGATCTTGTGGACGTTCGCCTCGGTCATCTCGTGGGGGTTCGTGCCGAACTCTTCGTTCACCATATTGGCCGTGTCGCGGGCAGAAAGTCCGTAGAACCCCATCTCGACCGGACCGTACAACTCGACGGTCCGCCTGTGCTGTGGATCGGGCAGAGCCGTGTGGCACGAGGTGACTATCGACATCATCTCGGCCTCCTCTTGTCCTCCCTCCACCCCGTAAGCGTCTGGAGCCTGCTCGTCATCGCCCTGATGCTCTGCCGGCAGGACCTCCTCGCGAAGCTTCAGGCGCTTGTTCTTCTCGGTGCGATCGGCGATCCGCCGCTTGGTGATGGTCTGCAACCAGTTGTGGAACTCTCCCAGCGACCGTCCGTCGAAGCTCGACTTCATCGCGCTCATCAATACCTCCCCGACTACGTCATCGACCTGGTCGGGAGGGACCTTCAGGGCGACGCGTGCGGTGACCAGATCGAAGTAGTGGAATGCCAGCATCCCGATCGCCTGCGTACCCGCATCCCGGTCGGCCGCATTCCGTGCCGCGACGACTCGGGCGATCAGCTCCTCGTCGGAGAGCCTGCTGAGTTCGGCATCTGAGAGTGGATCCAGTGAGGGCAACAAGGGGAGGGTAGATGCCCGCACGGGTGAATTTCACTGATTAACGGTTAGGAGGGTTCGGGGCGGTAGCGAAGCCATGTCGCAGGAACTCCTAAAATCGGTGGCCATGAATGAGATGCCGATGAATGATGAACTCGGGGAGCCAACCTCCTACTTCGCGCTCGAGAGTGGAACGGATGTGTTCGCTTCAGATGGAGAGAAGGTCGGGACGGTGGCGAGGGTCTTCCGCGACGAGGCGGCAGACATCTTCGACGGGCTTCAGATCGCGCTGCTCCCACTGGGGCGCAATGTCTATGCAGAGGCCGATCTGGTCGACGAGATCTTCGAGAGGGGGGTCCTCATGACGATCGACGAGATCGCGGTCCAAGCGCTACCCGATCCAGCAGGTCCGTAAGGGGTAGCCGGCCTTGCCGGAAGCAATCCTCCTCTATGACGGCCGGTGTCGATTCTGCCGATGGTCCGCGGCTCGGGTGCTCGGTTTGGACCGCAGGGGCGAACTGAGGCCAGTCGACCTCCATTCAGCCGAGGCGGACGACCTGCTCTCAGGTGTCTCGGAACAAGAGCGATTCGGGTCCTGGCATCTGATCATCGCGGGTCAGCGGTACTCGGCGGGTGCGGCGTTCGCTCCTCTCGCCGGGCTGCTTCCGCTCGGTCGTATTCCAGCGGGTGTCCTCGAGACCTGGCAGGGGCCGGTCGAGCGAGCCTACGGCTTCACCGCCTCTCAGCGGAGTCGGTTGGGAAGGCTCGTCACCGAAGGGGCAGACCGCAGGGCGACCCGGAGGATCCAGTCCCGCAGCTAGCTGTCGAGGATTCGCTTCTTCTCGGCAGCGAATTCCTTGGCCGTGAGGGCGCCGGACTTCTTCAGCTCCTGCAGGCGCTGTATCTCATCGAGGCGGCTTTCGGTGGCCTTGCGTGACCTCCTGCCTCCGCCGATTCCTTCGGCTCTACGGCGGGTGCTGGCGGTCTTGCCGCGAACGCTCTCCCCGATTCCGGAGATCTTCTTGCTCGCATTCCGCCGCAACTTCTCCCAGTCGGGACTCTCGGCATCCGGGAATTCCCGGGCGGTCTGCCGCCTGAGGAACTCGAAGCCGATTCCGGCTATCGCTATGACGAGCAGGCAGGACCAGAGGTGACGGAGTCCTTCTACGGGGGCCCATGCGATCAGCAACGCGATCACTACCACGAAGGCGATCCACGCCACCACGGGTTGGTCGGCCCAAGGAGCCACCGCCTCTCGCGCCTTCTTCGCTGCTCCACTGGGACCAGCGAGCCAGCCCCCCGCAATTGCCACGACTCCATAGAAGACGAGTGCCCAACCCTGGTCCGACAGCAGACCGGTCACGATGCCCCACGTGTCCGAGGCTGCGGGTTGCAGCGACATGTTGGTGACCAGTTGGCTGACGAGCAGCGATCCGGCGACTGAGCGGATCACCAGAGTGAGGATTCCCACCGCGATGAAGGCGATCCCTGTGTTGATCACGGCTCGCCTGCGATTCGCTGCGACGAAGATGTAGAGGGCGAAGAAGAGGAGAGCCAGCAACGTGAAGAGGATCGAGGTTCCCTTCAGTACCTTGACCGCGGTCTGCGCGCTCTTGAGTTGCTGAGAGTCTGCGAGTTTCAGATTCGCAGCGTCCGCTGGCAGCTTGTCCTGGAGGTTCGAGATCCCCAAGCGGTCGCCCACGGTCTGAGCGAGAGCGCTCAGATCGAGCGTTACTTGACCGTTGCTTGCCGAGAGGGCGCCTGTGTCGCCTTCGAGGAAGTCCACCAGGGTCTGATGGGTGGCGCTGTTCGCCTCTGCCCAGACGGACTGGATCGGCGGCTGGGCGAGCGCTTCGTCAGCACCCTTGACCGCGAGGTTCCGGAGTCCGCCAGCCAGCGCGCCCGAGAGCGGGTCGAGCTGGTCGGGCAGGGCTTTGCTGATCTCCTTCGACACGTCGACGTTGGCGTAGATCTGATCGACGATGTAGAGCGAGACCTCGCCGCGGACTGTCGGGTTCTGGAGCAGTGCCGTCGAGGTCTCGGTCCACTGCTGGTTGTCGAGAACCTGGCGCTGGACGTAGACCGCGAGACCCGAAAGGAGCAGGAAGAGGCTTGCGAGTACCAATGCGATGCTGCGGCCGACTTGCTTCATCTCGTCCAAGTCTTCCACTTATCGAGGCGTTACGCCCCGACCTCCATTCGATCGAGGGGAGGTCGGGGCGCAGATCACCTCGTCCGATCAGATCCGCTCGATCAGCGAGTTCGTGACCGTCAGTGGCAGGTCGAGCTGGTTGAACGCCCAGAAGAGCACGAGCGCGCCTCCGGCCAGCGAGACGTTCTTGAAGAACATCACCTGTTCGACCTGCTGCATCTGGGGGTCATCGACCTTCCAGAACCGATGCATCGACAGAGTGGTCGGGACGAGGAATACGAGCAGCAGGATTGCCCCGAGATCCCCCCAGATTCCGGCCGCGACCATGATGCCTCCAGCCAGGATCATGGCTCCGCTGAGCAGGACTCCTGCTCCTGCCGCCGGAATCCCCATCGACTCCGCGTAACCCGCCATCGCCTTGCGGTTCGCGAAGTGACCGATTCCCCCCACGATGAATATCGCGGCGAACAGGATCCTTCCGATGAGTAGAACTACGTCCACGTCTTCCTCCTTGCTTTGTTTTATGAAGTTACTTACTGAATGTAAGTAACGAGAGAGAAACCTAGCAGGCCCTCAAGCGCTTCGCTTGCCGGTTGGGCCCTTCTTGCTTCGTGCGCTCACCTTCTTCGCTCCTGCTCGACGCCGCTTCTTCGTTGCTGGCGTCGACTTGGACCGGGAGGATTTCCCCGACGCACGCGGCTTCTTCCCGGCTGCGAAGGAGACCTGATAGTCACGCCACTCGCTGATCGTGATCTGGATCGCAGCGGCGGTCGGGATCGCGAGTACCGCCCCGATGATCCCGAACAGCGCCGTCCCGAACAGCACCGCGACCAGGACGGTGAACGGTTCGATCTTCGATGCGCGCTTCTGTATCTGTGGCTGGATCAGGTAGTTCTCGATCTGCTGGTAGCCGATCACGAATCCCGCCCAGACGATGGTCGCAAGCGGCCAGTCGACGAACAGGGTGAGCACTCCCACCGCTACTCCGGCGATGCTCGCACCGACCACCGGGATCAGATCGAAGAAGGCGACGAGCAGAGCCAAGGGGGCCGCGAAAGGAACCCCGAGGATGGTCAGCACGATGAAGGCACTCAGCCCTGCGAGAGTCGCCTGGAGGATCGCTCCGGCCACGTAGTTCCCCACCGCATCGGCGATCCGCTTCAGGGTTCGTTCGATCCGCTCCGCGTGTTCGGGCCGCTGTGACTCGACGAACTGTCTCGCCCACCTAGGCCCGCCCGCGACCATGAAGACGCTGAGGACCAAGATGGTCAGACCGGCGAAGATCGAGTTGAAGAATCCGACGCCCAGGTCCTTGAGCGTCCCGGCCGCATCGGGCAGGCGGTCGGGCAGATCGTTTGCTCCCTCCTTCAGGTTGGTGACGATCTTGTACTTCTGGTCGAGTCCCTGCAGCAGCTCGCTCGACTGGACCAGATCCTCCACGTCCCTCGCGTACTCAGGTGCTTCGTTGACGAGGTTCTCCACCTGATCGGCCACGCTCGGCGTTATTCCCGCGATCAGGCCGAGCGGGATCGCGATGATCAGGATGTAGGTGATCGTGATCGCGATCCCCCTCTTCATGTAGCGGGTGAGGAAGTTGACCGGCCCGGCGGCAGCGAGCGCGAGGAAGGCCGCGATGACGAGCCAGCTGATCGGCTTCCTCAGCAGGTACACGAGATAGAGAGCGAGGGCAACCGCGACGGCGACCAGTGTCGCCTTCAGAACGGCCTTGCTGGTCGGCCCGTCGGTAGCCATGCGGGAACCCTATTCGGCGTGGATGACCCCGAATCCGTCGGCAGCCCGCACGGGCCCTGTCTGCGCCCTATAAAGCAGTCATGAAGCACACGACTCAGGGCTGGTGGCTCGAAGAGGCAGGCGCGAGGGATCCTCTTCCCTCTCTCAGCCGGCACATCGACTGCGACCTGGCGATCCTCGGTGGCGGTTTCACCGGTCTCTGGACGGCTTGGCAGGTCTCGAAGCGTGAACCCTCGATCAAGGTCGTCGTGGTGGAGAGGGATCGGTGTGGGCACGGCCCGAGTGGCCGAAACGGAGGTTTCGTGATGTCCCTCTGGTCGAGCCTCGAGAACATGGCGCAGAGATTCGGTGTGGAGCGTGCGATCGAGACCGCCCGGGCCTCGGCCGACTCCGTGGACGAGATCGGCGCGTTCTGTACCGAGCACGATCTGGATGCCTGGTTCCACAAGGGCGGATACATGATGGTGTCGGCCTCTCCTGCTCAGGATGCGGTCTGGCAATCCGAGGTTGCCGCCTGCCACGAATACGGAGTGCCGGAGGTTGCAAGAGAACTCGAGCCGGGCGAAGTGGCCGAGCGCTGTCGTTCCCCTCTGTTCAGGGGCGGCGCGTACTTCCCGGATTCGGCCACCGTGCAGCCCGGGCGCCTCGCGCTCGGACTGCGAGCGATCGTGGCCGGTCTACCGAACGTCGAGGTATTCGAGTCCTCGCCGGTGCGCTCGGTCGAGGCTGGCCCGTGGGGATGCCGTATCGAGGCCGGATCAGGATCACTGTCCTCCAAGAGCGCGGTTCTCGCGATGGGCGGTGTGATGGCCGGATCACGCTCCCCGCTGAAAGGCAGGTTGACGGTTGCGTCGAGCCACATCGCCCTCACCGAGCCGGTGCCGGATCTGCTCGAGGAGATCAGTTGGACCGGGGGAGAGAGCATCACCGACGGCCGGAGGTTGGTGAACTACTTCAGGACCACCGAGGACGGACGCATCGCCTTCGGCTGGGGCGGGGGCGAGATCGCGTGCGGGGGGCGTATCGAGGGTCGAGCCGAGATCGACCGCGAGGTGATCGATCAGGTAATCGCGAACCTCCTCCGGACCTTCCCTAGTCTGGCCGGGAAGCAGATCACCCACGCTTGGGGAGGGCCCATCGACGCCTCTCCGACCCACCTGCCCTCGATCGTTCAGCTCGGCTCGGACCCCGTCTACGCGGCCTTCGGTTACACGGGTAACGGGGTGGGCCCGTCGCATCTTGCCGGCAAGGTCCTCGCATCCCTCGCGCTGGAGGTCTCAGATGAATTGACGCGCCTTCCGCTCGTCAATCCCGAGCCTCAGCGTGTCCCGGGGGGCCTCGCTGGTTGGATCGGTGGGAGTGTCATTCGCAATGCGATGGTCCGCCGTGAGGCCGCCGAGGATGCGGGCCAGAGTCCTGCATCGGTCGATCGACTCGTCTCGGAGGTACCCGAACTGATCGGGTTCCACATAGGGCGTTAGCGATGAACGACCAGTCGAACGTGAATCCAGACCTGAAGCTCCTGCCGGGTTCGAAGGAGCTCGCCAAGGACATCGAGATCCGCGATGCCAGGGTCGATGAGATTCCTGACCTGATGCCTCTGCTTCGCGCCTACTGCGACTTCTACGAGTGCGACCCGACCGATGACGGTCTCAGGGCCTTTGCCGAGAAGATGCTCACCGAGTCGAGGTGGGGGTGCCTGTTCATCGCCCGCGACTCCGTACGCGCGGTCGGGTTTGCGGCCCTGGCCTGGAAGTGGTCGAGCCTGCGCGGCTCACTGATCGGCTACCTGGATGATCTGTACGTCGATCCCGATGCGCGCGGCAAGGGCGTAGCCGACGCCCTCATCTCGGCCTGCGCCGAGCGAGCTACCGGGAAGGGTGCGACCGCACTGGTCTGGCTCACCGCCGATGACAATCACAGGGCCCAGGCGGTGTACGACCGCCTGGGTGGAACCTTCGGCGTCTACCGCGAGTACGACCTGGACCTGTAGGCCACGAGTCCGGAGTCCGGCCTCGTCACCAACGTGAGGTGACGACCTTCTTGCGCGTATAGAACTCGACGGCGTCGTGCCCGTTCGCGTGCAGGTCACCGTCTATCGAGTCCTTCCAACCCGAGAAGGGGAACCAGGCGACCGGTGCCGGGACTCCGATGTTCACCCCGAGCATCCCCGCCTCTATCCCGTAGCGGTACTGGCGTACCGCCTCACCCGACTCGGTGAAGATCGATCCGGCATTGCCGTAACGGGAGCCGTTGGAGAACTCGATCGCCTCGTCCAGATCGTTTGCCCGCCAGAAGGCCAGTACCGGACCGAAGAGTTCCTCTCTGGCGAGTTGACCTTCGGCGTCGGAGGTCTCGACGATCGTCGGCCCGAGGAATGTCCCGGGGTCCCCACCACCGAGGCGACCATCCAAGACCACCTCGTCACCCGCCTTCTCGGCTGCCGTCACCGCATCTTCGGCTCGTTGTCTGGAATCGGGTGCGACCATCGGGCAGACATCGGTGTCGGCTCCGTCGCCGGGTCCGGTCACCAGTTCGCTGGCTGCCTCTACCAACGCATCGCGGACCTCGTCCTGTCGGGCTTTGTCGCCGACCGCGACGAGGACCGATCCAGCGAGGCACCGTTGTCCTGCCGCGCCGAAGGAAGAAGAGAGGATCGCTGGTACCGATTTGTCCAGATCTGCATCTGGCATCACGATCAGGGAGTTCTTGGCACCTCCGAGGGCCTGGACCCTCTTTCCGCTCTCGGCGGATCGCGTGGCAACGATGCGGGCGGTACTAGCCTGACCGACGAAGCTGATGGCGTCGATCCCGGGATGTTCGAGTATTCCCTCCACCGCCTCGCGGGCACCGTGAACCAGATTCAGGACTCCCTCGGGGAAGGCGCCTGTCTCGGCTGCCAGCTCGAAGATCCGCACTGCGGGCCTCGGATCACGCTCCGACGGCTTGAGGATGAAGCTGTTCCCACACGCAACGGCGAACGGGAGGAACCAGAGAGGGATCATCGCCGGGAAGTTGAAGGGGGTGATCGCCGCCACTACGCCGACTGGTTGCCGCACCATCTCGACGTCCATTCCGCTCGCGATCCCTTCCAGATTCTCTCCCTTCATCAGATGCGGAATCGCCGTCGCGGCCTCTACCGATTCGATACCGCGCTGGACCTCGGCAGACGCATCCGGGAGCGTCTTGCCCATATCCGCCGTCACCAGCGCCGCGATCTCCTCACGGTGCTCGGTCAGGATCTCGCGCAGCGCCATCACCGATCGAGCTCTCTGCTGGGGAGGGACTGCACGCCACTCCTCTTTCGCAGCCGATGCTGCAGCCACCGCTGCATCTATGTCGGAGCGGTTGGAGAGCGGAACCTCCGCCGCGAGATCACCTGTTGCAGGGTCGATGTCCGGGAGGGTCTCGGTCCCTGCTGCCTCCACCCACTTTCCACCGATGTAGTTGCGGAGGGTCTCTTTCTCGGTCGAGATAGCCATCGGACTAAGCGTAGCGAGGACCGGTTTCCGTCACGCTGCTGCTTTCAACCGAGCAGATCCCGGACCGCCTCGCCAAAAGCCTCGGTGTGCCGGTCGACGTCCTCATCGGTGGTGGCCGGAGACATCAACGCCATCGAGTGGAAGGGGGTCATCAGGATTCCCCGGTTCAGCGCGTGCAGGTGCATGAACCTGTCGAGATCCCGGTCCTCGGCGGCCACCGCCTCGCTTCCGTTGCGCGGGGGGTCAGGCCGGAACTTGTATTCGATCCGACAGCCGATCCTCACCGCATGCCAACCGAGATCGTTGTCGGAGATGATTCCATTGACACCTTCCTCGAACCGCTCGCAGCGAGCGATCATGCTCTGGAAGGCCTCTTCCGTGAGGACGTCCTCGAGAGTCGCGCGCATCGCAGCGAGAGAGAGGGCATTGCCGGAGAGGGTCCCTCCGATGCCGCCGACATCGGCAACGTCGAGTGAACCCATGTAGTCGGTAACCATGCCCGCGACCTCTTCGCTCATGCCATAGGTGGCGGCGGGCACCCCTCCGGCCAGTGGCTTGCCGATGGTCAACAGGTCGGGTTCGAGTCCGTACTCGCCGGTGTAGCCGCCGGGGCCGGCGCAGATCGTGTGGGTCTCGTCGATGATCAGTAGCGTCCCGTACTTCCGGGTCAGTTCACGCAGAGCCTCGTGATATCCCGGGTCGGGGAGGATGATCCCGATGTTGGTCATAGCCGGCTCTGCCAGTACGCAGGCGATCTCCTGCGTTGCGAGCGCCCGCTCGAGTGCATCCAAGTCGTTCCATTCGACCGCGACCGTTGTCTCGGCCGGATCGACCGGCGGGCCGATGTTGTCCGGGCGCGAGACCGTCTCGCCGGACTGGTCTGTGACGGCGAAGGTCTCGTCTACCGAGCCGTGGTAGCACCATGAGTAGACGAGGACCTTGGGACGTCGCGTGATCGCCCGGCAGAGCCGCAGGGCAAATCGGTTGGCATCGGTTGCCGTCAGGGCGAACTGCCAGTAGGGAAGGCCGAACCTGCGCTTGAGATCCTCCCCGACCGCAGCCGAATCGGCCGAGGGGAGCATCAAGGTGATTCCGTTGCCCGCCTGTCCCTCGATCGCGGAAACCGTCGGGGGAGGTGAGTGCCCGGTCATCGCTCCGGTATCGCCCAGGCAGAAGTCGACGTAGTCGTTCCCGTCGATATCGCGGAACCGCGCGCCCTCGGCTGAGTCGACGAACACCGGATACGGCCCAGCCCAGTCGGTCATCCACGGCATCGGCACACCGGCCAAGAGCGAATCCTTGGAGCGCTCGAACATCTCGGCGGACCTCGGGGTCCGTGAGCAGAAGAGTGCTTCCTCCGACTCCAGTAGTTCGGCCAGTCTCTTTCGGTCTATCTCGGTTGTCATCAGTTGAGCGCGAGTTCGAGTTGATCGAGTGCGTCGATTATCCCGGAGGCGATGCGCTCGGTCCCTTCCACCGCCTCAGGATCCGAGCAGACACCGAAAGTTATCCGGTCTCCGATCGAGATTATCGCGATCCGAACCGCATGCCGATCGGCTGGTTCGGCGAGCGTCACCAGGCCGCCGGTCGGTCGTCCCAGCACCTGCGCGGCAGTTCTCGGACCGGGAACGTTGGAGACCGAGAGAGCAAACTCTCGCGGGCCGGAACTCAAACGGGTACTCGCCTTGTGCAGCGGCGCGTAGCGTCCGATCGCGTGGAAGAAGTCGTAGAGCGTCTCCGCATCGTGATTGGTCTTGCGCTCGTGTGTCTCGGCGTTGATCTGCTTCAACCGCTCGATCGGGGACGGGCTGCCCAACGGCAGGTCTACGAACAGGAAGGAGTCGCGATTGCCGATCCCATCCGCTTCGTCTTGGCTGTGGAGGCTCACAGGAACCTGCGCCTTCAATCGCTTGGGTCGCTTGCCGCCCGTTGCAAGCCACGCGTCCAGCGAGCCACCCACCGCCGCCAGCACTACATCGTTCACGGTCACGGTCTCTCCGGCAGCCTTGCCGATCCTCTTCACCCGTTCGAGGGAGACCTCGGCCCAGGCGACCTCTCGGGATCCCGAGATGTGCCGAGCGAGGGGAGTCTTCCTGGAGGGCGTCAACTCGCGCAGGAGTGTGCGTAGCGTTTCGAACACGGAGCGGCGTTGCGGCGGTGGAGCGGCACCGCCGGTGGGGCCTCGGGTTGCCGGATGCGCAGAGCTCCTCGTTGCTGATCGCGGAGAGGTCTGCTCGTCGAAGAAGAGACCTGAGAGGATCTTGACGGAGCTCACTCCGTCGGCCATGCAGTGGTGGAATCTGGAGATCAGCGCCGTTCGTCCCTCCGTCAGGTGGACCACCTCGATCTGCCAGAGCGGCGCCGCGTGGTCGAGCCTCGACTCCATCGCCTCGGATACGAGCCTCCTGAGGCCGTCGGAATCGACCGGCCCACCGGTGTGCTCGGTCAGGTGATTGCTGACATGGAAAGCCTCGTCGGCCACCCACCAGGAGTCGGCGGGGTTTCCATCGCGCATCTCGACCCTCTGGGTGAGCCTCGGCAAGGCATTCACTCGCTGAGCAACCCTTTCCTCGAGTTCGGAGAGCTGGATGCGGTCCCCACTCGGAGTGGGTTCGAGCAGCAAGACCTTGGTCGTGTGACCGTAGATCGTCGCCGATTCGAGAGCGAGGATCGCTGCGTCGTCTGCCTCCAGCCTCTCCGCATTCGGTGCGGGGGGTTCCGTCACTGGTCCGCCCCGGCTATCGGCTGGGTGCGCGCAGCAGGCGGATGACCGTGAAGATGGCCAACAAAGTCATCGTGGCCGCACTGGCGAGGCACCACCGACAGGTGGTCTCGAGCGTCGTTATGGACCAGATGGTGAGGAAGGCGCTGACGCCGAACCCGACCAGTGCGAGCAGTGCTCCGGTCATCCGACCGAGGTCGCCACGGATGAACAGCGAGCCGAGGATCATCACGTAGCCGATCACCCCGATGATCGAGGTGCTGAGCCCGAACTTGTCCGAGTACTCGGAGGTGAGGACCGTGGCACAGCCACCCGTGCCACAGGTGACACCCTTGCCTTCGATCGTGATGTAGGTGGCGATCCCGATCCCGATCACGGCGAGGATGCCGATGATCAGGCGAAGTCGGTTATCGGTCACTTCGAGCGGGCGGCCTCGAGTGCCTGCTCGAAGGAGGCGTAGTCGAAGCTCTCGAGCTCGATCGGCACCGGATCACCGTTCCCGGTCTTGAGGAAGAGCGAGGGTGTACTGGAGACTCCGTATTCGCCGGCGAGCGCGAGGTCTTCCGCGAATACCGCCTGCGCTGCCTCGGAGGTGCGATCGGCTTGTGCCTGATCTACGTCGAGGCCCGGAATTGCGTCGTAGATGCTGGTGATGAAGTCATCGGTCACGTAGCCGGTGTTCTCGATTCCCTGGTTGAGGTAGAAGAGGTCGGTGAACTGCCAGAGCTTGTCCTGCAGCGATGCGGCGGCTGCAGCGGTGGCGGCAGTCGTCGACTGGACCCCGTCTCCGACGATGGCGATCAGCCTGAGTTCGAGTTTGACCTTGCCGGTTCGGACCTGCTTGTCGACCAGCTCCGGGAGCGTTTCCTTGGCGAATTCTCCACAGAAGGGACATTGGAGGTCTGCGAACTCCACGATCGTCTCCGGGGCATCCGGATCACCGAGCACTACGCCGCTCTGGGGGATCCCGGCGAAGCGCTTCTCCACTTCCTTGGAGTTGGCTGCGGGGCCCGCGCTCGTCTCGCTGCCGCCCTGACTGAAGACGACCACCAAGACGACGATCACGGCCGCGAGGACGCCGATGATGGTGAGCTGTTGTGCCCGCTTGCTCATCGTCGGATAAGTCTAGCCATACAGACCCCTCGATCGGTCAGGCGGCGCGTCGGAGGTCCCCCAGCTGGATATCCGGAACGTGGATCCAGCCTTCTCGAGCGGCCCTGTCAGCATCATTCCGATCGGGGCCGTTGGTGGCCCCGAGTGCCGCAGCACGTGCGATCAAGGAGCAGATCAGAGCGTCGAGTTGGTTGTGGTCACGCTCCAGCGCCGATCGATCAGCTTCCCCGAAATCGATTCCTCCGATCCCCGCCTCCACTGATTCGAGGATCCGCGGCAGCCGATCCCTTCCCTTGGCGCTCTTGTAGCCGGTGGCATCGATGCCCCAGCTCTCGAGCGCCGCAGCCGGATAGACCTCACACAGATACCCATCGCCGCTCCTGTCGACGGGCCTGCCCCTTGCGGCCATCAGGGTCTGGAGATCCACGGCCCGTAGCGCCACGACTCCGATCAGATCGGTCGAGACGCTCAGCGGCCGCCGACCGGACTCCTGCTGGAGCCTGCGATCGGTCTCCCGAAGGGTCAACAGCCTCCGGTCGGGGAGCTCGTCCCTCCTGCGCTGAGCGTGGTGATCGCCTACCGCCTGGATGAAGTCGTCAGGCCAACCCAGCGGGGCGTCCAGCCCCACCTTGTCGGCATCGAGCATCGCTTCCACGAGGGCTCCGTCGTTCAATCCGCAGCGAAGGTCCTCGACTGCGACTTCGCCTTCCTCCCAACTCGTGAGGCAGATCGCCGTCGACTCCGGCTGAGCAGCGAGATCTATCCCGAGACACCTCATGCAGAGATCCTATGCGGGCCTTAGGCTCCCCGACATGGGTGGCAAGAAGAAGGGCTCCAAGAAGCCCCGGAAGCAGAAGATCAAGAAGGTCGACAAGAAGACGAGGAAGAAGGTCCGGAAGAGGACCAAGCGCGCCGACATCGAAGCGGCCGGCGGGGTCATCGTTCGCACCGGGAGGAAGAAGTCGATCGAGATTGCGGTGGTACACCGGCCCAAGTACGACGACTGGTCCCTACCCAAGGGCAAGCTCGACAAGGGTGAGAAGTTCAAGAAGGCGGCACTGCGTGAGGTTCGTGAGGAAACAGGACTGATCTGCGAGCCGATTCGCGAACTGTCTCCGACCATCTACGCAATCGGTGGAGGAAAGACCAAGTTGGTCAGGTACTGGTTGATGGATCCGATCGACGGATCGTTCGAGCCCAACAACGAGGTCGATGAGCTTCGCTGGCTCGATCCCGCGAAGGCTGCCGATCTCCTCTCGTACAGGCATGATCGTGACTTGGTCCTCGAGACCATCGCCGATCTCTAGGATTGTCACCGAGGGTTGAAGCTCCGACGACGAGGAGGCTCGAGTGACCGACGAATCCGCAATCCAGACCGCCACCTTCGCGGCTGGCTGCTTCTGGCAGATAGAGGTCGAGTTTCGGAATACCGAGGGCGTGACCGACGCGATCGTCGGCTACACCGGAGGCGATGTGTCAGATCCGAGTTACGAGCAGGTCTGCACGGGATCGACAGGCCACGCCGAGGCATGCGAGGTCCGCTTCGATCCAGACCTGGTCTCCTACGAGCAGCTGCTCGCGGTCTTCTGGCGGATCCACGATCCGACCCAATTGAACCGCCAGGGTCCGGACATCGGATCCCAGTACCGCTCCGCGATCTTCTTCCACTCACCGGAGCAGGAGTCTGAGGCGATCGCCTCCAGAGAGCAGGCGCAGAAGAGGTTCCCCGGCCCGATCGTGACCGAGATCGTTCCTGCGACGCACTTCTGGCCTGCCGAGGAGTACCACCAGCGCTACCTCGAGAAGCGCGGCGTGGCTTCCTGCCGGATCTAGCCGACCGGAACGGACCCCGGAATGACGACCGCACCTGCGAGGCACCTGGAGGCGGATGTCCTGGTGATCGGCGCGGGGCTAGCCGGGTTGACGGCCGCTCGCCGCCTGTCGGCGGCTGGGGTCGATGTGATGGTGATCGAAGGACGTGACCGCGTCGGCGGCCGCACGCTGAATCTGGAGCTGTCGGATGGCGATGTGGTCGAGATCGGCGGCCAGTGGGTGGGTCCGACTCAGGATCGCGTCCTGGACCTGATCTCGGAGTTGGGTCTGGAGACGTACCCGACCTACTGTGAGGGCCGGAACGTGCTCGAGCTCGGTGGCAGGAAGTCCACCTACACGGGGACGGTCCCGAAGGTCTCGCCGTGGGTGTTGCTCGAGATGGAGCGGGTCAGACGACGCCTCGGGCGAATGCAGGAGGAGGTCCCGCTCGAGTCCCCATGGAGCGCTCCTCGAGCGAGCGAGTGGGATGGCATCAGCTTCTCGGAGTGGATGTCAGCGACCACCCGCTCGAAGCGCGTGCGTGACCTCTTCCGGGCGGCCTCGGCGGTGGTGTGGGGAGCCGACCCCTCCGAGTTCTCGCTCCTCTGGGCGCTCTTCTACATGCGCTCCGGCGGAGGTCTCGACGCCCTGCTCGATACGCGCGGAGGTGCTCAGCAGGAGCGGCTGGTGGGCGGTTCACAGGAGATCTCTCTGAGGCTCGCACGAGATCTCGGCGAGAGGGTGGTCCTCGGGACGACGGTGACGAGGGTGGATCAGGACGAGCGCGGTGTAAGTCTGGTCACCTCGCTCGGCTCAGCCAGAGCCCAGCGGGTAATCGTCGCCTTGCCGCCGCCGCTCTGCAGGGGGATCGAGTTCGATTCGTCGCTCGACTTCGCCCGGGCTCAGCTGTCGGCGAGGATGCCGATGGGCGCCGTGATCAAGGCAACCGCTGTCTATCAGACCCCTTTCTGGCGCGATGCGGGGTTGAGCGGTGAGGCGGTGAGTGACCAGGGTCCGGTTTGCACGACCTTCGACAACTCGCCCTACGACAGTGAGAAGGGGGCGCTGCTCGGATTCATCGGAGCGCGAGAGGCCGCTCGGCACGCTCAGCTCGGGATATCGGAACGTCGCCGGCGTACGCTGGAGTCCTTCGCGCGGCTATACGGAGAGCAGGCGCTGCACGCTCTCCACTACCACGAGCAGGTCTGGGGCGAGGAGGAGTTGAGTGGGGGAGGGCCGGTCTGTTCTCCGAGCCCCGGCGCCCTCACCGCTTATGGCCGGGCGCTCAGGGACCCGGTCGGGCGCCTCCACTGGGCTTGTTCCGAGAGTTCGACCGTCTGGGCGGGCTACATGGACGGAGCGGTTCGAAGCGGTGAGCGAGCGGCGGAAGAGGTGGCGGTTGCTCTCGAGTCCGGCGAATCCAACTGACCCGCCCGCTCGATCCATACGAGAGTGGGCTCGAAACGCAAACGGCCGCCACCTGCGGGGCGGACGCCTCTAGATCGCGCCTGAGCCTCGAGGTGGCGGCCGAAAGCCGCAGCGGAAAGCGGAGTCGCTACTCCATCTTTCCGATCCTGAAGATCTTCGTCCCGCAGTCAGGGCAGGTACCCTGAACGGCAGGCTTTCCGTTCTTCATCGTGACTTGGGTCGCACCCTGAATCTCGACCCCCTTCTTACGGCACTTGACGCAATAACCAGTGACGGCCACCTGGCCCTCCTTTTGGTTGTTGGGCAATTCCCATTCACACCGGAACCTACCGAGATAGCCTCAGGCGTGGCGCGCACGCTAGACCAAACGGCGGATGACCTAGCGACGCTATAACCGAAAACGGTTATTTCAGGCGTGGATCGAGCGTGGCTGCGAGATCTGGAGGATCAGCCGCCTACGATCAGATCGCCCTGCATCCCGGCTTGGCGGTGGCCGGGAACCGTGCAGTAGAAGACGTACTGACCAGCGCTCACACCGATCGTGACGCTGGCGGATCCCTTGGTCAGGACCTTGGTCTTCCCCAGGACCTTGCCGTTACGCGAGACCGCCAGGTTGTGCGGCACGGGAGACGGGTTCAGGTAGGTGATCGTGAGTTCGCCAGCAGGCGCTCTGAGCGTGCTCGGCGAATATCTCAGCGCGCCGCTCTTCGGGGAGTCGACCCCGACCTGCGTGGAGGATTTCTGCTGTGGCGCGCCACCGCTCGCGCCCGAATCCTTCGTGCCCTTCTTGCCCTTGGTGCCCGAGGGTGACTGCTCGAGCGCATCCACACGGCTCTGGAGATCCGTGAGCGAGTCCGATACAGATTGGAGCTGTTCTTCGGTCGCGCTCTTCACCTCGGTCTGGATCACGTCCAGGCGCGCGTTTATCTCGTCCACGTCCTCCTGTGTCGCTCCGTTGCTGTTGTTGATCAGTGCAAGGGTCAGCGCGGCGATACCGAGGATGATCGCCGCCGCAGCGAGACCGCCTCCGATGTAGGTCATCAGCCGCTGGCGCTTCTCTATCTCGGCCATCCAGCCCTGGACACCCTCCATCCGCTCCTCGAGGTTCGGCGCTGGCTTCTTGCCCTTCCCCTTCGGGCCAGCAGCCTTCTTCTGGGGTTTCGCCTTCGGGGCGGAAGCCTTGGAAGAGGATGTCTTGGCAGGCGAGGCAGGGGACTTCCCTCCGATTCCCAGCCGGGTCAAGAGGGAGGCAGACTTCTGATTTGTCTTCTTCTCGGTAATTTCCGTACCTCAATCCAACGTTACGTACCGCGGACGCATCTCGGTCCGGGACGTACCTCAGTGGTTAGCACAGGAGGCCCTGATGCCCGAAGCAGTAATCGTAGACACCATTCGCACCCCGATAGGTCGCGCCTTCAAGGGGTCGCTCGCACAACTCCGCCCGGACGAGACCGGGGCCTTCGTGATCGACCAACTGTTGGAGCGCAATCCGGATCTCGACCCGGCGGAGGTAGAGGACGTCTTCTGTGGAGTGGGAATGCCTCAGGGACTCCAGGCGTTCAACCTCGCACGGATCCTGGTGCTGCTCTCCGAGAAGCTCCCCGACACCACGAACGGCGTCACCGTGTCCCGTTACTGCGCTTCGAGTCTCGACGCAATCCGTCATGCTGCCAACGCCGTCAAGGCCGGAGAGGGAGACGCCTATATCGCCGCTGGCGTCGAGTGGGTCAGCCGGTTCAACGAGCGGACCGAACCTGCTGGAGCAGCGGATCAGAACGAGAAGCTCCAAGGCAAGGGCGATACCCCGAACGCCTATATCGACATGGGCATCACCGCGGTCAACGTCGCCAAGAAGTACGGGGTGACGCGGGAGCAGATGGACGAGTACGCACAGCGCTCGCAGGAGCTGGCGGTCGCCTCCCAGGAGTCCGGGTTCTTCGATCGCGAGATCGTTCCCGTAGCGCTGCCCGACGGCGGCACCGCCGACAAGGACGACGGCCCCAGAGCATCCTCCTCTGTCGAGAAGCTCGCGGAACTCCCCGAAGCGTTCGAGGGCGGAGGGGGCGTCACCGCAGGCAACTCCTGCCCGTTGAACGACGGTGCGGCCGCTGCCCTCATCATGTCCGCCGACCGCGCCAAGGCGCTTGGCCTGAAGCCTCGGGCCCGGATCATCACCGCGGCCACCCACGGCAACGAGCCGGAGCTGATGGGCGTTGCGCCGATCGGGGCCGTCCAGCGCGTGCTCGATCGGGCCGGGATGAAGATCGATGATGTCGACACGGTCGAGTTGAACGAGGCGTTCGCGGCTCAGGTGATCCCGATCATGGACGAGTGCGGAATCCCTATCGAGAAGTTGAACACCCACGGTGGGGCGATCGCCCTCGGACATCCGTTCGGAATGACCGGTGCCAGGATCATGGGCACCCTGTTGAACGTGATGGAGACCGATGATCATCAGGTCGGGATCGAGACCATGTGCGTCGCCGGCGGTCAAGGCGAGGCGATGATCGTCGAGCGGTTGAACTGAGTCCCTGTCGGTCAGCCAAAGGTGACGGAAAGTCCATAGGCTTGACACCGTGGATCTAGGCCTTTATCTCGGATACTGGGGCATCGGCCCTCAGGGTGACGAAGCGGTCGAGTTGACCCGCGAGGCTGAGCGCCTCGGATACGACTCGGTATGGGTTGCAGAGTCCTACGGGTCCGACGCGGTCTCGGTTCTCTCCTACCTCGCGGCCAAGACCGAGAAGATCAAGCTCGGGTCGGCGATCTTCCAGGTACCGGCTCGCACCCCAGCCGCCGCTGCGATGGCCGGCGTGACGATTGACACCCTCTCGGGTGGTCGGTTCATCTTCGGGTTCGGCCCGTCTGGCCCTCAGGTCTCCGAGGGTTGGTACGGCGTCCCCTACTCGATGCCCTGGGGGCGCACCCGGGAGTACGTCGAGATCGTCCGCGAGATCGTCGCCCGCAAAGGGCCGTTGGACCATCACGGTAAGCACTTCGACCTGCCGCTAACCGAGGGAGAAGGCGTCACCGGTCAAGGCAAGGCCCTGAAGCTCAATTTCCATCCGATCCGGGACGAGATTCCCGTCTACTTCGGGGCGATCGGCCGCAAGTCGGTCGAGATGGCGGCAGAGATGGCCGATGGCTGGATCCCCATCTTCTTCAGTGTCGATCGCTGGGAGGAGGCATGGGGAGAGCACCTCGAGGCGGGATTCGCAAAGAGTGGTAGATCGCGCGAGGACCTCAGCATCTCTCCTTCGATCCAGGTCGCAATCGATGGCGATCTGGAGACCGCGCGAGCCATGGTCAAGATGGGACTCGTTCTCTATCTCGGTGGTATGGGGTCGAAGGAGAAGAACTTCTACGTCGACCTCGCGACACGGTTCGGATTCGGTGAGGCGGCCGATGAGGTTCGTGATCTCTTCCTCGATGGAAAGAAGGAAGAGGCCTTTCAGGCCCTGCCAGACGAGTTGGTCGATGCGACCTCGCTCGTGGGTACTGCCGATGAGGTGGCCGGGCGAGTCAGTGAGTTCGCGAGTTCCGGTGTAGATCGACTGATCGCGACACCCGTCCAGGTGACTCACGAAGAGCGGGTGCACACCTTGACCAAGCTGCAGGAGATGGTCGGAGCGGGTGCACCAGCGTGAGCATCTCGATCGGCACACCGAAGGAGACAGCGGACCTCGAGCGGCGGGTTGGCGCAACCCCCGACACCGTCAAGGCACTCACGGCCAAAGGTGCTGAGTTCACGGTCGAGGCCGGTGCTGGCGAGGCTGCCGGGATTTCCGACTCCGCCTACACGGAGGCCGGAGCGAAGATCGGCGACCCTTGGGCAGCGCAGGTCGTGCTCAAGGTCGCGGCTCCCACTCCGGACGAGTTGGGGAAGCTCTCCTCTGGCCAGGTCCTGATCTCCTTCCTCAATCCCTTCGTCGATACCGAGCTCGTTGCTGCCCTGGCCAAGGCCGGGGTCAGCTCGCTCGCCATGGAAGCGATCCCTCGCACCACCCGCGCGCAGTCGATGGACGCCCTCTCCTCGCAGGCGAACGTCGGCGGCTACATGGCATCGATCATCGCTGCCCGCGAGGCCGGTCGTTTCTTTCCGATGCTCACGACTGCAGCAGGCACCGTCGCGCCAGCGAAGACCCTGGTGCTCGGCGCTGGAGTCGCCGGGCTGCAGGCGATAGCAACCGCCAAGCGCCTCGGCTCCGTGGTCACGGGCTTCGACGTGCGCTCCGTGGTCAAAGAGCAGGTCGAGTCTCTCGGAGGCCGGTTCCTCGAGGTCGATGCGGTGAAGGACGCCGAGGGTGAGGGCGGTTACGCCCGACCACTCACCGACGAGGAGAACGAGCGGTTGCGAGCTGAACTGGCTGAGGCTGCCGCGAAGCAGGACGTGATCATCTCCACGGCCCAGATCCCCGGCCGACCGGCTCCTCTGCTGATCACCGCCGATGCCGTGAAGGCGATGGCACCTGGCTCCGTGATCATCGATCTCGCAGGTGAGTCCGGCGGCAACTGTGAGCTGACCAAAGCCGGGGAGACGGTGATCGAGCACGGGGTGAAGATCATCTCTCCTCTCAATCTGCCGAGCGAGATGCCAACCCACGCATCACAGCTCTATGCCAAGAACCTCCAGAATCTCAGCGAGTTGTTGTTCGCCGAGGACGGATCACTGACCCTCGACTTCGAGGACGAGATCATCGAGGGCGCCTGCATAACCCATGGTGGGGAGATCGTCAACGAGAGGGCCAAGGAGGCTGCCGCATGAGCCTGATGACCGAGATAACCATCTTCGTACTCGCCGCTTTCGTCGGATTCGAAGTGATCTCAAAGGTCCCCACGACCTTGCACACGCCTTTGATGAGTCAGACCAACGCGATCCACGGCATCGTGATGCTCGGTGGACTGATAGTCGTCGGATACGCCAACGATCCACTCGAGTACGTGATCGGGGCGATCGCAATCGCCTTCGGGGCGATCAACATCGTCGGCGGGTTCATGGTCACCGACCGGATGCTCGGCATGTTCACCCGCAAACCGAAGCCCAAGGCGGAGGAACCGCCGGATCCTCCCGAAGGTGGAGGGAGTTCCTGATGCCGCTCGCCGTACTCGCGCCCGGAGGTGCGGCCTCGACCGCGCTTTACATCGTTGCTTTCTCGCTGTTCATCATCGGGATCAAGCGCGGCACCCACCCGACTACCGCCAAGCAGGGCAACCTGATCGCCGCGGTCGGGATGGGGGTGGCAGTGGTCACCACCCTGTTGTTGGACGGAATCGGCAACTGGGGGGTCCTGTTCGGCGCCCTGATAGTCGGTTCCGCGATCGGCGTGGTCGCATCGGTGCGTGTGCAGATGACCGACATGCCCCAGATGGTTGCCCTGTACAACGGAGTGGGCGGCGGGGCCGTGGCGCTCATCGCGTGGGCAGAGTTCCGTCATGAGTTGTCGCTCGGCGAGACCATTCCGCTCGACCTTCTGATCCCCGGCCTGCTTTCTGCTGTGGTCGGATCTGTTTCCTTCTGGGGCTCGAACATCGCGTTCGGGAAGCTCCAGGGCATCATCCCGGGGCAGCCGATCAAGGTGTTCGGACAGCAGGTGATCAACGCGCTGCTGCTGGTTGGTGTCGTCGCGGCCTGCGTGATCCTCGCGATCAACAACGACGCGCCATCAGAGTGGGTCTTCATAGGGGTCCTGGTCGCCTCGGCGATCCTCGGCGTCCTCGTCGTCCTGCCGATCGGTGGCGCGGACATGCCGGTGGTCATCAGTCTCCTGAACGCCTTCACCGGCCTCGCTGCGGCATCGGCCGGATTCTCTCTCGACAACGTCGCCCTGATAGTCGCCGGAACGATCGTGGGTTCTTCAGGCACCATCCTCACGCTCGAGATGGCCACGGCCATGAACCGGTCGGTCGGGCACATCCTCTTCGCGGGTTTCGGTGGAGCCCCTGCGGCGTCTCAGGGCTCGACCGAGGAGCGACCGGTCACATCGGTGAATGCTCAGGATGCGGCGATCAAGATGGCTTATGCCGATTCGGTCGTGATCGTCCCCGGTTACGGCATGGCGGTTGCCCAGGCTCAGCACTCGGTCAAGGAGATGGCAGACGAACTGGAGAAGCGGGGAGTGACCGTCAACTACGCCATCCATCCAGTGGCGGGGCGGATGCCCGGTCACATGAACGTGCTCCTCGCCGAGGCCGATGTGCCTTACGAGAAGTTGAAGGAGATGGAGGAGATCAACCCCGAGATGCCTCGCACCGATGTCGCGCTGATCATCGGAGCGAACGACGTCACCAATCCCGCAGCCAAGAACGACCCCGACTCCCCGATTGCCGGGATGCCGATCATCGAGGTCGACCAGGCCCAGCAGGTGATCGTCATCAAGCGCTCGCTCAGTCCCGGGTTTGCAGGTATCGACAACGACCTCTTCTACGCCGAGAACACCTCGATGCTGTTCGACGACGCCAAACAGGCGGCCGCCGACATCGCGGCCGAAGTCCAGAACCTCTAGCCCGTCAACTCTCGTGCGGCGCGGGCGTCAGCCCTGCGAGCCGGACCTGTCGGCCCTCAGCTTGGGGAAGATCAGCCCGACGATGAACCCGAGCAGCATCGAGACGATCAGCGCGACCAACAGCGGCGCGGTGACCTTGAAGAACAGGAAGTTGATCTCGACCTGGTTGGTATTGATGATCACGAAGACGATCGCGAGCACTGCCGCGACCGCAGCCACAACCAGCTTCGCGTTGCCCCGCTTCTTCGGTTTCGGCACCGATGACTCCATTGGGGTGAACCTATCAGCGCTCACGGACCGTTAGTGATCTCGTGATGGTTCGGACACTTCTCGAGTTGGATAGGTAGATCTCTTGGACCTAGGTTCACCCGATGCGGGGGAGGGGAGCGCGAGTTGCGGTAGCGGCGATCGGGGATCGTTCAGGGCAGGCGACGGTCGAGTGGGTAGGGCTGACCATCTTCTCGGCGTTGGTCATCCTCGCGATGATCACCGCCGCACCGGGGCTGTCAGGCGCCAGACTGGCTGGCGAGATCGCCGAGCGCCTCATCTGCGCGGTGCGGCTGCAGGTTCCGTGCAGGCACGATCCTCAACTGCTCGCGGCCTATGACCCCGAGCTCGCGGGGCTGCTCAGAGAGCACGCGCCACTGATCTCGTACGAGCGTGGAATGCGTTCCCTTCCGGTCGACTTCCGGAAGTGCCGCTCGGCCGATTGCGCTGACGGTGCGGCGAAGGGGCTGACTCGGGCTTCACTGCTCGGCAGACCGGTGACCGCTTTCACCCATGTGGTCGACTGCCGGAGGCCGAACGATCCGGTCCCCGTTCAGGCGGACTGCTCGGGTCCCGGCAGAGGGAACCTGTATCTCCAGTACTGGCTCTATTACCCGGACTCGGCGAGCCTCCGGGGGGTTCCCATCGTCGGCAAGCGCGGGTTCCATCTCGACGACTGGGAGAGCTTCCAGGTCAGAGTGGGGCCGGGTGGCGGCGTGATGTCGAGAGCGAGCTCTCACAACGGTTACAACGGACTGCCGAGCGTCGCAGATTGGGCCTCGGATACTTCGGGGAGGGTCCCAGGCGCCACCTCACTTCGGCTGCTGGCGGAGCGGCTCGGTCTGAGGGAGAGGAACGGATGGACTCCGGTCTTGCGCTCTCGATCGCTGCTGCTGGTGGCAGGGGGGAGTCACGCAGGGAGGGCTGGCGGGGCCGACCGGAGGATCCGGTGGACGCCGCCCTCTGCTCTCCGCCTCTCTCCGATCGAGGAATTGTCGGGCGAAGGATCGGACTTCGCCGTCACCCCACCGTGGCTGAAGCGCGTCTACCGCTCTCCTGAGCACTTCGGAACCGACTGAGGTTGCCCTCGCTACGCTTTCTCCATCGCGCCCGAGGTCACATCCACCAAGCGTCGGGATGACATCGCCGGGGCGCTGGAAGAGGCCAGGGAACGGACTCTTCGCCTGGTGGAGCAGCTCGACTCCGAGCAACTGAATCGTGTCTGGTCACCGATCCTCAGTCCGTTGGTCTGGGACCTCGGTCACATCGCGAACTTCGAGGAACTCTGGCTCGTGCAGCGGGTAGCGGGCAGCGAACCGCTCGACGGGTCGCTTGGCGACCTCTATGACGCGATCGCCCAGCCACGCACGGTCCGCGGCGAGCTGCCGATCCTCTCTCCGGACGAGGTCTTCCCCTACCTTGAACAGGTCCGGGAGCGAACGCTCCGTGTGCTCGAGACGGTCGATCTCGAGCTGGACGCCGAGGATCCTCTGCTCCGTGACGGCTTCGTCTACGAGCTGATTCTCGCCCATGAGCATCAGCACAACGAGACGATGCTCCAGCTCATGCAGCAGATACCCGGGTACGAACCTCCTGATCTTGGTCCTGCGAGCGCAGCGCCAGTCGATACCGAGGGACCGACGATGGTGGAGTGCGCGGGTGGGATGGTCGAGATCGGAGCCGGTGCGGAGGGATTCGCCTACGACAACGAGCGCCCCCAACGCACGATCGAGGTAGAACCTTTCCTGATCGACCGCACTCCGGTGACGAATGCTGACTATCGGTCGTTCATCGAGGAAACCGGCGCCGAGCCGCCGATGTACTGGGTTGCCGACGGAGAGAGCACGTGGCATCGCGAGCGTTTCGGGCGAGAAGAGGAGATCCCTCCCGAATCTCCGGTCATCCATGTCTCCCACCCAGAGGCTGAAGCCTTCGCGGCGTGGGCCGGAAAGCGTCTGCCCACCGAGGTCGAGTGGGAGGCTGCGTCGTCAGGCTCCGATAAGAGGCGGGCCAACCTGGATCACCTCAACTGGGATGTGGCGCCGGCCGGTTCGTTCGCCAACGGGGCAGCCGACTGCGGTGCCGTCCAGATGCTCGGGGATGTCTGGGAGTGGACTTCGAGCGAGTTCGAGCCTTATCCAGGCTTCGAGGCCTTCCCCTACGACGAATACTCGAAGGTGCACTACGGGGAGGGCTACAAGGTCCTGCGAGGCGGGGCCTGGGCGAGTCGGAGGCACACCATTCGCCGGAGCTTCCGCAATTGGGACCTTCCCGAGAGGAAGCAGATTTTCTCCGGCTTCCGATGCGCAAAGGATTCGGTGTGAGCGGGGTCGAAAGGAGAACGATGTCGGTAGAGATCGCTCTCCCACCATCTGGTTCCGCATCCGGGGTCGCCGCCGATGTCCGCGCCGGCCTGACCAAACCGTTCAAGGAGATATCCCCCAGATACTTCTACGACGACCGCGGCTCACAGCTCTTCGAGCGGATCACGGAGCTACCCGAGTACTACCCGACGCGGTGTGAGAGGCAGATCCTGAGAGACCACTCCGCTGAAATCGCCGAGACCACTGCTGCATCGACTCTCATCGAGCTCGGGTCGGGGTCGGCGGCCAAGTCCCGCGTCCTCCTCGACGCGATGCGGGATGCCGGAACACTGCGTACCTACTGCCCGGTGGACATATCCGAGGAGATCACCCGTGAGACCGCCGAGATGATCGCGAGGGAGTACGACGGGGTAGAGGTCAGAGGACTGGTTTGCGATTTCGAGCACGACCTCGAGAGGATTCCGGTGGGTGGACCGAGGCTGATCGCGCTGTTGGGGGGCACGGTCGGAAACCTACCCCCGCAGCAGCGCTCAGGGTTCCTGCGTCGAGTGGCGAACCTGCTCGACCCGGAGGACTGCTTCTTGCTCGGCGTCGATCTGATCAAGGACCCTGCCACCCTCGTTGCCGCCTACGACGATTCTCAGGGAGTCACGGCCGAGTTCAACCGCAACGCGCTGCGGGTCCTTAACGATCGCTTCGGGGGCGACTTCGACCCGGAGGCATTCGAGCACGTCGCCCAGTGGGATCCCCAGAACCTGTGGATAGAGATGCGCCTCCGATCGTTGCGCGATCAGCGGGTCAGGCTCGATGACCTCGATCTCGACCTCGACTTCTCGAAGGGCGAGGAGATGCGGACCGAGATCTCGACCAAGTTCGCCAGGGAGGGATTGGAGTCGATCTTCGCCGAAGCCGACCTCGAGTTGACCGGCTGGTTCTCGAGCAACGGTGACGAGTACGCGCTTGCTCTCGCTCGCAGCTCCCGCCGCACCTGAACGGCCCTGTCAGGGCGCTAGCGCCTCGATCAGTCCACCCATCCGGTCGGGAGTCGTGATCGGTGTGATCACCGGGCAGGTGATCCCGCCTTCGACGAAGGCGTCGAGCCGTTCACGTATCGAAGCTGCGTCTCCGAACATGAACGCGTCTGCGATCAGATCCCACGGCGCCTCCTCCGCGGCCTTGGCGCGATCGCCGGCTTGCCATGCTTCGCACATCGGATCGATCTGGTCGCCGTAGCCGAGCCAGCGGTAGAAGGCTTCGTAGACCGGGACGGTTATGTAGGAGCTGAACATGAATCGGGCAAGCGGTTCGACCTGTTCGCGTTCTCCCTCCAGACAGAAGAACCGGCAGAGAAGTTCGAACCCCTCAGGCGCCTGCTCCAACTGTGCGGTGACTTGAGGAAGCCCTGCCAACGGGAGGAAGTTGGTGAAGGCCCCGTCAGCCTTCTCTACCGCGAGTTCGAGCATCTTCCCCCGCAGAGCAGCGAGCACGATGGGAACCGGCTGTTCCGGAGCTCGCTCGAGCTTGAAGCCACCCTCGCCTCTCTCGCCGGCGAGCACGGTCCTCAGGTAATCGACCGTCTCCGAGATCTTGGTCAACGGTTTTTCGAAGGTCAGCCCATTCCACCCCTCGACGATGCGATCCGACGAGGCTCCGATTCCGAGCACGAAGCGCCCGTTGGTGGCATCGGCTACACCTGCTGCCTCTTGGGCGAGCAGCGCCCTTCCCCGAGTCATCACGCCTACGACCCCCGTACCGAGGCGCACCTTCTCGGTCATCGCGCCG
This sequence comes from uncultured Conexibacteraceae bacterium, assembly GCA_964594365.1. GTDB lineage: Bacteria > Actinomycetota > Thermoleophilia > Solirubrobacterales > 70-9 > CAIUSP01. Next base: position 28,889 of record CAZQMB010000008.1, read on the forward strand.
GCCATGGTGAGTGGGGTGAAGCCATCGGCGCCGTTGGTCTCGCCAGACCAGAGGTCCGTGTAGCCACTGGCTTCGGCCAATCGCACGAACTCTCCGTGTTGGCTGAGCGACAACCCGGGCAGCGGCAGGGTCAGGCCCCATCTTTTCTCTCCGTTTGCCACCCGGCGAGACTACTTCACCCAAAGCAGCGCAAGCGCGAGGGCACACGATCCGGCCGGGGAAGGTAGAGTCGCAATTGGTGGATCCCTCGCGAATCAGCCGTGCGGAGATGACCGCAGTTGTGGCAGGTTTCGTCCTCGTTCTGAGCCTCTTCCTGCCTTGGTACTCGCTCGGCAGCGGCCCCGATATCGCTCGTGGTCAGGAGCCTGCGGCGTGGGCCTGTGGAATCGGCGACAACTCCTGCACAGCGTTCGAGACCTTCCAGACCCTGAGGTGGTTCTGGATCATCGTGGGGCTCGCTCCTCTGGTGCTCACATTCCTCGCCGTGCGGGGCCTCGAGACCAGCTGGCCCCGAGGCGAACTCACGGCGATCATCGGACTGATCGCGTTCGTCCTGATCTTCTTCAACGGATTGATCGACCGGCCATCGGGCCGGGATATACAGATCGGTCTCACCTGGGGCTACTTCATCGCTCTGCTTTCCTCGTTCACCGTGTTCGCCGCCGGAGCGTGGGGTTCGCTCGACCACGGCGGCGGCGCGCCACGCCGACCACCCGGGAGCTTCGGATGAGCCAGGCCGGTGAGGTCATCTCGCATGATCAGCGAAGCGGTGATCGGCCCGACAGGAACCTCGCCCTGGAACTGGTTCGGGTCACCGAGGCTGCTGCCTTGGCAGCCGCCGGTTGGGTGGGCAGAGGGGACAAGGAAGCCGCGGATCAGGCTGCCGTGGATGCGATGCGACTCTTGCTCGAGACCGTCCCGATGGACGGACTGGTGGTGATCGGAGAGGGCGAGAAGGACGAAGCGCCCATGCTCTACAACGGCGAGGAGATAGGAGACGGCAGTCCTCCCGTGGCCGACATCGCCGTCGACCCGCTCGAGGGAACCACTCTGACGGCTCGGGGCTTCCCTGGCGCCCTTGCGGTGATCGCGCTGGCAGAGCGTGGAACGATGTTCGACCCGGGTCCGTGTGTCTACATGGAGAAGCTCGCGTCGGCCCCCAGTCTGGCCGAATGTCTCGATCTCAATATCCCCCTGCCCGAGGTGATCGCCCGCGTGGCCGAGAAGAAGGGCAGTGGGCCGAACGAGGTGACGGTGATCGTGCTCGATCGGCCACGCCACGAGGAGGCGATCGCGGAGATACGGCAGGCCGGAGCCCGTATTCGCTTCATCACCGATGGCGATGTCCAGGCGGCTCTGTTGGCCGTCAGCGAAGGGACCGGGGTGGATCTGCTCTGGGGCATTGGCGGAACACCGGAGGGAGTTCTCTCCGCCGCTGCGATCAAGTCGCTCGGAGGCAGGTTCCTGGGAAGGCTGTGGCCCAGAGACGACGGAGAGCGCAAGGCCGCCGAGGACGCTGGCTACGACCTCTCGAGGGTGCTCGAGACCGATGACCTCGTATCCGGAGACGACGTCTTCTTCGCCGCGACCGGCGTGACCGATGGAGACCTGCTCGACGGGGTTCGCTATCTGGACGGCCGTGCCACGACCGAGTCGTTGGTGATGCGCTCCAGATCAGGCACCGTACGCAAGGTGGGGGCCACTCATGACATCCGCAAGCTTCGAGCTATCACCGGTGGGCGATATGGCTGATCAGACCCAGTCACCGGACGCCGTCGTGGCGGGAGCGACCGGCTACATCGGGCACTTGCTCTGCCGGGCGCTACTGGACGCTGGACGTTCGGTCAGGGCGCTCGCCCGCGACCCCGATCGTGCACGAGATCTCGAAGAGGAGGGGTGCGAGATCCGAAAGGCCGACGTACTCGAGCCGGACTCCCTTCCCGCGGCGCTGGAGGGAGCGAAGGTCGCGTACTACCTGGTCCATTCGATGGGCCGCGGTAGCAAGGGGGATTTCGTCGAACTGGATCGAAAGGCCGCTTTGAACTTCGCGCAGGCTGCGGCAAAGGCCGGCGTGGATCAGATCGTCTATCTCGGGGGCCTCGCATCAGGAGGCTCCGAGCACCTCGAGTCGCGGCACGCCACCGCTGGTTACCTCGGCTCTGCCGGGGTGCCGGTGACCTACTTCCAGGCCGCAGCGGTGATCGGTGCCGGCTCGGAGTCCTACCGGACCCTCTACTGGCTGGTCAAGCGTCTGCCCGTCATGGTCACTCCGCGTTGGACCTCCACGCGCACTCAGCCGATTGCGGTCAGAGATGTGATTGCGTACCTGGTCTCGACCCCGGAAACCCCTGGGGCGAAAGGACAGGTCATTCAGATCGGGGGTCCCGACGTGACGACCTACGGTGGGATGTTCTCCGAGCTGGCGTCGGCAATGGGGAAACGGCCACCACTTCAACTCAAGATCCCCTTGCTCACTCCGAAGCTCTCTTCTCACTGGATCGGCTTGGTGACTCCAGTCGATGCCGGTGTCGCAAAGCCGCTGATCGAAGGCCTGACGGTCGAGACGGTGGTAGATGACCCTGCAGGGATGGCGCTATTCGATGTGTCGCCGACCCCGATCACCGAAGCCATGAAGTTGGCGCTGATCGAGCAGGGCGTCGCCCCTGCTCAGTCGTAGGCGCTCTGCCTCTCCGGCCTGAGTTCCGGGAGGTCGAGGCTCGCCAGTGACCGGAGGAATCCATGTGTCATCCAGCGGTGGAGGCGGGCCTGCGTCTGTCCGTAGAACAAGGCGCCGAATCGGGCTGTCCTGCCTGATCCTCTGAGCATCGGGTAGAAGTTCGCCACCTCGATTCGGACTCGCACGTGCTCTCGTCCGTCCTCCGCCTCGCCCAATCGTCGAACGTCGAATCGGAGGAAGCCCCTGCCGCGACCCTCGGGCGCAACCAGCACCCCGCGCTCGATCCGCCAGGTGACCCTGCCGAAGCCCGGTCCCCGATCGAAGTTCGGGGCGCGGAATCGCAGCAGTGTCAACCTCGGCGAAACCAGCACGACCGATCGGTCATTCGGGCCGTAGACCACCTTGAGTGCGTGGAGGGACCGGGTTTCGAGGAAGCGCCAGTAGGCTCGGGCGAGGCGCTCGAGGGTCTCGGGTTGCCAGAGATCCTCGAGTTCCGCGCGAGTCAGGCTCACATCGGCCTCCTGAGCCGAGCGCAGGGGTCCGTCTTCGGTTGTCGCACCCCTGATCGGATCGGGCAGGATCTTCAGTTTCGCCTTGCGCCTAGCCATGTTGTTGGCTTGTCTCTGCGTCCATCGGGAGTACGCCGGTGTCGTCCTTCTCGTGTCGAAGAGAGTTCATCACGGCGCCAGCGAGCATCGCCAGGGAGACGAGATAGAACCAGATCAGGACGATCAGGAAGAGCCCGAGCGTGCCACCGATCTTGCTCAGTTCGGAGTTCTGGAGATAGAGCGGGAAGATGAAGTTGCCGGCGGTCGTGGTGACCGTGAAGAAGAGCGCGCCGATCCAGATCGAGCGCCAGGGCATGTGCCCTTTCGGTACCAGCCAGTAGACGATCGAGACGATCAGGAAGCTCGAGAGCATCGCGATCAGAAGGATCATGATGTTCGCTCCGGTGCCGGCATCGGATAGACCCCACGGCAGATCTCCTGTGGCCGCGTACACGGCGCTCTCGATCGTCGGGATCAGGAGGCTTGCGAACATCAGGGCGACCACGACGATGAGCATCGCGAGTGAGAACCTCTTCTGCTCAACCCACCCGCGGCACTCGACGTGGTAGATCCTGCAGAAGGCAGTGTCGACGGCGCCCCAGAACGAACTGCTGATCCAGATCACGCCGAGTGCGCCGATCAAACCGACTGTGGCCGAACTCGCGCGGATCCTGTTCAGGTTCTCCTGGATCGCTGCCGGGTCGGTATTCGGCAGCAGGATCTGTAGATCCCGCAGGACACTGGCCTCCGCTGCCTCCGAACGCAGGATCTGACCGACCACGAACAGGATCAAGAGGGTGAACGGGAAAGTGGCGAGGACCAGGTTGTAGGCGATCATCGCCGAGAGACCGGTGATGTTCTCCTTGTAGGCCCTCTGCCAGAAGGCTTGGAGCCACCTGTTCTCCCAGAATCTCGGAAGGTCCGTCATCGAGTCGGGCCCTTGGAGCAAGAATGGCTGCTTCGAGTGGTGGCTTCGTTGACTTTACTTAGTGAAGTAATTACTCTTGATGGTCGCTCGAAGTACCGAGGCCTTCCCGGCAGGGGAGCGCAGGGTGTCTCAGGCGAGGCCTTCGGCTCACATTTGGCCGTTCGGCGCCTAGGGAGTTGTCGGTTGGAGCGGTTCAATACGTTTGGCAAGCGTCAGGCTGGTGGATTTCTGGCCGACGAAGGACTCAGAGCCGGGTAACCGAAAAGACTCCCCGGTGTTTAAGAAACGGACCTAGAGACTATGGCTAGCAAGACAGGAAAGACTGACGACAAGACAACCCTCCTCGCCGATCTCCAGGAGATGGACGAGGTCAAGTCGCTGATCACGCGTGGTCAGCAGCTCGGCGTGCTGACTTTCGGTGATGTCGCGACCGCAGTATCCGAGGTCGAGCTCGAGGAATCCGATATCGAAGGCCTCTACGGCCACATCGAGTCGAGTGGTATCGAACTGGTCGAGGACCTCGACCCGGCTCAGAAGGCCGCCGCGGAGGAGGAGGCGCGGACCGCCCGCGGCCGCAAGCGCGCTGCAGCCAAGGCTTCGCTCGATCTGAAGCCCGACATGACCACCGATTCGCTCCAGCTCTTCCTCAAGGACATCGGCAAGGTCCGACTGCTCACCGCTCAGGAAGAGGTGGACCTCGCTCAGCGGATCGAGAAGGGTGACCTGAACGCGAAGCAGAAGATGGTCGAGTCGAACCTCCGCCTCGTCGTCTCGATCGCCAAGAACTATCGCAACCAGGGACTGCCGTTCCTCGACCTGATCCAGGAGGGAACCCTGGGCCTCGTCCGTGCAGCCGAGAAGTTCGACTACCGCAAGGGCTTCAAGTTCTCCACCTACGCAACCTGGTGGATCCGTCAGGCGATCGCCCGCGCGCTCGCCGACAAGGCACGGACCATCCGTATTCCGGTGCACGTCGTCGAGAAGCTGAACAAGATCGGACGCGCCGAGCGGAAGCTGGTCACCGAACTGGGTCGGGAGCCTACTCCGGACGAGATCGCCGAGATCACCGGTATCGATCCCGAGGAAGTCGACGCGATCAAGCGCTCAGCTCAGGCGCCCGTATCGCTCGAGAAGCCGGTCGGGGACGAGGAGGAGTCGGAGTTCGGCCAGTTCATCGCCGACGAGCAGGCCGAGTCGCCCTTCGACCGCGCCGCAGAGCTGCTGACCAAAGAAGCGCTGAAAGAAGCACTGGAGAACCTCTCTTATCGCGAGCGCCGCGTGCTGGAGCTCCGCTACGGGCTTGGTGGAGAGCATCCACGCACCCTCGATGAGGTCGGCCGTACCTTCAACGTCACTCGCGAACGGATCCGCCAGATCGAGAACCAGTCGCTGAAGAAGCTGCAGTCTCTAGCCGAGGCGCAGAAGCTCCGCGACTCCGCCTGATTCCCTCGTAGTCCCGGAGGGGAGAGGAAATCGAGCGCGACCATCGGGAGATGGTGGCCGCCGATGAGGTTTCGATACCCCTGATCGCCGGGGTCTCCTGCTCGGCGACTCTGGCTTGGGTTTGCATCACCGATCTGCGTGAGCGCTTGATACCCAACCGGGCGTTGATCCTCGGGGCAGTTCCGGTCTTGGTCACGTTTGCGATCAATTCTCCAGAGACGCTGCCGGGCAGGTTCAGCTGGGCCTTCGTCGGATCTCTGCCCTTCGCCCTCGTCTCGTGGTTCAAGCCAGAGGCGATGGGTATGGGCGACGCCAAGCTGGTTGGGTTCCTCGGACTCTGTCTCGGCTCGGCGGTCGTGACGGCCATAGTCTGCGCATTGCTCGCCGGCGGCTTAGCGGCGGTGCTGCTGTTCGCCCGCCGAGGGCTGGCGGCACGAAAGGCCACGATCCCGTTCGCCCCGTACCTCGCGCTCGGCGCTCTCATCAGTGCTATCGAGACCGGCTGGGTCTCTCAGATCACCGAAATGGCGAGTTCGTGAAGTTGCTTTACTTTCTGAAGCCTCTCCCTATAATCGCTCTTATGAGTTTCGATCCGACCTGCCCCGTCTGTCGCACCGCCGAGGTGATTTCGGGCAAGTGGACGCTGATCATCATCAGGGACCTTGCCCACTCGCCCCAGCGTTTCTGCGAACTCGAACGATCGCTGGAAGGGATCAGCCCTCGCACGCTCTCTCTGCGCCTGCGCACGCTCGAGCAGTGGGGCATAGTCGAGCGTGAGACCTACCCCGAGGTGCCTCCGCGCGTGGAGTACTCGTTGACCGAGAAGGGCCAAGCGCTCGTCCCGATCGTCGAGGACATGCGCATCTACGGCGAGCGCTGGCTGCCCGCCGAGCAGCTCGAACCCACGCCCGCGTAGGCACGGGCACAGCCGGCGGTCGAAAAACCGTCTTCATGCAATCCAGCCTGCATCCGCAGGAGCACGCGCCTACGGGGTGAATGAATTCCCCGTGACCGTGATCGAGAGTGCCAACGACCGCATCACCTTCGCTCTGGGCGAGCTCGCAAGCGATGCCGCCGAGCTCTTCGACGGTCTGCTCGCCCAGGGAGCCGAGATCCCCTTCGAGGTAGAGCCTGCCGACTCGGGCACTCCGCTGCCGATGTACGAGTACCAGCCTCTCACCGCAGACTTCATCCGCTCCAATGTCGCCGAGCTTCGCCGTCTTGCCGCTTACGGCGAGGTTGCAGATCTGGTCGGTGAGGAAACCGCGATGGGATTCCTGGTCGGCCTCTGGGATGGTCGCAGCGAGTTCACCCTCGACCGTGACCGCCTCCGCGGCGCCATCGCAGCGGTGATTGAGTCCGCCCCCGCCAACCCCGCCAGCGGCACCGAAGCCGGCGAGGTGGTGGTTCCGCTGGTCGGCTTCCACATGCCAGCCGAGGAGATCACCCTCGACGGCGTGCGCATCGTTCCGACATCCTCCATCTCCGACGCGCCGGCTGATGCCGTCGAGGCTGCAGGTGGCGATCGTGGCTACTTCGCGATCGTCCGCTCCGCAACCGTCACCGCGCCGGGCACTGCTGTCGCAGATGACCTTCGTCGCATGCTTCGCACCCTTCGCCTCTTCTCCAAGGGCAATGTCGGTCTCGGTACCTACGGCTGGGTTCGTCGCGCCGACGGTTGGGAGCGTTTCGGTACCGGTGCCGCGCGTGTGCGTCAGGGCGGCTATCGCCTGATCAACGACGAGTGCGAAGCCGTCGAGGCCTTCTCCAGGAAGATCGCCGCGACCCACGCCCGCACCCCCGCGCTCGACTGGGCTGTCTCCCGTTTCGATCTCGGTTGCGAACGACCCTCACAGATAGAGGCGCTGAGCGACTACCTGCTCGCCCTCCGCGGAATGCTCGAAGGCGGCGGCAACGCCAACGTCAACCTCGGCGCGCGGGTCGCCGCACTCGCGGCCGACCCCGACCTTCGCGACGACGCGCGGATGACGGTCGAGCGTGGCCTGGCTTTGGAGCGCAAGCTCATGTCGGGTGCCAAGTTCACGCCTTCCAAGGGCTCTCAGCCGCTCGAGGCGATCGCCGGAATCGAGAACCTGTTGCGGAACCTGCTTCGCTCCGTCCTCGTGGGGGAGATCACGGGTGACCTGCGCGAGCGTGCCGACGAGATCCTCCTGAGCGACGGTCTTCGCGTAGGCGAGACCGTGCGTGAGACCAATCAGACCGCGGAATGGCGCCTACCCGATCCCCGTCTGCCCGAGAAGTCGGATGGGCAGGCAACCGAGGATGCCGCTGCCGCAAGCGCCCCGACCACCATCGTGGTCGAAGAGGTGGACCTGCCCAAGCTGGTCGCCGACGAGCGCGCCGAGGAGTCCCGTGAGCGCAAGCGTCGCGAGGTCTTCATGCCCCAGGGCGACCCTGCCGAATACCAGAGGCATACCGCCAGCACCTCGACCGATTCCGAAACCGGCGATTGGCTGGCCGCCGACGGTGGCGTGGAGTGGCCCGCCTTCGCAGGTGGCCGCACCCGGCGCCAGAGCACCCGCAACCGCGAGACCGCCAGCGCCCTCAGCGCGAAGCAGCTCTTCCCCGTACCGGACGCCACCGACTGGGAGGTCGGCGAGCTCCGCTACGAGCGCAAGCGCCCACGCGCTATCTGATCGCTTCGATTCGCCTTCGAGGAGTACCTAGGACGCGGCCATGCGTTCGCGTTCGTCTCCGCTCGCGAACAGATACCCGTCGATCTTCAACAGTCCCCCTAGATCGTGCACGTCCTCGTCGAAGTACGGCACGCGGATCACTGTCTGAGCATTCAGGTCGCGTGACAGCCGGCTGATGTTCGCGGCATCGCGTGTGGCAAGCGCTCGGTAGTTGTCGAAGTTCGCGGACACCCGAGCCGCCAGATCGGAATCGACCCCGAGTTGATCGGTCAAGGTCTGCTCCACGCCCTCCCCTCCGTCGATCTCGTAATGGACCTTGTTGACGATGATCCCTCCGACCGGCATCTCGGCCTCGAGCAACTTGCGCTGGAAGTAGATCGCCTCCTCGATCGGCTCTCCCTGTGGACCGCAGACGACGATGAAGCTGGTCGCCGGGTCGGCGAGGAGGTCGGAGACGCTTCGTGCCCGTTCGCTGAAACCGTCGACCATGCCGCTGAACGCCTGCAGGAACTCTCCGATATCCGAGAGCAGGTCGAATCCGAGGATTCGTTTGAGGACCTGGAACATCACCGCGCTCCCGCGCCCGATCAGGCTGGTCGCGAGGCCGGTCGGTCTCATGAAGATCTGCAGCGAGCGACCCTCGATGAACTGGGTCAGGCGCTTTGGCGCGTCGAGGAAGTCGAGCGCGTTGCGAGATGGCGGCGTATCGAGCACGAGGAAGTCGTAGTCGCCTGACTGGTGGATCTCGTAGAGCTTCTCCATCGCCATGTACTCCTGAGATCCGGCGAGGGCGTTGGAGATCTGCCTGTAGATGCGGTTCTCCAGGATGCGGTCTCTTGCCTCTTCATCAGGGGCGTTCCGCTCGACCAACTCGTCGAAGGTCGCCTTCGAGTCGAGCATCATCGCCCAGAGCTCTCCCTTCATCTCTACTCCGGCCTCTGTGAAGAGCGCCGGGTCGACCTTTCGAGGCTCGTTCCCCAGCTCTTCCAGTCCGAGCGAGTCTGCCAGCCGCTTGGCCGGATCGATCGTCAGCACAGCCACCTTCATCCCGCGTGCCGCGAGGCCCGAGGCGATCGCTGCAGAGGTGGTCGTCTTGCCCACTCCGCCTGATCCGGCGCAGATGCAGATCTTCCTGTCGGCGAGGATCTCGGCGACCGAGGTCATACAGTCAGCTCCGAGAGTTCCTTGAAGTCGCCCAGATCCAACTGTGGCTTGAAGATGAACGGCAGCTCGGTTACCGGTGTGCGGGTCATCTCCTTGAGGCGCTCCAGTTGCGCCTGCTGGACGGTCGCGCGCTTGTGTTCGCTCATCGCTGCGGTGATGGCTGCTTTGGTGGGCCCTTCGGCGCTCTCTCGCATGCCCGCCAGAGTCTCTGCTTCCGTGTCGGTGAAGAGGTTGGGGTAGAGGGCGTTCATGTAGAGGCGATCCACTGCTACACCGACGTCGTCGATCAACTGGGTCTCGAGCGAAGCCGACTCGTTGACCGGCATCTCCTCGGGCAGTGCGACGATTGCCACCCCCGTCTCCTCGTGGTTGGTGATCTGGGCATCGAGGGTCGAGGCCTGATTGTGGATCGGACCGACCCGCGCAATCTCGGCGAATGTCCTCGGCGTCTGGAGGAAGCCGATGCCGTGACCGGTTGCGGGCGCGTCGACTATCACCAGGTCGTACGGCTCCATACCCCTCACCTTGCGGTCGGGAAGCGTGAGTTCCCAGATCTTCCCGATCGTGACCAGTTCCTTCAGACCCGGCGCAGCTTGGGCGAGATAGAGGAAGAGCTTCGAGCGCATCAGCAGATCGCGCATCGCCTTCACCTTCAGCTGCAGCAGCAGGTACTCACGCATCGACTCATCGGGGTCGATCGAGATTCCCCAGAGGCCGGGTGTGAGCTCGACCTCGTTGAACCCCACCTGGGCACGCTTGAACACTCGTGAGGCGTTTTCCTGCGAGGCGATCTCACAGACGATCGTGCGCTTGCCTCGAGCAGCGCCCGCGAGACCCAGGGAAAGGGCAACCGTGGACTTGCCCACGCCGCCTTTTCCGGTGACGAAAACCAGCTTCTTGTCGAGTAGATCGCTCACGCCTAGAGCCATTCTTGCGAAACCCCTTGCAAATGGCTTCTCGGGAGGAATTCGTGGCAGGAATCGCATCAGGCGTGGGGAAACAACACGCACATGACTTCCAAGCCCAACACGCCTGCAAGTAAGAACACTGGCGCACGCCTGCGTGCCGACGACATCGTCACGCCCAAGCGTGGCCAGGCCAAGAAGGCCGAGTCCAAGGCCGCCACCGCCAAGAAGGCTGAGCCCAAGGCCGGCAAGACCGCTACCAAGGCTGCCTCCGGCGACAAGAAGCGCCGTGCCAAGGTGATCGCCTTCGCCAACCAGAAGGGTGGCGTCGCCAAGACGACCACCGCGCTCAACCTGGCCGTTGCCCTCAAGGAGTCCGGCCACAAGGTCCTCGCCATCGACATGGACCCTCAGGGAAACCTGACCATGAGCCAGGGCATCGACCCGGACAAGGTCGACAAGAGCATGTTCGACGTCCTCGTTCACGAGATGTCCCTACGCGAGGTGATCGCCGAGCGTGAGATCGATGTCGCTGTCTCCTCGATCGACCTCGCCGGAGCCGAGATCGCGATGGCTGCACAGATCGGCCGCGAGCGTCGCCTGCAGAAGGCCGTCAACGAGATCCGTGGCGATTACGACTTCATCTGCATCGACACGCCGCCGAGCCTCGGTCTGCTGACCATCAATGCTCTGACCGCTGCCGACAAGGTGATCGTCCCCGTCCAGTGCGAGTACCTCTCGATGCGCGGTCTGATGCAGCTGCAGAACACCCTCCGGATGATCCGCGAGAACCTGAACCCCAAGGTCGAGATCGAGGGCATCCTGCCGACCATGCTCGACTCGAGGACCGTTCACGCCAAGGAGGCGATCGAGATCCTCGAGGAGAACTTCGGCGACCTGGTCTTCCAGTCCCGGATCAAGAAGGCGATCAAGTTCGCCGAGGCTCCGGTTCGTGGCGCGTCCGTCCTCAAGTACGACCCCAAGGGCAAGGCCGCTACCTACTACCGTGATCTCGCCAAGGAGGTCATCTCACATGAGTAAGCGCGCCAGCATGCGTGAGGGCCCCCTCGCAGATCTCTTCCGCTCGACCGAGTCCTCGGTTGCCGAGGAAGAGGTCAAGATCACCGACAACACCGCTGCTGTCACTACGAGCGCCGGCGAGGATGCCGCTGTTGCAGTTGCCGAGGTGGTCGAGGCCGTGGAAGTCGTCGAGGCGGAGCAGGTCGCGGAGACCGTCACCCCCGAGGCTCCCGTAACCGAGCCCGAGGCTCCGGTGGACGATCCGGTAGAGACCGAGGACGAGCCCGCCGAAGAGCCGGTCGAAGCCGCCGAGCCCAAGGTGATCGAGGTCGACTCGCCCAATCACGAGGGACTCCAGGCACTGCTCAGCGGAGTGCCCACAGACACATCGCCGGCTTACGGCCGCAAGGAACCCGACACCATCACCTTCGATGCAATCCCCCGCAGCCACCAGGCAGTGCTCCGCGTGGTCGGAGTGGGGGGAGCAGGCGTCAACGCCGTCAACCGCATGGTCGAGGCGCAGGTTCCGGGTGTCGAGTTCGTCGCCATCAACACCGATCTCCAGTCGCTGCAGAACTCCAAGGCCGATGTCACCCTGCACATCGGCAGCGAGCTCACCCGTGGTCTCGGCTCGGGCTCGGATCCGCGAGTCGGCTATCGCGCCGCCTTCCAGGACCAGGACAAGATCAAGAGCTTGCTCGCAGGGTCCGACATGGTCTTCATCGCCGCCGGCGCAGGTGGGGGTACCGGTACCGGTGCCGCACCTATGGTTGCCAAGCTCGCCCGTGACGTCGGCGCGCTGACCGTCGCCGCCGTGACCAAGCCTTTCTCCTTCGAAGGTGCGCTTCGAGAAAAGCAGGCCGAGGAAGGAATCGCCGCCCTCAGCACCGAGGTCGACACGATGATCGTGGTGCCGAACGAGCGCCTGCTCGAGATCCTCGAGCGCCGCACCTCGATTCAGGACGCCTTCCGCGTGGCCGACGATGTGCTCCGCCAGTCGGTCCAGGGAATCTCGGATCTGGTCATGCTGCCGGGCCTGATCAACCTCGACTTCGCAGATGTCCGCACCACCATGCTCGAGGCCGGCGACGCCATCCTCGGGATCGGCATGGGGATCGGCGAGCACCGCGCGATCCTCGCCGCGCAGAAGGCCGTCTCCTCGCCGCTTCTCGACAGCTCGGTGGAGGGAGCGCACTCGCTGCTGCTCTCGATCACCGGTGGCTCCGACCTCTCCCTCATCGAGGCGAGCGAGGCCGCCGAGGTCGTGCGCGAGGCAACGCATCCAGACGCCAACATCATCTTCGGCGCGAGCATCGACGAGGATCTCTCCGAGGAGGTCTGGGTCACCGTGATCGCCACCCGCTTCGACAAGAACCCGATCCGGCGTCGTCGCCACGATGCGGACGGACCGCGCGAGCCCAGCCCGCAGGGAGGACGCGGACGAGACTTCGACCCTCAACGTCGACCGCTTGCCGACTGGGAGAAGCGCTGGGCTGCCGAGGATCACTACTCGGCCGATCGCGGCTCACGCACACCTCGTCAGGCTGACACCAGGGGCATGTTCGTAGACGTGCCCGAGTTCACTCCCGGTCAGTAGCTCCGAACCCCGACTCTGCTGCCCCCGGCGACCCCGGTAGTCAGCGGCTCAACGCTTGAACTCGGCTGCTTCCTCTGAACCCTTGGTTGCGTCGCCTTCGCTGTACGAGTGCGCGCCGGTGCCAGCCAGTTTGCCGCCGTCGACGATCAGGTACTCATCGCGGATCGGCTTCTCGTCGAAGAAGCACTCGAGGATCTCCCTGGTGCCTGCGGCGTAGCGGGTCTGGGCCGAGAGGCTCGCGCCCGAGGTGTGAGGGGTCATGCCCTCGTGGGGCATCGTCCGCCATGGGTGATCCTGCGGCGCCGGCTGGGGGAACCACACATCACCGGCGTAGCCTGCGAGCTGACCGGACTCGAGGCCTCGCACGATCGCGTCGCGATCGCAGATCTTGCCGCGGGCGGTGTTGATCAGGTAGGTGCCGCGCTTCATCGAGGCGATCATCTCGTCATCGAAGAGGTGCTCGGTCTCGGGGTGCAGCGGCGCGTTGATCGTGACTACGTCGCACTGCGGGACCATCTCCTGCGGGGTCTCGTGGAAGGTGAGATTCAGCTCTTCCTCCACCTCCTCGGGAAGGCGATGGCGATCCGTGTAGTGCAGGCCCACATCGAACGGCGCGAGGCGTCGCAGCACCGCAAGCCCGATCCTGCCGGCCGCGACGGTGCCGACCTGCATTCCCTCGAGGTCGTACTCGCGAGAGACAGCATCTGCGATGTTCCAGCCGCCGTCGGTGACGATCTGGTGTGAGGGGATGTAGTTGCGCACGAGGCCCAGGATCATCATCACCACGTGTTCGGCAACGCTGATCGAGTTGCAGAAGGTGACCTCGGCGACCGTGATCCCGTTCTTCATCGCGCCTTCTAGATCCACGTGGTCTGATCCGATCCCCGCGGTGATAGCGAGCTTCAGATTCTTCGCCTTTTCGATCCGCTCGGCGGTCAGATAAGCCGGCCAGAACGGCTGCGAGATCACCACATCGGCGTCGGTCAGGTGCTTCTCGAATTCGCTGTCATCACCGTCTTTGTCCGAGGTGACGACCAGTTCATGCCCGGAGTCTTCCAGGAACTTCCTCAAGCCCAGCTCACCGGAGACGCTGCCGAGCAGCTCGCCGGGGGTGAAGTCGATTGCGTTCGGAGTTGGTGCCTTCTGCCCGTCGGGGTATTCGGAGATCGTGGGGATCTCGTCGCGCGGGTACTCAGGTGGGTACCCGGGAACCGGATCGTCGAACAGGACGCAGAGGACCTTCGCCATTGGCGGAGCATACAGAGCGGCTCCTCCAGCCGGCGAAGGAGTCGGCGACGAGTCTCTCATCCCAGACGGGGAATCACCCCGCTCCCCTCGCTAGGCTCGCTCGGGATGGGAGCCGTTACCGAGCAGGTTGCAGAGTGACCAGGTCCATGGGAGTGGTTGCCGCGGGACATCCGGCAACCGCAGAGGCCGGTGCCGAGGCCTTGCGCGAAGGAGGCAACGCTGTCGACGCAGCAATCTCGGCCGCGCTTGCATCTTTCGTCTGTGAGAGTCCGCTTACCGGCTTCGGTGCCGGAGGTTTCATGTACATCCACGAGCCCGGCGGCGCCGATGGCGTGACCCTGGACTTCTTCGTCGGCGCCGGCGGCTCGGATGGCTTCGAGCGAACCGAGGAACTGGTTCCCATCTCCGTCTATTTCGATGAGACCTCGCAGACCTTCAATGCCGGCGCAGCCTCATGTGGCGTGCCGGGCAACGCCGCCGGTCTGGCCCTGGCTGCAGAAGAGTACGGCTCGATGCCGTTGTCGGAGTTGGCGAAACCGGGGATCGCTCTCGGGCGCGACGGAGTGGTGATCAACGAGCAGCAGGGATACGTGCTGGAGATCCTCGAGGCGATCCTCACGATGACGCCGGAGTCGGCGGCTCTCTACGCGCCCGAGGGCAAGCCGCTGCGCACCGGGGATACCTTCCGGTACCCGGAGATGTCAGAAGCGCTGGAGCGGTTCGGCGATGAGGGCTCGGAGCCCTTCACCTCTGGAGAGATCGCGGTGAAGGTGTCCGAGTGGGTGCGCGAGCACGGCGGGAATCTCGGAATAGACGATCTGCGTGCTTACGAGCCGATCGTTCGTGAGCCCCTGCGAATGACCTTTCGGGGGGCCGAGGTGCTGATGAATCCGCCCTCGTCATCAGGAGGGATCTTGATCTCCTACGCGCTCGGCCTGCTCGAGCGCCTGGGGCCGAACAGTGATGCGGAGCGCTTGGTGGCTGCGATGGAGGCCTCCAACGCGGTGCGTCGCGGGGACTTCCACGAGCGCCTTCAAGAGGAAGGTTTTGCGACCGAGATTCTCGATCCGCAGGCACTCGACGCCGCCGCAGCGCGGATCGACTCCGGCGAGTGGGTCGGAGGCGTAGGCGGAGCAGGCGGACCCGACAGCGATGCTCTCGGTTCGACCACCCACATCACTGCGGTCGACGCCGAGGGCCGATGCGCCTCGGTGACCTGTTCGAACGGCACCTGTTCGGGTATCCAGGTTCCCGGCACCGGCGTGCACCTCAACAACATGCTCGGCGAGGAGGACCTGAACCCCTCCGGATTCCATCGCATACCGCCGGGGCAGCGGGTGAGCTCGATGATGTCCCCCGGCGCCGTGTTGCGCGACGGGGAGTTGGTGCTCGGCATCGGAAGCGCCGGCTCCAACCGGATCCGCTCTGCGGTGGTACAGACCATCGTTCGAACGATCGAGGAAGGTATGGGCGCTCAGGAGGCGATCGATGCCGGACGATTGCATTTCGAATCCGGCGTGGTCCAGGCCGAGCCCGGGGTGGATGTCCCGGCCCTCGATCGCCTCGAGCAGCGTGGGGTGCCGGTGGTGCGCTGGAAGCGCCGCAACCTCTTCTTCGGTGGCGTTCAGGCGGTGGTGCGAGATCCCTCGACGGGTGAACTCGGCGGAGGCGGGGACCCGCGACGTGGGGGAGCGGTCGCGGTGGTTTGACCTGCCCCGCTGAGTATCGCTCAGGGGTGAGGAGAACTCCCGTTCGTGCTCGCCGATCCGTTCGACTTCGCCCGCTCGCTGGCTTGTTCGGCCTGATCGATCGCCCGCTGTAGCGCCTTCAGGGCGTTGGCCAGGAGGGTCATCCGCTCTGCTTCGTCGCGGCGTTCCAGCAGGGCTTGCTTAGTCTCGACCGGCAACTCGATGCGGCTTGCGATCTCGTACGCGGTCACTCCATCCATCTCGGCCGGCTCGGGCCGCTCGCCGGTCGCCCGCTCTGCGATCGAGGCGAAGGTCTCGCGAGCCGCCTCGGCATCGGGCCCCTCGTCGGCTGGGTCGTCTGCGCCGATGGTCTCGATCTCAGCCTCGGGCCACTCATTCGTCTCCATCCGGTCGAGCACCGTGAAGGGCTCGGTGCCCCGGCCCATGATGTTGGAGCGACCGTCCTCGAAACGCTCCAGCACCTCCTCGATCCGCACCAGACAGCCGACAGAGCGGGCACCGTCGTCGTCGCGCAGCACGATTCCGAAGGGCAGGTCCTCGCTCAGGCAGTGGGCTGTCATCGCCTGATACCTGGGCTCGAAGATATGAAGTGGCACCTGTTCTCCTGGCAGGCAGACCAGTGGCAACTCGAAGATCGGGATCCGCTCGCTCACCCGACTGATTCTAGGGGCGTGCGGCTCGCGCTACGCCGACTGCGGCTTGCGGCCCGAGATCAGCAGGTTGTAGAAGAGGCTCGCCGGCAGATATGGCTCGAGGGCGATCGTGTCCACCTTCTGCAGGGCGATGTAGCTCCGGAAGGCGAACTTGCGCCAGGCCATCGGCACCTCCTCGGGCTCTGCGCTGCCTTCGAGGGTCCGCATGGTCCAGCCGTGGACGTTGGCGAGCAGCTCTTCGCCTCTTACGTGTACCTGATCGAATCCGGCTCCAGTCGCGAACCCGTCGAGCGCCGCGGGTGCGAAAGCGTGGACATCGACCTCGCTCTCGAGCTCGTGTCGCTGGTCGCAGGCCTCCTCCTTCTTGCTGTTCGGCGAGGCGCGCATCGCCCTCCGCCACAGTGGCGCCGCCAGGGTCGCACCGCGTTTGGGCAGCACCGCGAGGCGATCTCCGTAGCGGGAGGGCTCGCCGCAGAAGACCATCGCCCCGCCGGGTTTCAACACCCTGAAGAACTCGGCGAAGGCCTTGCCGAGGTCGGGGATGTGATGCAGGATCGCGTGGCCGAACACGAGGTCGAAGGACTCGTCGGCGAAGGGGAGTGTCTCGGCTTCCGTGACTTCGGTCTCGACCTCGAGCCCGAGTCGCTCGGCGTTCGCGGAGAGCGTCTCGAGCATGCCCGGAGAGATATCGGTCGCGGTCACCTTCTCGACCACGCCAGCCTGGAGCAGGTTGAGCGAGAAGTAGCCGGTTCCCGAGCCGATCTCCAGCCCCGACTCGAACGGCTTCGCTGGAATCTCTCCGAAGGCCTTGCGGATCTTGCCGGTCACCTGATCCTGGCCGATCTCTCCGAAGTCGATCCCCCACTTGGAGTCGTAGGTGGCAGCCGCGGCGTCGTGGTAGGACTCGTTGACCTCCTTGATTCGGGCGGGTTCGGTCGGCGCGGGCATCGAGTTGGATGTTTACTAGGTGGCGTATGAGCGAGCCGTCAGCCTCCGAGCCTGCGGAGCCGATCCTGCAGGCAAACCAGCCCGAGGGGGTTCCTCCGCTGCCTCTCACGGGTGAGCGGACCCTGCCCGATGTTCCCGAGGAGAACTACTGGTACCGCAGGCACCTGGTGGTCTATGAGTGGATCGCCGAACGCTGCCGCGAAAGGAGCGTGGTCGATCTCGCCTGTGGCGAGGGCTATGGCTCCGATCTGTTGGCGCAGGAGGCCGCCTCTGTGGTCGGTGTGGATGCGAACCCCGAAGCCCACGAGCACGCGCGGCTCCGCTACCGCAGGCCCAATCTCGAGTTCCGGCGCGAGCTGGTCGAGGCCTACGACGATCCTTGCGACGTGGTCGTCTTCTGCCAGACGATCGAGCACATCCACGAACCGGAGAAGCTGCTCGACCGGATCGCCAGCCTCGCACCGGTCGCCTACATCACCACTCCGAACCGCCTGACCTTGGCTCCGGAGGGAGCCGAGAAATCCGACAACCCGTGGCATATCCGCGAGTACGACGCCGACGAGTACCGGGAACTGCTCGAGAGATCATTCGACCGGGTGAAGGTCCTCGGGCTCTTCCACTCCGGCAAGCTCCGGCTCCACGAGCACGCGCTGAAACTGGGCTGGGACAGGGTCCACAAGCGCCTCGGCATCACCGAGCGCTTCTACGACCGCTTCACGCCGTCGATCAACAGCGGTGACTTCGCCCTGCGCCCGGGGAATCTCGACAAGGCACTCGACTTCGTAGCCGTCTGTTCGAGCGACCGAGCCCGATCGACCTGAGCCGGGTGTCCGATTGACCGGTGAGGCAGGGGAATCCACGGGCGTGGGCGATCTCGCGATAGTCCTGCACAGCCACATGCCCTACGTGGAGGGGTTCGGTACCTATCCCTTCGGAGAGGAGTGGCTCTTCGACGCTTACGCCCGCTCCCACCTGCCGGTGCTCGACCTCGCCGATCGGCTGACCATGACCGTCACGCCGGTTCTGGCGGATCAACTGGAGGCAGACGGTGTGGCCGACAGGCTGCTCGAGTTCCTCCACCGGCATCGCCTCGGCGCCGCCGAGATCGACGTATCCGAGAACGGGGACACGCTCGTCGCTGCCCGGTCAGAGGCCGCTGCCGTCGCCCGGGCGGTCCAGTCGATCGAACGCTGCGATGGCGAGCTGCTGCAGCCGTTCCGGGCTGCACAGGATGAGGGGCGGGTGGAGCTGATGACCTCGGCCGCCACTCATGCCGTCTTCCCACTGCTGGCCACCAAGGCAGGTGGGCGCTTGCAGGTCGATGCGGGCCTGCGCTCACACACCCGGCGGTTCGGGCGCCCTGCTGGATTCTGGTTGCCGGAGTGCGCTATCGCCCCGGGGCTCGACGGGTTGCTGGCCGAGCGCGGTCTGCTCTACACCTGCCTCGACCAGACTCGCTCGGAACCTGACGGGGCCGCGATGCGCCCGATCCGCTGTCCCTCCGGTTGTGTCGGGTTCACGATCGACTGGCCGATGGTGGATCTCGTCTGGGGCTCTGACGGCTACCCGGCAGACCCCGTCTACCTCGACTTCCATCGCCAGTCGATGAACGGCACGAGGCTCTGGGACATCTCGGGTAACCCGTACGACCCCGAGCGAGCACGCGAGCGAGCAGTCAGTCACGCCTCGGAGTTCTGTCGAGCGGTCGCAGCGAGGCTGAGCGATCATCGCGCCGCCACCGGAGATCGCGGATTGTGCGTCTTTGCGATCGACACCGAACTGCTCGGTCACTGGTGGCGGGAGGGACCGTGGTGGCTCGAAGCCGTCATCGCCTCGGCTGAGTCGGAGGGACTGGACCTGCTTCGCCTCTCCGAGGCGTTCGAGACGCACGATCCCGAGGCGCGCGAGATCTCCACCTCCAGCTGGGGCGAGGGTAAGGATCTCTCGACCTGGGGTTCTCCCGCGGTTGCCGACATCGCCAGAGCCGCGAGGCGCAGCGAGTTGGCTCTGGTGGCCCGTGCCGTCGCTTCTGGGCTAGACGGTCCCACCTCGGAGAGGGCGGCACGCGAATTGCTGGCGCTGCAGTCGAGCGACTGGGCGTTCATCGACTACCGCGGGCAGGCTGGCGACTACGCATTCGATCGTGCCGTGGCCCACGCTGAGTCACTGCTGGAGGCCGTAGAATCTCCTGACACGCGCAGCGAGCGGCTGCGGAACCTGGCTCCCGATCTGAGCCTCGCACCGCTTCTCGAACCGTGAGATGAGAAACCGATGACACGCACCTTGATACTCACCTGGGAGTACCCGCCGCTGATCGAGGGCGGCTTGGCTCGTCATGTGCGAAAGCTCGCCGAGGGCATGGCTTCTCAGGGAGTTGAGGTCCATGTGCTGACCCGCGGCGGAGAGGAGTCTCCGGCAGAGGAGACGATGAACGGGGTGCACGTCTACCGAGTGCGCGAGCCGACCCGTCCAGCGGACCTGAACGAGTTCGTAGCCTGGGTCGAGCGGATGAACTCCGACATGCTCGCGGCCGGCGTCGAGTTGGGGGACCGCTTCGACTTCGACGTGGTCCACGGTCACGACTGGCTCGTGGCGAACGCCTGCGACCACCTCGCCAAGCGGTTCGAGACTCCACTCGTGACCACCATCCACGCGACCGAGCACGGCCGGCATCAGGGATGGGTGGACAAGCACCCGCAGTCCTACATCCACGGGGTAGAGCGCTGGATCGCAAACCGCTCGGATCTGGTGATCGCCTGCTCGTACTACATGCGGGAGCAGATCTGTGACGTCTTCGGAGTCGAGGAGTCCCAGGTGGAGGTGATCCCGAACGGCATCGATCCCGACGACCTGCAGCCCTCCGACGATGCCGAGTTGGCCCGTTTGCGGGCCGAGTTCGCCCGCCCCGATCAGCCACTGGTCCTCTTGGTTGGAAGGCTCGTCTACGAGAAGGGCTTCCAGTACGCGCTCGAGGCGATGCCGACGGTGCTCGAGTCGATGCCCGAGGTTCGCTTCGTCGTGGCGGGTTCGGGAACCCACGAGGAGGAGCTGCGAAGCCAGGCCGAGACCCTCGGTCTGCTCGATCACGGCACCTTCGTGGGCTGGATCGGAGACGACGTCTTGCACTCGCTCTACCGCATCGCCGACCTGTGCGTGGTGCCCTCGATCTACGAGCCGTTCGGGCTGGTGGCACTGGAGGCGATGGCCTCCAGTTGCCCGTGCATCGTCGCCGATACCGGTGGCCTGCGCGAGGTAGTGCCGAGCGAGGACGTCGGCCTGCGCTTTCGCGCGGGCGATCCTGACTCGCTGGCGGCGACCACGATCCGGGTGCTCTCAGATGAAGCCCTCGGCAAGAGCCTGATCGCCGAGGCTCACGAGCATCTGCGCCGATTCGACTGGCAGGAGGTGGCCGAGCAGACCGCCGCTGCGTACGGGCGCTTGCTCGATCAGTCTCCGCGCAACGTCCCCTGAGCAGCAGGCGACTGCTCGGAGGCTGGCTCTGGCTTCGGCTCCACGGGGTTGCGCCATCTCAGACTCTCGGGCTCGTCACGCATCCTCAGGATTCGGGCCGGGATGCCACCGACCACCGCGTTTGCGGGCACATCCTTGGTCACCACGGCATTCGCTCCGATGATCGAGTTGTCTCCCACCTTGACCCCACGCAGGATGCAGGCCCCGTAGCCGATCCAGACGTTCGAGCCGACCTCCACCTCGCGGGTGTAGATGCCCTGAGCGCGGATCGGGCGCTCGACCTCAACCACGCCGTGATCGAAGTCGATGAACATCGCCCGGTCTGCGATCACGCACTCGTCTCCGATCCTGACCCGCTTGTAGGCGGAGATGGTGCACTCCTGACCGAAGACGGTCTTGCGGCCGATCTCCACCTCGCCCTCGTGGCAGCGGATCTTCGTGCCGTCGCCGATCCAGCTGTGGCGACCGAACTTGACGGTTGCCTTCTTGCCGATCTGGATCTGCAGGCGCTTGCCGAAGAAGATCGGTCCCTCGGTCTGCCAGCGCCATCCGGAACTCGTAAACAGGCGGCGCCACGCGTATCGGAAGCCCAGCCGGATGTACTCAGGTGTGTACATGCGGTTCCGGTAGAGATGTCCGATCAGACGGCCCACGGCGCCGGATCATAGGCAGCCTGCGCTCGTGCGCGCTTGCGCTCGGAGGTCGGCTCTAGACTCACCGCCAATGGGATCGAAGCAGCTCAACTCCGCTGACCTTGTCGCCCCGCTGCTGGCGGGCGACAAGAGGGCGCTTGCGAGGGCGATAACCCTGATCGAAAACGACGATCCCGCCGGCTGGGAACTGGTCAGGGAGGTCTTCCCGAAGACCGGGAGCGCCAGCGTGGTCGGCTTCACCGGCCCTCCTGGTGTGGGTAAGAGCACGCTGATCGGGGCACTGACCGCTGAGCTCCGGCGCTCGGACCATCAGGTTGCGGTGCTCTCGATCGATCCCTCGAGTCCGTTCACCCAAGGCGCGCTGCTCGGCGACAGGATCCGCCTGACCGAGCACTTCCTCGACGACGGGGTGTTCATCCGCTCGATGGCCTCTCGCGGAGCCCTCGGCGGGCTCGCCGAAGCCTCCCTGCAGGCGGCACTCCTGATGGACGCATCGGGCAAGGACGATGTCTTGGTCGAGACGGTGGGAGTAGGCCAAGGCGAGATAGACGTGGTCGATCACGCCGACACGATCGTGCTGGTCCTGATGCCCGGCTCCGGCGACTCGATCCAGGCTCTGAAGGCCGGCGTGATGGAGATCCCGGACATCATCGTGATCAACAAGTCAGATCATCCGATGACCGACACGATGATCCGCGAGATACGCGGTGTGCTCTCGCTCGGGCCGTCGGTTTCGTGGAAGATCCCGATCCTCCGCACCGAGGCGGCAAAGGGAGAGGGGGTGGCAGAGTTGGCCGCAGCGATCGCCGAGCATCGCGCCCATATCGAGGCTGAGGGAACGCTCGCCGAACGCCGAGCGCGGAATCTGCGAAACGAGGTGCTCGAGTTGGCTATCTCCAGAGTGAGACGCGGGCTCGAGGCAACGGTCGCAGAGGACCCGGAGATCTCCGCCTTGCTCGACCGTGTCGTCTCACGGGAGATCGATCCCGCGAGTGCTGCCGAAGAGCTACTCGCGCTGCGGGAGAGGAATGGCTGAGTCGAAGAAGAAGTCGGGGAGCCGGTCCAAGGCCAAGTCGCCGAAGCCGACCGGGCGCAAGCTGCCGACGGTCGATGAGACGGCGAAGTGGATCGGGCGAAGGGTCGACGGGATGGGCGAGAGGTCGCTCGGCCGGGTGGTCGGCATACATCTGGACGCGACCGACTCTCAGCCACGCTGGGCCGTGATCAAGCTCGGACCGCTTGCCGGCACCACTGGCATTCCGGTCGAGCACTTGGCCGCTGGCGGGCCGAAGCGACTCTTTGCTGCCTATCCCAGAGATCTGATCAAGGATGCGGTCAGATTCTCGCCCGACGAGGATCTCACCGCGGCCGATGAGCGCGAACTCTGCGAAAGTCTCGAGATACCGCCGGATACCGGCCGGGCGGCGGAACTGGAAAAGCGTCGTGACAAGACGGTTACCGCGAAGCCTCTCGCGTTGGCTGATCCGGCAGGCGACGCCGAGCGGCGCTAGCAGCCGAGCTGGCGGGCGATCACCATGTGCTGGATCTCGTCGGTGCCCTCACCGATCGTCAGCACCTTGGCGTCGCGATAGAAGCGACAGACCGGGTACTCCTCGATGTAGCCGTAGCCGCCGTGGATCTGGACGGCCTCCTCGGTGGCTCGCACCGCCAGGCGACCCGTGATCAGCTTGGCCTGTGCAGCGGTGAGGGTGAAGTCCTCCCCGCGGTCTTTCAGATCAGCCGCGCGGTATACGAGCAGCCTCGCCGCTTCGATCTGAGATGAGAGGTCGGCGATCTTGGCCTGGATCGCCTGGAAGCGTGAGATCGGACCTCCGAAGGCCTGGCGCTCCTTGGCGTAGGCGATCGCCTCATCGAGCGCGCCCTGTGCGAGGCCTACGCCCATTGCCGAGACGCTGATCCGTCCGCCGTCGAGAGCCTTGAGGCACTGCCTCAGACCTTCGCCGCGAGCACCGAGCAGGTTGGCTTCCGGCACCCGGCAGTCCTCGAAGGTCAAGGGTCGGGTATCGGAGGCGTTCCAGCCCATCTTCCGGTACGGCTCGCCCTGCGTGTAGCCGGGCGTGCCGTTGGGGACGATCAGGTTGGAGATCTCGCCGTCGCCGGTGACCGCGGTGATCGTCACGCAGCCGGAGATGTCGGTCCCCGAGTTGGTGATGAACTGCTTCGAGCCGTTGATTACCCACTCGTCGCCATCCAGTTTCGCAGTGGTCTTGGTGTTACCGGCGTCGGATCCCGCCTCGGGCTCGGTCAAGCCGAAGGCACCGAGCTTCTTGCCAGAGCAGAGATCCGGCAGCCACTCCTGCTTCTGCTCCTCGTTGCCGAACATCGCGATCATCCCAGCGCCGAGAGAGGTGTGGGCGGCCACGGTGATCGCCACCGATGCGTCTATCCGCGAGATCTCCTCGACCGCAAGCGCGTAGGAGAGGACATCTCCGCCGCCCCCGCCGTACTCGGTCGGGTGAGGGATCCCCATGATCCCGAGCTCACCGAGTTTGTCGACGATCTCGTACGGAAAGCGCTTCTCGCGATCGAGCTCTTCGGCTACCGGAGCGATCTCCTGACGCGCGAAATCCCGGACGGTGTCGCGGAGCAGGCGCTGTTCGTCGGTCAGGCCGAAGTCCACTCGATCAGCCCTGCTTCGAGGCGAGGTCCCGGGCGAGGTCGACGAGAAGTCGGACGCCGTAGCCGGTGGGGCCGCTGCCCACGTAGTCGCGGCCCACATCCCAGGCGGTGCCAGCGATATCGAGATGTACCCAAGGGGTATCGCCGACGAACTCCTCCAGGAACTCCGCGGCGTAGATAGTTCCGGCCTTGCGTTTGTTCGAGGCATTTGTCAGGTCGGACTCTTTGCCCTTCGTCAGTTCCTTGAATTCCGGGTGCAGCGGAAGACGCCATGCGATCTCGCCGGTCCTGCGACCGGCGGTCTCGACCTCGGCCGCCAGGGTGTCGTCGTTCGAGATCAGAGCGGCGTAGGTCGAGCCGAGCGCCACCAAAACGGCTCCGGTCAGAGTCGCGAGATCCACGATCCGGTCGGCCCCCTGCTCCACCGAGTAGGCGAGGGCGTCGGCGAGGATCAGTCGGCCCTCGGCGTCGGTGTTGACGATCTCGACCGTCTTCCCGTTGAGCTGGGTGATGATGTCCCCCGGTTTCATCGCTGTTCCACTCGGCATGTTCTCGGTGGAGGGGATAACGCAGAGCACCGAGATCGGAAGCCCCAGCTCAGCGATTGCGCCTGTGGCCTCCAGCGCAGCCGCGGCCCCGGACATGTCCATCTTCATCTCCTCCATGCCGTTGGCGGGTTTGATCGAGATTCCGCCGCTGTCGAAGGTGACTCCCTTGCCGACGATTCCGAGCGTCTCTCCCGGTCCGGTGTGCCGTAGCACGATCAGCTTCGGTTCCTCTGCGCTCCCCTTCGAGACCGCAACGAGGCCACCCATGCCGAGCCGTTCCATATCCGTCCGATCCAGGACCTCGCAACTCAGCGAGGGGTGCAGCCGGGCCAATTCCTGGGCCCTATCGGCGAGGTAGGAAGGTGTGGCCACGTTCGATGGCAGCTGCTGCAGTTCGCGGGCTTGGTTGGCCGCAAGGGCAGCGACCCTTGCCGTTTCGGCCTCGGCACGCATTGCATCATCGACCTCTCCGCCGACCGAGATCACCAGGCGCTCGATCCCCTCGCTCTGGTCGGAGTCTTCGTCACTCGGGCTCTTGTAGCGGTCGAATCGGTAGTCGGCCAGGATCGTGCCGGCGATGATGTCGGCTACGGCCAGTCGGCTGCCCTCGTCGGAGCCCTTGACCGGAAGCCGCCAGGCGATCGTGCTGCACTTCCAGCGTTTGGCCTCGCGCGCAGCGAGTGCCGCCGCCACCCTCAGACGCTCACCGTCGAGACCTTCGAGATCGCCCAGACCGACGATCGCAAGCCGCTCGGGGCCACCGTCTGACTCTGGCCGCAGCAGCGTGACCGATTTGAAACTGGTCTTCGCATCGTCCGCGCCGGGAACCTGGGCGAACTCCTTCGGCACCGCCGCCTCGGCGTCGGTTCGCGGCAGCACATGCAGATCCGCGTCGATCTCGGCCAAAGGTGTCTGTGTCAGTTCGACCTGCACGATTGGGTGAGGATAGTCATAGTGGCCTTCTCAACTAGCATCGCCTGCACGAGGCATGCTGGCCGCAATCGAAAAGCTCAGGAAGGTGACGATGTCGAAGACCGTGATTCTCTCCACAGCACGAACTCCCTTCGGGAAGATGGGTGGCTCCTTGTCCACCGTCGATGCGACGGGACTCGGCGCAACCGCCATCCGCGAAGCGCTCTCGCGCTCGGGAGTGGAGGCCGAAGAGGTCGAGGGCGTCGTGTTCGGGCAGGTGCTGCAGGCGGGACAGGGCCAGATTCCCTCTCGCCAGACCCAGATTGCAGCGGGGATACCCAAGGAGGTCCCTTCCGAGACGATCAACAAGGTTTGCGCCTCGGGTATGCGCTCGATCGGCTTGTCGGATCAAGCGATCAGGGCTGGAGATCTCTCGGTCGGCGTGGCGGGCGGGATGGAGTCGATGAGCCTCGCTCCGTACCTGCTGCCTGGCGCCAGATTCGGCTTCAGGATGGGCAACGTGGATGCAGTCGACGCGATGACCTACGACGGCCTCACCAACCCCTTCTCTGGCAAGCAGATGATGCCCGAGGCCGAGGAGGTCGGAGCCGAGCTGGAGATATCCCGCCCCGATCTCGACGCCTGGGCTGAGCGCTCTCATCGTTTGGCGCATGCCGCGGTCGAGGCTGGCTACATGGCCGAGGAGATCGCTCCGGTCACCGTCTCCTCTCGCAAGGGCGACACGGTGGTCGAGGTGGACGAGGCGATCAGGCCCGAGACGACCCTCGAGGTGCTCGCCGGCCTCAAGTCGATCGGCGGCGATGACGGAACCCACACCGCGGGCAACGCACCAGGGGTGAATGACGGCGCCGCCGCTGTCGTAGTTGCATCAGACGAGTGGGCGGCCGAGAAGGGGCACGAGGCGTTGGCGACCGTGGTCGCCTACGGACAGGTTGCCGATGACTTCCCGTATCTGGCGAGGACCCCGGCCAAGGCAGCAGAGGCGGCGCTGGCCAAGATCGGCAAGAAGCCTGCTGACGTGGACCTCTGGGAGATCAACGAGGCGTTCGCCTCCGTTGCGCTCAACTCTGTGCGGATGCTCGAGATCGATCCCGAGAAGGTCAATGTCAATGGTGGCGCGATCGCTCTCGGCCACCCGATCGGCGCTTCCGGTGCTCGGATCGTCGGCGCTTTGATCCACGAGCTCCGTCGTCGCGGTGGCGGCCTGGGTTGTGCCTCAATCTGTTCCGGAGGCGGACAGGGCGATGCCATTCTGGTCGAAGTCCCAGGAGCCTGAGCGCTCGACCGGTTCGGATCCTGGCCGCCCTGCGGCCTTCTTCGATCTGGACAAGACGCTGATCGCCGGGTCCTCGGCGATGGCCTTCGCTGCGGCGGCGCGCAGGAAGGGCTTCGTCAACCGGGCCCAGATCTCCCTGTGGGGAGTGGACCATCTGCGCTATCGGCTCCGCGGCGCCACCGACGAGGAGACCGCCGACGTCTTGAAGGCTGGCAGCGAGATGCTCTCGAAGATGTCCGAAAGGGATCTCAAGAGGATGGGTCCGGAGGTCCTCTCGACCGTTCTCCCTCGGGTCTACCCCCGGATGCTCGAGGAAATCCACGCTCATCACGACGCAGGGCGACCCACCTTCATCGTCAGCGCAGCCTCCGACGATCTCGTCTCGCTGCTCGCCCGCGTCCTCGGAATGGACGGTGGTATCGGGACTCGCTACGCAGTCGACTCGTCCGGCCGCTACACCGGCGAACTCGATGGCCCCTTCGTCTACGGAGAGGGCAAGGTGGAGGCGATCACGGGCGTCGCCGAGGTACTGCACCTCGATCTCTCCGAGTCATGGGCTTACTCGGATTCGGCGAGCGATCTGCCGATGCTCCGTGCGGTCGGCAACCCGGTTGCCGTCAACCCCGATTCGCGGCTCGCGAAGGTCGCAAAGGAGGAGGGTTGGCGAGTGATGCGATTCGAGCGGCTGGGCAGGAGGCTCGCGATCGTAGGCGGTGCGATCGCGGCAGGTGTCGCCGGCGGGGTAGGCCAGCACCTGGCCAACCGCCAGACAGAGCGTGAGCTGAAGGCGCACGAGCGGATGAAGAAGATCAAGTACGGCAAGCCTCGCCGGGGCCTCCTCCGAGGCAAGAGTCGCAGGTCTCTGGGTGAACGGATCCGAAGCCGCTTCGAACGCTGAAGCCAGGGGAGCACCCCTTGCGTTCAATCCGCGACGAGCGCCCTAGACTCTTCCCCGATGGCTACCTCACCGGGTTCACGTCGCCGCGCCCACCAGTGGCGCGAAGAGGTCTATGACCAGCAGCCTGAGCGCGAAGCGCTGTTCGAGTCGATCTCCGCTCAGCCGGTAGAGCCCCTCTACACCGAGGAGGATCTCGATCAGGAGGCTCTCGATTCGCAGCTCGGTCTACCCGGTGAGTACCCCTTCACCCGAGGCATCTATCCGTCGATGTATCGCGGGCGCCTCTGGACGATGCGGCAGTTTGCAGGCTTCGGCACCGCTGAGGAGACCAACGAGCGCTTCCGTTACCTGCTCGACCAGGGGCAGACCGGTCTCTCGACCGCTTTCGACATGCCGACCCTGATGGGCCTCGACTCCGATCACGGCCGAAGCCTCGGCGAGGTCGGAGTGGAAGGGGTCGCGATCGACACCCTCGACGACATGCAGGAGCTGTTCAAGGGGATCCCGCTCGACCGGGTCACCACCTCGATGACGATCAACGCTCCTGCGGCGATCCTGCTCGCTTTCTACGTCTGTACCGCGGAGGAGCAAGGCGTGCCGGCCGACAAGCTGGGCGGCACGATCCAGACCGACATCCTCAAGGAGTACATCGCGCAGAAGGAGTGGTGTTTCCCGATCGATCCTGCACTGCGTCTGGTCGACGACATGGTCGAATGGTGTACCGCCGAGATGCCCCGCTGGCACCCGATCTCGATCTCCGGGTACCACATCAGGGAGGCTGGCTCGACCGCGCAGCAGGAGCTCGCTTTCACCTTGAAGAACGGCTTCACTTACGTAGAGCGGGCGATCGAGCGGGGTCTCGACGTCGATGACTTCGCACCCCGCCTCTCGTTCTTCTTCAACGCCCACATCGACTTCTTCGAGGAGATCGCCAAGTACCGGGCCGCCCGCAGGATCTGGGCCCGCGAGATGCGCGACACCTACGGCGCAAAGGATCCGAAGTCCCAGATGATGCGCTTCCACACCCAGACCGCAGGAGTGTCGTTGACGGCTCAGCAGCCGCTGGTCAACATCATCAGGACCACGGTCGAGGCGCTCGCCGGTGTGCTGGGGGGCACCCAGTCGCTCCACACCAACTCCTTCGACGAGGCTCTTGCCCTGCCGACCGAGCAGGCGGTCCGTATCGCGCTGCGCACCCAGCAGGTGATCGCGGAGGAAACGGGAGTGGCCAACAGCGTCGATCCGCTCGGCGGATCCTTCATGGTCGAGAAGCTGACCGACGAGATGGAGGCCGCGGCGTATCGCTACTTCGACCGGATCGACGAGCTCGGCGGAATGGTGCCCGCGATCGAGCAGAACTTCCCGCAGCGCGAAATCGCCGATGCCTCCTTCCGTTATCAGCGCGAGGTCGACACCGGCCAACGCAAGGTGGTGGGCGTCAACGCCTACACCCAGGATGGAGACGACGACATCCCGACCCTGAGGATCGACCCCGAACTCGAACGCAAGCAGGTCGGCAGGGTGGAGGCGGTCAAGTCGGGTCGCGACGCCGCTGCGGTCGAGGCGAGCCTGACCGAGTTGAAGGCCGCCGCCGCGACCGATCGCAACCTGATGCCGCTCTTCTGCGACTGCGCCCGCGCCCGCGCGACCGAAGGGGAGATGGTCGCCGCCCTGCAGGAGGTATTCGGAACCTACTCTGAGCAGCCGGTCTTCTAACCTCGCCCTTGCCGATGAGTGGAGACAGCAAGAAGATCAGAGTAGTCGTCGCCAAGCCCGGTCTCGACGGACACGATCGAGGGGCGAAGATCATCGCTCGCGCACTTCGCGATGCCGGCATGGAGGTCATCTACACCGGGCTCCATCAGACACCTGAGCAGATTGCATCGACCGTGATCCAGGAGGACGCCGACGCGATCGGCCTCTCGATCCTCTCCGGCGCCCACATGACCCTGGTCCCGAGGATCGTCGAGCTGTTGAAGGAGCAGGGAGCGGACGACGTCGTGATAACGGTCGGCGGCACCATTCCGGCCGATGACGTGCCGGAGCTGAAGAAGCTCGGTGTGGCCGAGGTGTTCACGCCCGGTGCGAATACCGATGAGATCGTCGGTTTCGTGCGTAGTGCGGTCGCTGCCTCGTAGTTAGCAGGGGTTTTCGTGCACGCGGAGTCCGTGCCTGCTGCCCTGCCTCGAACCGTTACCGATTGACTCGTCAGTCAACCGCCTCTCCGGCTATTATCTTCCGGTGTCGGGTGCCTGTCTTCTGGTCCCGATCGAGTTTTCGGAAGCACTCATCTTCAACAACAACAGGAGGAACAACCCGTGAAGATCTGTTGTCTGGTCAAAGAGGTCCCGGACGCCGCTGTAACCAAGCGGATGGACCCCGATTCCAAGAGGCTCGATCGCTCTGGCGAGAAGAACCTCAACCCGTTCGACACCCACGCCATCGAGGCGGCCATGCAGATCAAGGAGGGCGGAACTCCGGTCGAGGAGATCGTCGCCGTGACGATGGGCCCCGACAGCGCGGTCCGTGCACTCCACAAGGCGGTCGCTCTCGGAGCGGACAGGTCGGTTCACCTCTCCGACGCGGCCCTCGAAGGATCTGATGTTTGCGCCACCGGTTATGCCTTGGCGAAGATCCTCGAGACCGAGAACCCCGATCTGGTTCTGCTGGGTCAGCAGTCCGATGACGGCGAGTGCTACACGATCGGCGCCGTGGTAGCCGATCACCTCAAGATGCCGTCGCTCACCCAGGTGATCAAGATGGACGCCGCCGACGGCAAGCTCACCTGTGAGCGGCAGGCCGAGTACGGCTACGACACGGTCGAGATCGACCTGCCGGCCGTGATCTCGGTCGGGGACGCGATCAACGAGCCGCGTTACCCCAGCCTGAAGGCGATCATGGGGGCGAAGAAGAAGCCGCTCGATACCAAGGCCGTTGCCGATGCCGGCATCGAAGCCGACCGGATCGGAGAGGGTGGATCTCGCACCACGGTCCTGGCTCTTGCCGAGCCTCCCCAGAAGGAGGCCGGAGAGGTAATCGAAGACGAAGACACCAACGAGACGGTCGAGAAGATCGTCGCCTGGCTCGACGAAAGGAAGTTGATCTAGATGGGTGGAATCCTGGTTTACGCACTGCATGACGACGAGGGCAACTTCAACAAGAACTCCCTCGGCGCAATCTCCGAGGCAGCCAAGCTCGCCGGTGATGTCGGCGGCGATGCAGCCGCAATCGTGGTTGGCGATATCTCTGATGAGGCCTGCGCCGGTCTCGGTGCCTACGGTGCCAGCAAGGTCTATCGGGCGAAGAGTGTCCCCGAGGGCCTCGCTCAGCCGATCGTCGACGCGATGGCGAAGGTCATCAGCGACGAGGGTTACTCCTACGCCCTGTTCGGCGGCGGACTTCTCGGCTTCGAGATCGGAGCCGGTCTCACGGCCCGGTTGAATGCCGGAGTGACGATGGAGGTAACAGCGGTCGAGGCCAAGGACGGCAAGCTCGTGGCCCATCGCCCGGTCCTGGGTGACTCCCAGATCGCGGAGGTCGGTTACGTTGGAGACCCCGGTGTGATCATCGGCCGGATCAACGCTTTCGATGTCAACGAGACGGGCGGTACCGCCGAAGTGGTCGACGTCGACGTCGAACTGTCGGAATGGTCCACCAAGGCCCGCATGGTCAAGCGCGGCGAGCAGCGCGGTGAGGACGTCAACATCGAGGATGCCAACATCCTCGTCGGTGGCGGCCGCGGCCTCGGCAGCGAGGAGAACTTCGAAGTCGCGGAGACACTCGCCGAGTCGATGGGCGGAGCCGTAGCAGCCACACGCGCTGTGGTGGATGCCGGCTGGTATCCGTATGCGGCCCAGATCGGACAGACCGGCAAGACGGTCGCCCCCGACCTGTACCTCGCGCTCGGCATCTCCGGCGCGATCCAGCACAAGGTCGGAATGCAGAACTCGGAGAACATCCTTGCGATCAACAAGGACCAGAACGCTCCCATCTTCGAGTACTGCGATCTCGGCGTGGTCGGCGATCTGCACAAGATCGTCCCCAAGCTGACCGAGGCGATCAAGGCCAAGAAGGGCTCCTGACCAACCAACGGATCCCCGGATCCAGGAGGAACCAATGAGCGAGAACGGCGAGTCGACACAGGCAACCGAGACACCGGCCGCGTCCAACGGAAACGGCCATCGCAACGGTCATGGTGTTGCACCGATCGATTTCCCGCCCCCCGTCCAGGCGGCGGAGGAGTTCATCGGGGCCCCTACCGATCCGGAGGACGAGAGGATCGACGTCGGCGTCGCGATCGTCGGCGCCGGTCCCGCCGGCCTCGCCTGCGCAGTCAGGCTTGGGCAGCTGCTGGAGAACGAGCCGGAGCTCTCCGAGAAGCTCGGTGAGGTTCCCGTTGCGGTCATCGAGAAGGGAAAGACCCCGGGCGCCCATGAGCTCTCCGGAGCGAACATGCGCCCCTCAGCGATGGAGGAGCTCTTCCCCGACCTGGACCCGTCGGAGTGGCCGACTTACGGAGAGGTCAAGAAGGATGCCGTCTACCTGCTCACACCCAAGCAGGCCATCCCGCTCAAGCCGATGCCGCCGAACTTCCGCAACCACGGCAACCACACGGTTTCGGTCTCCAAGCTCGCACGGTTCCTGGCCGAGAAGGCCGAGGAGAAGGGTGCCTACATCCTCACCGAGACGTCCGCTGACAAGCTCCTGGTGGAGGACCGGATAGTCAAGGGCGTTCGCTCAGGCGACAAGGGACGAGGCAAACAGGGCGAGGAGCTGTCGAACTTCGAGCCGGGCAGTGACGTGACCGCCAAGGCCACGGTCCTCGCCGAGGGAACCGTCAGTCACCTCACAGGTGCCGCAATGGACTACTTCGACATCCGGCCGACCGATGCCCCGCGCTGGGAGTTGGGCGTGAAGGAGGTCTGGGAGGTCAAGGAGCCCCTCGACCGGGTCATCCACACGATGGGTTGGCCGCTTCGCAAGGGTGCGAAGTGGAACGAGTTCGGCGGAAGCTGGATTTATCCGATGGGAGAGGACAAGATCTCCCTCGGCCTGGTCATCGGTCTCGACTACACCGACGCCACCTTCTCCTGTCACGACGCGCTGCAGCTGCTGAAGACACATCCGTTCGTGCGCAAGATCCTCGAGGGAGGAAAGCGCGTCGCGTGGGGAGCCAAGACGATCCCCTCGGGCGGTTACTGGTCGATGCCGAAGCGTCTCTCGGTTCCGGGGATGGTCATCTGCGGCGATTCCGCCGGGATGGTGAACGTACCCGAGCTGAAAGGCATCCACTACGCCATGCACTCCGGGATCTACGCCGCCGAGGCGATCGTCGAATCGCTCAAGCAGGACTCGGTCAATTTCGAGGGCTACGAGCACAAGGTGAAGAACTCGGTGATCGAGAAGGACATGTACCGGTCACGCAACATGCGCCAGCCCTTCTCCAAGGGCTTCTTCCTGGGCGGAGCGCTCGCGAGTGCCATGACCATCACCCAGGGCGCGTTCCCGGGCGGTCACTGGAAGAACAAGCCGGACGCCGAGGAGAAGATGGTGATGGGCAAGGCGAGCGAGATGTACAAGAAGCCCGACGGTGAGATCACTTTCGACAAGTTGAACTCCGTCTATCTCTCGGGTAACTCGACCAGAGACGACGCCCCGAACCACATCCGGGTCCGCAACAGGGTCCCGCGTGAGGTCGCCCAGACCTGGGTCTCGATGTGTCCCGCTCAGGTGTACGAGATCCCCGAGGATCAGCTCGAAAACGGCGCCGACGAGGTCGACGTGCACGTCACTGCCTCCAACTGCGTCCAGTGCGGAGCCATCACGGCGAAGGGCGGCCGGTTGACCATCCCCGAAGGTGGAGACGGTCCGCTCTATCAGGAGACCTGAGCCGCGCCTCGGCGCTTTCCGGTTTTACCGGCAGGGGTCTTCCAGCCCGGAATGGTGAATTCGACGGTCAATCCCTCCCCCGGGCGGGATCTCGCCGCGACCTTGCCTCCGTGAGCTTCCACCAGCGCCTTCGTGATCGCGAGCCCCAGACCGCTTCCACCAGCACTCCGACTCCTGCTCTGGTCCGCCCGGTAGAAGCGGTCGAAGAGGAAGGGCAGTTGCCCCTCGTCCACGCCGTCGCCTGAGTCGCTCACCGAGAAGATCAACCTCCGGCCCTTTCCTTCGACCGTGATCCGGATGGGCTCGCGCCCGTACTTGATCGCATTGCGGACCAGGTTCCTCAGGATCTGCTCCAGCCGGGCGGGATCCGCATCCAACGTCCCTCCCGGGCGATCGGCGAGTTCGATCGCCTCGGATCCGAGCATCGGGAGATCCCGCT
Organism: uncultured Conexibacteraceae bacterium; assembly: GCA_964594365.1. Taxonomy (GTDB): domain Bacteria; phylum Actinomycetota; class Thermoleophilia; order Solirubrobacterales; family 70-9; genus CAIUSP01. The sequence goes on from CAZQMB010000008.1 coordinate 63,133, forward strand.
CTAGGTCCTCGAGGAAAGGGTTGACCGAGATCTTCTGCTTCTGCAGCATCCCTCCGGATTCAGCGCGGGCGAGCAGCAGCATGTCGTCGACCAGATGGTTCATACGTGCGATCTCTCCGAGCAGCACTTCCGAGCGCTCACCGACCTCCTTGCCGCTAGCCCCCTCACGCTCGAGCAGTTCGATCTGCCCCCGCAGGACGGTGAGCGGAGTACGAAGCTCGTGGGAGGCGTCGGAGACGAAGTCGCGTTCACGATCGAACGCTGCCTGGAGGCGATCGAGCATCTGATTGAACGACTGGGCCAGTACCCCGACCTCTCCACCCTCGATCACCGAGACGCGCTTGCTCAGGTCGCCGCCACCGATCTCGGCTGCGGTGTCGGCCATCTCCCTCAAGGGTCGGGTCAGGATGCTCGCGATCCAGATCGCGAGGGCGATCGAGGCGATCAGAGCCAGTGCGCCCACGATGAGGAAGGTCCTCTCCAGGCCGGATTGAGCCTCCTTGACTGGATCCAGCGACAAGGCAGCACGGAAGGTCCCGATCCGTCTCCCGTCGAGGAAGATCGGCTCACTCACCACCCTCAACGAACCGACATCCTCGATCGAAACCGTGGAGAAACCAGGTCGCGCGTTGAGGAGTGCGCTGGCACCGATCTTCCCGGTCTGGCTCGCCTCACCCTCTTTCACCTCCTCGCGGAGCTCGCGCCTGAGTATCTCCTCCTGATTGGTGATCTGGTCGCCACTTCGCAGCTCGATCGCGAGGATCGGTGAGCTCGGGTCGAAGCCCTGCCGGAAGACGAACAATCTCGATGCGGGCGCCAATTGGGATTCGGTCGTGAGCTTCTCCACGACGGCGTTTCCGTAATGGCGCACTTCCTCGTCGAGCGTCTGCTCGATCCCGGACTGCAGATCTGCGGTCACGCCCCTGAACACGGCGAAGAAGCTCAAGACGAGGATCACTACGGTGAGCGCCGGTATCGCAATCGCGAGCCGGGTCTGGATACCCGCCTTCGACCAGCTACGCATCATCGGCTCTCAGCCGGTAGCCGGCACCACGCACTGTGTCGATCGGCCCCTCTTCTCCCTCGTCGGCCAGCTTCTTGCGCAGATAACCGACGTACACCTCGAGCACGTTGGTTCCCGGGTCGTAGTCGTAACCCCAGACTCCGTTCAGCAGCTGCGTCCTCGAGAGCACCTGGTCGGGGTGTCTCATCAGGTAGGCCAGGAGTTCGAACTCGCGTGAGGTCAGCTCGACATCCCGCTCGCCCTTGGTGACCCTCCGTGTCTTCAGGTCCAGCAGGAGGTCGCCGACCTCGATCCGATCTGCGGAGACGGCGTCAGGCCGGCGCAGTTGGGCCCTTATCCGGGCCAGCAGCTCCTCGAAGCTGAACGGCTTGGAGACGTAGTCGATCGCACCACCTTCTAGGCCACGCACCTTGTCCTCGGTTTCCCCCAGGGCCGTCAGCATGATCACCGGGGTGGAGATCGCTCGCCTGCGGATCTCGCCGAGTACCTCGAAGCCGTTCTTCCCGGGCAGTAGGACGTCCAGGAGGATCAGATCGAACTCCCCCGTGAGCGCTTCAGCCTCACCCTTCAATCCGTCATCTGCGACCGTGACCGCGTATCCCTCAGCGCTGAGACCACGCTCGACGAAGTCGGCGATCTTGTTCTCGTCTTCGATCAGGAGGATTCGCATCGCTTGATCCTACGGCGAATATTCGCGATATCTGGCGGATAAGAGTCTTCTAATCTGACTATTAGCCTGGTCTGAAGAGCCGCTGGGAGGATTCTCCTCGACACGCAAGAGCAAGGAGAAATGAAATGACACGCAAGACGAAACTTACGGTTGCAACTCTGGCTACGGCACTCAGCATCGGGGGCCTGACCGCCTTCGCGATGGGAGTGGCCCAGACCGGATCCGGCGCATCTGCCTCGAGCCTCTCGGGGGACAGCGCCAAGGCGAAGGTGATCAAGATCAAGAAGGTGAAGAAGGTCGCCGCAGGCGCCGCGCAGACCTCTGCAGCCGCAGGCTCGACTCTCGTATCGAGTGGTTCGGCTCCCTCAGTCGAGAGCCCGAGCAAGGGCGCTTCGACGGTTCGTCCGCCCCGACAGACCGATGAGGGCGGTTGGGACGACGACGGTGGCGAGGAGTACGAAGACGAGGATGAAGACCATGGCGAGGAGCACGACGATGACTGATCCGACCCCTGGAGAGAATTCAGTCGAGGATGGTGCCTTGGCGGCCAAGCGGGCCGCCAACACCCCTCGGCCGAAGCGATCGACCCGTTCGGCCGTCGGAGCGGTGGCCGCGCTCGCAGGCGCAGCTACCATCGCCGCGTTCGGCGGGCTCTGGTTGCAGATGGCTCAGGGGAACGACCCCGTTCTGGCCTCCGGTACCGATGCCACCCCGAAGCAGCGGGTGATCAAGAAGATCGTGGTAGTCGAGAAGGTCGTGCCGAGCACGGGCTACAGCTCAGCGAGTTCCTCTTACGGCTACACCGGATCTAGCGGTTCGGTGTCGTCGGGCTCGTCCGCCGCACCGGTGGCTGTTGCTCCTGCACCCGCTCCCGCACCGGTCGTCAGCCAGCCGTCCTGAGCGTGCGCGCGAGAAGCGACGGCCTCGACCGCTGACGCTGATGACGGCAAAGACGACATCCGACCCCTCTTCGGTTCAGGAGACAGAGCTTGCGTTCGACCTCTTCGGCAGCCGTGTGCGTCTGCTCGCCGCCGGCCCCCCGGGTCCGGATCGGACCACGCAGGTGGTGCTGGCGGAGGTCGAGGCGATGCTGCGCGAGATGCACGAACGCCTGACCAGATTCGACCCGGCGAGCGAGCTGTGCTCGCTCAATGCCGATCCATCCGAAACGGTCGGCTGCTCCGAGTACTTGATGACCGCGGCCGAGGGAGCGCTCGCGGCAGCCGAGCGCTCCGGAGGTCTGGTCGATCCGGTGATGGTCGAGGCACTCGAGGGTGCGGGCTACGCAGACTCTCGATCGAATGCAGAGTCGGTTCCACTTTCCGTTGCTCTGCAGTCGGCGCCTGAACGTCGTGCCGCGAGTCCTCGGGAGGACTCACCGTGGAAGCGGATCCGCGTCGATCGTCGCGCGGCGGAGATAACCCGTCCGGTCGGAGTACGGATCGATCTGGGTGGTATCGGCAAGGGGCTGGCCGCGGATCTCGCTGCAAGCCACCTCGAGGGCTTCGCCAGTTGGTGCGCGGATATCGGCGGCGATCTTCGCCTCGGAGGTACCGCCGGAGTGGACAGGGAGATACGGATTCCTCATCCGCTCGGCGCTGCGGACCTCGAGTTCTCGCTCAGCCAGGGCGCTGTCGCAACCAGTGGCTTGAGCCGGCGGGTTTGGCGATCCTCTGACGGCAAGCGGTGTTCCCATCACCTGCTCGATCCTTCAACCGGTCTTCCGGCTTGGACGGGTGTGATCCAGGCCACCGCGGTCGCGGGAAGCGCGCAAGAGGCGGAGACTCTATCCAAGGCAGCCTTGCTTTCCGGCCCGGAGCGGGGCGGAGAGATCCTCTCCTCCGGTGCTGGCGGCATCCTGATCCTCGATTCGGGTGAGACGAGGGGGTTCGGACCTCTCTCCGACGCTTTCGTAGCAGGATCATCGGGCTCCCCGGAGAAGGTCTCGACACAGAGATGAACCCCGTAGATCACTCTTTCTGGCTCGCGTCCAGGGCGACCGGCATCGTCGCCCTCGTACTGCTCTCGCTCGCAGTGGCGGGGGGGATGTCGATGTCGTCGAAGCTCGCGAAGCGAGGTCCGGGATCGATCGGACGAGCCAAGCAGGCCCACGAGGCGCTGTCGCTGGTTGCGCTCACGGCCATCCTCGCCCACGGGCTGTTGCTGCTCGGCGACGACTTCCTCAAGCCGAGCGTCTCTCAGATCTTCATCCCCTTCACGATGCCCGACCAACCGGTCTGGACCGGCATCGGGATCGTCGGCGCCTGGGTCGCTGCGGTCTGCGGTCTGTCCTACTACGCACGGCGTTGGATCGGGATGAATCGCTGGAAGGTCGTCCACAGATTCACTCTCGCCGCGTGGCTCCTCGCGTTCGCTCATGCGATCGGCTCGGGCAGCGACGCTGGCACTGCCTGGTTCCTCGCGTTGATGGGGATCCTGTTGATCCCGGTCATCTTCTCGCTGATCTACCGCCTTTTGCCGGCCGAGGGCTCAGGCCCGAAGGCCGCCTAGCCTCAGATCCCGAATACGAGGCTCAAGAGCAGCATGATCCCGGCGCCGATCGCCGTACCTGTGACAGCTGCCCAGGGTCGCTTGTCCTCGAGCGATGCAGGGACCATCTCGGTGGCGACCAAGGCCAGCATCGCGCCGGCTGCGAAGGCGAACGAGATCGGCAGCAGAGGTTTGATCCAATCGACCAACCCGTAGGCGATCAGCGCTCCGATCGGCTGGGGGATGCTGGTCAGCACCGCACCCCAGAAGAGCGCGGAGCGGCTGTATCCCTCCTCGGCCATCGGGATCGCGACACTCGTTCCCTCAGGGATGTTCTGGATCGCGATCGCCGAGATCACGAACACTCCCAGCCCGGCGGTCGTCGACGCGTAGGCGGTGCCGATGGCGAATCCCTCCGGAAGGCTGTGCACCAGCAGGACGGCGAAGGTGAGCGTCGCGGCCCGCCCTTTGCCGAGCCGGAATCGCGAGGTCTCGTCGTGATGATGGGAGTCCAGAACCCGTCGCGCGATCCAGAGGAAGATCAGTCCGATAGCCAGACCGATCCCCAATTCCAGCGGGGTGCCTTCGTCGAAGGCCGGTATCAGCAGACCCCAGATGGCCGCAACCGTCATCACCCCCACCGCCAATCCCCAGAGGTAGGGGCGCAGGGCGATTGCCCGATCGCCCAGGAAGAAGACCGGGATTGCACCGAGGCCGCACGCGAAGGCGGTCGCGGTAGCAGCGAGGAAGAGGATCAGCACGTCCATCAGGCCGGGTCCTCCAGCAGTCCGTTTCGCAGGGAGAACGCCACCAGTTCCGCCCTCGAGGAGAGACCGAGTTTCCTCAGCAGGCTGGCCCTGTGGCTCTCGACCGTTCGCACGCTCAGGTAGAGGGTGCGCGCTATCTCCCGGTTGGTGTGGCCTAGCGCGAGTAGGCGCAATACGTCTCGCTCTCGTTCGCTGATACCTCCCTCGAGCGTTATCTCGGGATCGAGCTTCAAGAGCTGCGGCAACGACGGCTGGCGATAGACGCCCCCGGCTGCAGCCGCCCTGATCGCTTCGGTCAGGTCTTTCGGAGTGTCTGTCTTGCTCAGATAGGCGAGCGCTCCCGCCTCGAGCGAGCGGCGAGCTGCGTCAGGGTGGTCTGCGGAGGTAACCACGACCACCGAAGTCTGCGGTGAGCGTCGGCGGATTCGCCGGATCGCTTCGACTCCGCCCCCGTTCTCGAGCCTCGTGTCGATTACGACGACGTCCGCCGTAGATGAGGCGAGCGCGCTTTCGATCCGCCGAGCGCTCTCGGCTTCGCCACTCACCGTGATTCCATCCGATGTCTCGATCATCGCTCGCCAGCCAGCGCGAGTGAGGGGCTCATCGCTTGCGAGCAGCACCGTCGTAACGCCCGGCTTGCGGGAAACTACTGCCATCCGGTGAACCTTAGTCGCATGCCTGCCAGCCGACTGTCGGCTCGACCCGCCTTCCTCGCTAACATCGCTTGCGATGAAGGCTGAGATCCACCCCGAATACGTCCTCGCCCACGTCCGTTGCTCCTGCGGCAACGACTTCTACACGCGCTCGACCAAGCCCGAACTCCACGTGGAGATCTGCTCCGAGTGCCATCCGTTCTATACGGGTAAGCAGAAGTTGGTCGACACCGGAGGACGGGTCGAGCGATTCCGCCGTCGCGCCGCCAAGAGCAAGCGCGACTAGGGGTACCCGAGTGAGCGGAGAGGGCGCTTCGAACGCCCGTGGCTCCGATGGTGCCGGGCTGCTGCTGTCGAGCACCGATATGCCGGACGGTAAGCCGGTGGCCTCTCGCGACATCCCGGTCGGCGGTCAAGCGGTGCTCGAGGGCGTGATGATGCGCGGCATCTCGACCTGGGCGGTCGCGGTCCGCAACCCCGAGGGAAGGATCGAGACCACGGTGGAGCCACTCGTCTCCTGGGCCCAGGGCCATCGGGTCTTACGTTGGCCGGTCATTCGCGGTGTGGTGGCTCTGGTCGAATCGCTCAAGGTCGGCTTCCGTGCCCTCGCGATCGCGGCCAACGCGCAGATGGAAGAGGACGACGAAGGGGTGCGGGAGGAGATCGGGAGCTTCACCTGGGGCCTGACGATCGCCTTCTCGGTCGTGCTCGCCGTGGTGCTGTTCTTCCTCATACCGGTAGGAGCGACGAGCCTGATCAAGGATGCTCTCGGATCGGCTTTCCTGTTCTGGTTGGTGGAGGGCATCCTCCGCACCGCGATCTTCATCGGCTACCTCTGGGCGATCAGCCGGTTGCGCGATCTCCGGCGCGTGTTCGAGTATCACGGTGCCGAGCACAAGACGATCTCCTGCTACGAGGCGGGCGACGAACTGACCCCCGCGCGGGCCGAGCTGTACTCACGGCTGCACCCGAGATGCGGCACCAGCTTCCTGTTGGTGGTGATGATCGTGGCTATCTTCGTCTTCGCCCCATTGGGTCTTCCTGAGTGGTACTGGCTACTCCTCTCGCGGATCCTCGGCATCCCGCTGATCGCGGGCATCTCCTACGAGGTGATCAAGTGGGCGGGTAAACACCGCCGCAAGGCTTGGGTCCGCGCCCTGATGTGGCCCGGGCTGATGCTCCAGAACCTGACCACTCGCGAGCCGGACCGGGATCAGCTCGAGGTGGCGATACGCTCGCTGCAGGAGGTCCTCGCGGTGGAGGACCCGATCGCCGAGTCGAAGACCGAGAACATCGAGGTCGTTGCCTGAGCGGCTCAGCCCTTCCGCAGGGTGGAAGATCGGACCATCAGAGTCGTCGGGACGATGACGTGGGGCTCTTCGGGCTCCCTGTCTTCGAGTAGCTCGGCCAAGATGGAGACGGCTTTGGCGCCGACGATCTCCGGAGCCAAGTCCACCGCGGTGATCGTTCCGAGTGAGTTTGCCCCGGCCAGCCCGTTGCAGAAGGCCGCGACCATCAGTTCCTCCGGTACCCGGACTCCTCTCTCCTTGGCGGCGATCAGCGAACCAACCGCGAGACCCTGCATGGTGGCGAAGATGGCGTCGGGTGGGTCGTCGTCTTCCAGGAGATCGACCGTGGCGTCCGATCCTGCGGTTTCGCTCGCGCTCGACTCGGAGTGGTGGATCCTGGGCTCCACGCCTCTCTCCCTGGACCACTCGAGATAGGCCTGTTCGCAGTCGACGATGACGGAGGCGAAGGGCTGCGGTGTGAGCAGGGTGATCGACCGCGCACCCTGCTCGGCCATGTGGTCCAGCAGCATCCGGGTCGCCGCGATGTTGTCGTTGTCGACCCAGTACGGGTTGTCGGGTTCCGGGTTGTCTTCTGTGGGCGGAACCCTCCCTGTCGTCACGGCCAGGTTCGTCCTGAGGAAGAGGTCTTGACCCGGATAGGGGTCTACGACCATCAGGGCGTCTATCTCCTCCTCCTCCTCCTCCTCCTCCTCCTCCTCGGTGGCATCGAGCACCCTCGGGTCCAGATCCGGTCCGAATGGACGGAAGATGATCTTGAGGAGCGACTTGCTCGCTTCATCGTAGGCGCCGGTGACCAGACGCATGAAGTACTCGACATCCCAGTTGGTGAAGACCGGACCTCCCTCGACGTTGCCGGCAATCGACAGCGCGATCGAGGCCTGGTCTCCCCTGACCAGGTTCTGCGCGTTCCGGTTCGGCACGTAGTCCAGGTCCCGCGCAACGGCGAGTATCTTCTCGCGCGTCTCCGGCGATATACGGCCTTTGCCGTTGAGAGCGTGCGAAACCGTCGTCGGTGAGACACCGGCGGTAGCAGCCACTTCTCGAATACCCACGCGAGGCGTGGATCTCCGTCCCATGCCAAACACCATGACATGTTTTGGCAAGCCGAGTCTCGGTGGTCAGACACC
>CAZQMB010000009.1:0-39737 GCA_964594365.1 uncultured Conexibacteraceae bacterium
TCGCCTCGTCCTCCCAGACCTTCTGCCAGCGCGCCTCCACGGACGCTGGGTCGTAGCGCCTCTCGCCCTCGTCTTTTCGCGGTAGCTGACTCACCGCTCGCAGTCTAGGCTGGCGCTTGGCTGGAGCGAACCGAGCCACACGCCGCGAACGTCGAGGACCAGAGGTAGGATTGCGGCGTGGAAGAGAGACCGGGCCTCGGGCGCGTGGCAACCACCCTGATCTCGATCGCGTGCATGGCAGCGATCTTCGTGATGGTCCCTCTCGCGATGCTCCAGTTACTCGACGTGGGCGGGTTCTGTGCGAGCGGTGGCCCGTATGTGATCCGGCAAGAGTGCCCGGACGGTGTCATGCCGGTGCTGGGAGCAGGCTTCCCTCTGCTCTTCGTCTTCGGAATCGCCTACACCGTCTCACTGCCGACCGGCTGGAGGTTCCTGCTCGCGTGGTGCTGGCCGCTCCTCTTCCTGATCATCGCGGCAGCTTTCATCGTCTCGGCCTTCACCGCCCCCGATCAGGGCTTCGCGGCAGTGCCCTTCATCGTCGGGATCGTGATGGCCGCGATCGGTATCGGTCCGATGCTGATCGGACTGCCGATCCTCCCTTCACCTCGCAGAGCGGCGAACCGTGGAGAACCCTCGGCGAAGGGATCTCTCGCCCTGCAACTCGTCTTCGTCGCGCTCGGCGGAGTAGGCGGTTACTTCCTCTGGGGGACACTGGTCTAGGGGCGGCGGACTCTCCCGACCGCCCCCCGACCAGCGACTGCCTCAGCCCTTGATGTGACCGAGGACGAGCTTTGCCGGATCGTCCTTGATGTAGGTCACCGGAATCTCTGCACCCGGCTGCATCGAGCCGATCATCGCCGGTGAGACCGGCTGCGTCACCGACACATCCTTGCCGTCGACTTTCAGATCGACCTTGAGCTCCGACATGTGGTTGATCTCCCTGCCCGTGGCGGTAAGGGACTGGATCGTCGCCGTCCCCTGGACGCCGTCGGCGGCTACCTCCTGTGCCAACGCCTGCTGTCCCTTCACGTCGGCGAGGGCGTCTTTCATCTGCGCCAGCCCGTCCTTCATGCTGGGCTTCTCGATGTCCTTCGCCATGTCCTGGATGTCTTTGAGATCACCCGTCATGCCCTTCAGGTCCTTGAACATTCCCATCGAATCACTCCTCTCCCAAGGTTCGAGTCAATATGCGACCGGAGTGTAACCGCTGGAATCAGCCCAGATGAGATGACCCCTGATGACTCCTTGTAGAGACAAGGTGACCTGCGAAGAATGAGTGGAGCCGGACGGGATCGAACCGACGACCTCCACGCTGCCAGCGTGGCGCTCTCCCAGCTGAGCTACGGCCCCAAGCGTGCTCATTCTAGCGAGCGGCTGATGCCCCGCCAAGAAGGGGGTTGTTCAGGCGGCTTCTAGTTCGTCGCGGGAGATCACTGCTTCGTGATCGACGATTTCGATCGACAGGGAGCCGGGAGCCACTTCGGTGAGGTTCACCTCGAACGGGATGTTCCTCCGGATCTCCTCGATCAACGCGGTCGGCTCCTCGATCTGCACCGAGAGCGCTGCGCGGTTGTTGGAAACACCGCGAACGGACACTGACGAAACCGCCCCGACCGCCTTCAGCGTGTCTTCTATCTCCGTCAGCTGGGCGAAGTCGGAGATCGGGCCTGCATCGACCTGGACCTTGCCGCTCCAGGAACCATCGGCCGAGTTGAACTCGGTGGCAGGACGCTGCGCGAAGCCGGACTCGCGGGAGTCGGCCGGATCGGCAATCCCGGCGAGCTCACTGATCCGGTCGCTGATCGCAACCGCATCCTCGAGCGCACGCATCCGGATCCTGGTCGCCTGACGGCGCGCCTGCTCGTGGACCTCCTCGACGGCGCGAGTCAGGGCAGCGACGGTCCCCGTCGGATCGCCCTCACCCAGACGGGCCAATGCCTCGGAGAGTTTCTGCTGGCTGTCCTCGAGGCGGTTGCTGAGTGCGCTGACGTCGGCCTCCAGACGTGCGACGCGGGACTGAGCCGCTGCGAGAGCGGCGTCCACCTGGGAACGGTCATAACCCCCCAAAGCACGACGGAATCGCGGGTTTGCCACGAACCAGAATCTAGAAAGCCGATCGGACGAAAAACGGCACCGTCAAGCCCTTTCAGCCGTCAGTCACCGTGATCGAGTTCCAGTGGGTCGGCCTCGCCCCAAAGCTGTTCTAGCCGGTACCGGTCACGCAGCTCGGGGGTGAAGATGTGGATGACGCAGCCGAGGTAATCCATCAGGATCCAATCGGCCTCCTCCAACCCTTCGACCCGCGTCGGAACCTCGCCCACCGACTTCAGCTGCTCACGGAGTTCGTCGTGCACCGCCTTCGTCTGGCGGATGTTGCGGGCGGTCATCACGATCATGAAGTCCGTGTAGGAAACAAGTTCGCAAACCTCGAGCGCCACGATGTCTTCCGCCAGCTTCTCCGAGGCGATCGAACAGATCAAGCGCGCCAGCTCCTCGGAGTTGGTCGGAGTAAGGAGGCCCTCGCGTGCGCTCACAGGTATAGACCTCTCGCGGCTATCTCAGCCGAGACACCGGGCGGCACCAGATCGTCGATCGACTCGCCCGCCGCGCACCGGCGACGAACCTCGGTCGAAGAGATCTCCCTCGGGGAGAAGTCCAATACCGCCAGGCTCTCTCCCGCATCTACCCCGAGCGACTCGACCGCTCTACTCACAGTCTCCGTTTCCGTTCCCGGCCTTGCTGCGACTGCGATGCGTGCCAGCTCGACTACCCGCTCCGGGCGCTCCCAGTCGGGCAGGGTCGAGGCTATATCCGATCCGCAGATGAGCCAGATCCGGTCGCACGCCCCGTCGGCGGCGATCGCCTCGAGGGTCTCGTACATGTAGGAGGGTCCCTCCCGATCCACCTCGAGGGCAGATGCCTCCAGCCCCTCGACGCCCTCGACGGCTCGTCTGGTCAGGTCGAGCCTCACCTCGGGTCCGGGCTCGGGGTCTATCTGCTTGTGAGGGGCACGGCCCGTGGTGACCAGCAGGACCTGGTCCAAGCCGAGCTGGTCGCGGGCGGCCTCTGCCAACGCGATATGCCCGAGATGTGGTGGGTTGAAGGCTCCGCCCAACACACCGACTGCACCAACCCCCTGCAGGGACGAGGACAACTACTCCCTGACCTGTCCGGTGCCACGGACCACGTAGCGTTGGCTGGTCAGCTCGCGCAGACCTATCGGGCCGCGAGCATGGAGCTTCTGGGTCGAGATGCCGATCTCGGAGCCGAATCCGAATTCGTAGCCGTCGGTGAAGCGGGTCGAAGCGTTCACGTAGACGGCGGCTGAATCGACCCGGTCGGTGAATTCGCGGGCCGCGTCATCTGAAGAGGTGACGATCGCCTCGGAGTGATTGGTCCCATGGGAGTTGATGTGATCGATCGCCTGATCGAGAGAGTCGACCACGCCGACGGCCATCTTGAGGGCGTGGTACTCGGTATCCCAATCAGCGTCATCGGCGAGCCCGACCTCGACACCTTCAGGGGCCAAGTCGACCACCTGCTGATCGCCGACCAACTCGACTCCGGCGCCCGCCAGCTCTGGGAGGGCCATGGGAAGGAAATCCTTCGCCACAGCTGAGTCCACCAACAGGGTCTCCGCAGCGTTGCAGACGCCCGGACGTTGCACCTTGGAGTTGAAGGCGATCTGGCTGGCCATCTCGAGGTCCGCATCTGAGTGGACGTAGACATGGCAGTTGCCCGCAGCGGCATACATCACGGGTACGGTCGCGACCTCCTTCAGCGCTGCCTTCAGGCCCTCTCCGCCACGCGGAATCACCAGGTCCACCACGCCCTCCTGGGTCGCTATCTCCGCAAGCTCCTCACGTCCTCCCCCGGCAACCAGTGTGACGGCAGCGGGGGGAATCCCCGATGCCTCCAGAGACTCGTTCAGGACTTCGCCGAGGGCGAGATTCGAAGCTCTGGCCGAGCTGGATCCCCTGAGCACCGCAGCGTTCCCGCTCTTCAGGCAGAGGACTGCAGCATCGATGGTCACGTTCGGCCGGGCTTCGTAGATCACGGCCACCACACCGATCGGAACGCGGCGCTTCTCGATCTGGAGACCGTTCGGGATCTCCCAACTCTCGACCACCTCGCCAACCGGATCAGGCAGCGCCTTGACTTCGCGTACACCGTCGGCCATGCCCGCTATCCGCTCATCGGTCAATTCGAGCCGGTCCAGCAGGGCCTCGCTCAAACCCTCCTCACGACCTGCCTCGAGATCATCGGCATTGGCCGCGAGGATCTGGTCCTTGGCAGCCTCGATGCGTGCGGCGAGATCCTCGAGGCAGGCGTCCTTCACCTCGGTGTCGAGGGAGGAGAGGAAGTGGAACGCATCGCGTGCCGCGCGACACGCCTCGGTGACTGATCGTGATTCCGTCGTCATGGTCAGTGAAGAGTAGAAGAGAGGCGAACCGTCCACCGCAGTGGACTTCCCTCGATCACCATTCCGGACTCAGGTGAGGACGAATCGGTCCCTGTGGATGGCCTCGGCTGCCGCATCCGGGAACTTCTCGGCCACCTGCTCGGTCCTCATTCCCATCACGGTCCTCATCTCGGACGCACCCCATGAAGCGATCCCCTTGCCGATCACCGTCTCTGCTGCAACCACCTCCACTGCATCGCCGGAGAGGAATTCGCCCTCCACAGAGATGATCCCTACGGGCAACAGGCTGCTCCCGGCCTCCCGAAGCCGCTCGGCAGCGCCATCGTCGACCACCAGACGCCCCTTGGCCGGTTTCGCGTAGCGGAGCCAGAGTTTGAAGCCCGAGTCGGGTTCGGCGTGAGCATCGAACCGTGTGCCGATCGAGTCGCCGGCTACGGCGCGTCCCAGCGAGCCCTCGGCAGTGCCGTCGCAGATGACCGTCTCGATCCCCGAGGCCCCTGCCATCCCCGCAGCGGCGACCTTGCTGCGCATCCCGCCGAGTCCGAATGGCGAGGTTCCGTCGCCGATCTCGAGTTGATCGAGGACCGTGGGGTCGGAGACCTTGGAGATCAACTCCGCTGACGGATCCTCCCGCGGGTCGGCTGTGTGCAGCCCTGCGATGTCGGTGAGCAGGACCAGGAGACGGGCCTCCATCATGATCGCGACCTGCGTCGCGAGGAAGTCGTTGTCTCCGAAGGTGATCTCGTCGGTTGCGGTGGTGTCGTTCTCGTTGACCACGGGGGTCACCTGCCAGTCGAGCAGGCGCTGGAGCGTATTTCGGGCGTTCAGCCAGTGATCGCGTATCTGCAGGTCAGATGCGGTCAACAGCACCTGCGCCGCGCGGACTTCGTCGGAGGCGAGCCTCGACTCGTAGGCCCGGAAAAGATCACCCTGCCCGACTGCCGAGGCCGCCTGGAGTTCGTCGATAGCCGCAGGGCGCGCATCCATACCCATCAACCTCATCCCGCGTGCGATCGCGCCCGATGTGACGAGGATGACCCTCTCGCCCTCGCCGTGGAGCGATGCGACTTGTGAGCAGACGAGGTCGAGCACGTCTTCGCGCAGGCTGCCGTCGGGGGCGGCCACGATCGAGGATCCGAGTTTGCAGACGACCGTCATGGTCGTCTGAGTCTATGAGCGGCTGAACGTTGGAGTGGGCGGCGGTGTGCGCAGTCGCTCAGCGCACACGCCAGCGATGAGTGGCGGCCGGGCCAGGGATGCCCGCGAACTCGGCCTGGACCGAGAAGGTGTGCCGGCCGGGCTTCAGGTTCCTGTAGGTCTTGGCGGACGTACAGCTCCCTGTCGGCTTACGGTCGATCTTGCACTTGTAGCTCGTGGCGAGTCCGGAGCCCGGCACGGGCGCGAATCGAAAGGTTGCGATCTTCGACCGGGTCGTCGCACGGGGCTTGCCGGTGATGCTGATCGCCGCCGGCTTTTCGAAGTTGGCTACGACGGTGGTGTCCAGATCGACCGTGACCGCACAGGAGCCGGTGCCAGAACACCCTGCGCCGGACCAGCCGGTGAACGCTGAACCGGAGTCAGGGGTTGCAGTGAAAGTGGCCGACCAACCCTCGGTGACGGTGTCGCTGGAGAAGTTCGGGTGAGGGCCGCCGCTGTCGCTCATCGTCACCGAACCGGTCCCGGTTCCGGTCTTCGAGGCCGTCAGCGCCCAGGTCGGAAGCCGACCCCAATCCGACCTGACGACCGAAGACAGGCCGTACACCGTGTCTCCTGCCGGGGTGATGCGAGTAAGCGAGGTCCCGTCGAGATTGGCGCTGTAGAAGCTCGGAGACCCCGAACCAAGGCCCCCGTTCCAGAAGGTGCCGAAAAGCAGCTTCGAACCGTCGGGGGAGAAGGCGGGCGCGAAACCGCCAGGAGATGGCAGATCGGAGTCATTGGTGAAGATTCTCTGGTTGCCTCCGTCCGAAACATCGGCAATCAGCACCTCGGACGGGGGAGTCCTAGACCATGCGAAACGGGATCCGTCCGGTGACACCGAGACCGGACCCCCGTCGTAGGCGGCATGACTCGTCAGGTTGATTTTCGACCCGCCGGTCAGAGAGTTCATCGAGAAGATCTCCTGATTGGCCGAACCTGGGTCGCCGATGTCCCTCTCCCATATCACCTTGGTTCCGTCCGGCGTCACCGTGGGAGATGTGTCGGCGCGCGCGGGCCCGGCGGAGTCGTCTGTGAGGCGCGTCTCGTCGAAGTAACCGGTATCGACATTGATCCGGTAGATCTCGCTGTCAGTCTCGCTTCCGGGGGACGGTGTTCGCGACTCGGCGAGGTGGAGTCCGTCTGGATACCAGGCTGGAGATCGGTCTAGCGCAGCGCTCTGCGTCCTGCGAGTCTGGTTCGAGCCGTCAGAGGCCTTCATCGTGTAGATCTCGTAGTTGCCGTCGCGCGAAGAGACGAACGCAATCGTCTTTCCGTCAGGCGAAAGCACAGGCTCCATGTCTATCACCGAGTCGTCGTTGTCAGTCAACTGACGCAGATCGCCGCCGCTCGAGTTCATCGAGTAGATCTCGTAGCCGCCATCGCGATCGCTGGTGAAGACGATGCGCCCATTGACGCCCGGGAAGGTCGACCCGGTCGACTCGGAGACAGCCACCACGAGTATCGAGACGAAGGCGATCGCAGCGGCAGAGGAGATACGGGCGAGGGCCCACGGTGTAAGGGCTTTGGGGGTCATTTCTTCCTTGATTAAACAGCCTCCGGACCACGAAGTTTCGCACTCGGTGCGAGCGTCAGCCGAGATCCAGCTCGAAGGCTTCCTCTCCCACCAAGATCTCCTCGCCTCGCTCGAATCCGGCTCTGCGCAGCTCGGCGAGGACACCTATCTCCTTCAAGCGACTCTCCAGATAGCCCAGCGCTTCCGGGTTCGAGAGGTCGTGGCGGGAGAAGAGGAGTTCGATGCCGCGACCCTCGATTCGCCACCTGCCCGGACCCTCGGAGCGCACCTCGAAACCCTCCTCTTCGCCTGGCCGGTAGACCATGTACTCGGTGGACGACGCCGGCGCGGCTGCGGTGGCCTTCGGCCGGCTTACGGCGTCGGGCGGAAGTGCGGTGAAGATCGCCTTGGTCAACTCGTCCAGTCCCTCTCCGGTCGCGGACGACGCAGCGAGTATCTGCAGTGGAGCCGGATCTCCGGAATCCACCGCCGCGCGCAGTACCTCGAGAGCCTCGGCCACCTCCCCGGGCGTAGCGAGGTCTCGCTTCGAGAGAACGAGGATCTCCGGGAGCGTCTCCAGATCGGCCCCGTAGTCAGCCAACTCATTGCGAACCGTGCGGTAGTTCGAGACGGGATCTCCCTCTGAGGGTTCGATCTCGACCAGGTGCACGAGCAATCGGCATCTTTCGATGTGCGCGAGGAACTCGTGCCCCAAGCCCGCACCCTCCGCAGCTCCTTCGATCAAACCGGGGATGTCGGCGAGTGCGAGCGCACGATCGTCGAGATCGAGGATCCCGAGCGCCGGCTCGAGTGTGGTGAACGGATAGTCCGCGACCTTCGGCTTGGCTCTGGTCAGCCGCTCGAGCATCGAGGACTTGCCTGCGTTGGGAAGGCCCACCAGGCCGACGTCGGCGAGCATCTTGAGCCGCAGTTCGATCCAACCTTCCTCGCCGGGAAGACCCCGTTCGGCGAAACGGGGTGTGCGTCTGGTGGAGGTTGCAAAGCGCTTGTTCCCCGCACCACCCGCTCCGCCCTTTGCGACGATCAGGCGTTCTCCCGGAGAAAGCAGCTCGTGGTCCGATCCGTCGATTCCACCGACCACCGTTCCAGGCGGGACCTGCAGTTCGTAATCCCCACCGCTCTCACCCCGGCGTCGGCTGCCGCTTCCGTGTGAGCCGCGTTCGGCCCGGAAGTGACGGCGCTTACCGAGAGCCGAGAGGTCCCGACGCTGCGGGTCACAGACGAGCACGACGGCTCCACCGTGGCCTCCGTCTCCGCCATCGGGCCCGCCCCGGGGCACATGGGCTTCACGGCGGAAACTCACACAGCCGTTGCCGCCTGCACCACCTTCGACCCAGATTCTTGCCTGATCGAAAAGCATCTTGCGCGCGAGTATCGCGCCTTCACCGCGGGGCGCTGAAACCCTCCGCCCCCTGCGGCAGGCGGACTACTCGCCGTCGGTCTCTGAAGAGTCGACAGGAGAAGCGGAGGCTGATCCGGCAGCACCGTCTTCGACCACGCTCACCAAGCGGCCGCGGCGGCCGGGCCTGAACTCGACGGTTCCCGGCCTGGTGGCGAACAAGGTGTGATCGCGCCCCATGCCTACGCCGTCGCCGGCGCGGAAGCGGGTACCCCGCTGACGGACGATGATCTCGCCGCCCGAGACGACCTCGCCCGCGAAGACCTTGACCCCGAGCATCTTCGGGTTCGAATCACGACCGTTCCTGGAGGAGCCGAGCCCCTTCTTATGAGCCACTCTCTTCCTCCTTCTTCGCGGCGGGTTTGCGCGAGAGCATCTTCAGCTCGGTCACCTCGAGCCTCGTGAGTTCGGAGCGATGCCCCTTGGTGCGCCGATACCCCTTGCGGCGCTTGTACTTGAAGACACGGATCTTCGGTCCACGCTCGTGCGCGGTCACCTTGGCTTCGACCTTGACCTTCTCGCATTCCGGCCCGGCGACCATCGTGCCGTCGCTGAAGGCGACAGCCTTCAGTCCGACCTTGTCACCCTCCTCGGCCTTCAGGCGATCCACGAGCAGGGTCGATCCCTTCTCGACCCGATACTGCTTGCCACCTGTCTCGATTACCGCGTAAGTCATCTCGATTCCTCTTGGTCGTCGCAATGCGAGTGCGCCGCGCTACGGCGAGGCAGTGTAGCCCCTACTCGCCAGCCGGTGCGGCAGCTTCGCTGCTGATCAGTTCCGCCGTCGCCTCTGCCCGGCCCACGCTCGAGATCTTGACCATCCGACGCTCACCGACCTCACCTGCGGCGCCGGAGACGGAGATCACGTACGAGTCCACTCGTGCCACCCCGTCATCGGGGTTGTACATGTGGGGCTCTTCGATCTCGACCAGCACCTCGTCTCCCACCGAAAACGGGAGCGACCTCTCCGTGATCTTCTCGTCGCTTCCGCTACCGGTCACCTCGAACGTGTCGAGCGCAAGCGCATCGCCGCCCTCGAAGTGGAATCTCTTGCCGGTCCGCTCCTCGAGCTCTCGCAGGCCCGAATCGGCCTTGAGCAGCTCCCGGGCGACCTTCGGGTTCACCCTGATCAGATAGGCCTCGGGGGATGGATCTGCAGCCACGACATCGTCCAGCTGCCTCATCACCTCGATCGAGACGGTCTCCTCGGAGCTCACCACGCCTTCTCCGTCGCAGGTGGGACAGCGCTTGGTGAGGATCTCGCGAACACCATCGGTGACGTTCTGCCGGGTCATCTCGACCAGGCCGAGCGGAGAGATCTCGACCACGTAGGTCTTGGTCCGGTCCTCCTCGAGCGCCTTGCGCATCGTCTTCAGGACCTGCTCGCGGTTCCGCGAGCGAGCCATGTCGATGAAGTCGATCACGATGATCCCTCCGATGTCCCGCATCCGCAGCTGACGCACCGCTTCGACGGCGGCCTCGACGTTCACCTTGGTGATCGTGTCCTCGAGCCTCCCCTTCCCGCGACCGGTGAAGCTCCCGCTGTTGACGTCGATCACCGTCAGAGCCTCGGCGTAATCGATGATCAGATAGCCGCCCGAAGGCAGATCCACTCGCCGCGACAAAGTCGAGTCGAAGGCCTCGGTCACCCCCCAGCGTTCGAAGATCGGTTCACGGTCGTCGTAGAACTCGACTCCGTCGACCAGATCCGGTGCGGTGCGCTCGAGGAAGTTACGCACGCGCTCGTACTGCTGCTGATCGTCGATCACGCAGCCCTCGAGCTCCTCGGCGAGGACGTCACGGAGCACCCGGATCGAGAGGTCTGCCTCCTGGAAGATCAGATCCCCAGCGGCCGCCTCCTCGGCGCGCCGCTGGATCACCTCGTCGAGCTTGTGCAGGTACAGGACCTCGCGTGCGAAGTCCCGCTGTCCAACTCCCTGCGCGGCGGTTCGCACGATCACACCGCCCGAGCCGATATCGACCTTGTCGATGAGCTTCCGCAGTCTCTGACGCTCGCCATCGGGCAGACGCTTGGAGACCCCCGTCCCTCCACCTTGCGGCATGTAGACCAGGTAGCGGCCGGCGATCGAGAGCTGCATCGAGAGCCTCGCCCCCTTGCTCTTGAGTGGGTCCTTGACCACCTGGACCACGATCTCCTGGCCGGGCTTGATCAGCTCGTTGATGCGGACCCCGTCTCCGTGTCCGCGCTTCGGTGCCTCCTTGCCTCCGGGGAGGACTATCTCATCTACGTGGAGGAACCCGTTCCGCTCGAGCCCGATGTCGACGAATGCCGCCTCCATCCCGGGCAGGACGTTGTCCACCTTCCCCTTGTAGATGTTCCCAACGATCGACTTGCGGCCCTTGCGCTCCACATAGAGCTCGGATACCTGCCATCCATCGCCGGGGTTTGCCTTGCTCGACCGATCGGGTTTTCCCTCGGCCTCTAGCGTCGCAACCCGGGTCTCTCCCGGATCTACGCTCACGAGAATCGTCTTCTTCATTTGTTTCCTTTCCGCGCCGGGCAGATACTCCGGCAGAGGCGCGCAACTCGGTACGCCCCGACGAATACGGGGCGAGAGAAATGCAGCGGGTCTCTGTGGGGTCTCTGGTTATCAGCGCAACGGGGTGATGTTGTCCCCGTCGCCTGGCTCGAGCCGCATCTGGACATGAACGGCCTGCATCAAACCGATGGCCAGGAAGGTCACCAGCACCGATGAGCCTCCATAGCTCATGAGCGGCAGTGTTATTCCCGTAACCGGCATTAGACCTAAGTTCATTCCGATGTTCACGAAGACCTGGAAAAGCAGCATCGCGGCGATTCCGCCGACGACGAGGGTTCCGTAGAAGTTCTTTGATTGGATCAAGAGTCTCAGCGCCCGCCAGATGAGTAGGGCGTAGAGACATATTACGAACCCAGCGCCCAAAAAGCCGAACCGTTCGCCGATTACGGCGAAAATGAAATCCGTATGGCGTTCCGGCAGGAAGCGCAAATCGGCCTGCGTGGAGTCCTCACCGCGTCCGGCCTTGCCCCCTGAGCCGATCGCGATCAGGGCCTGGTTGACCTGGTAGCCAGCGTCTGCCGGGTTCGCGCTCGGCGAGAGGAAGCTGGTCAGGCGCTCCTGCTGATACGCACGGAGGACCGGAACCCCGGCAGCCGGCGCTGCCACCAACACCAGAGCGCCGAGCGCGACGACGACTCCTCCGATCGCGACCAGGTGCTTCCAGGGGGCGCCCGACAGGAACACGATCGTCAGGGTGATGAACCCGAGCACGAGTGCCGTGCCGAGGTCCGGCTGGAGGAACACGAGGAGCGCGGGGAAGGATCCCAACACGAGGAGGCGGATAGTGCGACGAGGGTCATCCATACGGCGAGCCATCTCGAGAGCGAAGCCGGCGAGGGCGACGATCAGGATCACCTTGGCGAGCTCGGACGGCTGGAACCGGAAGTAGGGCAGTTCGATCCAACGTCGTGATCCCCTCGCTGCCGCTCCGAACAGGAAGACCAGCAGAATCGAACCGATCATCAGCGAGTAGAGGCCGATCCTCACCTCACGAAGACGGGAGTAATCGAATCGCGCCACCGCGATCATCACCGCGATCCCGATCAGGCCATAGAGAGCCTGACGGAAGGTGAAGTAGAGAGGCTGGCCTGGGATGTCATCTTGAGTCGCACTGCCGAGGGTGAACACACTGAACGCGATCAGGAAGATCGCTGCGGTCAGCATCCAGGGATCCATGTACGACAGCCTCAGCCGCTCGGCGAACGAAGGGCGGTCATTGGTGAGGTCGATCCTCCCGCGACGAGCCTCCACTAGTCGCTCACCGCCCCGCTCCTGCCTACGGCAGGGGGAACCTGGGGAATCTCGAAGTAGGCCTCGAGGATCCTCGCCACGACCGGCGCGGCTGCGTCGGCTCCGAAGCCTCCCCGCTCGACCGTGGCGACGACCACGATCTCGGGATTCCCGGCCGGCGCCATTGCTGCGAACCAGGACTGATCCGGAACGTCAGTACCCCGCTCGGCAGTTCCGGTCTTGCCCGCAACCGGGATCTTCCAGTTACCGAACACCTGGTAGGCCGTGCCGGTGGGCTTCTGCAGAGCCTGCTCGAAGCCGTCCAGGAGGGTCTCGCGCGTGCCCGGCGAGAACTCGATCTGGCGCTTTGCAGCAGGGAGGATCTCCTCGATCGTCTCGCCGGTGACCGTCTCGATCGATTGGGCGAGATGCGGGGTCACGACCGTTCCCCCGTTCGCCAGAGCCGAGTAGGCCACGGCCATCTGGAGCGGATTCGTCTGCATATCGCCCTGCCCGACCGAGAGGTTGACGTTGTCGCCATCGGTCCACGGTCGATCGGTCAGCTCCTCCGAGAACAACTGATTGCGCCACTTCGGATTGGGTACGAGTCCTTCGGTTTCCGCCGGCAGATCGATTCCGGTGGTCTCGCCCAGCCCGTAGAGCTTCGCCCAGTCCTGGATCTGACCGCCGTCTCCACTCGACCGGGCCTCCAGCCCGAGCTTGTAGAAGTAGACGTCTGACGAGACCCGCAGCGCATCGACCATGTCGATCGGTCCGTAGACCTTGTCCCCCGCATTCTTGAAGCTGATCGTGTCCACGGTGACCTCTCCGGTGTCCTCGACCACCGTCTGGGGGGTGATCAATCCCTCCTCCAGCGCAGCGGTAGCGGTAATCAGCTTGAAGGTCGAAGCCGGCGGGTAGAGACCCTGGATCGCCCGATTGGCGAGAGGCGCATCGTTTCGCTTCGCAGTCAGCTGCCGGTACTGGCTCTCGGTGATCGGTCGGGTGAAGATCGCGGGGTCGAAGGTGGGAGTGGAGCCCATGGCGAGGATCTCGCCGGTCCTCGGGTCCATCGCGACGAACGCGCCAGGCAACCCGAACGAGCCGAGCGCGGCCTCACCGGTCGCCTGCAGATCGGAGTCGATCGTGAGGCGGACGTTCTGTCCAGCGGTTGCCGGCTTGTCGGCGAGGGTTCCGCGGGTATTGCCCAGCGAATCGACCTGGATCCTGGTCGCTCCGGGCGCGCCACGTAGGAACCGGTCGTATTCGTACTCGATGCCCGACTGCCCGACCAGATCACCCTGGCGCAGCCCCCGGTAGCGGGGAAGCTCCAGCTGCTCTGCGGTCACCTCGCCCACGTTGCCGAAGAGGTGCGCGGCGAGGTAGCCACGTGGGTAATCACGGACGAAGACCCTCTCGACATCGACGCCGGGGAACCGGTCGCGGTTCTCGCGCAGGTAGAAGACCTTCTCGAGGCCGAGATCCTGACTGAGGATCACCGCGCCGCCGGGCACATCGGCTTTCTCTGGCTTGAGTCTCTTCTTCAACTCCCGGTAGCTGATCCCGGTCAGCTGAGAGAGGCTTCGCAGCTCGGCCTTGAGCTCGGGACCGGGCGACGGGAGCTCCACCGGGGTGACCCTGAGCTCGTTGCGGGTCCTATTCGAGACCAAGACTTTGCCGTTGCGGTCGACCACCTTCCCTCGCGGCGGTTGGACCCTTATCTCGGCGATGCGATTGTCGTTTGCCTGCTGGAGGTACTCGTCTCCGTTCAGAATCTCGAGCTGCCAGAGCCTGAGGATTCCGACCGCGAACAGGACGATCGCCAGCCCTGCGAATACCGCCACCCTGACTGCGAGCCGTGACTGCTCGGCCTCGCTTCTCCCTGGTTCCCGCATGTACATGGAGATTAGGCCCCGGCCTCTTCGACTCTCTTCTCCTTCTCGCGGAGCCTGCGCATACGCCGCCCCTCCTGGGAGGGACCGTCCTCGATCAACGCAGACCTCAGCCAGAGACGAACCAGGAGCAGGATCGGCACCACCAAGAGGAACCCGAGCAACGTCTCCACCAGCAGGTCACGCGCAACCCCTCCGGTTACCTCCGAATCGACCCCGAGTCCGAGCTGGATGACCGCGAACAGGCCCCCGCCCACGAAGGTGAAGAGTCCGCCCAACAGGATCGTTGCCAGCCGTGTCGGTCTCCCCACGTCCTCCCGGTAGCGTCCGGCGAAGTATCCGACAGCCATCAGGGTCAAGGCCAGCGCACCGAGATCGGACATCAGCAGGCAGTCGAGCAACAGGCCGACCGAGAAGCCGAACACCGATCCGGTCAAGCTCCCTCCCAGCAGCCCTACCGCCATCACGACGAGGAGGGCGATCTCTGGACTGGAGCCGAATATCCACAGCTGTGAGAAGAAGGAGGTCTGGAGGATCGCGGTCAAGAGCGCGAGCGCACACAGCCGGGCGACGATCTTCCAGGTGACGATCATCCCTTGCCCCCGCTGGCCAACACCCTCACGTAGTCCATGTCACGCAGATCCGCGTAGACACGAACCTCCACTCGCTGATAGGCCTGCAGTTCCTCGAGCGAGACCTCGGAGACCCTCCCGATCGGAATCCCCGGCGGGAAGAGCGACGAGAGCGACGGATCCGAGAAACCTGCGGTGACGACCATCTGACCCTTTCGGATCTCCTCGCCACCCCTGATGTAGTTCAACTGGAGGTTCTGGGGCTTGCCGAGCTCTGGCTCGACGACCCCGATGGTGCCGGATGGGAGTACGCGGGCCGCGACGGAGCTGTCCGAGTCGGTGATCAGGGTGACCTCGGAATTGCCGCGGTTCACCAGAGTGACCCTGCCTGCGAGGCCCGAAGGAGAGACGACCGGGTCGTCGAGACGCACGCCGGCGGATGATCCCTTGTCTATCACCACGGTCGAGTACCAGACGGTGGGAGAGCGCCCGATCACCCGCGCGTCCACCGGTGTGGATCCCGTAGGCACCAGACCTCCGATCAGCGAATCGAGTTTCGCCCGCTGTGATCCAGCCGTTGCCGTGGACTCCGTTTGAGCCAGACGGTTCCGGAGATCGGCGACCTCGTCACGGAGCCGGGCATTCTCGCCCCGGGCATCGAAGGTCTCGCTGAACCAGTTGATCAGATCCCTTGGCGGTTTGAGCGCCCTGTTCGCCCCCTCCTCGACCGGCCCGAGGAGGTTCGAGACCAGACCCTGTCCGGTATGGAGCGGCCCGGTGGGCCCCTCCTGGAAGTACAGGCTGAGCATCGTCAGCCCGGCCACCACGAGAACCGCCAGAGCGGTCCTCCTCCTTCTCACCTCTTTGCGGTACATGTCCTCGTCTGTCGATCCTGCCCGGTGGGTTGAAGAACCGATCCGGACCTCGGTCACACCCGAGGATCCAGATCCCTTACCGCTCTAATTCTGCCGGGTGGACCGGAGCAGCTCCGGGGCCAAGCGTGCAAGCAGGCCCAATGGGAGACCGATCACGTTCGACAGATCACCCTCGATCCGCTCGACGAGACCAGATCCGGTGCCCTGCACCGCGTATCCGCCGGCGCGTCCGACCCACTCCCCGCCGGCGACGCAGGCGTCGATGAGATCCTCTGTGAGATCCCTGAACCGGACCGTCGTCTGCTCGACGCCCGTGCGAGGAGAATCCTCGCCGGGCATGACGACGCAGATTGCGCCCACCACGAGGTGCTCACCGCCGGAGAGGGCGAGCAGCATTCGGCGAGCGTCCGAAGCGTCGGTCGGCTGGCCGAGTACACGGTCATCCAGGACCACTTCGGTATCGCCGGCAACGACCGGAACCTCCGGAAGGTCGGAGCGTGACTTCACGGCCAGTGCCTTCGAGACTGCATTCGACCTCACCAACTCGAACGGGTCACCTTCGGTCTGCTCGGCGACACCAGGATCGATCACCTCCACCTCGAGACCGAGTCCTCTCAACAGAGCCAACCTCTGGGGAGATCGACTTGCGAGAATCACGCCACTCACAGGCTCACCTACGGTGGCTCAGAGTTCGGGGAACCAGATCCCGATCTCACGCTCGGCGGACTCCGGGGAATCCGAGCCGTGGACCAGGTTGAAGGTGACCTCGAGGCCGAAATCGCCTCTGATCGACCCGGTAGCAGCCTCTACAGGATCGGTCGATCCGATCAACTGACGCGCTGCGCCGATCGCGTTCGGACCCTCCAGCACCGCTGCCACCAACGGGCCTCCGGTGATGAAGGAGACCAATTCGCCGAAGAAGGGCTTCTCGGAATGCTCCGCGTAGTGGGCATTGGCGATCTCTTCGTCGGCGGTGAGGAGCTTGAGGGCGACCAACGAGAGGCCCTTGTCCTCGAAGCGCGAGATCACTTCACCGGTCAGACGCCGTTCGAATGCGTCCGGCTTGACCAGGATGAGAGTTCGTTCCATGGGGAGGAAGCTACCGATTCGCCTCAGTCGCCGGAGCGCCGAGCGGTCGATCCGCCTGATTCCCGCTGGGGTTCGCCACTCTTGGTCGCCGGTCGACCCCGGGGCACCCTGCGCGCCTGCCGCTCAGCGGTCTCCCTCTGGCGAGCCTCGGTCGAGGCCCCGCCCTGTTGGGTTCTCGCCTCGGCAGCACGTGCACGTCGCTCGCGATCACGCTGATCGCTGTCTCGTTGATCCTGGATCCCCTGTCTGGTCGCCCGGGTCGCCTGTGCCCGGGAGCGCTGCTGCGAGATACCTTCGCGCCGCCGCGGGACGGCCGTCTCGCAGTAGGGACAGACCTTCCAGCGCGGATCGAGGGGCTTGCGGCACTTGCGGCACGGGGTGCGGAGTTTCCGCTCGCAGTTCGGACAGCTGAGGAAGTCTCGCCCGACCGGGTACTCGCAGTGTGGGCAGGAACCCTCGACCAGCTCGCGGAGCCTGAGCTCGGCTGCGCGGAGCTCCAGCTCGCGCTCTTGACGGTCCTCGATGAACTCCGGCGGGCGGAGGATCGTGTACACGACCGTTCCGAAGAAGGGGAAGAGTGAGGCTGCGACCGAGCACGCGATCAGGACCGGGTCCTCGATCCGCCTGCGGGCGTCGAGATAGGTCCAGTAGATCAGGGCCAGGTAGGTGACGACGAGGAAGAGGACGAAGAAGCTGAGGAACAGTCCGATTCCTCCACCGAAGCCGAATATTCCCAGGGGCGTAGGCATCTCTAACGCCTATTTTCCCTTTCGACGACCAAGACCCTGCAAGCCGACGCGCAACTCACAGGTAGGCCAGACCGAACACGTAGCCGATCGCGAAGAAGATGATGATCACGATCGCGACGATCGCTGCAACCAGCCCCATCATCGTCAGTAGTTCACTTCTCGCTTCCTTGTCCATACGTACCTAGAAGGTAGTGGGAACCGGTGACGACCGCGACACCTCCGTTGCGATGCGCTATCTCACGGGCTCTCTCGATTGCATCGGCGGGGTCGGATACGACCTCTGATGCCACCCCGAAGCGCTCGCAGGTGGCTGCCAACTCCGAGGCGGGTACGCACTTGGCCCCCGGACGGCCGGTGCCCGCCATCCGGTCCTCGGCGATCTCGGTACAAACGAAGGTCTCCGATATGCCCGCCAGAGCCTCGATCATCCCCGAGGCATCCTTGTCGTCGAGGATTGCGAGGCAAAAGACCACCGGCCTGTCCTCGAGGACGATCGGAAGGGCCTCGGCCAGCGCCCGCGCAGCATCTGGGTTGTGGGCAACATCCAAGACCACCGGAGGATCGCCTGCCAAGACCTCCAGTCGGCCGGGAATCACGAAATCCGTTTGATCGGCTGCACGGTTCGATCCTCCTCCATCACCGATGAGTACCTCCGTCGCGGCGAGAGCAAGACCGAGGTTCCGGCGCTGGAAACCGGGCATGGTGTCGGGGCCGGCCGGCTCCGCGATCATCCAACGGGCGTGTCGATCGGCAACGAATTCCTCGACCACCGGCTCGACCCAAGAGGACGGATCCGGACCGGTGACCAGCACGCTGTGGTCGCGCAGGACGGCGAGTTTCTCGGCCGCGATCTCGGCGACCGTGTCTCCCAGCCACTCGGTGTGATCCAGACCGACAGAGGTCAGGACCGTCACCTTCGACGGGATCACATTGGTGGCGTCCAGCCGCCCGCCCAACCCAGCCTCGATCGCGGCAACCTCAACCCCGGCCTCCGCGAACGCGCAGAATGCGGCGGCAGTGAGGAGCTCGTACTGGGTGACAGGCCCCTCATCGTCGCCGGAAGCCCGGTCGGCCGCCACCGCCGCACGCTCGGCCTGCTCGATTACCGCGAGAAAGCGATCCGGTCCGATCGGCTCTTGTCCAATTTCGATTCGCTCCCGCCAGGAAGTCAGGTGGGGAGAGAGATAAGCGCCCGTAAGGCGCTCTCCCTGTCCAGCGGCGAGTCTGGCGATGTATCGCGTAGTCGAGGACTTCCCGTTGGTCCCCACCACGTGAGCGCTCGCGAATCGCCGCTGTGGCAGACCGAGCAACGAGCAGAGCCGCTGCATCCGCTCGAGACCCAGCTTCCATCCGATCGGCTCCCGCGCCGCAAGGATCCTCTCGGCGGCCGCATCGGTCTCGTTCAGGAGAGGTCCTCCAACTCGGACCGGTACCTCTCCAGCTTCTCCCTCTCCTCCTCGACCACCTCCGACGGTGCACCTGCGACGAACTTGTCGTTGGCCAGCTTCCCCTCGGCACGGGCCACCTCGGAGCGCAGGGTCTCCCGACGCTCCTCGATCCTCGCCGCGACTGCCTCGGCGTCGACACCTTCTGCGGCGAGAATCTCCACTCCGGCCACGGTCGCTATCGCGTCACCGTGGACATCGCCGAACTCGATCCTGGTCAGGCGCCCGACCAATTCATGGGGCTGGCCACCCGGCATCCGTCCGGCGAGAGTGGCCCCGGCGGCCACCCCTGCGAGATCACGCCACCGACGGAGCGCCTTGGTCGTCTCGATCGCCTTCCCAATCTCCTCCTCGGCCGCCTGATCGACCAGAGCCTCGTCGAACACGGGGTAGGGATGGATGATCAGGGCCTCGGCTCGGCCCTCCCGCTCGGGCAGGTACGAGTAGATCTCCTCGGTGACGAAGGGGACGAAGGGGTGAGCCAGCGCGAGCGTGCCCTCGAGCACCCAAAGCAGGGTCCGTGATGCGTCCTCGTCTCCCTCGTAGAGCCTCGGCTTGACGATCTCGAGATACCAGTCGCAGAACTCGGACCAGAAGAACTCGTAGAAGCTGAGCACCGCATGGGCGAAGTCGAACCGACCGACGCACTCCGAGATCTCGGCTACGGCTCGCTCGAACCTCGAGATGATCCATCGGTCCTCGACCGCGGCGCTGCCGGTCCCTGGCTCGACCGACTCGTCACACGAGGTGAGGATCAGGCGTGAGGCGTTCCAGAGCTTGTTGGCGAGATCCCGGCCTTGCTGGACCCTGGCCTGGGAGAAGCGCACATCCTGCGTGGAAGACATCGCCAGGAGCCCGAAGCGCAGGGCATCTGCTCCGTGCTCATCGATCTCGACCAGAGGGTCGATTCCGGTTCCGAGGCTCTTCGACATCCTCCGGCCGTCAGGGGCCTGGACGACCGAGTGGACGTACACGTCGGAGAAGGGGATCTCTCCCGTGAACTCGAGCGAACACATGATCATCCTCGCCACCCAGAGGAAGAGGATCTCCCGAGCCGTGCTGAGGAAATCGGTCGGGAAGAAGGCCTTGAACTCGGCTGTCTCCGTGTCCGGCCACCCGAGCGTCGCGAACGGCCACAGCGCCGAGCTGAACCAGGTATCGAGCACGTCCTCGTCGCGGACCCATCCGTCCCCGTCGGGCTCGGTCTCTCCCACGTAGATCTCGTCGCCGCGATACCAGACCGGAAGCCGGTGGCCCCACCAGAGTTGGCGCGAGACGCACCATGGCCGGATGTTCCTCATCCACTCGAGACAGACGTCCCGCGAGGAGTCCGGCGTGAACCTGACCTCTCCCTTCTCCACCACCTCGATCGCGGGCTTCGCTAGTTCATCCATGCGGCAGAACCACTGAAGCGAGATGAGGGGCTCGATCCGCTCACCCGAGCGGTGCGAGAAGGGAACCGAGTGCACGTACTCCGTCTCGGACCGGAGAGAGCCCTCGGCACGCAAGGCCTCCACGACGGCCGTCTGGGCCTCGGAAGCGGTCATGCCGGCGTACGGTTCGCCTGCCTCGGCGGACATCTGTCCGTCTTCCCCGATCACGCTGATCTCCTCGAGTCCGTGCTTGCGGCCGATCTCGAAGTCGTTCGGATCGTGGCCCGGGGTGATCTTGAGCGCTCCGGTGCCGAACTCGGGATCGACGTGCTCGTCGGCGATCACAGGGATTCGACGTCCGACGAGCGGAAGTATCACCTCGGAGCCGACCAGAGAGGAGTACCGCTCGTCGTCGGGCGATACGGCCACCGCCGTGTCGGCGAGCATCGTCTCTGGTCGCACCGTGGCTACGACGAGCTCGCCAGAGCCGTCAGCGAGCGGATAGGCGATCTCGTAGAGGCTGTCGGTCACCTCGCGATTCTCGACCTCGAGGTCCGAGATGGCCGAGCGTGAGCCGGGATCCCAGTTGACCATGTAGTTGTCGCGATAGATGTATCCGCGCTCGTGGAACTCGCAGAAGACGCGCATGACCGCCTTGGCGTACCCGTCGTCGAGCGTGAATCGCTCCCGCTCGTAGTCGCACGAGGCTCCGAGCCTCTTGTACTGCTCGAGGATCCGCGATCCGTACTGCTCCTTCCACTCCCAGACCTTCTCGACGAAAGCCTCGCGCCCCATCTCGTGCCGGTCGAGTCCTTCCGTTCGGAGTTCCTTCTCCACCACCGCCTGGGTGGCGATTCCCGCATGATCGGTTCCAAGGGTCCAGAGGGTGTTCCTTCCCTGCATCCGTCTCATCCGGACGATCGCGTCCTGGATCGAGCCGTTGAGACCGTGACCCATGTGGAGAGCTCCGGTCACGTTGGGTGGTGGAATCGCGACCGAGAAGTTCTCGGCAGGGTCACCGGTTGCGTCGGGATGGAACCAACCTCCGTCCATCCAGCGCTCGAAGACGCGTGACTCGACCTCGCCGGGATTCCAGCGTGTGGTCGCTTCCAGTCTCGCCTTGCGCTCGTCGCTCACGGTCGGGCGATTATCGCCCCAAAGCGGCTGCCGATGCGTCCGAGGGAGCTTCCGGAATCAGGCGGTTCGCTCGCCGAGCGTTCCCACCGGATCGGTGGCGGATAGACCTGACTCGGCCGGAGGTACTTCGCCGACCACGATCTCCGGTGGCAGTCCCTTCTCGATCGTCTCCTTGGTGATGACGCAACGGGTGACATCCGCCCGGGAAGGCAGTTCGAACTGCACGTCCAGCAGAGTCTCCTCGAGGATGGAGCGAAGGCCTCTCGCACCGGCATCACGCTCGATCGCTCGATCCGCGATCGCTGCAAGCGAGTCGGGCGCGAAGACCAGCTCGACGTCGTCGTACTTGAACGAGCTGCGGAACTGGTTGACGAGGGCGTTGCGGGGCTCGGTGAGGATCCTGATCAGATCATCACGCTTCAACTGGTGGATGGCCGAGACGACGGGCAACCTCCCGATGAATTCGGGGATCAGCCCGTACTCCATCAGGTCCTCGGGAAGCACATGCTCGAACACCTCTCCCAGGTCTTCGGCAGCCTGTGTTGCGATCTCGGCGCCGAAGCCGATGCCCTTGTTCCCGACCCGCCTCTCGACCACCTCGTCCAGTTGTGCAAACGAGCCGCCGCAGATGAAGAGGATGTTGGAAGTGTCGATCGTGAGGAACTCCTGGTGGGGGTGCTTGCGACCTCCCTGAGGCGGAACCGAAGCACTGGTCCCCTCGATGATCTTGAGCAGCGCCTGCTGTACGCCCTCGCCCGAGACGTCACGGGTGAGTGAAGGGTTGTCCGCCTTGCGGGCGATCTTGTCTATCTCGTCCAGGTAGATGATCCCCCGCTCGGCCTTCTTCACATCGAAGTCGGCGGCCTGGATCAGCTTCAGCAGGATGTTCTCCACATCCTCTCCCACGTAGCCGGCCTCGGTCAGCGCGGTCGCATCGGCTATCGCGAACGGAACGTTGATGATCCGCGCAAGCGTCTGGGCGAGAAGCGTCTTGCCACACCCGGTCGGACCGAGCAGGAGGATGTTCGACTTCTGGAGTTCGACGTCGTCGGACTTCGAGCCGGCCATCTCGATCCGCTTGTAGTGGTTGTAGACGGCAACGGACAGCGAGCGCTTGGCGCTCTCCTGTCCCACCACGTACTCGTTCAGCGTCTCGAAGATCTCGGTCGGCTTGGGCAGGCTCTCGAGCTCGATCCCGGGCGCGTCGGCGGCAGCCGATCCGGAGACCTCCTCGTCGATGATCTCGTTGCAGAGATCGATGCACTCGTCGCAGACGTAGACGCCCGGACCGGCGATCAGTTTCTTGACCTGACGCTGCGACTTACCGCAGAAACTGCAGAGCAGCTGCTCGTTGGAATCGGTTGGACGTGCCAGCGGAACTCAACTCCTAGATGTTCGACGTGGGTGACGGGAAGAGGGGCTCTTCCGTCCGTGTGCAGGTGGATTACGCCGCTTCAGGCACGTTTCCTGCCCGCATGCCGGAATGCGAGAGAGCTTGCGTTCAGCTGAACCGGTCCCAGCGGGCGAGATCGAGGCGCGGGTCGATCTCCCTGCCGCGAACTCGAATCTCGAAATGGAGATGGCAGCCGGTCCCAGCGGCATTTCCCGTGGTGCCCACGCGCCCGACCATCTCGCCGGTAGACACCCGCTCGCCCAAGCCCGGCAGCGCCGGTTTACGGAGGTGCGAGTAGAAGTACGAGCGACGTTCACGAGCCCCGAGGATGCGCAGGTAGTTGCCGTAGAGAACGGGGTCGTACCCGCGGGAGATCACCTTCCCCGCTCTCACCGCAGCCAACGGGGTACCGCACCTCGTCATGACGTCGTAGCCCTCGTGCACGCGATCGTCGCTGCGTGGAGCGCCGAACAGGCCGAGCCAGCCCCTCGCCCAATGAGGCCCCCTGACCGGGAAGAAGTGACCCGCCAATCGGAACTCCCCGAGTTTGCGCAGGGGACCATCGGCGACGGTGCCGAAGACCGAGTAACGACCGTCAGGAGCCGGCTTGCCGGCACCGGTCAGGGCATTCCATTCGAACTCGCGAACCTCCCCCGGCAGCACCGGATCGAGGGCGATCCTGCGCACCGGCCTGCCCTCGTTGCCTCTGGGCACCAGGAGAACCTCGACCCTCGTAGCTCCGGAGAACATCGTCTCGTCGACAGAGAGCGAGATCCTGGCCCTGTCACCCCCGAAGAAGGCCCGCTTGGGAGCGACCGAGGCGGTCTGGAACTCGGCGACGGGTGCAGCCGTTGCTGGCGCAGCGAGACAGCCTGCGATCAGACAGAGGAGGTAAGGCAGTAGCGCCGCTGTTAGCGGTGCTCGATGACGCGGTCGACCAGGTTGTATTCCTTGGCCTCCTCCGCGGTCATGAAGTAGTCGCGCTCGGTGTCCTCAGTGACCTTCTCGAGCGGCTGACCGGTGTGCTTGGCGATGATCTCGTCCAACCGTTTGCGGCTGTCGATGATCTCCTTGGCGTGGATCTCGATGTCTGTGGCCTGGCCTTGGAAACCGGCCGAGACCTGATGGATCAGGATCTTGGAATTCGGCAGCGACATCCGCTTGCCCGCGGCACCGCCGGCAAGCAGCAGCGCCCCCATGCTCATCGCGATACCGACGCAGATCGTCTGTACGTCCGGCTTGATGAACTGCATCGCGTCGTATATGGCGAGTCCGGCGTAGACCGATCCTCCGGGCGAGTTGATGTAGAGGCTGATGTCCTTGTCCGGATCCTCGGACTCGAGGTGGATCAACTGGGCGACGATCAGGTTTGCGATGTCCTCGGTGACCGGGGTGCCGAGGAAGACGATCCGCTCGTTGAGCAGGCGCGAGTAGATGTCGAACGCTCGCTCTCCGCGCGAGGTCTGCTCAACCACCATTGGAACCATTGGACTCATCGAGAAGCGAGTCTAGCGAGCGGTCTGGTCGGGACCGTCTTCGGGGCCGTCCCCGGGGGTCCAGAGACCGCCTTTTTCCTCCCGCTCCTTCTCGGGGGTCCAGATGGCCTCTTTCGCCTCGGCTGCCTCGGGTGCGATCGGTGTGGCCTCGGCGGCGATCGCCTCGAGCGCCTTCTTCAGCCGGAGCTCATCGATCAGCTCGTCCTCCCGGCCAGCCTCGCGAAGCTGCTGGAGGGCATCCGCCGGCTCGGGGTGGCCGTGATCTTCGTGACCGGGCGGGATCGCCAGGGCCTCGAGCATCTCCTCCTCACCGATCTCGATCTTCTCGGACTCGGCAACCGCCTCCAACACCGCCTCGCGTCTGAGAGCCTGCTCGGCGTCCGGCCGGATCTCGGCGACCATCGACTCGGTC
Organism: uncultured Conexibacteraceae bacterium; assembly: GCA_964594365.1. Taxonomy (GTDB): domain Bacteria; phylum Actinomycetota; class Thermoleophilia; order Solirubrobacterales; family 70-9; genus CAIUSP01. The sequence continues at coordinate 24,778 of CAZQMB010000009.1, forward strand.
GTCTTCCCCTGCATCTGCGCGTAGCGCTCACCGCTGATGCCTTGCTGAGCGAGGGCGCGCTCCAGCCTGCGCCACATCTCGAGCGCCCGGCCGTCGATGACCGCATCGGGTAGATCGACCTTCGATACTGCGACCGCCGCGTCGAGGGCAGCGGCCCTGAAAGCCTCCTCCGACTGGCGCTCCAGCGCCTCCTTCATCTGAGAGGCGATCTCCTCGCGGAGCTCTGCGAGTGTTTCGAACTCCGAGGCCTCGGCTGCGAAATCGTCGTCGAGATCCGGCAGCACCTTCTCCCGGATCTCCTTGAGTTGGATCGTGAAGGTTGCGTGCTTTCCCTGGATCTCCTCCGCCGGGTAGTCATCGGGGAAGTCGACCTCGGCAGTCACTTCGCTGCCGGCATCTGCTCCGAGCAGCGGCTTCTCGAAGTCGGGCAGGACTTGGCCTCCGCCGATCTCCAACAGGAAGTCGCTTGCGGATCCACCCTCGAAGACTTCTCCGTCGATCTTGCCCTCGTAGTCGAGTACGACTGCGTCTCCCTGGGCAGCCTTGCGGCCCTCGACCGGTTCGAGTCTCGCGAACGCCTCCCTGAGCCGTTCGAGCTCTCCCTCTACTGCGGTCACGGGAACGTCGGCCTCGGCCCGTGGGGCCTCGACGCCCTTCCACTTGCCGAGCTTCGCATCCGGTCGGATCGATACCTCGAACGCAAAACTCAGAGGCTCGCCCTCTCCAGGCATCTTCTCGAGGCTGATCGAGGGATCACCCACCGGCCTCACCTTCGAGTCGTCGAGAGCGCTCACGTACCACTCCGCCAGCGAGGCCTCTATCGCCTCGTTGAGGACCGCATCGCGCCCGAGGCGCTGGAGGACCATCTCCGGAGGCACCTTGCCCTTTCGGAAGCCCTCGATCTTCATCTCCTTGCCGAGGCGTTCGGCTGCGGCCTTGATCCGGTTCTCCACCTCCTCGGCGGGGACCTCAGCCTCGATCTTGCGGCGTGATTCGGGCAGCTCGGTTACGGTCGTCTTCATCGCTCCGATGACCTTAGAGAAACCTGAACGACGACTCCTTGCCGCCCCGGAGAGGATCGCTGCCCGCGCCCTCACCGGTGCGCCCGGCAGGGCGTACTCGTTCGCGCTCGACCTCGGTGCGACTCTCCTCGCGCTGGGGGCCTACGGGGCTCAGCGTGCCGCGGGCCTGGTCAGCGGTCGCCGGAGGCGTAACCGATGATCGAGCGGTCGATCAGCCACTCGACCGGCGCCCGATCGTCGGTGTAGACCTCTCCCCCAGGGATTCTCGGCCCGATCCGTATCGCCTCGATCGCCGCCTGATTTCGCAACTCCGACGGCAGTAGATCCAGATTGCGGCGCAGTCGCCCCGCCGACGCGGCTCCGACGGTACCCAGCAGCAAGGTGTTCGACTCGGCGACCGGGTCACGGATCACGGTCGGGAACACCTCGGCCATCGTGCGACCCACCACCTTCTCCAGCTCGTCGTTGCCGCTCGGATGACCGATGTTGACGATCACCGTCCCACCCGGCGCAAGCCGGCTACGGGCCATCTCGAAGAATTCCCGAGTGGTGAGATAGAACGGTATGTAGGGCTGACGGTAGGCATCGACCAGGATCAGGTCGAAACCGCCATCCGAGGCCCGCAGCCAGGGTCGCGCGTCGGCGTGGTGCACACGGAGGTTCTCGTCGAGGCGGAGGTCGAAGTAACGCTCCCCGAGTTCGGTCACCTTCGGATCGAGCTCGACTCCGTCCACCTCGATGCCAGGAAAGTAATGACCGAAGGCACGTTGGCTGGTACCGGCCGCGTTACCGAGGATCGCGACCTTCTCAGGCACCTCGTCAGTGGCTGCGAAAGGGAGGGTGATCAAACCGTCCCAGTAGTTGCCGGTGACGTAGGTCGCCGGGCGCCACAGCGAGTGCTGCGCAACTCCCTCGTTCAACTCCAATCGGCGATCGCCGTCAGGCTCTGCGACCACGCGCGCATACTGGAACTCGGTCTCGCCGTCCCAGAGGACTCTCTCCCCCGGTCCTTCCGCCTTCACGTTGCCAGCGGGAAGCAGCGCCAACAGTCCGATCAGAACCGGCAGAGCGACGTAGCGCCAGCCCAGCCCGATGGTGGCAACGAGCCCGAGCAACAATGCGAACAACAGGAAACTGAGCCGGGTCCCGAAGAACGGAATCGCGACCAATGCGGCGAACATCGTCCCGCTGAGCGACCCGACGGTGGAGACGGCGGAGAGCCGGCCGGCCACCGACCCCGTGTGATCGACATCGGGCACTGCCAGCCGGACCGCGTATGGAGAGCACGCGCCGAGCAGAACCACTGGCAAGGCGATCAGCAGCAGAACGCCGAGCAGCGATCCGACGAACGCACCGGCGGCGATCTGATCGAGCGCCCCGACAGCCACCTCGAACAGGGGCCGCGCCGCAAGCGGGATCAACGCCACCAGAAGAGCCGCAAGCGCGATGATCCAGCAAAGCCCGCGAAGGTGAGGGTGACGATCGGCGAACCGGCCGCCCAGCCAGTAGCCAACCGAGAGGGAAACGAGCACCACTCCGATGGTGTTGGCCCAGATGATCGTGGAGGCACCGAAGAACGGCGCGATCAGCCGCGCCGCCGCGATCTCGGCTCCGAGGGTGGAGAACCCGACCACGAAAGCCAGCAGGTACAGGAAGCGAACGCTCGCACCCTCGACCTCGATCTCCGGGCGTGCGCTGCGGGTGGAAGTCAAGGGGAGTCACCCCGCAGACGATCCTCCAACCGCTTGGAGCTGCCTGCAGCGACCGCTCTCTCGGCTCTCTCCGCGTCCAACTCGACGCCCTCCCGATCTGCGAGGTCGAGCAGGCGCTGCCTCTCGGTGTCCTGACGTGCCCACTCGAGGAAGAGCCAAGCGAGCACACCGAAGGTGATCAACCCCTGCTCGGTCAGCATGATCGTGCCGGCCGTTCCCTGATCGGCGAGCGCACTGATGCCCCAGAACTCCCTGCCACTCGCGTAGTCGGGATAGAAGTCGGTGTCGGCCCAGAGGAAGACGTTCCCCAGAACCGTCCCCACCAGCCGCACGATGATCAGATAGCCGATCTTCGCCGGCAGGTTGAACCAGGACGGTTTGGGGAGCGGTCCGAACAGCGGCATCCACATCAGCACGCCGAACCCGATGAAGCAGAGGTGCTGCAATGCGTGCAGCGGCGGGCTGGTGAGGGCACCTTGATAGAGCGCAGGGAGATGCCAGACGTAGAGGTTCAGGCTCCAGAGAGGCAGAGCGACCATCGGGTGCGCGAGGAATCGCAGGCGCGAGAAGAACTCGATCGCAAGGATCGGTTGCAGGAGCGGGCCGGTCAGGCCGAGGACCAGCAGCAAGGCACCGATGTCGCCGATCAGCAGGTGCTGGATCATGTGGGCGAGCAACAGCTCCTCGCCGATGTGGGCGACCGGCGCGACATAGGCGGCGACGATCAACACGAGTCCGGCGAGGAAACAGATCAAGCGCCAAGTCGGGACCGGAGTGCCACGGGCAGCCAGGGTCGCTGCGCGTCGCAGATACATGAAAGCCAGCAGCACCACACCGGTGACCTGGAGCGGCGCGAGAATGGGACCGCCTATATGGGCGAGAGGGAATTCCATCGGCTCACCGTTGAGCGTAGCGGGAGCCTCCCGCACGCTACCCGGGAACAACTCTGTAACAAGCTCTTCCCTGCGTGAACGTAGGCTGTGGGCCGATCAGTGAGGGGGCAAGAGAACAGATGAGAGCGCGGCGAGTCGGGATCAACGGCTTCGGTCGTATCGGGCGACTCGCCCTGAGGGCCGCCTGGGATTGGCCACAGTTCGAGTTCGTTCACGTGAACGAGGTGGCTGGGAGCGTGGAGAGTGCAGCGCACCTGCTCGAGTTCGATTCGGTCCATGGTCACTGGGCACGCGAGATCGGGGTCGAGACCGGTGGCATCGCCATCGGGGGAGAAAGGATCACATTCACGCAGCACGATTCTCCTGGCCTCTCTCCCTGGGATGAGACAGGAGTGGACCTCGTGATCGAGGCGACCGGCGAATTCAGAAGCGAACAGAGCCTGCAGGCATTCTTCGACAAGGGGGTCCGGAAGGTGGTCGTCGCGGCGCCCATGCGAGGGGCCCGTGAACACTCGGTCGACATCGTCGTCGGAGTTAACGACGACGCATACCGCCCGGAACTACACCGCATCGTCACGGCGGCTTCTTGCACGACCAACTGCCTCGCACCGGTCGTCGAGGTCCTCGATGACGGTATTGGCATCGAACACGGTTCCGTCACCACCCTGCACGACATGACCAACACGCAGGTCCCCGTAGACCGTGCCCACAAGGACCTCCGGAGAGCCCGAGCCGCAGGACTCTCACTCATCCCTACCAGCACTGGCTCCGCCACCGCGATAGGGGGGATCTTTCCCCACCTCGCAGGAAGACTCGATGGACTCGCGGTTCGTGTCCCTCTACTCAACGCCTCCCTCACCGACTGCGTGTTCGAAGTGAGCCGATCGACCACGGTCGAGGAGGTGAACCGCCTGCTCTCCGAAGCGGCGAATGGGCGCCTCGAGGGAATCCTCGGCTATGAGGAGCGCCCGCTGGTATCGGTGGATTATCGAACTGACCCACGCTCCGGTGTGGTCGATGCCCTCTCGACCAGAGTCACCGACGAGACCCAGGTCAAGGTCCTCGCCTGGTACGACAACGAGTGGGGCTACGCGAATCGACTCGTCGAACTCGTCCGCTCTGTTGCAGGCTCGATCGAAAGCGACTAGGCAGTGAGGTCCAGGGCAGATCGGATCGATCTGCGCAACTACACGCTGGTCACCGCTGCTTATTGGGCCGATACGCTCGCCGACGGCGCGAGCCGGATCCTCGTCCTCTTCTTCTTCTATCAGCTCGGCTACAGCCCGTTCGAGCTTGCGACCATCTTCGCCTTCTACGAGGTGTTCGGAATCATCACGAACCTCGTCGGCGGGTGGCTTGCGGCGAGGTTTGGGCTCCGGACGACCCTCTTCTCGGGCCTGATGGTCCAGATAGTCGCGCTTGGGCTGCTCGGTTTGGCCCCTGAAGCCTGGTTGGTAGTCCCCTATGTGATGGCAGCGCAGGCGCTCTCGGGCATCGCAAAGGACCTGACCAAGATGAGCTCGAAGAGCGCGGTCAAACTCGTGGTGGAGGAGGATCAGGAAGGAGCCCTCTACAAGTGGGTCGCGATCCTGACCGGATCGAAGAACGCCCTGAAAGGCGTCGGCTTCTTCCTCGGCGGGGTCCTGCTCACGCTGGTCGGCTTCCAGACAGCGATGATCTGCCTGATGGCGATGGTTGGCGTCGCGCTCGTCTCGGTGGCACTGCTGATGCAGGGTGACCTCGGACGACCCGACTCGAAGGCGAAGTTCAAGCACATGTTCTCCAACGAGCGAGCGGTGAACATGCTGGCCGCAGCCAGGATCTTCCTCTTTGCCTCGCGGGACGTCTGGTTCGTAGTCGGCTTGCCCGTCTTCCTGCGGACGGTTCTCGGCTGGTCGTTCTGGGAAGTCGGCGGCTTCCTCGCGATCTGGGTGATCGGCTACGGAATCGTCCAGGCGTTGGCCCCGAGATTCGTCAAACGGCGAGCAGATACAGGCGCTTCAGAGCCAGACGGTCGAACCGCCACCTGGCTGGCCTTTCTCCTTGCGGCCTTTCCAGCCGGGATCGCGATCTCCCTCTCGGCAGATTTCGATGAGACGCTGACGATCGTGATCGGGCTCTTCGCTTTTGGAATCGTCTTTGCAATGAACTCGGCAGTCCATTCCTACCTGATCCTCGCTTACGCACACGGAGACAAGGTGGCGATGAACGTCGGGTTCTATTACATGGCGAATGCAGGGGGGAGGCTGGTCGGGACCATCCTCTCCGGCGCTCTCTACCAGTGGCAGGGACTCACCGCATGTCTCTGGGCATCAGTCGCGTTCGTCCTGGCTGCGGGACTCATCTCACTGCTGCTGCCAAGGCATCCCACCATGGCCGGCAAACGGCCCTCCGCTGCACCTGCGTGAAGCGACGGGCTGAAGGTGGACGACGGGGCTCGAACCCGCGACCTCCCGGACCACAACCGGGGGCTCTACCAACTGAGCTACGTCCACCGCGCAGGTGTCAATCTAGCGCGAGAAGGTCCGGCTGCCGCAGGTGCCGATGTCGTCGATCAGGGCGCGAAGCGGCGGAGCGGTGCCCCGGCACCCTCGGGCAGAGTCGAGTAGCCCGTGCAGTACGGGTCTGCGGCCACCGATTCGTCTTGCGGGAAGCTGAAGTCGATCGAGTAGAGGCGCGACTGGCCGCTTTGGGTCGTCAGAGCGTCCTCGACTCCATCCGGATCGACATAGGCGGAGATCCCGAAATAGGTCTTGACCAGCACCGTCTCGCCGTCGGCACACGCGTCGGCCGCGACGACGCCGCCCACGTCCATCTCGCCGAGGAACTCGAGCGTCGTATCGGTACCGCTCCCGAACACCGGGGCGCGCGCCACATAGACCCGGGATACGGGCTCGACCTTAGTGATGACGAAGATGTCACCGTTCGCGGGATCGACGACGAGCGCCTCCGCATCATGGGCGCCGTCCGGGTAGACCAGATCGATCGTCTCCGGAGCGACGGGTGCGAGGACGGACCCCGGGACGACACCACTCAGGTCAGGCTCGAGAATCCGGCGAACCCTGATCCGCGGGCGAACGGCAGCGTTGTCGCCGATATCTCCAACGTAGAGCGCATCGGATGCGGGTACCGCTCCTGGGCCGATCGCGATGTCCTCCCAGTCGGTGTTCCCTGCACCGGTGAAGGGCTGCTCAGCGATCAGGCCGGCAGAGTCATCGAGTGCGTAGAGCGATGCAGCTCCCCCACTGTCGTCATGGGTCCAGAATGTCCCGGGAGCCTCCCGGCTTTCGACCAGACCCGATGCTTCGCTGATCGGGGCAGGCGCCGATCCGAGCACCTCGATCCGCGTCGTGACCGCTCGCTGGGGGCGCCCGACGGTCGCGAATCTCACTCGCCCACGGCTGTCTCCGGATCTGCTCACGACCAGACCGGATATCCGAGAACCGGCAAGCAGTCGGCAGTACGGCATCGCTGAGGCGGCAGCGCCTCCCAACGGCAGCCTGAACCGCTTGGTGCGTCCGGTGATGCGGCCGCTGCGCCGTACCGTCACGACCGATTCTCCATCTCTGGTCAGGGTAAGGCTGATGTTCATCCTCGCCCGGTGCCCGCTCGAGTTGCGAAGCCTCAGGACCTGAACCGGAACATCGTCGTCACACCGGATCGACTTGGAGGCGATGGAAACGGGTGCCTGTGGAGCCTTGCCCGCAAGCGAGGTCGCGGCCAAACCGATGGCCCCCGCGGTGAGGACCAGTCCTGCGATCAGCGGCGTCCGTTTCACCGCACGCCCGAATGAGGGGTGTATTTCGTTTTCCATCGACTCTGGAACAAGGTCGAGCGATGCTAGTCGCGCTACGCCCCCGGCAGGATTCGAACCTGCGACCCACTGCTTAGAAGGCAGTCGCTCTGTCCACTGAGCTACGGGGGCCAGCCAATCCTCTGACCGGCAAGACGAGCCTACATATCCGGCACCGACGGAATGGAGAAACCGCACCCTGCGAAGTTTGGACGGGTGGACAAACGCCTCACGGGCGCAGCCGAATATGCTCAGCATCCGCTGCGCAATCAGACCTGAGAGGAAGGTGCCCGGAAGATGAGCAAGACCCGAAGCCAGAACGTCGAAGCCGCCAAGTGGAGCCGTAACGGCGAGGCCGCGGCGCCCACAGACCTGACCAAGGACGACGGCTATCCCTTCGGGCAGAACGTCTTCAGCACCGATGAGCAGGCAAAGCGTCTTTCTCCTGCAACCATGAAGAAACTCCAAGCCACGCTCGAGCGTGGCGAAGCCCTCGACACCTCACTCGCCGACGAAGTCGCCGATGCGATGAAGGACTGGGCCCTGGAGCGTGGAGCGACCCACTACACCCACGTCTTCCAGCCGCTCACCGGCCTCACCGCCGAGAAGCACGACTCCTTCTTCTCTCCCGACGGCGACGGCTCCGCGATCGCGAAGTTCTCTGGCTCGGAACTGATCCAGGGTGAACCCGATGCATCCTCCTTCCCGACAGGTGGGATCCGCGCCACCTTCGAGGCCCGTGGCTACACCGCCTGGGACGCCTCCAGCCCCGCCTTCATCCTCGAGAACCAGAACGGCGCGCTGCTCTGCATCCCGACCGCGTTCGCCTCGTGGACCGGCGAGGCGCTAGATGCCAAGATCCCGCTGCTGCGCTCGATGGATGTGCTGTCCAACTCGGCGATCCGGGCGCTCAAGCTGCTTGGCGACGAGAAGTCGACTCGCGTCTTCACCACGGTCGGGCCCGAGCAGGAGTACTTCCTGATCGACGAGCAGTACTTCTACGAGCGTCCCGATTTGGTGACCACCGGCCGCACGCTCTTCGGCGCCAAGCCGCCGAAGGGACACGAGCTCGACGACCACTACTTCGGGTCGATTCCCGAGCGTGTGCTCGCCTGCATGCTCGAAACCGAGCTGGAGTTGGCGAAGCTCGGAGTGCCCGTTCAGACCCGTCACAACGAGGTGGCACCGGCCCAGTACGAGATCGCGCCGCTGTTCGAGAACTCCAACGTCGGCTCCGATCATCAGCAGTTGCTGATGCAGATACTCCAGAACGTCGCGAGGAAGTACGGACTCGTCTGCCTGCTGCACGAGAAGCCGTTCGCCGGAGTGAACGGCTCGGGCAAGCACAACAACTGGTCGATGAGCACCGACACCGGCCACAACCTGCTCGATCCGGGTGACACGCCGGCAGAGAACCTGAGCTTCCTCTTCTTCTGCGCCGCGGTGATCCAGGCCGTCAACAGGCACCAGGGTCTGCTGCGTGCATCGGTCGCCAACATCGGTCAGGACCATCGCCTCGGCGCCAACGAGGCTCCCCCGGCGATCATCTCGATCTTCCTCGGAGCGGAACTCGACAACGTGTTCGAGGCGATCGCGGGTGGCACCGCTGGCGACGACAAGGCCGGCCAGACCCTCGAGCTGGGGTCAGCAGTACTTCCTCCATTGCCGCTGCACGGTGGTGACCGCAACCGAACCTCACCGTTCGCGTTCACCGGCAACAAGTTCGAGTTCCGCGCCCTCGGATCGAGCATGTCGCTCGCCTTCCCGAACACGGTGCTCAACACGATCGCCGCAGAGTCGATCGACGAGCTCTCCGACTCGCTCGAGAAGAAGCTGAAGGGCGGGACCAAGCTCGCCGAGGCAGTCGGCGAAGTGGTTGCCGAGACCTACAAGGCCAACAAGGCCGTCTGCTTCAGTGGCGACAACTACTCGGACGACTGGCACAAGGAGGCCAAGAAGCGCGGACTGAAGAACCTCCGAACGACCCCCGATGCTCTCCCTGAGGTGGTCGCCAAGAGCACGGTGGAGGCATTCGAGAAGTACGGCGTGCTCTCGGAGCGCGAACTCGAATCCCGCTACGAGGTCTGGGTGGAGCAGTACGCGATCCGGGCCAATATCGAAGCCGAGACCGCCGAGTCGATCGCGCGCACGATGATCCTGCCGGCAGCGCTGAAGCAGTTGGCGCTCGGTGCCGCGGCCAAGGACCTGACGGTCGGCAAGCAGGTGAAACCGCTCCTGACCAAGCTGAACACCGCCCTCGGCAAGCTCGCCAAGGCAAACGCGTATCCCGACTCGCTCGAGGGCCTAAAACTCGCCGTACATGCACGCGACAAGCAGCTCGCCGCGATGGGTGAAGTTCGCGAGGTCGCGGACGCACTGGAGAAGGTCGTCGCTGATGAGTACTGGCCGCTTCCGAAGTACTCGGAGATGCTCTTCATCAAGTAGCCGACCAGACCTGGCGAGACGAAATACATCGGGGCGGCTGGATTCGAACCAGCGACCTCGGCCACCCAAAGGCCGCGCGCTACCAGGCTGCGCCACGCCCCGATGCGGCGAGTCTAGTGACGGGCGCTGCCGCAGCGGGCTCTAGGGTTGTCCGATGGCCGAAATCGCCCCGATCCGCGCGATCCACTACGACCTGGAGCGGGTCGGACCCTTCGCCGATCTCGCCGCTCCCCCATACGACGTGATCGATGCTGCCGGCCGGGCCGAACTCCTCCTGAGGTCCCCGAAGAACATCGTCGAGGTCGATCTCCCTGAACCCCCACCCGACGATCCGGAGGGCGACCGCTACGCCCATGCCGCGGAGATCCTCTCTGGCTGGCTCGACGACGGCACCATGATCAGAGACGAGTCTCCGTCGATCTGGGCGACGACCCAGACCTACGACGGGCCCGGCGGCGCGAGGATGACCCGACACGGATTCCTCTGCAGGGTGCGTCTGGCCGAGTACGGCTCGGGAATCCGAGCCCACGAGCGCACCCAGCCGGGTCCTAAGGAAGACCGGCTGCGACTGACCCGATCTACCCGCTGCAACCTCTCACCGGTCTTCTCCCTCTACGAGGGGGATGCCTGGCAGACCATCGCACCCGCCGTCGAGGGCCAGGCGGCTTGGGCGCAGGTGACCGACTCCGACGGCACCGAGCACCGGATCTGGAAGATCGAGGATCCGACGATCATCGAATCGGTCACCGCAGCGGTGGCGGGAGCAGAGATGTTGATCGCCGACGGACACCACCGATACGAGACTGCCCTGACTTACCGGTCGGAGCGAGTCGAGAGCGATGGCGAGGCCGGCGATGCAGACTTCGTGATGATGGCGCTGGTGGGTCTCGACGATCCAGGCCTGACCGTATTCCCGACCCACCGACTGCTCACCGGGATCGCGGAGGACGAAGAACGGAGAACCCGGCTGGGAGAGGGGATACGCGAACTCTTCGAGGTCTCGAAGGTCGAACACCCTGATCTCGATCCCGGTGGCGCCGAGGGCACCGGGGTGTTCGGGTATCTGGATTCGCACCACCAGCAGCCGATGCGGCTCGCGCTGAACGAGACAGGTCGCGAGATCGTCGACTCCGAGCTCGAAGGGTCCTCTGCTGCCTACAGGGATCTCGACGCCGCAATCCTCGAGGCGGTGGTGTTCAAGCATCTGCTCGGGATGACCGAGGACGACATCGCAGCCAAACGCGGACTCGCCTACACCCCGCACCATGAGAAGGCGCTGCAGATGCTCGACGCAGGAGACGCGGATGTCGCCTTCCTGCTTCGTCCGACACCGGTTGCCGCTGTCAAGGAGGTCGCCGCTGCGGGCGAGACGATGCCGCCCAAGTCCACCTACTTCTTCCCGAAACTGCTCACCGGAGTGGCCCTCAACCCGCTGGGTTAGCGTCTACCGGCCCGTGGCCATAGGATTAGCTGCGTGAAGATCTACACGCGCAAAGGCGATGACGGCTCCACCTCTCTCTGGTACGGCGGTCGGGTGGTCAAGCACGACCCGCGAACCGAGGCCTACGGCTCCGTAGACGAGGCGAACTCCGCTCTCGGCGTGGCCCGAGCACTCTGCGGGGGCGACGATGCAGAGGTCGCCCGGGATCTGCTCGCACTGCAGAACGGACTGTTCGTGGTCGGAGCGGAGCTCGCCACGGCCCCCGAAGCCGCCGACAGGCTCGAGGACGGGATCAGCAGGGCGACCGAACCGATGGTCGCCGAGCTGGAGGAGGCGATCGACCGCTACATGGATCGAGTTGACCTGCCTCCGAAATTCGTCATCCCCGGGGGCACCCACCTGTCCGCCGCTCTCGACGTGGCGCGCGCCTCCACCCGCCGGGCAGAGCGCCGGATAGTCGAGTTGAAGGATTCTGGTGGGCTCGCCTCCGAGAGCGTGCTCCATTACGTCAACCGAGCGTCCGATCTGATCTGGGCGATGGCCCGCTTCACCGACGTCGACGACCCGGAACTCTTCGAGGGTCGCGGTGAGACTGGAGACAGCGGAGACGGAGGATGAGCGGGCAGAGGATGGCCAGCTTGACCAGGCGGGATGGCCTGACCAACGACATCGTCTGTCGGGAACACAGGCTGGTTGCCGATGAACCGACCGACTCGGGCGGCGCTGATCTCGGCCCCAAACCGACCGAACTCCTCGCCGCGGCGCTCGCCAGCTGCACCGCGATAACGATCGAGCTCTACGCCGAGCGGAAAGGCTGGGACATCGGTCGACTCACCGCAGATGTCTCGGTCGGCGAGGCCTCCGACGGTTCCAGCCCGCGCTTCGAGGTCGAGATCGAGATCCCGACTGCACTCGATTCCGATCAACTCGAGCGGATCGAGACCATCGCAGGGAAATGTCCCGTTGCGCGGCTGTTGAAGGCCGACGGGACAGAGGTCGCCGATTCGGTGACCGCCACGGCTTGAACGGCGCCACTCCATCGGGCGATCCTCTCGCCGGCTTGCGTTCCGTCCTGCTCGACCCTGAGCACGCGATCGGAATGGAGGTCAAGGGAGGCAAGAAAGAGGCAGCGGTGCTGGTGCCGGTGTACGACTGGCCGGACTCACCAGGCCTGCTGATGACCGAGCGAAGGGGTGATCTGCGACGTCATGCGGGTGAGATCTCGTTCCCCGGCGGCAGGCGCGACCAGGGGGAGCATCTGGTCGACACGGCACTCCGAGAGGCCGAGGAGGAGATCGGGCTGCCCGCCGGTGAGGTAGAGGTCATCGGTGCCCTGCCGCCAGTCGGGACCTTCGTCACCGGCTATCGGATCAACGCCTTCGTCGGAGTGATCGGTGCGCCCGAGTCACTCGCCCTCTCCCCGAACCCGGACGAGGTAGAGGCGATACTGAGGGCACCGCTTGGCGGCTTGCTCGACACCCGTACTCACCGCCGGGTTCCGCAGAGCAGGATTCCGCTGCGGACCGACACCTTCGAGGCAGAGGGTCGTCTGATCTGGGGGGCCACGGCGCGGATCCTCTCCCACTTCTTCGAGTTGGTAGAGGATCCGCGGCGGCTCTGAGTTCGTCTGGCGGCGACTGGCCCCCAGCAGGAGAGAGGCCGCTCAACTCACCTCTCGGAGGCTTCCGGTCTCCACCTCGTAGACGAAGCCGCGTACTGCATCGGTCTTCGGGATGAAGGGACTGGCCTGGATGCGGCGCACGGACTCGCGGACACTCCCCTCAAGATCGGGGAAGGCCTCGCTTGCCCACTCCGGCTCCTCACCGACGTCCTCTTTGATCTGCGCTTTGAACTCCTCGTCCGTGAAGGTGAGCATCCCGCAGTCCGTGTGGTGGATGAGGATTATCTCCTCGGTTCCGAGCAACCGCTGTGAGATCGCAAGCGATCTGATTTCGTCATCGGTCACCACCCCGCCAGCGTTCCTGATCACGTGGGCATCACCTTCCTGCAGCCCAAGGAGCCCCTGAACATTCAGACGCGCATCCATGCAGGCGAGGATCGCGACCTTCTTGCCAGGAGGGGCTGGGAGATCGCCCTTGTCGAAGGTCTCGGCGTAGGCCTCCGAGTTCTCGAGGAATTCATCAGTAGCGCTCATCGTTGCCCTTTCTATGCGTCGTCATGGAATAAATACCTAATACTTGATCGGTATTAAATATTTATAGCAGGCACTCGGTCAACGAGCCTCGAGAAGCGAGTCCATTGCATTCGCAGTCTCGACCGTCCACTCCTCCGAATCCCGCTCCTGCTCCAGAAACCTGACCGGGATCCGCCAGGTATCGCTGGCGTTCTGCACGATCGCCCGCCCCTCCTCGAGCCTGGTCGACTGGACCGATCCGACGGCTTCGTAGGCGAAGCCCCTGACCGGCGTGTCGACGAGGCGCTCCATCAGGCTCTGCAGCCTCGGTCCATGGATTGCTGCGATTACCTCGGGTTCGGCCTCTGCGGTGCCCATGAGCCAGGCGATCGCTGCCACATCCCCGACCAGATCGAGGATCGTGCCCGGTCGGTCCGGATCGGCGAGCGACGCATCGATGCCCACCTGCTCGATCGACCGCAGCCCGGACTCGTCCCTACTCGTTCCACGGACCTGCCACCCCCGGCCGAGGAGCTCTATCCCCAGCTCGCGACCATGACATCCGCATCCGACTATCAGCGCCCTCGCCATCGACCGAGATTACCTTCGCTGGTCGCTGACCGACCAGCGACTCCGTTAGCCTCGGATCATGCCCCGAGCCCCCGAGTTGGCAAGCATCGATGGCAGAGCAGGGCCCACCGGCGATGCAGTGATCCCGGCCCATGACGACGGGCTGCTCCGCGGCGACGGAGTATTCGAAGTGGTCAAGGTCTACGGCGGTAGGCCTCACGCGATGGATGACCATCTCGACCGCATGGAGCGGTCGGCTGCGGCGATCAGCTTGGCCCTACCGCGAGAACAGATCGAAGCCGAGGCCCTGACCCTGCTCGACCAGGCCGGAGAGGTAGACGCGCAGCTGAGGCTGGTCGTGACCCGCGGGGGCAGGCGACTGGTCTTCATCGAGCCTCTGGTCGAGTGGCCGGAGACCGCTGTACTCGCAACCGTGAATTACGCCCCCAGCGTCATCCTCACCGGGGTGAAGTCGCTCTCCTACGGAGCCAACATGCACTCGACCCGAATTGCGAAGGAGCGCGGTGCAAACGAGTCGCTTCTTGTCACTCCTGATGGAACCGTTCTGGAGGGACCAACCTGCTCGATCTTCTGGGTCGACCAGAGCGGCGTGCTGAAGACTCCATCCCTGGAGTCCGGGATCCTCGATTCGATCGTGCGTGACCGGGTGATCGCCGGAATGGAGGTCGAGCAAGGCGCCTACCCACTCGAGGACCTGCTCTCGGGAAGCGAAGCCTTCCTCGCCTCCACTACCCGCGAGATCCAGCCGGTATCGGCGATCGACGAGACGGAATTACCTGAGGCCCCGGGACCCGTGACCCTGCAGGCCCAGAACGCTTTCCGAGCGATGCTCGAGCGCGAACTCGGCAGCCAACCCGACTGAACTCAGACGGAAGGCGGGGTATCCCGCAGGTACCACTCGGCGTCCAGCGCGCCCTTGCAACCTGATC
>CAZQMB010000009.1:39837-54618 GCA_964594365.1 uncultured Conexibacteraceae bacterium
GGCGGGGTATCCCGCAGGTACCACTCGGCGTCCAGCGCGCCCTTGCAACCTGATCCAGAAGCCGTGATCGCCTGTCTGTAGGTGTGGTCGACCAGATCCCCGACCCCGAAGACGCCTGCGAGCTTCGTCCGTGTAGAGGGCTCTTGGCAGATCACGTAGCCCTCGTCATCGAGATCCACCTGGCCTTCGACCAGATTCGACAGCGGCGTATGCCCGATCGCGACGAACGCACCCCCCACCTCGAGCTCCTCCTTCTCCCCGGTCTGGGTGTTCTCCATCGCCACCTTGGCGATCTTGCCGTCCTCTCCCGCGATGAACTCGGTCGGTGCGTAAGGCGTCATGAACTCGATGTTCTCCCGCTCTCTCGCACGGTCCTGCATGATCTTGGAGGCTCTGAATTCGTCGCGTCTGTGGACGACGGTCAGCTTGCTGGCGAACTTGGAGACGAAGATCGAGTCCTCCATTGCCGAGTCCCCACCTCCGATCACCACGACCTCCTGATCTTTGAAAAAGGCTCCGTCACATACCCCGCAAGTCGAGACACCCATTCCCTGGAGCTCCTGCTCGCCGGGGATCCCAAGCCGTTTGGGCTCGGCACCCATCGCCAGGACCACCGACTTGGCGCGATGTTCCTCGCCGCCGACAATGACGGTCTGCACCTCGCCGTCGGTCAGACGGAGCTCGGTCGCATCGTCGGTGATGAAGCGGGTCCCGAATCGCTCGGCCTGTGCACGGAACTCGCCCATCATCGCCGGTCCCATGATTCCCTCGGGGTAGCCCGGATAGTTCTCGACATCGGTGGTGTTCTGCAGCTGACCACCCCAGGCAAACCCCTCCACGACGAGCGGTTCCAACTCGGCCCGGGCCGCGTACAGGGCCGCCGTGTAACCGGCAGGACCCCCTCCGACCACGATCATGTTTTCTATTCGCTCTTCAGCCACCGGAAATCCATCCTAACGAGAGCAGCCGTCCCTCCCCCTTCCGGCTCATCCGCCGGACGAACCGTCCCCTGATCGCACAGTCGCCCCGGTCGGTGGCGGGAGAGGCACGCTCCTCCCCTCGGCCTCCCAGCGTGCGACGGTGTGTCGGAGCTGGAAGAAGGCGACTATCCCCGGTGGTATCGGCAGCCAGAATGCGATCACCCTGTAGGTGAGTACCGCTGCGAATACCTCGGCCGCGGGTATGTCGAAGAGGACGAAGGCCCCGATCATGCCCGCGTCCACCGCCCCGACTCCACCGGGTGCCAGGGGGAAGAGGTTCGCGACCATCCCGAGGAAGAAACCCTGGACGATCACTCCGAACGGGACCTCGACGTGGAAGGCCTGGAAACTCGCCCACAGGATCCCGATGCTCGCCGCCCAGAATCCGATTGCGCCTCCGAAGGCGAGCACCGCGCTCTTCGGATCTTCCGCGAACGCGAGGGCATCGCGCGTGCCCTGGGCGAATGTCGCAGGGGCTGAGGCAACTCTCTTGGCGACCTTCGCGAAGCGACCCGAGAGAGCCTGCTCCAGCCGACCTTCGATGTCGCCCGGCAACAGGGCGAGCAGGGCGACGATCAGTATCGCCGCTCCCGCAAGCGCCGCCGGGATGATCGTGGTCGATACCTTCCCGCCCCCGGGGAGGACTCCGGTCCGCAAGAGGATCCCGAAGATGATCAGCGAGAACATGTAGACCGAGTAGAGGATCACCAGGAATGCGACCATCCGGCCAGCGGCGAGCCGTCGCTCCATCCCGGCCTTCCTCAGTGCCCAGTAGGTGAGGAATATCCCGCCTGCTCCACCAGCCGAGAAGATCCTCGTGGCGGCGAGACCGGCCATGGTGATCTGGTACGACTCACGCCAACGCAAGTGGATGATCTTCTCCGCGACCACCCCGCGGAACAGTGCGACGTAGGCACCGAAGGCGAGCACGTTGAAGGCGAGTGCCACTGCGATCCAGTCGAGATCACCCCTCTCCATGGTGTGGAACGCGCCTTGGAGTCCTACGAGCCGCGGGAAGAGTACGTAGATGGCAACGGTGAGCGCAACCACCGCGATCACCGTCTGGATGATCCGCTTCGGAGCGGCGAAGAACTTCGGCTCGGCCTCGGCCAAGACTTGCTCCGGCGACTCAGCGGTCATCTCGCCGGCGAGTCGCTCCTTCTCCGACAGATGATCCCCGGGCCTCTCCGGTGAAGCGGTCGGCTTCTCTCCTTCGACTGCCTGGTCTTCCGAGTCGGCCTTGTGGGGTTCGTCAGGCACCGGAATCACCTACGCGTTGGCGATGTCCTCCAGGGTGCGCAATCTGCTGCTGACTAGCTCGGCCACCGGCTCGAAACGGGGGTCCAGGAATCGGACCGCAGCAACCAGGGCGGCGCCCGCGAGCAGATCCGTGACGTAGTGCTCCCCCAGGTACACGAGCGCAAAGCCGAGGGTGAGAGCGTAAGTCCAACCGATCGCCCCATCCACCTTCCCGGTTTCGGAGAGGAGGATCGCTGCCATCAGCGCGCTCGCGAAGTGGAGCGACGGCATCGCTGCCCAGGGGTTGCCGTCGAAGGTCCCGTAGAGCCGCTCCCACGCCGGCCCCCAGGTGTCTTCACCGACCTCCACCATGATCCGCCGAACCCGATCCGGAGTGTGGCCCTCCTGCGATGCCCACCAGGGGGGAGCCGTCGGCACCACCGCGTAACCGATGCAACCGAGGTCGTAGACCGCAGCGGTCTGTCGCGCGGCCCTAGCGAAGGCATCAGGCCTGCGGGCCATGATCCAGATCAATGCGCCGTGGGGCCAGAAGAACCAGGCCCAGTGGGCCCAGGAGAGAGCCTTGTCGAGTGCGTTCCCGCGACCGAGACCGGACAACGCTTCCTGGAGCCTCGTGTTCGGCAGCTTCCCTCTGCCGATCACCTTGTCGATCCGGATGGGGTACTGGATCTTGACCCTCTTGCGAAGCGCCTCCGGATCGTCGTAGGGCAGCTCATGCGAGACGATGAACGCCCAACCTTGGAGGAAGTAGAGGGCGAGGTCACGCGCGGGGGTGCGCCTCGAGAGAACCGCGAGTGCAGGCGGGCCAGAGGCGACTGCGGCTGCTGTTGCGGCCGGAGGGATCTTCAGCTGCTTGCGAACCAGCGGCACGACAGCGGCAGCGCCCAGAGCCGCAAAGGCGGCTCCCCGCACCAGGGGACGCAATCTGGTGCGCTGCGGTGGTGTTCGGTCCGCTCGATACACAGGCGTGGCGAGTATAAGTCGGTGGGTGAGATCTCCGCGCAACCGAACCGCCGAACGATGACTGGGACCGTCCACCCGGACCTCGGGGGAAGAACGCTCGCTGTCACCGGCGCAGGAGGATTCATCGGGTCTGCTGTGTGCAGGCGAGCGAGCGGGCAAGGAGCCGAGGTGATCGGTCTTGACAGAGATCCCGCGGGAGTCGAAAGAGCCCGGATCGCGGGGGCCGGCAAGGTGGTCGAAGGTGATCTGACCGACCGGGGCGCCGTCGCAGCCGCAGTCTCGGGCGCCGATCTGATCGTCCACACGGCCGCCAACGTCCGCGAGTGGGGATCGATGGAGGACTTCATCCAGGTGAACGTGAACGGCACGGCCAACGTGCTGGAAGCCGCGCCGGAGGGATCTCGAGTACTCCACTTGAGCTCGGTGGTGGTCTACGGCTATGACGACCCTGAAACACAGGACGAGACCGCCTACCTGAGGTCCGTGGGGATTCCCTACGTCGACACCAAGTCCGCCTCGGATCGTCTCGCCCGCGAGCGGGGCGCCGTGGTGATCCGGCCGGGTGACGTCTACGGGCCGGGTTCGATTCCCTGGGTAGAGCGCCCGCTGCAACTGATGAGACGACGGATGCTCGCCGTCCCTGCGGACTCGTGGATGCTCCCGATCTACGTCGACGATCTGGTCGAGGCGATCATGCTCGGGCTCGAGTCCGGTCAGCCCGGGGAGGCGTACACCGCTTGGAGCGGCGAGAAGATCACTTTCGCCGAATACTTCGATCGGCTTGCCCTGGCTGCCGGGCTATCCACTCCACGGAGGCTCCCTGCCCCGGCCCTCTGGCTGATGGGCGCGCTCGCCGAGGGTGGCGCGAGGCTCGTCCGACGGCCGCCTGCGATCGGGAGGTTCGGAGCCACCTTCATCTCACGCTCGGGGGACGTCTCGAACGAGCGTTTGAGACAGCAACTGGGATGGGAACCTCGCTTCACGATCGACGAGGGAATCGAGCTGAGCGTACGGCGCGGGAATGGGGATGCAACGACCTCCATGAGCGCCGGTCGGGAATAGGCCTCCGGAGCGGCGGTTACCTTCAGACTGTCGATCGGCAATCGGTCGATGTCGGGATGCGAGAGCATCCGACCTAAGACAAGGAGATCAAGTTGGCAGCAGCCAAGAAGAAGGCAGCGAACGTAGGTCCCTCCGGCTGGGCGGCATTCGCCGGTGTGATCCTGTTCGTGATCGGTGTGTTCAACGTCCTCTACGGACTTGCCGCACTGCTCAATGACAGTCAGGTACTGGTCACGAATGGCTACGACGGTGTGATCATCTGGGATCTGACCACTTGGGGTTGGATACATCTGGTGATCGGCGCAGTCATGGTTGCCACCAGCATCGGGCTGTTCACGGTCAAGGAGTGGGCGCGCGTGATCGCGATCATCTTCTGCGTGCTCAGCGCCATCGCTCACATCGGGTTGATCACCGCCTTCCCGCTGTGGTCGATCCTGATCATCGTCCTCGACGTGTTGGTCATCTACAACCTCACGGTCAAGGGCGGGGAGATGAAAGCCGCCTAGACGCGGTCTCCAGCAGCGGCAGCACATGTTTCGACCCGCGTCGGTGGGCCCAGATCGGCTCATCGGCGCGGGTCGATCTCGTTCCCGTCGCGTCCAGGCAGGTCCCGAGAGTCCTCGGGATGCCTCACCGACCGCAGGCTGAATAGAATGGTCGCGAATTGCTCGCACCAGATCCCGCCAGCTCAAGCACCGGTTCCGAGATCAACACCCTCTACTGGATCGCACTAGCGATCGCCGCGGTGTTGATCTTGCTGATCAACATCGGATTGATCTCGATGCTGGTGCGCGGCCGTGCCTCAAAGGGCGGTAACACCGCCGGAGGACGGGCCCGACGCGGTTCGACCTTCGCGGTTGGCGGACTACTCGCGGTCCTCGCGATAGGCGTATTCGTGGTCGGCGTCGTCTTCACCGAGAAGGCGGGGGTCGAGACGACCGCGGCATCAGCCGCCGACAGCGAGAGCCAGATGGACGGGAGCGATACCGAGGCGATGGCCGCTCGAGGCGAGAAGACGCTCCAGATCCTCACCTCGGGCCAGCAGTGGCTCTGGCGCTACCAGTATCCGGACGGAACCTTCTCGTACTACGAGCTCGTCCTGCCGGTCGGGCAGCCCGTCGAGATCGAACTCGAGTCGACCGACGTCCTGCACCGGTGGTGGGTACCCGGCCTGAGCCAGAAGGCCGACGCAGTGCCGGGCAAGACGCACGTCCTCAAGTTCACCCCGGATACCGAAGGGACCTTCGAAGGCGCCTCGTATGCCTTCTCGGGCGCCAACTACGCGACCATGAGGACGGTGGTCAGGGTGGTCTCCCAGGACGAGTTCGAGCGGTGGCTCGACGAGCAGGGCGCCGAGATAGCCGACGCCCAGAAATGGGTCCAGGATGAGATCGCGAAGAACGGTCCGTACGGCGCAATCGAAGAGGCGGGGGACGGCCAATGAGCGATCCGATCAGAACCCACCCCGAGATCGCGGTCCAGGGCGTCCAGTCCAAGAGGCCCGGATGGCTGGACTTCGCCACCAGCTCTGATCACAAGGACGTGGGAAGGATCTTCATCGGCGCGGCACTGGGCTTCCTCGCCCTCGCGGTGGTCGAGTTCTTCCTCATGAGACTGCAGCTGATGCTCCCCGACAACACCCTGATTGCTCCGGTGACCTTCAATCGGCTGCTCTCTGTCTTCGGCGTCACCATGACCTCACTCTTCGCCCTGCCGCTGGCGATGGGGCTGATCACCTATCTCCTGCCGCTCCAACTCGGTGCCCGCTCTCTCGCCTTCCCGCGCCTCTCTGTGGTGGCGCTGTGGCTATTCCTCTCAGGTGGAGTCATGACCTACGTCTCCTTCTTCTACACACCTCCGGAGGCGGGACCGATCGCCCTGCCGCCTCTCTCGGGCGACCTCGCGTTCATCGACAACAACGGAACGGACGTCTGGATCTCTGCGGTCGGACTCTCCACTCTGGGCCTGGTCCTGCAGGCGATCAACGTGATCGTCACCGCCTCGAGGGAACGGGCCCCCGGAATGGCCTGGAGGAGGTTCCCGGTCTTTTCGTTCTCCGGTGTGGTCACCTCGTGGCTGCTGCTCATCGTGGGTCCGGCGATGATCGCGGGCTTGACCATGCTCATCATCGATCGCCATTACGGCGGGGTGTTCTTCAACGCCGGTGAGAGTGGCTCCCCCACCTACTTCGAACACCTGAGCTCGATCTTCACGACCGGCGTCTACCTGATCGTGCTGATCACCGCTATCGGCGTGATCTCCGAGATCTTCCAGACCTTCACCGGCAGGCCTCTCGCGAACAGGAGAGCGGTCCTCAGGTCGCTCGTGGCCATCGCGGTCCTGGGCACTCTGGCTTGGATGCAGAACATGATGTCCGCGGAGATCCGGCCCGGATTCCTCTATGCGGCGATGGCATTCGCACTCGCCCTGATCGTCCCGATCGGCATCGTGATCTGGAACTGGCTCGGAGTCCTCGCCTCCGGTTCGATCAAGATGCGGGCGCCGGTCGTGTACGCCATCGGAGCCGTATCGCTGCTGAGCATCGGCCTCGCCGGGGAGATGATGCAGAGCCTGATCCCGGTCAACTGGCTCCTCGCCGGCACCACCGACTCCACCGCAGGCACGGGGCTCGTGCTGATCGGCGGCTCGGTCATGGCAGGCTTCGCAGGACTCCACTACTGGCTGCCCAAGATGACCGGGCGAGAGGTCGGCGAGGGGGCCGGGAAGGTCTTCGCCGCGTTGATCTACCTGAGCACCGTCGTGATCGCTGCCTGCTTCTATCTGGCAGGGCTCGAGGGCCAGCCGGCCGATACCTACAGGTTCTTCGAGGGGCAAGGTCTGGATACCTACAACCTGATCGCCTCGATCGCCTCGATCTTCCTCATGTTGGGAGTTCTCGGAGGGTTGACGAACCTCACCCTCGGCGTGAACCACGGCCGCCGGGTAGGTCACGACCCCTGGGGCGGCTCCACTCTCGAGTGGTTCGCTCTTTCACCCCCTCCGCCCCACAACTTCGATCTGGTCCCCGACGTGCGCTCGAGCGAACCGATGTACGACATCAGGCGTGGAGTGGCCAGAGATTCCGCCGAGGCCGCCGAGGCGGCCAAGAGTCCCGAGCCGGTAGCCTAGGTCCATGCAAGATCCTCGCGCAGGCGAGGCCCTGCGCCGGTTTCGGCGCCTCGCCCTGACAACAGCACTGGTCACCTTCGTCCTCGTGGTCGTCGGCGGCATCGTGCGGGTGAGCGAGTCCGGTTTGGGATGTGGACCGTCTGGAAGCGGTCTCCACGGATGGCCGCTGTGCGGTGGTCAGGTCTTCCCGATCATCGGGAATGAGGCACTCTTCGTCGAGTTCGCCCACAGGTTCCTGGCCGGCGTCGTGGTGCTCCTGATCGCGGTGATGATCTGGCTCGCCTTCCGCGACCTCCGCTCGCTGCGCTGGCCTGTGAGGGGATCGGTGGCAGTGGGAGTGCTGGTGCTGTGTCAAGCGGCTCTGGGCGGCCTGACGGTCGAGTTCAACCTCGACGAAGCACTGGTGGCCGCTCACCTGTTCCTCGCGATGATCTGTTTCGCGCTCCTGATCTGGCTCACCGTTGCGGCCCGGGAATCCGGGGGATCCGACAGGAAGGAATCACCGAGGATCCCTCTCACGAAGCTGAAGCCCTTCGTCTTCAC
The DNA here is from genome assembly GCA_964594365.1 of uncultured Conexibacteraceae bacterium. Lineage (GTDB taxonomy): Bacteria > Actinomycetota > Thermoleophilia > Solirubrobacterales > 70-9 > CAIUSP01. The sequence goes on from CAZQMB010000009.1 coordinate 47,775, forward strand.
GGCAGCAGGCCTGCTGCTGGCTGCGATGGTCGCAGGTGCCTATATGGCCGGTACGAAGAAGCTCGGCGCCGATGGTGCGGTGACGCCGGGAGCTCATATGGCATGCGGGAACCAGTTCCCGGGCTGCCTCGACCAGGGTCCCTTCCCCTTCGGTATGAACAGCCTGATCGATATCCACCTGACGCACCGTGTCCTCGTCTACAGCGCCGCAATCGCGATCATCGCCCTGTTAGTCGCGGCGTGGAGGATGGGCTCGCGCAGCAGACTCCTGCCACTCGCCGGTGTCCTGCTGGTGACCCAGATCGCTCTCGGAGGACTGAATGTGTGGCTCGGCGAGAACGCGGCGCTGATCGCAGCCCACCTCACCACGGCCGTGCTCCTCTGGGCCTCGGTGGTCCTGATCGGCTACACGCAGGCTTTCGCACCCGTCACGGCCTCGGTAGCCGTCAAGAGGCCCAGCGCCAAGACGGTGACCGCGTAGGATGCGGGCGGAAACGACCACTTCGTCTTCGAGATCTACGGGGACAACCCAATCGGCTTCGAACGGAGCACACCCAAACGGAGCGGCGGAGGCCGCGCTCGCCGGGGCCACTCCCGGCGAAGTCCGGGACGGGCTGATGAGGAGGTCGATCAGGGCCGCCAACGACTACGTCACCCTGACCAAGCCCCGCATCATCTCGCTGCTCCTGCTCACCACGGTTGCCACGATGTTCGTCGCAGATCCCTCTGGACCAGGCATCGGGACCATCCTCTGGACGATGCTCGGCGGCTATCTCGCCGCAGGAGGGGCAGGAGCGATCAACCACTACCTGGAACGCGACACCGACTCGAGGATGGAGAGGACCCGTGGAAGGCCTCTCGCATCCGGGAGGATCAGTCCCCTCAAGGGCCTCTGGTTCGGAATCTCCCTCGGCGTGCTCGCCACCGTCCAGCTCGCTGTCACGGTCAACCCTCTGGCCGCCGCACTCTCCCTGGCCGGACTGCTCGGCTACGTATTCGTCTACACCCTGTGGCTGAAGCCCAGGACGCCCGAGAACATCGTCCTCGGCGGCGCAGCGGGTGCGATTCCGCCATTGGTGGGCTGGGCAGCCGCCACCGGTGGATTGACCCTCGATGCCTTCTGGCCCTTCGCGGTGGTCTTCTTCTGGACACCGCCTCACTTCTGGGCGCTGTCGTTGCTGATCTCGGATGACTACGCCAAGACCGGGACACCGATGCTCCCGAACGTCCGGGGCGAAGAGGCTACCCGGAAGAGAATCCTGCTCTACACGCTGGTTCTGGTCGCGGTCAGCCTCGCGCCCGCGTTCACCGGGCTGTTCGGGCTGACCTATCTGATCATTGCCTCGCTCCTCGGTGCAGCCTTCATCGGCGGCAGTATCGCCTTGGACAGGAAGCCCTCTCGCGAGTCTGCGAGGAACCTCTACCTCTGGTCCCTCGCCTATCTGGCGCTGTTGTTCTGCACTATGGCCCTCGACCGCGTCCTATAGAGTTACCTTCGCAATGGATCGCAACCGGGCACGCTCGAACATCAAGATCGGTCTCTGGGCCGGAGGTCTGGCGCTCCTCGTGTTCGCGATCGCCTTCTACATCGCAGTCCTCTATCTCGCATGAGTCAGCCCGAGAAGCCCTCCGAGATGATCTACCTCCCGGCGCCTACCGCGCTGCCGGTGATCTTCGCTGTCGGCATCGCCTTCGTGGTACTCGGGTTCTTCGCCTGGTGGCCTTATGCGGTCGTCGGTGGCATCGTGGCGGTCGGTACCTTCATCGCCTGGATGCGCAAGAACCGCGCGGAGATAGCCCGTATGCCCCGTGAGCAGGAAGAAACGCCTGCCCGGATCCCCCTTCGCTGAGCCCCGCTTCGATTCGCCAGCGGACGCTCGTACCATTCGTCGCAAGCTGAGGCGGAAATGGCCGCAGGGGGAGGCGGCGCGGTCACCCGCTCCCGATAGGATTAAGTAGATGAATCGCTCCCGAACCCTCGGCTCGATGCTCCGGATAGGAGTAGGTCTCGTGGCCACGGCCTCCGTCGTTGCGCTGTCCGGTTGCGACCTGCAGGAGGATGCAGATACGGCGCGCGGTGAACAGCTCTTCGTCCAGAAGTGCGGCCAGTGTCACGCCCTCACCGCCGCTGGCACGCAGGCGAACGTCGGACCGAACCTCGATTACGCCTTCAAGGCATCGCGAGCCATCGGGGCAGACCAGGACACGATCGAGGGCATCGTCACTCACCAGATCAAGTACCCGCGGCCAGCCGACCCGAAGGACACCCACCTCTACATGCCCGCGAATCTGGTCACCGGCGACGACCTGCGTGACGTCTCGGCGTACATCGCTAGCGTGGCAGGAGTACCCGGGATCAAGCCCCCCCTCTTCGTGCCTGAAGAGTTCTTCGTCTCGAACTGCGGCGGCTGCCACATCCTCGGCGCAGCGGGGACACAAGGTGTGACTGGACCGAATCTCGACCAGAGCGTGCTCGGCCAATCGCCAGCCTGGATCGAGAACGCGATCGTCAACCCCAACAGTGAGGTCGCGGCTGGCTATCAGGCAGGGGTCATGCCCCAGAACTACGGGCAGGTAATGACTCCGGACCAGCTGCGGCAGCTGGTCGAGTACCTCGAGAAGTCAGTCAACGGCTGATCCCCTCTTATCGGCCGCCGTGCCGCTGGGTATCGGCACTGTCAGCCATCGTCGTCGGGCGATGAGATCGCACGTCGGGCCCAGAGCCCCGTCTTGACGAGTCCAACCAAGAGGAGCAGCCCCGCTACCACCAACGCCACCGTACGGGAGATCAGGACTGCGGATGCGACGATCAGCGCGCCGGAAACCAGGACCAGGACGACGAGACGGAACGCATCTCCCTCGCTCCTGAACGGGTTCCGCAGATCATTGCGGCCCGAGGGCTCCCCGGGCGAGTCCGGTGCGATCGGCTTGCCTCTAGAGGATGTAGACGGTGACGAAGACGATCACCCACATCACGTCCACGAAGTGCCAGTAGATGCCTGGCAGCTCGAGTCCACGATGGTCCTCGGCCTTCGGTCCGAAGTGCCCCCGCCAGAGACGTACGTTCACGATGCTGAGGAGGATCAGCCCGACGATGACATGGGCACCGTGCAGACCGGTCAGGCCGTAGAAGATCGATCCGAATGCGCCGTCTCGGGCGCTGAAGCCGACGTGGATGTACTCGTTCAGCTGGATGAACAGGAAGGTCGCACCGAGCAGCCATGTCACAGCCATCGCGAGCGTTGCCGCCTTCCGATTGCCGCGGCGAATGCCCTCGAGAGCCCAGTGGATAGTGAAGCTCGATGAGACCAGGATGGCCGTATTGACCCCCGCCACCATGACGGGCAGTTCGTAGGGCTCGGGCGGCCACGGACCATCGTTGACCACCACACGGAGGAAGAAGTAGGAGGCGAAGAACGCTCCGAAGAGCATCGCTTCCGTGACCAGGAATATCAGCAGACCCAGGGTGGTCTGATCGACCTTCGAGCTCTTGTTCGCCTCGGGCGGGCCGTGGTGATGATCTCCGGTTGCGTGACCGAGGGTCACGGATGCGCTCTCCATCAGGCCTCTCCTTCTTCCGTCTCGGTGTCAGTACCCACGGCTGCCAGTGCCGCGGCTCTCGTCGCAGGAACCCTCGCTCGGCGTCCGGACGACTCGACGTGCTCCACGGGCTTTCCGGTGAGCTTCTCCGCTTCCTGAACCAGCCCTTGCTCGATCCATTCGGACTTCTCGCCCTTGAGAGTGGAGATCAGGATGTCGTCGAGACGGTAGTGGGCATTGGCGTTGCGGATCGCCGTCAGCGGATCGGGGCTCATCGGCTGACCGGTGGCATCGATCTCCTTGTCGTACATCGCGCTGAGCGTCCGTGCGAGGTTCTCGCAGATCTCCTCGCGGCTCACCTCGCCAGATCGGGGCGCGATGAAGGTGTAGCGGTGCGGGCTCTTCTCGGCACGCTCGAGCAGACGGCTGACCAACTCCTGACTGTTGATCGTCTTGGTGGCCACCACCAGCGTGTGCGTGATGTCCCAGTTGACTCCGTCGTCGTCGACCCGGACCGGGATGTGCTCGATCGGGATCTCGTAGCGGGACCGCGCCCAGTCGACGAAATCTCTGCGCAGCGGACCGAATCGTGTTTCGTACAGACACGAGAGGAGGATCCGATCGGGGTCGGTGGCGCGGATGGCGTCGTCGAGAGCGAGAGGAGGATCGGGGTCCATCACGCCTCCAACCGAAGCGATGCCGAACTCGCCGAGGACCTGAGAGGTGACATCGACCCTGCTCTGGGCCGAGTCCCTCGCCTGATCCGGGTCGACCATCTGGCCGACCTCGGGTTCGTTCTGGGGAGCGATCAAACCGAAGTAGTCGGCTCCTGCCGATGCCATATCACGGCATGCTCCGAGGAGCTTCCGACCGCCTGCGACCTCGTTCAGGAACACGAGGACACGCTTCTCGTCTCCCGTCCTCGGCGGGTTGTCGGGCTGCGGGTAGTTGGCGGTATCCGAATCGCTCACGGGCCAGATCCCACGGAACCGACCGTTGCCGGTTTGGGTTGCTCGACGGTTGCCTTGTCGTCACCGGCGAGGATCGCATGACGGGCCCCTGGGACACCGAACTCGTACGGACCGCCGACCACTCGCGGAATCTCGTCGAAGTTGAACACCGGCGGGGGCGAGGAGACCAGCCACTCGATCGTGTTCGCACGCCACGGGTTGGCGCTCGCCTTCGGACCGTACTTCCAGCTGACGACCACGTTGTAGACGAAGATCAACTGGGCGAGGCCGAGGATCGCCGATGCGATAGTGATCTCGAGGTTCCAGGCCGCGAACTCGGCCGAATAGTCGGCTACGCGGCGCGGCATACCCTCCAGTCCGATCCAGTGCATCGGGATGAACGTGCCGAGCATGCCCGCAAGGGTCATCCAGAAGTGGACGCGGCCGAGCCGCTCGTCGTACATCCGGCCGGTGATCTTGGGGAACCAGTGGTAGAGCCCCGCGAAGATCGTGAAGACCGAACCTCCGAAGAGGACGAAGTGGATGTGCGCCACCACGAAGTAGGTGTCGGAAACGTGGATGTCGAGCGGAACCATGCCCAGCATGACGCCCGAGATCCCGCCGATCACGAAGGTGAAGATGAATCCCAGGGAAAAGAGCATCGCGGTCGATTGGAGATGGATCTTCCCCTTGAACAGGGTGCCGAGCCAGGAGAAGATCTTGATGCCCGTTGGGACCGCGATCAAAAGCGTGGTGATCATCATCGGGACACGCAGCCAACTGGACATCCCAGAGACGAACATGTGGTGGGCCCATACCGAGTAGCTGAGCACCACGATCCCGATCAGGGCGAGGGCCATCAATCGGTACCCGAACACCGGCTTTCGGGCATGCGTGGAGATGACCTCCGAGATGATCCCGAAGCCGGGCAACATCATGATGTAGACGGCAGGGTGCGAGTAGAACCAGAAGATGTGCTGGTAGCTGATCACGTCACCGCCCATCGCGGCCTCGAAGAAGTTGGTGTTCAGGACGCGGTCGAACAGCACCATGAACTGGACGCCTGCGATGAATGGAGTGGCCGCTACGACCAACAACGAGGTCGAGAGGTTGGCCCAGACCAGGAGTGGCATTCGCCAGAAGTTCATACCGGGCGCCCTCATGGTCACGATCGTGACCAGGAAGTTGATCGCGGTAGCGATAGACGAAGCCCCTGCGAACTGGACCGCGAGATTGAAGAAACTCTGCCCGATCGGCGCCCCGGTCGATAGCGGGGCGTAACCGGTCCAGCCTGCGTCGAAGGTGCCTCCAGGGGCGAAGTAGCTCGCCAGGAGCAATGCCCCAGCGCACGGCAGCAGCCAGAAACTGAGGGCGTTGAGACGCGGGAACGCCATATCCGGGGCCCCGATCATCAGCGGCAGCACGTAGTTGGCGATGCCGGCGAACATCGGGATGATGAAGACGAAGATCATGAACGCGGCGTGCGTGGAGAAGAGCCCGTTGTAGGTATTCGGGTCGACTATCTGGGTGCCCGGCTGGGCGAGCTCCGCCCGCACGCCCATAGCCGCGAGACCTCCGACGAGGAAGAAGAAGAAGGTCAGGACCATGTACTGGATACCGATCACCTTGTGGTCGGTATTCACCTTGAAGTAGTCCTTCCAGTTCTTCGCGCCGTGGTCGGCATGGTCATCCGGCACGGTCGGTCCGCCGGCGATCCAACGCAGCCAGTAGTCGAAACAGCCGATTCCCCAGAGGAATCCGAGAGGTCCGGTGATCAGCGCCACCACGAGCTGCGGATAGCCCGTTTGCTCGGTCTGGATCAAGGGAAGACCCGATGCGGCCCTGAGGGCCACCACGAGGCCGTAACCGAAGGCGGCTCCGATCACGAGACCGTAGAGCGCGCGCCACCAACCTGCTTGTTTGAGTGCTACTGGCATGTGTTCCTCTCTTCGCTCATCTTAGTTTTCTCAGACGTCCTTGCCATCCGCCGGTCGATCGGGAACCGAGTCCTGCTGTCGTACCCACTTCTCGAAAGCAGCCTGGGACTCGACCACCACCGGGGCACGCATCACGCCGTGTCCGGCGCCACAGAGCTCGGTGCAGACGAGCTGGAAAGAGCCCGTCTTGTTCGGGGTCACGAAGAGGTGGGTGGTCACACCGGGCACGTTGTCCTTCTTGACCCTCCACTCGGGAACCCAGAAAGAGTGGATTACGTCCAGCGCGTGCATACGGAACTCGACCTGCCGTCCAACCGGAACGTGGAGTTCGTAAGAAGTGGCATCCTGCTCCCGGTAGTCGAACGACCACTGGAACTGCTGGGAGTAGACGTCCACGACCATGCGGTCGGGCTCCTT
>CAZQMB010000010.1:0-28035 GCA_964594365.1 uncultured Conexibacteraceae bacterium
TCGAAGCGATCCCAGGTGATCGCCGTCTCGAAGGTCTCGGTCAAGACACCAGAGCAGATCAAGGCATCGCGTAGATAGGGCGCGGCGAGGAAGGCATTGCGCCAATCGACGCTGGCGCTGGCGCTGGCTTCGCCCGCACCACCGTCCGATCGGTCCTCGGCGTCTCTCGACTCGATGCTGCCGGGGGAGCCACCGCAGTCGCGGGCTATCGCCACCGCCTGGTCGAGCCTCTCGGCCACCGGGACGCGCGCGGACTCGAAGCCGACGACGAGCACCGAGGAACCGTCGGCCGAAACGCCGTTGATCGCGGCTTCGGTGGCATCGAGCAGTCTGCAGTTGGCCGGCTGCAGGCCCGATTGAGCGAGAGCGCGCACAGCCGCAGCCCCGTCGAAGAAATCCTCGAAGAGCACCGAACAGTTGGCTCGCCAGCGTGGCCGCTCGCGGACCCTCATCCAGGCATCGACGATCACCCCTAGTGTCCCCTCGGAGCCGATCACCAGCCGATCTGGGCTGGGACCGGCGCCCGACCCCGGGAGCCTCCTGCTCTTCCACTCGCCCGACGGTGCGATCATCCTCGCCGACTCGACCAGATCGTCGATGTGGGTCTCGCCGGTGGCGAAGTGCCCTCCCGCCCTGGTCGCGATCCACCCACCGAGAGTCGAGAACTCGAACGACTGCGGGTAGTGACGCAGGGTGAGACCGTGCTCACGCAACTGTCCTTCCAGACCCGGTCCGGTCGCCCCTCCCTCGATCCGCGCCGCCAAGGAGACCGGATCGACCTCCAACACCCGGTCCATCCGTTTGAGGTCGAGGCTGACCACACCTGCGTGATCGGAATCCTCCGGCAGCCGAGCCTCTACCCCACCGACCACGCTGGTGCCGCCGCCGAACGGGATCACCGCTGCGTTCGAGTCCTCGCACCACCCCAGAACCGCATCCACCTCCTCGGGGCTGCCGGGGCGGGCGACCAGATCCGGCGGGTTCGGCAGCTCGCCCCGAATCGTCCGGACGATGTCGCGATACGCCCGGCCGACGGCGTGAGAGGCACGGTCCCGAGGCGAATCCGAGAAGAGATCGGAGAGAGTCGGCGTCGGGGTCAATCGCGACGGGGGCAGATCCAGATCCTCGAGATCCACCGGCTCGACTACACCGGACGGCTCGAAACCTAGACGCTCTTGAACCCCCGCGGCGACCGCCTCGAGTCCAGCACGGTCGGGCTGTTGGTCATCGTATCCCCAGCCCCACCACTTGAGGGTGCGCTCGTCGCCCTGCTCGGCCATGTCGGCGAGGTTACCCGGCCGCTACCAGTGCACGCCGCGCATCAGATAGGCGAAGGCGACGGCTTCGCCGGAGGGCGCTTCGTCGCCCTCCTTCTTCTCTGCCTGGCTCTCCCCCTTTGCAGCCTTCGACTCGGGGAAGAGCTTGTAGCCGGTGTTGAGGATCGCATCGGAGGCCTTCGGGGCGATGGCGTAGAGCAGCTCGCCGAAGTTCCCGAGACGGGTTGCGACCTTTTTGGGCTTGGTGATCATCGCCTCGGTGATCATCTCCGCGGCCTCTTCGGGGGTGAGGGTGGGGAACGCGTCGTACATGCCGGTAGGCGCGATCATCGGGGTCCGGACCAGCGGCATGTGGATGGTGGTGATGTGGACTCCGTCATCGAGCATCTCGCTCGCGACGCAACGGGACCAGGCGTCGAGCGCCGACTTGGATGCGACGTAGGCCGAGAACCGTGGCACGTTGGTCTGGACCCCGATCGAGCTCACGTTCACGATGTGCCCGCCCTTGCGCCCCTTCATCTTCTTGCGCATCGCGGGGAGCAGGGCCATGGTCAACTTCAGCGCTCCGAAGTAGTTCAGTTGCATGGTCCGCTCGAAGTCGTGGAAGCGGTCGTATGAGAGCTCGACCGAGCGACGGATCGAGCGACCGGCGTTGTTGACCAGCACATCCACCCGGCCGTACTCCTCGAGTACCTCCGAGGCCATCCGCTCGATGTCATCGAGGTCGGTCAGATCGCACGGACGAACATCGGCCTTGCCCCCCGCCTCTTCGATCTGGGCGCGAGTCTCCTCGAGCTTGTCGGCGCTCCTTGCAACCAGAACGACGGTCGCTCCGGCGGCGGCGCACTTCTCGGCAGCCGCGAGACCTATCCCCGAGGAAGCACCGGTGATCATCACGATCTTGCCGCCGATGGCGCCCGACAGCGACCGGTCCTTGAACAGGTCGGGATCGAGATTGCGCTCCCAGTAGTCCCAGATGGCCGGTGCGTAGGTGGCGAGCGGCGGGGCGGAGATGCCGGAGCCTTCCAGCGCCTTCTGGGTGTTGGTCGAATCGAACTTGGTCGGGTAGTCGAGGAAGAAGAGGACGTTCCGCGGGATACCGAGATCGTCGAGGACCTGATCGCTGATCCGCTTCACCGGCGGCAGACTGCCCACCCCCGCCCTGACCGCAGAGGGCACGAAGTCGAACATCTTCGAATCGATCCGGATCGCCGCCTCGGGCGCGTGAGCGGCCTTCGCGAGCACGTTCACCACTTGACCGGCGCTCAGAGCCGAGGGGTCGGTCAGGTGGAAGGTCTCGCCGTCGAGCCCGTCGAGGTGAGCGATGTGATCCATCGCGTCGGCCACGAAATCGACCGGGACGATGTTGATCTCCCCGCCCTCGATGCCAATACTCGGAAACCACTGCGGCAGGACGCTGCGAAGCCGCTGGATCGCCTTGAAGAAGAAGTAGGGGCCGTCGATCTTGTCGATCTCACCCGTCTCGGAGTCTCCGACCACGATGCCGGGCCGGTAGACCCGCCACGGCACCTCGCACTCGTCGCGGACCACGGCCTCGGACTCGTGCTTGGTCTGGAAGTAGGGGTTCGAGTCGACCTTGACCGCCTCGTCGAACATCCCCTCGGTGAAGGTCCCTGGATAGAGGCCGGCGGCAGCGATCGAGCTGGTCATATGGAAGTGCTTCGCCTCGATCCGCTCTGCGAGGGCGACAGCCTCGCGGGTTCCCTCCACGTTCGACTTCTGCTGTGAGGCCGCGTCGGCCGACATGTCGTAGATCGCGCCGAGGTGGAAGAAGTGATCGATCTTGCCGTCGAGCTCGGTGATCTGATCCTCGCAGCCGAGCAGCGGGGCGGTGAGGTCACCGACCACCGGCTTCACACGCTCGCCCTGATCGCCCAACTGGACCTTGAGATCCTCGAGTTTGCCGCGAGAGCCCTCTCGGACCAGGACGTAGACGTCGCCCTCACGCTCGAGCAGCCGCTTTATGAGGTTGCGACCGATGAATCCGGTTCCACCAGTTACGAAATAAGCCATATCTCTCGACTCCTCCTCTTCGGGACCGGCCTCCTGAACCGATGCCCGCCGCGAAAGTTACTAGTTGGAACGGGATCGCTCAGTTTCTCTCTCTCCGCCCCTGTGGCAGGCCACACGACGAGCGGCCGATCGATTCAGTAGATTCAAGCCGCTACCAGAAGATGCCAATTACTTTTACCTGAGTTGGAAAGGAACCAGAAGACATGAAGCGCACTCGCCTCACACTGCTGGCCGTCTCGATCGCAGCCTTCCTCGCCATCCCCGCCGCTTCAGCGTCGGCCTGGAACGCCTTCGAACCGGTTCCTTGCTTTCTTCCCCCCAACGACCGAACGGTTGCCGGAATCACCGTCGGCCAAGACCCGGTCAGCGGTGCAGATGAGGCAGAGTGCTGGTGGGGCGACGACTGGTACCTCTACGCGGGACCGCAGGGACCAGGTGGTCCTCCAGCCGACGACGCAACCATCTGGACCTTCTCCACGCCGGTGAACAAGATCCACTTCGAGATTGCTTACAACTGGTCAGACGGGCCTGGGCTCCACGAGGAGTTCACCCTCATTGCCAAGGACTCGGGTGGCAACCCGATCGGTGACCCGCTCGTCTACCGGGACGAGGACGAGCCCAACGGGAGCATCGAGCCCGGCACGCCGGTAGCGAGCCTCGAATTGAGATTCGAGTCGACCAACGGGTCAGGGTCGCTGTTCAAGCTCGACCTCGGAGCGATCACGCTCGACGTGGCGACCGAGGGAGACGGCCGCGTCACCTCCGATATCGGGGGTGTGGATTGCGGCCAGGATGGTGGCTACTGCAATCAAGTGTTTGCCGACGCAACCCCACCACTGGATGTCAACCTGGCCGCAACCCCGGGCGCTGGCCAAACGCTCGACACCGTCAACGGTCCATGGACCGGTGATTGCTCTTCCAACCCGGGTGGAAGCTGCCTGCTCACGCTGCTGAGCGAGGACGAGGCGAGCACCACCGCCTGGTTCACCGGCAGCAACTGGTACCCGCTCGAGGTCGAGGTCTCGGGCCGTGGTCGCGTCACCTCCAAGCCTGCGGGCATCGCGTGCGGCGATGGCGCCTCCGACTGCGCAACCGGTCGACAGTCCGGAGACGACTTCGACCTCACCTACAAAGCCGCCAAGGGCTGGAAGTTCGTCCGCTGGGGCGGAGCATGTGAGAACAAGGGTGCGAAATGTGACATCACACAAGACGCTCCTGCCCAGGTAACCGCCAAGTTCAAGCGGCTCCAGCCAGAGGTGAAGAATGCCGCCGCGAAGAACACGAGGGTCGGCAGGAAGAGTGTCTCGGCCTCCTTCCTCTCGACCGGCGTCGGCACCGCGAGGATCAAGGTCCAGAAGTGCTCGGGATCCGATTGCAGCGGCTCGGTGGCGAAGACCGGCACCCTGCTGATCGATAAGGGCACGCTGAAGCTCGACGTCCCGACCTCGAGACTGCGAGTCGGGCGCTACCGCTTCACGGTCTTCTCCGAGACCAGCAGCTCCTCGGCCTACTTCTTCGTCCGGGCTCCTGACCCGGTCACCGGCTGAGAAGGGCTTCACCCAATCCTGTGGCGGGACCGATCGGGCCAGGAGGCTCCGATCGGTCCCGCATGCCAGACAGATGGCCGATCACCTGCAGGCACGTGTGCCTGATTTCATAGAGTCTTAAGTCGAGATGGCAACCGCCTCCACCGTTCAGCTGCTTATGCCCGAGATGGGCGAGTCCGTGACCGAGGGAACCGTGCTCGAGTGGCACGTCCAGGTCGGCGAAGCAGTGGAGGAAGGCCAGACCATGGTCGAGATCTCCACCGACAAGGTCGATGCCGAGGTGCCGGCTCCCGCCGCAGGAGTGGTGACCAAGATCCTCGCCGGGCCCGACGAGACCGTCTCCGTGGGCGAGCCCCTCGCCGAGATCGATACCTCTGACGACGCCACGCCGTCGGCCCCTCCGACCGCTTCGGACGCGCCCGCGGGCGAGACCAACGGAGCATCTGCCGAAGCCGAGGTTGCAGCGGGTAACGGCGCGCCTGCGCAACCAGCCACAGCGGCCGTTTCGAACGGCGACCACAAGGCCACGCCCGTTGCCCGCCGGATCGCGGCCAGCATGGGAGTGGACCTCGCGAAGGTGACCGGCACGGGTGCGGGAGGAAAGATCACCAAGGACGATGTGCTCGCCTCCGGGGCCAACGGTGCTGGAGGCGCTGCGACTGCTCCGACTCCCTCGGGACCACCGCCCGAAGGGGAGTTGCTTCCGCTCCGCGGCTCGTCTGCTGCGCTCGCAAAGGCGATGGACGAAAGCCGCTCGATCCCCACCGCGACCTCGTTCAGGACGCTGGCAGTCGACACTCTCGATGCCAAGCGCAGGGCGATCAACGAGCAGCTCGCAGAGAAGGGGGTCAAGGTCAGCTTCACCCACCTGATCGCCTGGGCGATCGTCCGCTCATCGATCGACTGGCCGGTGATGGCCCGCAGCTTCGCGGAGGTGGACGGCAAGCCCAACGCGGTCGACCCGGGCGCAACCAACCTCGGAATCGCGGTAGACGTGGAGAAGAAGGGGACCCGCAGCCTGATGGTCCCGTGCATCGCCGGGGCCGACAAGATGGACTTCGCAGCATTCCATCGACGCTACGAGGATCTGATCACGAAGACCCGCGAGGGTTCGCTGACCGCCGACGACTTCCAGGGCACCAACGTCACCCTGACCAACCCGGGCGGTCTCGGAACCGTCGCCTCGGTGCCGAGGCTGCTGAACGGCCAGGGGACGATCATCGCCACCGGTTCGATCGCGTATCCGCCCGAGTGGCAACAGGCCACGCCGGAGCGGATCCGTTCGCTCGGAGTGTCGAAGGTCATGACCATGACCTCGACCTACGACCACCGGGTGATCCAGGGAGCCGAGTCGGGATCCTTCCTGCGCAGGGTCGATGAACTCCTCCGCGGTGAAGACGAGTTCTACGAGGGGATCGCATCGGATCTCGGACTGGACGTCACAGCCATCCGCTCAGCCGGACCCGGTCCCGCGCCGCAGGCAGCCCCGGCCGCACCGGTCAAGGCGGGAGACCGCGAGCTGCTGCAGGCAGTGCAGGCTGCCACCTCGCTGCTCAAGGCCTACCGGACCCACGGACATCTGCAGGCCGAGCTCGACCCGCTCGGGTCGGATCCGGGCACCGAACAGGCGATGCAACCGGAGACGCTCAACCTCACGCCCGAGTTGATGGCGGCGATCCCCGCCGAGATCCTGCGGATCGGAGTCGAAGGCGAGACGCTGCTCGACGCGCTTCCGAGGATGCGCGAGGCCTACTGCGGACCGATCGCGTACCAGATCGAGCACATCGCCTCGCACGAGCAGAGGACCTGGCTGCGCCAGATGATCGAGACAGGCTCGCATCGCAAGCAGCTCCCTCCGGAGCAGAAGCGTGCTCTGCTCTACCGATTGCTCGACGTCTTCGGTTTCGAGCGGTTCCTCGAGAAGGCGTTCCTCGGGCAGAAGATGTTCTCGATCGAGGGGCTCGACGTGGTGGTGCCGATGCTGGACCAGATCTTCATGCGCGCCCATTCGGACGGCGCGCAGGAGGTCGTGATCGGGATGGCACACCGCGGGCGCCTCAGCGTGATGGCCCACAACCTCGGTCGCGCAGCCGAGTCGATCCTCGCCGAGTTCGAGGGCTCGAAGCAGCTCGAATCGGTGAAGGCGGTAGCGGCTATCCCGACCGGTGGCACGGGAGACGTCAAGTACCACTACGGGCATGCGGGGAACTTCTCCCACCCCTCCGGCGCCGACATCGACGTGCGCCTCTTCCCCAACCCGAGCCATCTCGAGTTCGTCGACCCGGTCGTGGAGGGTGCGGCTCGGGCCGACCAGTCGATCCGGGCCGGATCGAACCTGACCCACGACCCCACCCGGGTGGTCCCCGTACTCCTGCACGGCGACGCGGCCTTCCCCGCGCAGGGCGTGGTGGCAGAGACCCTCAACCTGCAGGCGATCGAGGGCTACGCGACCGGTGGCACCGTGCACATCATCCAGGACAACCAGATCGGCTTCACCACCGAGCCTCACGAAGGCAGATCCACCCCTTACGCGTCCGACCTCGCAAAGGGTTTCAACTGTCCGATCATCCACGTCAACGCCGACGATCCCGAGGCCTGCGTCTCGTCGATCAGGCTGGCGATGGCCTATCGCCAGAGGTGGGGCCGGGACGTGGTGATCGACCTGATCGGGTATCGCCGCTACGGCCACAACGAGACAGACGAGCCCGCTTACACCCAGCCGGTGATGGCTGCTGCGATCGCCGAGCACCCGCCGGTGAGCCAGATCTACGCCGAGAAGCTGATCGCCGAGGACGTCGTCACCTCGGACCAGGTCGAGGAGCGGAAGGCCGAGCGCCAGGCCGAGCTGAAGTCGATCCACGACGAACTCCGGCGCAAGATGGAGGCTGGCGACTTCGAGACTCCTTCCGCGACCGGCACCACCGAACTGGACCGCACTCGCAGCCCGAACGTCGACACCACGGTCCCGGCCGAGAAGCTGCGGACGCTCGACGAGGAACTGGTCCGGACGCCGGAGAGCTTCAGCGTGCACCGCAAGCTCCGCAAGCCGCTCGGCCGCCGCGCGGAGGCGATCGAAGCCGGCAAGATCGACTTCGGCCACGCGGAATCACTCGCCTTCGCCTCGCTGCTGACTGAAGGGGTTCCGATCCGTCTGACCGGGCAGGACACCGAGCGCGGAACCTTCTCACAACGCCACCTCGTGCTCCACGACGAGAAGACGGGCCTGCGCTACGCACCGATCCAGAACCTGCGAGATGCCGAGGCTCCCTTCCAGATCCACAACAGTCCCCTCTCGGAGGTCGCCTGCCTCGGATTCGAGTACGGCTACTCGGCCGCTGCACCGGACAGCCTGATCTGCTGGGAGGCGCAGTTCGGTGACTTCGGGAACGTGCCGCAGGTGATCATCGACAACTTCGTAGCCTCGGGCGAGTCGAAGTGGGGACAGGTCTCGCGTCTCACCCTGCTGCTGCCACACGGATACGAGGGGGCGGGGCCGGAGCACTCGAGTGCGCGGATCGAGCGCTTCATCCAGCTCGGCGCCGAGGGCAACATCCGCATCGCCTACCCGTCGAACGCCGCCCAGTACTTCCACCTCCTCCGCCGTCAGGCGAAGATCCAGAAGGCCAAGCCGCTGGTCGTATTCACGCCGAAGGGCAACCTGCGGGCCGAAGCGGCTACCTCGACCCTCGAGGATCTCGCCGAGGGCTCATTCCAGCTGGTGATCGACGATCCGAGTGCAGCTTCGAACCGGGATCGGGTCGAGAGGCTGATCCTCTGCACCGGTCGCATCTACTACGAGCTGCAGGCCTCCGAGCAACGCGAGAAGGCGGACACGGTCGCGATCGCGCGAGTCGAGATGCTCTACCCGTTCGCCCAGGAGCAGCTGGCCGGACTGATTGCCGAGTATCCGAACCTGAAGGAGATCGTCTGGGTCCAGGAGGAACCGCGCAACATGGGCGGCTGGAGTGTGATGCAGCGACGGATGCCGGAACTCCTCCCCGACGGCGTGGTGCTGGGATACGTCGGGCGCCCATCGAGGGCGAGCACCAGCGAGGGCTACGCCGTTGCCCACAACCTCGAGCAGGAACGGATCGTGCTCACGGGGTTGGTCGGCAAGGCCGACCCGGCTTGAGTCGCGGAACCGGCACCGGATCAGGAGGAGAGCAGGCGTTCCTGCTGCGGCCCGCCGTGCCGGGGAGGCTGTTCTCGGTGGTCAAGATCGTCTCCTGGATCGAGCTGGCGCTGTTCGCGGCTCTCCTGTACTTCTGGCTCGCGCCTGGCTACGAGCACGAGACCTTCATCTCCGGTCTCTCTCACGGGATCGGATTCATCGTGCTGGCGGTGATCATGCTCGTGGCCTGTCTGGTCAGAGAGGCTCCGTACCCGCTTCTTGCCGCCACCCTCACCCCCGTCGGTCCGGTAGGGAGCGTGATCGGAATAGCGCTGATCGAGAAGAAGGGGTGGGGAGTCGGAAGCCCCGACGGCTCCGCAGGCCAGCGCAGCAGCGCCGCCAGACGGCGCAAAACCTGAATACACTGCGTCCTGCGTCTTTTCAAAGCTCGTTCCCGGCAGGCGAAGCCTTCGGGGGCGATCGCGTCGGGAAACCCTCCCTGGCTACCGACGCGCTGGCGTGGCGGAGGTCGCGAGGACTCCCTGCCTCCCGCGACCCCGCCGCGCCGCCTCTTGCCCTACAGAAGCGGGCGCTGGTCAGGCGTTGAGATCGCGCAGGACGCGCTGGAGGATGCCGCCGTTGCGGAAGTAGGAGACCTCGTTCGGCGTGTCGATCCGGACGGTCGCCTCGAAGACGACCTCGCTTCCGTCTTCACTACGTGCGGTAACCGTGACCGACTTCGCCTCGCCGTCGGCCAGATCGCCGATGTCGAAGGTCTCCTCTCCGGTCAAGCCGAGATCGGCAGCAGAGCTGCCGGCCGGGAACTGGAGCGGCACGACCCCCATGCCGATCAGGTTCGAGCGGTGGATCCTCTCGTAGCTCTCGGCGATCACCGCGCGGACGCCGAGCAGGTTGGTGCCCTTGGCTGCCCAGTCGCGCGAAGATCCCGATCCGTACTCCCTCCCGGCGAGCACGATGAGCGGAACCCCGTCATCGCGGTACCTCACTGCGGCGTCGTAGATCGGCATCTCCTCCGTGGCATCGCCCGAAGAGAAGTAACGAGTGAAGCCTCCCTCCCGGGAGGCCAGGCGGTTCTTCAACCTCACGTTGGCGAAGGTGCCGCGGACCATCACCTCGTAGTTGCCGCGTCGGGCACCGTATGAGTTGAACTCGGAAGGCTCGACTCCGTGCTCCTGCAGCCAGATCCCGGCAGGACTGTCGGCTTTGATCGCACCCGCGGGCGAGATGTGGTCGGTCGTCACCGAATCCCCGAGGAAAGCGAGCACCCGGGCGCCCTCGATCGGAGCTACCGGAACGGGATCCCGCGTGATTCCCTCGAAGAACGGCGGGCGCTCGACGTAGGTGGATTCGGGCCAGTCGTAGCGGTCCTCGGAGGGAACCTCGATCGCCTGCCAGCGCTCGTCGCCTGTGAACACGTCCGCGTAGCTGCGGGTGAACATGTCGGCGCGCACGCACTCGCCGACCACGCGGGTGACCTCCTCGGTGCTCGGCCAGATCTCGCTCAAGTAGACGGGGTCACCGTCGGGGTCGTTGGCGATCGGGTCGCTGGTCAAGTCGATGTCCATCCGACCGGCGAGGGCGTAGGCGACGACGAGCGGCGGTGAGGCCAGGTAGTTGGCACGCGTGTCGGGGTTGATCCGCCCCTCGAAATTACGGTTCCCCGATAGGACCGAACAGGCCACCAGATCGTTCTGGTTGATCGCCTCGGAGATCTCCTGCGGGAGCGGCCCGGAGTTACCGATGCAGGTGGTGCATCCGTAGCCCACCAGATCGAACTGCAGTGCGTCGAGGAACGGGGTCAGCCCGGCCCGCTCGAGGTAGTCGGTCACGACCGTCGAGCCCGGGGCGAGGGAGGTCTTGACCCAGTGAGGGCGGGTCAGCCCCCGCTCGACCGCCTTCTTGGCAACCAGACCGGCCGCGACCATCACGGCGGGGTTGGAGGTGTTGGTGCAACTGGTGATCGCAGCGATCACCACGCTGCCGTCCTGCAGGGTCACCTTCTCGCCGCTCGCCAACTGCACCTCGGTCGCGACCACCGTGTCGGACCCGCGCGATGCGGGCGCGAGCTCGGCGAGATCGGCATCGAAGGAGGCCTTCGCCTGGTCGAGCGAGATCCGGTCCTGCGGACGCTTCGGGCCGGCGATGCTGGGGACGATGCTGTCGAGTTCGAGTTCGAGCACCTCGGAGTAATCCGCCTCGGCGTCACCCGGCGAGTGGAAGAGGCCCTGCTCCCGCGTGTAGGCGTCGACGAGCTCGATCTCCTCGGTGGCTCGCCCCGTGAACTCGAGATACCGGAGGGTTTCCGCGTCCACCGGGAAGATCGCGCAGGTCGAACCGAACTCCGGTGACATATTGCCGATCGTCGCCCGGTCTGCCAGCGAGAGGTCCGAGATCCCGGAGCCGAAGAACTCGACCAGGTTCCCGACCACTCCACGCTCGCGGAGCAGCTCGGTCACGGTCAGGACCAGATCGGTTGCGGTGGCACCATCGGGCAGCTCTCCCTCCAGACGGACTCCGACCACCTGCGGCAACAGCATCGAGATCGGCTGGCCGAGCATCGCCGCCTCGGCCTCGATTCCGCCTACCCCCCAGCCGAGCACGCCGAGCCCGTTCACCATCGTGGTGTGGGAGTCGGTTCCGACCAGCGTGTCGGGATAGGCCCAGATCTCGCCGGAGCGATCCGAGGTCCAGACGCACTTGGAGAGATACTCGAGGTTCACCTGATGACAGATGCCGGTAGCGGGCGGCACCACCCGGAAGTTCTCGAAGGCAGTCTGTCCCCATCGGAGGAAGGCGTACCGCTCACCGTTGCGCTCGTAGTCCCGCTCGGCGTTGAGGGCGAACGCCCGGTTGGTTCCGAAGGCATCTACCTGGACCGAGTGGTCGATCACCAGATCGACCGGAACCAGCGGATTGACTGCTGCCGGGTCGCCTCCGAGATCCTCCATCGCGTCCCGCAGGGCAACCAGGTCCACCACGGCTGGCACCCCGGTGAAGTCCTGCATCAAGACCCTGGCGGGTTGGAAGGGGATCTCGACCGAGGGCTCGGCCTGAGCGTCCCAGCCGGCTATCGCCTCGACGTCGGCGGCGCTGAAGGATGTCCCGTCCTCGAGCCGGAGCGAGTTCTCGAGCAGGACCTTCAGGCAGTAGGGCAGGCGCGCCACCTCGAAGCGATCCGAGAGCGCGTCGAGCCGTGCGATCGAGTACTCGCTTCCCGAGACTTCGAGCGTGGATTTGGCGTTGAAGGAATCCATCTGGACGGGTCGGTTACTCACCGACCAAGGTTCAGTTTAGGTGGACGGAGGGCGAGCCCGGAGGCGAGCGCGGCGACTAGACGGAGGGTTTGGTCGCGGGCTTCTTGGGGACGAGCGCCCGCAAGGCTCGCCAGGCCCTGGTCCGACGAGGCAGCCGAGCCGAGGTGGCGTCGGGTGCCGAGGAGTCATCGGTTCCCGCATCGTCGGCAAGCGCCTCGGCCTCCAACTGACTCTGCCTCTCGGGAGAGATCTCGACCAGGTTCCACGCCAGCCCTGCTCTGGCGAGGAGGCGGATCAGTGCGGCCGACGGATCCAGCTCCCACCGACGCAGACCGTGCTCGGCTGAGCGGGGAAACGCATGGTGATTGTGGTGCCAGGACTCGCCCAGAGACGGAATCGCCAACCAGAAGACGTTGGTCGAGTGATCCTCCAGCGGAAAGCGGCGGGTTCCCGAGAAGTGACAGACCGAGTTGATCGACCAGGTGACGTGGTGCAGGAAGAACAGCCTGACCAAACCGCCCCAGAGTAGTCCTGTCAGCAGGCCGGCTATCTCGAACCCGTGCAGCGCGTACCCGAGGAGTCCGGGCAGCAGCACTCCCAGTACCGCGAGAGCAGGGAACTGCCTCGAGATCAGCGAGAGCGAAGGGTCTTCGAGGATGTCCTTCGCGTATCGGGACGAATCAGCGCGATCCTCCTCGTGGAAGATCCAGCCGAGATGAGCGTGGAAGAGCCCGCGGAGACCCGATCCCTCTCCCAGGTGCGGGCTGTGGGGATCGCCTTCCACGTCGGTGTGGGCGTGGTGCTTGCGGTGATCTGCCACCCAGTCGGCCACCGGCCCCTCGAGCGCCATCGAACCGAGCACGGCGAGCGTGTTGGAGACCCACGGCTTCGCTGCGAACGCCCGGTGGGTGAACAACCGGTGATAGCCGACGGTGATCCCGAAGCCGGTCAGCACGTAGAAGACGAGGAAGAGGCTGAGATCGATCGCGTCCACACCGCGATTCCAGAGCATCACCGTCGCGAAGATCACTCCGACGAAGGGAACGACGATGACGATCAGGTTGATCGCCTTGTCGAGGCGGGACATCTCCATTGACGGAGGTTACTACTCGTCTCCGGCGCGGCCCTCGCGCCTAGCGCTTCTCGGCCTGGCGATCCTCGAGCTCGCCCACGATCCCCTCTGCTCCGCCCGCCCGTTGGATCCTGCCTGCCCACTCGGGATGTCGATAACC
Organism: uncultured Conexibacteraceae bacterium; assembly: GCA_964594365.1. GTDB lineage: Bacteria > Actinomycetota > Thermoleophilia > Solirubrobacterales > 70-9 > CAIUSP01. The sequence goes on from CAZQMB010000010.1 coordinate 13,477, forward strand.
GACTTCGGCGGCGAAGCGTTGACGCAGCGGTGCGACGGTGATCTCCGAACGGTTCCTGCGGATCGCCTTGGACACCGCCTTGGCGACCTTCTCCGGCGTGGTCGTGCCGAGCACCACAGGAGCCTCCGACCCGGTGTCGTGGAACATCCCGGCATCGCGGACGAAACCCGGGGAGACGATCGACACACCGATCCCGTCGGGGTGCAGATCCTCGCGCAGGCCGAAGGCGAGACCTCGCAGACCGAACTTGGTCGACGAGTAGAGCGACCCGCGGGGCGAAGCGACCTTGCCGGCCAGCGATGCCATGAAGACGAGGTGGCCTTCCCCTCGGGCGACGAGCTGGGGTGCGAGTTCGCGGGCCATTATCAGCGGCACCTCGAAGTTCACCCTGACCGCACGTCGCAGCTGCTCGTCGCTGAAGCTCTCGAGTCGGCCGGTACCCGGCAAAGCGGCGTTGGCGATCAGGCCATCGAGATCTCCCGAGGCCGCGATCAGGCGCTCGGGTGCATCCGGCTCGGTCAGGTCGGATTCGACGACCGTGTGTCTGGCGGGGCCACCGGGCAGCTGATCAGCCAACTGTGTCAACGCTTCGGCGCTCCTCGCGCTGAGCACCAGCGAGGCCCCCTCCGATGCGAGTCGATGCGAAACCGCCGCGCCCAGACCACCGGTTGCCCCGCTGATCAGGAACCTCTTTCCCTTTATCTCCATGCCCAGCCAACCTACTGCCTGCAGGTGCCCAGGGGCCGGGAAGTGCCGGAAAATCCGGCTCTTTCACTGACCGTATTCGGTCATTTGCAGGCGTGAGTGGAACCCAGCGCTAAATCCGTCTGCAAGCAGTCCCTCACATTTGCTAGGGTTCTCGACGTTGCACATAGCCGAGTCCTCAGGCGACTTCGCCGGGGGAACGGGGGAACCAAGGTTTTGGGGCGAGCCCGCCGAATCAGTGAGTAGGCGGGGGCGCGAAATCCTTTAGCGCCAGCCCGACAGCTAACCCCGTAGGCATCAAAGGAAATGACCCAGATCAAACGACAGAACTTGAAGCTCACCTTTGCCCTTGCGGTCGCCGCTTGCGCCTGCCTGCTGGGCGCCGCCAACGCGGTTGCCGAAGGCGGAACCGGCATCCCCGGAGAGGAGCCCCTGCCAGGGCCTCCCGGCAAGGCCAAGATCATGAAGAACGGCGATGTGCTCGCGCCGAAGAACGCACCCGTGGCGGTGGTACGCGCGATCGCCGTCGCCAACCGGATCAACCACGTCCGCTACCTGTGGGGCGGCGGTCACAGGACCAACCTGAAGCTCCCGATGAGCGGTTGTGACTGCTCCGGTTGCATCTCCGCCGTGCTCGGTCCGCTCGGCGCCGATGTGATGTCTGCTCCAATGCCCTCGGGCCCGATGATGAGCTGGGGTCAGCGCGGCAGGGGCAAGTGGATCACGGTCTACGCCAACGGTGGCCATGCTTACGCCGTGATCGCGGGTATCCGCTGGGACACCTCTCGCGCCGGAGCCAACGGTGTCGTGCCCGGAGGAACGGGTCCGCGGTGGGCCAAGCAGCTGCGCTCCAACGCCGGCTTCGTAGCCAGGCACCCGAAGAACTTCTAGGACCCTCCGCGCATCTCCTCCAGCGTCGATCGGTGACCGGACTGGCGGGTCCGTCACCGCTCAGCGGTTTCGTCGCCCATGAGTTACGCGAACGCGCCCCGCTCGTGGCAGGGCGCGCCGCGAAATCGATCGATCCTGAGCGAGGCGTCGAACCTGTCGCCTAGGACAGGCTCGCCATCACATGCTTGATCTGCGTGTAGTCCTCGAGTGAGTACATCGACAGGTCCTTGCCGTAGCCGGACTGCTTGTACCCGCCGTGAGGCATCTCGGATGCGATCGGGATGTGGTCGTTGATCCAGACGCAGCCGAATCTCAGAGCCTTGGACACCCGGAATGCGCGGCCCACATCGCGGGTCCAGACCGACGAGGCCAGGCCGTAGCGCGTTCCGTTGGCCCACTCGATCGCCTTTCGCTCGTTGGTGAAGGGCTGGACGGTGATCACAGGGCCGAAGATCTCGTCCTGGATCATCTCGTCCTTCTGACTCAGACCCGCCACCACGGTTGGCTCGAGGTAGTACCCACGCCTGTTCGGACGCTGGCCGCCGGTGACGATCTCGGCGCCCTTCGGCGCGCGCTCGAGAAAGCCCTCTACCCGTTCGCGCTGACGCTCGCTGTTCAACGGCCCGAGCGTCGTCTTCTTGTTGAAGGTGTCGCCGATCACCTGCTTGCCGGCTTGCTTGGCCAGTCCCGCCACCACGTCGTCGTAGACGTTCTTCGAGGCGAGCACTCGGGTTGCGGCCGTGCAGTCCTGACCGCAGTTGAAGTAGCCGGTACCGGCGATGGTCTCCATCGCCGCATCCATATCGGCGTCGTCGAAGATCACCACAGGCGCCTTGCCGCCGAGCTCGAGGTGGACCTTCTTCAGGCTGTCGGCCGCGGCGCGTGCGATCGCCTTTCCAGTCTCAGGTGAGCCGGTCAACGAAACGAGATCGATGTCCTTGTGCGTGACCAGATCAGCGCCTGTCTCGCCCGCGCCACCGATGAAGTTCGCCACCCCGGGTGGGAGGTGCTCGGCGCAGATCTCGGCGAGCTTGGTCAAGGTGGTCACCGGAGTGGTCTCCGCTGGCTTCAGCACCAGGGTGCAACCAGCCGCCAGCGCCGGACCGATCTTCCAGATCGCCATCATCAGCGGGTAGTTCCAGGGGGTTATCTGGGCGACCACCCCGACCGGCTCGCGCCTGATGTAAGAGGTGTAACCCTCCGCGTACTCACCTGCCGACTTGCCCTCCAGGCACCGCCCGGCGCCAGCGAAGAAGCGGAGGTTGTCCGCCATGAAAGGGATCTCCTCGCTGAGGAAGTCGTGCCTCGGCTTGCCCGCGTTGGCCGCCTCGAGATCGGCGATCTCGTCGGCGTTCTCCTCGATCGCATCGGCGATCCTGAGCATCGCAAGCGCTCGCTCGCTCGGCGTGGTCGTGGACCACCCGTCGAACGCCTTCTTGGCGGCAGCGACGGCCTTGTTCACATCCTGCTTGGAAGAGATCGGCCCCTTCGCCATGACCTCGCCTGTGGCGGGATTCATCACGTCGTCGGCTTTGCCTCCGGAAGCCGCTACGAACTTGCCGTTGATCATGTTCTTGAGCTTGAGCGGCGCTGCCGGCTTCTTGTTGCCGTTGCTCCTCGCTGCGGGCTTCTTCTTGGTGGTTGCCATCTGAATCTCCTCTCCTAGATCTTGATGTCGAGAACCCGGTCGACGGGCACGTATTCAGTTCCTGTCGCCTCGGCCACGGCCTGATAGGTGACCTTTCCTCCTGCGCAATTGATACCGGGAATCAGCCCCGGCATGCGCTGAGCGGCATCGGCAACGCCGTGATCGGCGAGCGCGATGACGTAGGGGAGCGTCGCGTTGGTCAAGGCCCGAGTGGAGGTAACGGGGACGGCACCCGGCATGTTGGCGACGCAGTAGTGGATCACCCCATCGACCTCGAAGGTCGGATCGTCGTGGGTGGTCGGTCTCGAGGTCTCGAAACACCCGCCTTGGTCGATCGCGACATCGACCAGGACGGCGCCCGGCTTCATCAGCTGGAGGTGCTCACGCGTGACTATGTTCGGAGCCTTCGCCCCCGGCACCAGCACGGCGCCCACGACCAGATCCGCAGTCGCCAGGTGCTCTTCGATCACCAGCGACGAGGAGAAGACCGTCGAACAACCCTCGCCGAGGACAGTCTCCACATCCCGCAGCTTGTCGATCGAGATGTCGTAGATGAAGACGTCGGCACCCATACCGATCGCGACCACGGCAGCGTTGAACCCCACCGCCCCGGCGCCGATGACCATCACGTTCGCCGCCGCGACACCGGGAACGCCTCCGAGGAGGATCCCCCGTCCCCCGAGGGGCTTCTCGAGCATGAAGGCACCCGCCTGAGTGGCGATCTTGCCCGCGATCTCGCTCATCGGAGCGAGAAGGGGAAGCCCGCCGTTGGCATCTTCCACGGTCTCGTAGGCGATGCAGGTCGCCCCGGTCGCAGCGAGGCTCTTGGTCAGATCGGGATCGGGGGCGAGGTGGAGATAGGTGAAGAGGGTCTGGCCCTCCCGCAGCATCTCGACCTCGACCGGCTGAGGTTCCTTGACTCCGAGAACCAACTCCGCCTCATCGAAGACGGCGGCCGCGTCGGGCAGGATCTTCGCCCCCTGGGCCTCGTAGTCGGCATCGGTGATGGCGCTGCCCTCTCCGGCACCTGCCTGAACGAGGACTTCGTGTCCGCGGTCCGTCAGCTCTCTCGCACCGACCGGAGTCAGGGAAACCCGGTACTCCTGATCTTTGATCTCTGTCGGAACACCGACCTTCATCGGCTCGTCTCCTGTTCTGTCATTTCAGCGCTTGCCGCCTAGAGCCCGATGCGGCGCGATGCCTCTTCGAGGACCGGCCTCAGGACATCGTGGATCTCCTCGAACTGCTCGGTGTCGCAGATCAGCGTGGGCGCCAACTGGATCACCGGCTCCCCTCGGTCATCTGCGCGGCAGATCAGGGCACGCTCGTAGAGCTCAACATCGAGATAGTCACGGAGCAACCACTTGCACTCCTCCTCGGTGAAGGTCTCCTTGGTCTCACGGTCCTTGACCATCTCGATCGACTGGAAGTACCCGACTCCACGGACATCTCCGACGATCGGTATGTCACGAAGGCTCTCGAGCATCCCGCGGAACTCGGGCTCCTTCTCCATGACGTGACCGCAGAGGTCCTCGCGCTCGAAGACGTCCAGGTTCGCCATCGCTGCCGCAGCGGCGACGGGATGTCCGGCGAAGGTGAAGCCGTGGCCGAACATCTCGCTTCCCTGCATGAACGGCTCGGCGATCCTGTCTGAGGCCAGCAAGACGCCCATCGGAGCGTATGCCGAGGTCAGGGCCTTCGCCGTGGTGATGATGTCGGGCTGGTAGCCGAGGCGTTGACAGCCGAACATCGTCCCGAGGCGTCCCCAGGCGCAGATGGTCTCGTCGGAGATCAGCAGGATGTCGTGCTCGTCGCAGATCTCGCGCACCCTCTGGAAGTAACCCTCCTGCGGTGGCAGAGAACCTCCGGCGTTCTGGACCGGTTCGAGGATCACCGCAGCGACGGTGCTCGGGTCCTCGAACTCGATCCTCTCGCGGATCTTCTCCGCGGCCCACAGCGGATCGCGGTCCTCGGGCCAGCGGTAGCTGTCGGTGTTGGGAGCGTGACAGCCTCCCGGCACCAGCGGCTCGAACGGAGCCCGGAATCCCGGCAGTCCGGTGGCGCTCAAGGCGCCGAGCGTGGTGCCGTGGTAGGCCAGATCTCGGGCGATGAACTTGGTCTTCCGCGTGTTGCCGGTCTTCAGGTGGTACTGGCGGGCGAGCTTGATCGCAGACTCGACCGACTCGGCACCGCCGGAGGTGAAGAAGCAACGGTTCAGATCTCCCGGGGCCAGGTGAGCGAGTCGCTCCGCCAACTCGATCACGCGTGGGTGGGCATAGCTCCAGATCGTCACGAAGTCGAGTTCGCGCACCTGGGCTGCCATCGCGTCCCCGATCTCGGTCCGGCCGTGGCCTGCGTTGACGCAGAACAGACCTGAGAGTCCGTCGAGGTACTTCTTGCCGTGGATATCCCAGACGTATGCTCCGTCTGCCTTCTCGATGATCGGAATCGGGTTTTCGGCGTCGTAGCGCCCCATCTGGGTGAAATGCATCCAGAGGTGCCGAAGCGCCTTCTGCTGCAGTTCGTCCTGTCGAGCCTGACTGCCTGAACGTTCCTTGACGGTGGTTTCCGCCATCTTTCTCACTCCTCTGATGACCTGGGATCACCTCTCGTAACCCCGATCTCTGGTTTTTCACCCTCCCGGCTTGACCGTGGGCGACTCCTCTTACGGAAGGCTACACCCGTCCACGACGGTCCGAGCGACCCTGCACGGCGATTTGCCCTATTTTTCCGAACAGGAGAGTGGCAGCCAAAACCGAGAAATCGAGCGGTTCCAGCAACAGCGTCCATCTGCGCGCCGTCACCAAGAAGTTCGACGAGTTCGTCGCGGTAGACGATCTGTCTCTGGAGATACCGGGAGGCAACTTCTTCACCCTGCTGGGTCCGAGCGGCTGCGGCAAGACGACCACCCTGCGGATGATCGCCGGGTTCGAACAGCCCACCACCGGTGAGGTTCTGATCGAGGGCTCGAACGTCGCCGGCCTGCCCGCACACCAGCGACCGACCAACACCGTCTTCCAAAGCTATGCGCTCTTCCCGCATCTGACGGTCCTCGAGAACGTCGAGTTCGGCCTCAAGCGCAGCGGCGTGAAGAAGGACGAATCCAAGCGCCGTGCCGCCGAGGAACTCGAGCGGGTGGGGCTTGCCAGCGAGGCCTCGAAGAAGCCGGCCCAGCTCTCGGGAGGTCAGCAGCAGAGGGTCGCGCTGGCCAGAGCCTTGGTCAACCGCCCCAAGGTCCTCCTGCTCGACGAGCCCCTCGGAGCGCTCGACTTGAAGCTCCGCAAGGGCCTGCAGATCGAGCTCAAACGGATTCAGCAGGAGGTCGGCATCACCTTCGTCTACGTCACCCACGATCAAGAGGAGGCGCTGACCATGAGCGACCAGATCGCGGTGATGAACGTAGGCCGGGTCGAACAGGTAGCGGACCCGGAGACCGTCTACGACCGGCCTGCGACCTCCTTCGTCGCAGGATTCATCGGGGTATCCAACCTGATGCCCGCACAGGTCGTGAAGGCCGGTGAATCCGGAGAGGTCAAGCTGGAGGCGGGTCCAGCCGTGGAAGGCAGCGTCGAGGGGCTCACCCCGGGCGATTCCTGCCACGCAATCGTTCGACCGGAGAAACTCCTGATCAACGACCGGGCCAGCGGCATCGGCGATGGCCTACCGAGTGTGGACGGCGTAGTGGAGAGCTCCCTCTACCTCGGCACCGCGACCCAGATCCTGGTTCGCCTGCCGGGTGAGGTGCCGATGACCGTACTCGTCCCGAACGTCAACGAACGTGAGCGCGATGCCCTGCCTGGTGCCGGCGCCGAGGTGAAGCTCGCCTGGGATCCGGAGAACATGCACGTCGTTCGCGACACCACGATCGTCAAGTGAACTCGAGAGAAATCGAACAGGAACAAGAGAGGGGAATCATGAGTGACAAGACAACGAGCAGGAATCGCATGAGGAAGGTCGTCATCGGTGCCGCGGGACTGGGTGCCGCGATGGTGATCGCCGCGTGCGGGGGTTCGGTAGGTGGGGGGTCCGATGCGGACATCACCACCGTCTCCAAGGGAGACGCGAAGGCGAGCGGAACGCTCGTCATCTCGAACTGGCCTCTCTACATCGACGAGGAGACCGTCTCGAACTTCGAGAAGGACACCGGCGTCAAGGTCAAGTACGTCGAGGACTACAACGACAACACCGGCTTCTTCGGCAAGCTGCGTCCGCAGCTCGAGCAGGGTGAGTCCGGAGGTCGCAGCATCATCGTCCCGACCGACTGGATGGCCTCGAGGATGGACGGTCTGGGCTATCTCCAGCACTTCAGCGTGCCGGATGACCTGCCGAACGTCGAGGCGAATCTGCGCGAGGATCTCAAGTCGCCCGCATTCGACCCCGACCGTGCCTTCTCGGTGCCATGGCAGAGCGGCATGACCGGACTGATCGTCCGCAAGGATCTCGCACCCGACATCCGTTCGATCAACGATCTGTTCGATCCCAAGTACAAGGGCAAGGTCACGATGCTCTCCGAGCTCCGCGACACTGTGCCGCTGGTGATGAAGGCCGACGGGATCAACCCGGACGATGCCACCAAGGAGGACTGGCTGAAGACGATCGACAAGATCGAGTCGGCTGCAGCGTCCGGTCAGATCCGGGACTTCACCGGTAACGACTACGCAGGTCCGATGGTTCGCGGCGACGTCGTTGCGGCGATCGGCTGGTCCGGAGACGCCGTTCAGCTCCAGGCGGACAACCCGAACATCGAGTACCGGATGCCGACCCAGGGGTGCATCCTCTGGTCGGACAACATGGTGATCCCGGTCGGCGCCCCGAATCCGAATGCGGCGCTCGAGTGGATCAACTACGTCTACGACCCGGAGGTGGCGGCGGACATCGCCGAGTACGTGAACTACATCACCCCGGTGGACGGAGCGAAGGAGGTCCTCGCCAAGAAGGATCCCAAGCTGGCCAACAACCAGCTGATCTTCCCGTCCGCGTCCTACACCGCCGATTGCTCGAATCAGCCGAGCCTCGACGCTGCCGACGAGCAGGAGATCGAGCAGGCCTTCGAGCGGGCAATCACCGGCTAGGCAACCGGACTGAAGCGCTGACAGAGATGCAGCCGTCGACGACCATCACGCCGCTCACGAGGTTCTCCTCGTGAGCGGTGGTCGTCGGGCGCTGCCGTATCTGCTGCTGTTCCCCGGGCTGCTCTGGCTCGTCGTCTTCTTCGTCATCCCCCTCATCTACATGGGCGAGTTGTCGCTGCGCACGGGCAGCCTGACCGAGGGGTACCTCTTCAACTGGCAGTTCTCCAACTACTCCGACGTCCTGAGTGACTACTCACAGCAGTTCCTGCGCTCGTTCGTCTACGCGGGCGTGGCGACACTGCTTGCGCTTCTGATCGCCTACCCGCTCTCCTACGCGATCTCGTTCAGAGGCGGCAAGTACCGGAACCTCCTGCTCTTCCTGGTGGTCGCCCCCTTCTTCACCACCTACCTGATCAGGACCATCGCCTGGCAGACGATCCTGACCGACCAGAGTCCTCTGGTGGAGTTCCTCTCCTCGATCGGCCTGACCTCGAACGGCCGGATCCTCGACACCCCGGCCTCGGTCATCGCCGGACTCACCTACAACTTCCTGCCGTTCATGATCCTTCCCCTCTACACCAGCATCGACACGCTCGACCGCAGGCTGATCGAGGCGGCGAAGGACCTCTACGCCTCCTCGAAGACCGCCTTCCTCAAGGTGACCCTGCCGCTGACCGCGCCGGGGATCGTCGCGGGAACGCTCTTGACCTTCATCCCGGCGAGCGGTGACTACGTGAACGCCTACTTCCTCGGAGGCAGGAACCAGGCGATGATCGGAAACGTGATCCAGAGCAACTACCTGGTCACCAGCAACTACCCGGCCGCAGCGGCGCTGGCTTTCATCCTGATGCTGATAATCCTCCTGCTGGTGGTCATCTACATCCGATTCGCCGGTTCCGAGGCCCTGATGGGTGACGAGGCGAGCGCCACCTGACCATGGAAGCAGCGAGCATCCGAAACGAGGGTGGCGCCGGTCCGTTCAAGCGGGCCTCGCGGGCGATCGGGGACAAGCTGCTGCCGATCTTCGCGGGGTTGGCGATCCTCTACATGCTGATCCCGATCGTGGTGATCGCGGTCTTCTCGTTCAACGATCCGCAGGGCCGCTACAACTTCGAATGGGTCGGCTTCACCACCGAGCACTGGGCCAACGCCTTCGGTATTCCCGAGCTGACCAGCAGCCTCGTGACCAGCCTGCAACTCGCTGCGGTGGCGACCGTGATCTCCGCGGTGCTTGGGACGATGATCGCGATCGCGCTGGTGCGCTACGAGTTCTACGGCCGCAAACCGACCAACTTCCTGATCGTGATCCCCCTCGCCACGCCAGAGGTGGTGATCGGTGCGGGACTGCTCTCGATGTTCATCAGCTTCTCATTCCCCCTCGGCTTCGTGACGCTGTTGATCGCGCACGTGATGTTCTGCATCAGCTTCGTGGTGGTGGTGGTCCGCTCGCGGCTGATCGGGTTCGATCGAAGCCTCGAAGAGGCCGCCCGGGATCTCGGTGCCACGCCGGCCCAGACCTTCCGTCTCGTCACCCTGCCGCTGATCGCCCCCGGAATCATCTCCGGATCGCTGCTCGCATTCGCACTGTCCATAGACGACTTCGTGATCTCCAACTTCAACTCCGGCACGACCGTGACCTTCCCGCTCTACATCTTCGGCGCATCGCAGAGGGGGATCCCGGTCGAGGTCAACGTGATCGCCACCATCCTGATCCTGGTCGCTCTGGCGGCGATGGCGATCGTCCTCTGGCAGCAGTACCGCGCCGACAAGATGGCGAAGGTCGAGCCGGAGCCGGATCCGATGCAGGAGCACCCGCGCGAGAGCCGCAAACACGCAGTGACCAAGCAGACCCCCTAGGACCTCTGAGCATGGAGACGAACCTGCTGATCGACGGTGAGTCAGTCGCCGGGTCGGGGAAACCGATCGCGGTCGAGAATCCGTTCACCGAGCAGACCCTCGAGACCGTCGGATCAGCCTCCCCCGAGCAACTCGATGCTGCCTTCGATGCAGCCCGCGAAGCATCGAAGTCATGGGCAGCGATGCCCGCGTGGGAGCGCGGCGAGTTGCTCCACGAGATCGCTTCGAGGCTGCGCAAATCGACCGACGAACTGGCGGAGATACTGACCGCTGAGGGCGGCAAGCCGCTGATCGAGAACCGGGACGAGATCGGTTGGGTGGCCGCAGCGTTCGACTACTACGCTGAGATCGGTCGGGACTCCGCAGGGCGTGTGATCCCGCCGATCGAGGCGAGTCAACTCGCGATGGTGGTCAAGGAGCCACTCGGCGTCGTGGGGTGCATCGTCCCCTGGAACTACCCACTGCTCCTGCTCGCCTGGAAGCTCGCACCGGCGCTAGCCGCAGGCAACTCGATCGTGGCGAAGCCATCGGAGATGACCCCGCTCTCCACCCTCGCGCTCTCTCCGATCCTCGAGGTCCTGCCGAAGGGGGTGGTGAACCTCGTCTGCGGTGACGGCGAGGTGGGCGCGGCGATCGCGAGCGACGAACGGGTCGACTGCGTCGCTTTCACCGGATCGGTAGAGACCGGCAAGGCGGTGGCGCATGCGTGCATCGACCGGGTTGCGCGGATCAACCTCGAGATGGGCGGCAAGGACCCCTTCATCGTCTGTGCCGACGTAGCCGGGGGTATCGAGGTCGCCGCCCGGGGTGGTGCATGGGCAGCCTTCCTGAACGCAGGTCAGGTGTGCACCTCTGCCGAGCGCTTCTACGTGGCGGAGGAACTCTACGACGACTACCTGCAGGCCTTCGCCGACCATGCGAAGACCCTCAAGCTCGGGGATCCGATGGCATCCGACACGGACTTGGGACCGATGGCCTCGGCCGCGCAGCGGGAGAAGGTCACCGCTCAGGTGGAAGCGGCGGTCGCCTCAGGTGCGGAACTCGTCTGCGGAGGTGGCAGGGGAGGGCACGAGACCGGCCATTTCTTCGAACCCGCGGTGGTCACCGGAGCTGCCGCCGACACCGCACTGCTCAGCGAGGAGACCTTCGGGCCGGTGGCTCCGATCGTCCCGGTCAAGAACCTCGACGAGGCGATCGAGCTCGCGAACTCGACCCGATTCGGACTCGGCGCGAACATCTATACGCAGGATCTCAAGACGATCTTCCGCTGCATGAGGGAGATCAAGGCTGGAACCGTCTGGTTCAACGATCCGCTGACCGACAACGATGCCGGGCCGTTCGGAGGGTTCAAGCAATCGGGGCTCGGCAGGGAACTCGGTCGCGAGGGACTCGAGGCGTTCCAGGAGACCAAACACATCCATATCGAGAGCGAGGTCGAACGCAAGGAGTGGTGGTACCCGTACTCGGAGTACTCGGCTTCCGAGTGAGCGACAGACCACGAGACTGACTGCCGGATAGTCTCGGGTTCGTGGATCAGACGCAAGCGCCATATCTGGACGCCGTGATCGAGTACGTCCGACGTGATCCTTCGCGGCTGCACGTGCCCGGGCACAAGGGAATCGCCTCCGACCCCGAACTGATCGAGGCGATCGGGATGGCCGCGCTCGAGCACGACATCTCGGCGGGCCTGAAGGGGATCGATCTCGGTCCTGCCCCGACCCCGTTCCAACAGTCACAGGATCTCGCCGCCGATGCCTGGGGGGCGGCGAGGAGCTGGTTCCTCCTCCACGGCGGCTCCCAGGGAAACCACGTCGGGTGCCTCGCGTTGGGTCATCTCGGCAAAGAGGTGATCGTCCAGCGCAACGTCCACTCCTCCACCGTCGACGGGATGATCATGGCGGGACTGATCCCGACCTTCGTCCAGCCGGAGATCGATCCGGAGCTGGGGATCGCGCACTGCATCACGCCCGAGAACCTCGAAAAGGCCCTCTCGGCGAATCCCGATGCGGTCGGAGTGATGATCGTCTCTCCTACCTACTTCGGAGCTATCGCGGACATCTCCGCGCTGGCCGAGGTGGCGCACGCCGCGGGTGTCCCCTTGTTGGTGGACGAGGCTTGGGGTGCCCACCTCTACTTCAGCTCGCGCCTGCCGGAGGGAGCCCTCGCCTGCGGAGCCGACCTGGTCCTGTCGAGCACCCACAAGATCGTGGGGAGCCTCGGTCAATCGGCGATCCTCCACCGCGGACACGATTCGCTGATCGGCGGCGATCTGATCGATCGCTGTCTGACCATCCTGGAGACGACCAGCCCGAGTTCGCTGCTTTCGGTCTCCCTCGACGGAGCCCGGCGCTTCGCGGCCCTCGAGGGCGAGCGGTTGCTGGGTGAGGTGCTCGACGCGGTCGACGATGCTCGGGCGAGGATCAGAGCCATCCCCGAGTTGGACGTGCTCGACGAGCGTCTGCTCGAAGCCCCGAGCGTGCACGGCTGGGACGGAGTACGACTCGCGGTCGATGTGAGGGGCACGGGTGCTTCCGGTCACCGGGTCGCCGACCTGATGCGGGAGCTCTCGGATGTGAACGTGGAGCTCTACACCGAGAACATCGTCGAAGCGATGTTCGGGATGGGCAGCGATGCCGAACGCGATGCCGACCGGCTGGTGTCCTCGCTCGAGGCCGCCCTCGGAGGCCTCGACGAGGCCGACCGCGAGCGACGAAGGCGTTTCGCCTCCCCACCACCGTGGGGCACCTTGCGGATGACCCCGCGAGAGGCCTTCCTGGGCCCCCAGGAGTCGGTGAGCTTCGCCAAGGCTGAAGGCCGAATCGCGGCCGAGTCGCTCGCCGCCTATCCACCCGGCGTCCCCAATGTCCTCCCCGGCGAGGAGTTGACCCGGGAGACCATCCAGTACGTCACCGACACCCTCTCGGCCGGCGGGCAGGTCAGAGGAGCGGGAGACCAGACGCTGGAGACGGTCCGCGTGGTCGCAAACCCCTGATTCGAGGGGTTTCAGCACCGATCCGAGAGCCCGGTACCGGGGACCGCTACCCTGCAGGTGCGTCTGCAGGGACGCCGAAGTTTGCTCGTAGGCTGTCTACGAGCACCCGATCCGATGAAGCTCTCCGTTTCTTCGACACCGAAGGTCGCGCTTGCGGCCGCCTTCGCTCTGGCTGTGATCAGCCTGGGGCAACTCGGCGAACCCGCACGCGGGCAGGCTGCGATGGCAGCAGGCAACAACTGCGACGGGGTACCCAAGACGCTCGCGCCCGCCGAGAGCGGCGCCAAGAGCTACACGATGATCCTGCGGGTCAACCAACCGGAGAACGTCACCGAGTACGCCAAGAAGGTTCGCAAGCAGCTGCGTGACCAGGACATCTTCCTCGTCAACACGCGCTTCAAGGGCTCCACCCCGGAGATCTGGGCGGAGATCGTGCGTCGGATCTCTACCGAGTTCCCCTGCAACAGGATCATCGCCCTGAACGGTCTGCATCTCGATCCCAACCGAAGGGGCTACAGCTACGCACTCGCCCACGATCCCTCGGTCTGGGGAATCTCACTCGACTGGGAGTCGATGGACTGGGTACAGGCGCAGTCGATACATCGCTCGATCCCGTCGTGGACCGAGGACTTCACCGCCTCACGCGATCGCATCGCCAGACGTCTGCATCGCGTGGGACAGTACTCGGCCGATCAGGTGGGCGAGCCAGGCCTGCGTACCGGCGTCGTTCCGGCCTGGTACCCGGGTTGGGACTACGGAATGCTCGGCAAGACCACCGACCGCACCAACTTCACCCGCAAGGAGAACCGCCGTGGTTTCCAGATAGTCCAGTCGCAGGGCTTCTGCAGCAACTCCGACCAGAGCGGTTACGGAGTCGCGATGCGGAGCCTGCTGGACCAGTACTTCCCCCCGCCCAAGATCAAGAAGATCCGCAATGCCAAGGGCAAGGTGATCCGCAAGAAGAAGATCCCGATCCCTCCCCGCGGAGTTACCGAAGCGCTCGCCGGGGAGATCTCCTTCTCCACCACTCCGAACGAGAACGCCGACATGCCGGTCAAGAGCGTCAGCGTCGGCTCGGCCAGCAAGTGCACGCTCGCGGGTCTCAAGGCAGATGTTCGCGCCTACCTCTACTGGGCCCATCCCGGTTCGATCGATTCCCTGCTCGAGACCCGGCGGATCTGCAAGATCAGGAATCCCTGCTCCTGAGCGGGGGCCTCGCCTCGCTGCATACCTGCATCGCCTAGCCTGAACGCGATGGCAAAGGGGCTCTATTGCAGGATCGAGGATCTCCCGCTGGAGATCGACGGGTACCAACTCGAGGGTCTCGAGTTCACCATGCCGAACAGCGACTTCGAGCGGCTCTCGACCGTGATCAGGCTGGAGGGCGGCGGACA